>JANNST010000016.1:0-156726 GCA_031402865.1 Chloracidobacterium sp. | reverse complement strand
GCCCGTTGCTGTTCACCCCACGGCGTACGCCGTCGGTTGAACAGCAACAAACTGTAAACCCATTTCAGGACTTATGAACAATAGTAAACACATAGGAGGACTAAACCATTAATGTGTAAACTTTATTCAGGACGTGACAGCGTTGTCCGTACAGAAGATGAGACGATTTTTGGCTGTAACTGTCTGTAACAGGGTGGGTTAAGCCGTCTCACCGTTTACACTTGAATTAACTTTGGTGAGACGATTTTCTAGTTTGTCGTGACCACTCGAATGATCAGATGAACGAAACGGAGGATTGAGCTTATGTCGATCTGAATATATCGTCGCCCGCTGTCACACTGCCGAATAGATTGACTAAAATATCAACAATCGCTAAGATTGGAAGTTGCTTTTTGATATGCTCCCGTAGCTCAGCTGGATAGAGCAACAGCCTTCTAAGCTGTGGGTCGCACGTTCAAGTCGTGCCGGGGGTACCAATTCGAAATTGAGAATGGAAAATTGAAAATTTAGAAAACGATTCTTAATTTTCCATTTTCAATTATCAATTTTCCATTGTTTATGGCGGCTATAGTTCAGTTGGTTAGAACGCCTGATTGTGGTTCAGGAGGTCGTGGGTTCGAGCCCCACTAGCCGCCCCATTACGATTCGCCCCGTTTTTCTTCGATTTGGCACGGATTCCCACTTTTTTGTTTTATGATCCGGCAAATCGATCCCGCAGAATTGACTGACGCGAAAAGCGTGCTCGCACTACATATGAACACACTAAAACTCATTTCGCTGTGGATGGTCCTGCTTCTTCCGGTAGCGATAGTTTCCGGTCAACGACAGGAAAAGGGTGTTGTTGCCGATGAAATACTGGTGAAGTTTAAAAGTGGTGTTTCCTCTGATCTGGCACGTGATATCAGTTCGCGGAGCGGCGGAGTTTTGCTCGAAAAACTCGGCGATCTCGGATGGCAGCGGATCAAATTGCCCGCAGGTTCGAATGTAAATTCCGCACGCGCCCGATATGTCGATTCCGGGCAGGTCGAAGCCGTCCAGCCGAATTTTTATTACCACCTTCTCGCTACGCCGAATGACGCAAGCTATGGAAGCCTGTACGGGATGACCAGAATATCGGCCCCGCAGGCCTGGGACCTGAACACCGGAAGCTCTACGGTCGTGATAGCGAATATCGACACGGGCGCAAAGTATACGCACGAAGATCTCGCGGCAAATATGTGGACGAATCCCGGCGAGGTCAATAATAACGGCCTCGACGACGATGGAAACGGATTTGTTGACGATTTTTACGGCTACGACTTCTTCTTCAACGATTCGAATCCGGTGGACGAAAACGGACACGGAACGCATACATCGGGCACCTTGGGAGCAGTCGGAAACAATTCGATCGGCGTTGTCGGCGTCAATTGGAATGTCCGGATTATGACCATTAAGATCTATGACAACGATGGATTCGGCACGACCTCGGCAATGCTTATAAACGCCTATAACTACGTTCGGCTTATGAAGGAACGCGGAGTGAATATCCGCGTCACGAATAATTCCTATGGCGGCTGCGACGAGGCCTGCGGTTACGACCAGGCTACAAAGGACGCTATCGATGCTCTTGGAAATGCGGGTGTTTTGCAGGTATTTGCTGCTGGCAACGATGGACAGAATATAGACAATTTTCCGGCCTACCCGGCAAGCTACACGAGCCCTACTATCCTGTCTGTGGCTAATTCCAACTCGTCAGATACGAGAAACGGTTCCTCGAATTTCGGCGTGGTCGGAGTCGATGTTGCAGCACCGGGAACTTCGATATTAAGCACAGTAACCAACGCTTCTAATTACGGCACACTGTCGGGAACATCAATGGCGACGCCGCACGTCGCGGGTGCCGCGGCCCTGCTTTCCGCTCACAACCCGAATCTGTCGCCGGCTTCGCTCAAGGCGACACTGTTGAATTCGGTCGACGTGCTGGCCGCATGGAACGGAGTCGTTAAAACCGGCGGGCGGCTGAATGTCGCTCAGGCGCTCCAGAACCAGACCGTCTGTAATTTCGTTCTTTCAAGCCCGTCAATACTCGTTCCGACGAAAGGCGGATATTTCTCGGTGAACGTAACCGCTGCCCAGAACTGCGATTCTTCGGTCAAAAGCAATGCAAACTGGATAGTTGTTTCGGGAGCAAACGTATTGTCAGGAAACGGCACCGTTACGTTCCGCGTTACGTTAAACCCGACGATTTCGCGGTCCGGAACAATACGAATAGCAGGGACCGATTTTACGGTAACTCAATCGCGCAGCTAATTTTTGTAAAATACGGGGTGTTTTCCAACTATTATTATACTATGAGCGTCTAACGCTCGGAATCACTGTTGGAATCGGATCGAAGCCTCGCTCACGGCTTCAGCTTTTTTTGATCGAAATTATTGCAATTGTGGTGCGCGAAGTAGTATATTTAGTGTTCTGACCTTTTGGCACGACCAATTGTTTGGGCCTGCAAGACATTTTTTAGAAAGGAAATAAACAATGAGAAGTTTTCTAGCCGCATTCGGCAAATCCGCATTTTTGACTGCCCTAGTTTCCGTTTTGGCGATTTCAGCCGTTGCGCAGGTTAGTTTGCGTGATGCCGTTGATTCCAACAACGACAACAAAGCCGATTTCATGATCTTCCGTCCTTCCAACAACACTTGGTATATCCTTACCAGCGCGGGTGGCATTCGACAGCAGGCGTTTGGCGTTGCCAACACGGATTTTATGGTTCCCGGCGACTATGATGGTGACGGCTTCGCTGATATTGCCGTATGGCGTGAGACCGACGGAAACTGGTATCGGCTGCTGAGTTCGTCTCAAACCTATAACGTTCACACTTGGGGCCAGTCCGGCGATGAGCCGATCGCTCGTGACTATGACGGAGACGGCAAGACCGACATGGCGGTTGTAAGACGCTCCAATGGCATTATGACCTGGTATCTGTTCCTCAGCCTGAACAACGGAATCGAAGTCCGCCAGTTCGGCGTTTCCACTGATTTTACCGCTCCGGGCGATTACGACGGTGACGGCAAGTTTGACTTAGCAGTCCAACGTCCGGGTGCGACGCCGACATCGCTGTCGACCTTTTACATCCAAACGGCGACTAGCTTTAGCTCGGTAACCTTTGGCCAGAGCACCGACCTTGTTGTGCCAGGCGATTATGATGGCGACGGGAAAACCGATATCGCCGTAGTCCGCGAAGGTGCCACGGCGACCTCGAGCCTTACCTGGTATTATCGCAGGAGCATAGACGGCGTGTTGGTTCAACGGGCATGGGGCGTTACCGGAACCGATTTGAATGTACAGAATGATTATGATGGCGACGGCAAGACGGAATATGCGATTTGGCGTAATACCGACGGCAAATTCTACATCTTTAACGAAGCCGCCGGCACCATCTCTGTCGTGTCATGGGGTGCTCCGAACGATTTTCCGATCGGAAGCTACGACACCCATTAGAATTCGTTTTTTTTTCGACTTCGTGAAGGCTGACGACGTTAAGGTTGTCAGCCTTTTCGTTTATTGTCCAATCTGCAATAATTCCTCATTGACTCGATGGAAAGTCTTGCCGCCACAATTGAGAATACATTTGCCGAGAAACGGATCGTGATAGTTGGTGATCTGGTCGCTGACCAGTTCCTGCACGGCACGATAGCTCGTGTTTCGCGTGAGGCACCCGTATTCATACTTAGGCATGACGAAACGGACACACGTGCCGGAGCTGCGGCAAACGCCGCCGTCAACATTGCGTCGCTCGGTGCGAAGCCTATCCTGGTCGGGCTGACGGGTTCCGACGAAAATGGCGAGTTGCTGCTCGAAAGTCTCCGGCGTTTCGGCGTAAATTGTGATTTCGTCACTTCGGAACCGTCGCTGAAAACTACGACAAAGGTGCGTGTTCTGGCCGGACAGCATTACGCGGCCCGGCAGCAGGTGATTCGCATCGACTATGAAAACGCCTCTGCAATAAGTGCTTCCGTCCGTGGGAAATTATTGTCGGGTTTTGAATCTGCGGCCCAGAAAGCCGATGCGATAATAATCTCCGATTATAATTACGGCGTCGCCGATCAGAGTGTTTACGATCTTGCTCTTCAAATCGCGAAGCAGCGTTCAATACCACTCCTCATTGACTCCAGATCCCGATTGAGTGAGTTCCCGCATGCAACCACCGCGACGCCGAATCAGGACGAAGTAGAGCAGCTCATCGGAAAGGACTTTACCGCCGAGAAGTGTTCGGCTCTTTGCGAAAAGCTCGGCTTCGAGTCACTGCTTATCACATGCGGAAACCAGGGAATGCTTTTGGTACAGCCAAATGTTGAGCCAAAGCGGTTAGCGGCCATTGGTTCGATCGAGCCGGTAGATGTAACGGGAGCGGGCGACACCGTGATCGCCTTATACGCACTTGGGCTCGCGTCCGGTTTGTCGTTTTTCGACGCCGCCGAGATCGCAAATCACGCCGGCGGGATAGTCGTGATGAAAAAGGGAACTGCTTCTGTTTCACCGGACGAGCTTCTTTCGTCGATCCGCACCCACAGCAAACCAGACACGTTGGAATCTTCCGCTTAAACCGCAGATGGCTTTGGAAAATATCATCTTGGATCGTGATCAACTTGTGCAAAAAGCTGTTGAAGCTCGCAGCCGTAGTTTAACAATCGTTTTGGCGAACGGCTGCTTCGATCTGTTCCATGTGGGCCATATTCGGTATCTTGAGGGGGCAAAGGCGTTGGGCGATCTTTTGATCGTTGGTATTAACTCAGATCGGCAGGTTACGCAGTTAAAAGGCACGAACCGCCCTTTTATGCCTGAAAATGAACGCGCCGAGATCGTCGCGGCCTTCCGTTTTGTCGATGCGGTAACGATTTTTGACGAACCGACCGTCGAAGAGCTTCTTCTTGCGATCCGCCCGGATTTTCATGCAAAAGGGACAGATTACACCAGAGAAACCGTGCCCGAACGCGAGATCGTCAGAAAATACGGCGGACGGGTCGCGATAGTCGGCGATCCAAAGGATCACTCGTCGTCGGATCTGATCAAAAAAATGGAAAATGGAAAATGGAAAATGGAAAATTAAGAGATTGAAAACCGATATTTTCCGTTTTCCATTTTCCATTTTTTCAAGTCTCTGTGTCTCTGTGCCTCTGTGGTAAATTCCACCTATGTTTGAATCGCGAAACAAGACCGATCTGATCATTGAAGTATGGGAAAAGTTGGATTGTGAGAGCGTCGGAGCGGAGGAATTGCTGGCGATCGAGCAGGCCGTCATCGGCCAGTTCGGCAAATCGGCGGTTGATTCACCGATGGTCATAGCTCGTCTATTAGCAGACGAAGGAGCAGTGCTTCGTCATGCGGAGATAATGCAGCTTTACGTCGAGCGGTATTCCGACCGGCCGTACGACCCGGTGTTTCGTAACGTAATGAACATTACGGACTTCGACGCTGCGTTGGCGTCAATTAAAAGGCTCGAGAACCTGCGGCGTAAATTCTCGGCCGACGGCAACAAGGAAGGACTTCGGCTTGTCCGCGAGACGGGCCAGGAGGGGCGAAAAGAGGCACTTGAACTGGCTGGAAGCCCGAAGCTGGAAGCGGTCGACCGCCTGAAAAGTGCGGAGATTGCCGAGTGGCTCACTCTCTGGATGCAGTCGCCGGAAATGTTCGGCGCCTGGATCTCCTTGCGTCGTTCTTCCGCAGATTTCAGAAACAAGTTTGTCGCACCTGAGCCCGATTAAAACAATGCGTCGTTTTTTTTCACCGCCCGAACATTTTACCGACGGAAGTGTCGCGCTAAGCCCCGAAGAAACCCGGCATCTGCGTGACGTTTTGCGGCTGCAAGAAGGTGATGCGGCATCCGTTTTTGACGGCTTGGGCCGTGAATTCGGCTGTAAGATCGTAAAAATCTCGAAGAAAGAAACTATTCTATCGATCGTCCAGGAAATTTCTCCGACAGCTCCCGAATCGCCGCTTCAACTCACGCTTGCTGCCGCAATATTGCCCGGTGAAAGGTTCGATCTTGTCGTCCAGAAGGCGGTCGAGTTAGGCGTCGTCGATCTTCAACCGCTATACACAAAACGGTGTGAAGCGAAGCCCGAACGCGGCATTCGACGGCTCGAGCGTTGGACAAAGATCGCCCTCGAAGCGGCCAAACAGTCGGGCCGTGCGAAATTGATGACGGTCGCCGAGCCTCGTCAGATATCCGACTTTTGGCTGCAATGTAATTCGGCGACAACCGAAAACAGCTTGATCTTGTTTAGCGAACGTGACGGGGCGGGATTTGACGAAATTAAGGCTGGCAAAAAGATGACGGCCGTGATTGGCCCGAAAGGCGGCTGGGACGATTCTGAGCTGGATATGGCCCGCGACAACGGCTTTTCCATTGTCACATTCGGCGGGCGTATTTTGCGGGCCGAAACGGCGGCAATCGCCATGTCAGCTATCTTGCAGCACCGCTTCGGCGATCTGTCCTAGATGTCTGTTTTTATCACTCTCGGGCGGTAATAAGCATCACCCCGCTGCGTCATCTTCGCTTTTTCTCCGAGCGTCTGGATTACAGAGTCAAGCAGTTCCTTACTAGAGAGCTTAAAGGTCGTAACGCCGCGGGCGTCAGCATCTGGGTCATTGAACTGAAGCAGTACATACCGGCGTTTCTCCTTTATGAACGCTCCCGCAATGCTGGCTCCGGGCAGGGGAATGTTGCTGACCACATTACCCGTATTCGAAGTTACCGACCTTGACTGAGGTGAAACAACGATTAGCGATTTGTACGGAATTCCAAATTTTTCTTTTTGGTCCTTTCCTAAAAAGACGATCCGCTGATTGTCGTCGTCAAACTTCAAAGTGCCCGTTTCCTTTTCTGTAAAACCGAAAAGCCCGCCTTCGTACTTTGCCGCAAACGATGCTGGAGCTGGCTTTGCCGACACGACTGGCGTGCTAGCCCTGTCAACGGGACGCGGTTGAGCAAAGGCAATAAACGAGAGCGACAGGACGATAAGCGAGATCAAACCTAATTTCTTCATGGAAGTTATACCTGCAAAAATTCAAATTCCGGGATATTCAATTGTTATAGACGCTAAAACGACGCGATTGGTTGTTATTTCGCGGCCGAGAATTCCAATAAATCGAGATACGGAGCGAGCCGTTCTCTGGAGATATTTACATATTCTTCAGAGACTTCGGATCCCAGCCATCGCCGTTTCATCAGATGAGCAACTTTTGCCGTCGTGCCGCTGCCCATAAAGCAGTCGTAAACAAGATCGCCTTCGTTTGTCCACGACCTGATCTGGTCTTCGACAAGCTGCTCGGGGAAAATAGCCGGGTGTTCGAACGCGATCTTGTCTTTTGACGAGGACGTTCCAACGTTGTAAGAAAAAATGTTGCTTACTTTCCGTTCGGATTTTATCTCGCGTCCTATGTCCTCATCCGGCACGTTGCCGCGTCCGACCCCAGTAATTCGAAATGCTTTAATTTTTTGACCCGCCGATTTGGTCGGCTCGGTAATTGGATTAAAAGTTTTCGGCTGACCCTTCGAAAAGCAGAACATATATTCGAAGCACTGGCGGTAACGCTTGCCGCAATCGCTTGGGATCGGGTTTTTCTTCACGTAAAGCATCGTGTCGTGAACGCGAAACCCGGCGTCTTTGAACGCGAAAGCATGCTTAAAACTTGAAAGCGTCTCGTCGCCGTTGACCGTTCGGTCGCCCACCACCCACACAACTACACCGCCCTCTTTAGTTTTGTGATAAAGCGACGCTGCAATTTCTTCGACCGGAAAATGATAACCATTGTAATCTCGCAGATCGTCGTACGGCGGGCTGGTTATCGTCATATCGATCAGATCATTCGGCATCCTTGCAAGCGTAGCGGTGCAGTTTTCAAGATAGATTTTGCCAATTTCCATAAGAAACTATGCCCGCACGCCGCTAAATGTCCGCTGCCATTCCAGATTTTGCATCAGCACGGCCAATCGCTGCCGTTCCGGTTCCAACAGGTCGACGGAGACTTGTTTAATGATCGCTTCCATCAACGGCACGGCAAAAAGTCCGGCGTGGGCAATTACCTGTGAGTAATAATGAAGGCGAACCGATCCATTCGCATCGGTGTGAAATTTATTAACCGCCGCGTCATCGATCTTATGTATGTCTTGTCCCGCCGGAACCACGCGTCGCGGAATCTCGTGGCGTACATCTCCGTTTTTATCAAAGATGCCGACGAGCAAAATGCCGAGCAAAATTCCCTGCTCGTTCAGATAGTCGGGCGTGAAATTTGCGAGCGATGGTTTTGGGCTCAGGCGCGGGCCATAGTTTGCGTACTCAGGATTTACGAGCTTTGAATCGTAGATGACCCCAACCACCTCGCCATCCGCCATCGGAACGCTCACCCACTGGGCAAAACCGAAATCCTCCGGATTTGGGGGATCGTCCGAATCGAGTTCGTCGATCACACGACCAATGTAATCGATATGGGAATTTGAGCTGACGATTTTTGCGATCTTCATAAGAGTTAGCCACAGAGGGCACAGAGATCACAGAGAGATTCTTTTTACTCCCTCAACAAGTTTTGGCTGACCGAAATTGATTAGTAAAGCTCGTTTCAAACCTGTTGCCTTCAAATATGAAAGAACCTGTGCCGTTGCGACTTCGGGCAACCGGGATACGGATTTTAATTCGACAACCACTTCACCCTCTACCAATAGATCGAGGCGCTGGCCCTTGATGATCTTGCCTTTGTAAACTATATCGATTCCGATCTGACGTTTATACTTGATCCCGCGAAGGTCGAATTCATGGCACAAAGCTTCTTCATAGATCGATTCAATTAAGCCATGTCCTAGATTTCTATGCACCTCAATTGCTGCTCCAATTATCGCCTGCGCTAATGTATCCGACATTCCTTCTCTGTTTCTCGGTGATCTCTGTGGCTTTCCCTATCGGCGTCTCGCTTTACTCGAGTCTTTTCGAGCAACGCTGAAATCTAGTTTTTCACGCGTTGAGAGTTCCTGTAAAGCCCGAAAGAAGACTTCACGGTCGGGGCCCGAAATGACGGCTGTTTGGTCCGCCGTTTCGAGCGGATACGGATAACCCAGCCCAACTACGCATTCAGCCCGGATCACGTCGACAAGTTCGTTCAATAGTCCTTGTTCGTAAATCCACGCGGGAATGTCCAGGCGTGCCGGCGGCGAAGCGGCAGTGGTCTGAAGATATGAAAATCCGACAGTCGATCGGCCGGTCGCCGCATCGTTGAATGCGTTGAGTCCACGGCGTTTTGAGTAACAATAGCACGTCCGGTCGCCCCACGAACTCAGAACGGGGCGACCGTCGTGTGGCGGGGCATTCAAGAGCCACGAATCGTAGACCGAGGCTTCGAATGAACCCATTGTCGGATCGAGAGCGGCGAGCATCGTGATCAGATCGCGCGAAAAGCTCCGGTCGACGTAACCGACTATCGGCACCTGAGCTTCCCGAGAAAGAGCTACCAGGCTTATCGTTGCTTCAAGCAGGCTTTTTTGTAGGCCCTTTTGCGAAAAAGGAACAAGCAGCGGATTGTCGAAAAATGCCAGCGGCATCCGCTCGCCTCGCGATTGCCAGCCTTTTTTCTTCCGCAGAAAATCGCCAATCGCGGCAACTTCGCCCAGATAACGCCGCTCTTCGACGCGCACGTCGGGGTTCATCGGCTCTTCCTGATCACGGAATAGATCAGCCGGTGAAAGAATCTCAACGCGGGTGGATTTTTCGTATGTTTTCCAGGCGTTATGAGGATTTTCGAAGCCGCCGATCTGTATCATCGCAACCGGCACCGACGTTTCCTTTCCCGCGTATATCTGGCTTCCATCGGCTGCGAAAGTGGTCCTGTCGTCAAGGATTTCGGCCGCCCAACCGCGCGCACGCTCGTGATTCGGCCATGAGATGCCAAATGGAAAAACAAATCTGCCGGAACTCTCGACCTCCGATGCCGGAAATGCCCCGATGTTTTCCGCATCCTCCAGCCGGTGCTGAATATCTTCGTAAGGCGTTTCGGATAGCCGGGAAAGAGCCGCCAAGAGCTCGACGGCCGACTTTGCATGTCTTTCACGATGTTCGCGAAATTCCGCGAGTTTAGCGTCCAGTTCCTTGTTAATAAAATCGCGAAAAGACATTAAAGATGTTGTCAGTTGGTTTTTTCAGGCTTCAATGCGCTGTACCCATCGACGTTAAATGCCCATTTTCCATCCTTTTCTTTCACGGCAACGACGACGAATTTACCATGGCTAACCGCCACTTCTCTGCCGTCTTTGAATGAACGCAGCGTGTAAACGCCTACATCGTAGCCTAACTTATTATCGATACGCCGCTGGGCTATGTGGAACGAGATCGTCATGGTCCGGCCGTCTTTTTTAACCCAATCGAAAAAACCCTTGAAATTATCGCGAATCTTCTCGCGCCCGATCATGATCTCATTATCCGGCACGAGATATGCCGCATTTTGTGAGTAAAGCCCGGCTACCATATCTACATCAAGCCTTCGATAGGATTCGCTAAAGCTCTTATAAACACTGTCCACGCCCGCATGAGGTTTTACGGATGAATCAAGCACAAGCTCCGAGTTTTGTGAAAAAACGGTCGCTGCAAGAATTGGCACCAACGCGAACAATAGAATTAGTTTTTTCATAATTGCCACAACGCCTCGATATCAATATGCGTCCCACTTTGCCAAAAATCGCCGCAAATGATCGTTCTCTTCCTTTGCAGCTTCAGTTTCGAGAAATGCCCGGAAATCATCTTGCTCCGTAATGTATTCTTCCTCGGAAAGCTTACCGGAAAAATTCACCACGCGAAGCCATACGAGATACGTGTTCAGCGTGTCTATCTGGTTATACTCAACTATCTGTTTAAGCTCACCGGCAAGCCACAGCTCAGCAACCTGCTTTCCGTCAACATCCATTTTACCGGGAAAGCCGCACAGCCTTGCCAATTCATTCAGCCTCGGCGTCATTGCACCGGACGAAAATCTTTTCATCAGATCAAGGTGTGATTCGCCGAACTTATCGAAATAATCCCGCCCTTCCCACGGCTTATTCGGCCTTTCGCTAAACGATTCCGCCCGCACCTCGTTGATCAGTCCGCGTTGAATAAGCACCTGCAGGTCCGCTTCCATCGAGTTATAGCCGACAAGTTGCGGGTTGCGTACACCGACGAAATGCAGAAACTGGCCGATAATCTCGCCCTCGTCAGACACCGCAGCGTCAAGCGGCAGCTTTGGCAGGGAGTGCAGCCCAAACTCAACATGCCGTTCGCTATCCTTATAAACAACCCGCCGGGACAGGAACGAAATAGAGACAACCCGCGAAAAAAGATACTTCACAAACGGGCACGGATTCTCCTCGCAATAACCCGGCGTTTCCTTCCACAACCGCTCCATCGCCTCGCGCTCGGTTGTCTCTGACGGAAGGTCATAAAGCCGCATCGCCCCTGCGGCGTCCGGCACCCACTCCAAGTCGAAAAACCATGTTGGTTCGTGAATTTCGTTTTTTAGCATTTCGCTGAAAGTTTGCCATCTTAAACAAAGCTAGTGTAACCATCAAGCTCAATTGATCAAGGCAGCTAGTTAGGATGAACCGCTCGATTAGCTCTCGCTGTCCACTTTAATTTGGGTTTGCGCCCCTCAAATGTGCAATCCTTCAAATAAAGGTTTATCAAGTTTTGGTAAGGTATATCGAATTCCAGCGCGAGGGATTTGAAATAGTCGATAACATTTTCGTCAAGACGAATTGTGATCTGCTTCTTCAGCCTGGCCGCATAAGGGTTTCGAACAGCGTCGGAAAAATCGTACTCTTTTCTCATAGCTTTATTGCGGATACGACCGCTTCTCGTTTCTAGTTGCCTTGCGTGCAGAGATTATCCGAACTACGTCGTCGCTTTCCCGATAGCAATGGCACACTATCAAAATACGCAATCTTACACTTTGCCCAAGCAAGATAAACCGCGCTTCATCGAGCGAATGATCCGGATCGTTTGTTAACTGGGCATCTTCGTCGTAAAAGACCGTTCTAGCTTCTTCGAAGGATACGCCGTGTTTCCGTCGATTTACCTCAGCTTTCTTGGGATCCCAAATGAACCGAATATTGCTCACATAATTAGGATATAATTATAGCCAAACAACGTCAATCTTTGTACAATTCTTGTACTCAGGATTCTGAAGCCTCATTTTACACGACTTGTTCGCCGCTTCAGGAAGTCCATCAACACGAATTCCGTCAGGTTTTGAGGGTTGGCAAAATAGGCCTTACCGCGTGTCATTGCGGTCATTTCCTTTACGAATTCCATCAGATAGTGATCGCTGGCGAGCATAAAAGTATTTATCATGACGCCAGATTTACGGCATGCTTGAACTTCCTTGAACGTCTCGGCCATAACGAACGGGTCGTTCCCCATCGAGTTTTTGTACAACAGCCGCTGTTCGCCCGGAATGGCGTCCGAATATTTTCGGTAGCCGAAGTATGCTGCGTTCGATGGTTCAATAAATGCAGCGGTGGGTTTGCCGTCCGTCACCATTACGATCTGCTTCATGTCTTTACCCTGAGCAGCGAGAATGCGCCGTGCGAGTTTAAGGCCTTCGGCGGTATTGGTGTGATAAGGACCAACCTGCGTTGCGGCGAGCGTTGCGATCGGAACCTCTTCCGCTCCGTCATGAAATAGCACTACATTAAGCGAATCGCCCGCATATTGCGTGCGGATCAAATGTGCCAACGCTATCGCCACTTTTTTCGCCGGCGTGAAGCGATCCTCGCCATAGAGGATCATCGAATGTGAACAGTCGAGCATCACTACAGTCGCGCACGACGATTGATAATCCTGTTGGTGAACGTAAAGATCTTTATATTCGAGGTTTAGCGGAACGCCGAGCCCTTCGCGCATTATCGCAGACATCAGCGTGGCGTTTACATCGAGATTGATCGTATCACCAAATTCGTATTGCTTAGAACTGAGCGCGGCCTCGACGCCGGTGTCCAGATGCGGCGTATTGTGACGCCCGATAGAGGATTTGCCTAAGCTTCCGAGCAGCTTTTGCAGCGTCTTGTATCCAAGAAAATCCAGTCCTTTCTCGGTTACCTCAAACTTGATATTTCGCGGCATCGGCTCTCCGATCTCGCCTTGGCCTGTGCCGTTCTGCGACTGACGCTCTTCCCGTTCAATCTCCTTCAGATTGAGATAGCCTTCTTCTACCAGCCGTTCGATCAGTTTGTTTATCAACTCTTCAAGCAGCGAGCCTTTGAATTTGCCTTCATTGTCGGCAAGCATTTTTTCAACGTCGTGCTCGTTCAACACTTCCTGTTCCAGCAACGCCTTCAATATCGCCTGACGCAGAGCATCGAGGGAATCATCGGGCGTGTTTCGCTGTCGTGTCCACCAATAATCTTCGTTAAAACCGGAATCGAGCATCGCGTCTGACAGCGAATCCATCAGATCACCGAGATCGACGCCGAATACATCGAAACCATTGAATTTTGAATACCGAATCAACTTCATACCGGATGTCCGCTAAGGGTAGTACCCTAAATGTGAGTTGCTGAACAAGCTCTCCGTGTTCCTATGCGAGCTTGGTGTTCTTTGTGTCAAAAAAAGGAGTTTCTATCACAAAGATCACGGAGCAAAACCCACAAAGGACACAAAAAATCTTTAATTGACACGCATTCTCTCCGAACTCAGCGTCTGTCTCCGTGGCCTCCGCGTTGAAATATGCTCAGCAAAAATTCAACGCAGAGGGCAGAGACGTTTTCGCTGAGATCGGAGAGAAGAATTCCATTTCAAACTGATGCACTACCCTCTGAACCTAAAACTTGCCAATCGCCGCCACGAAAGCTATTATAAAAATACTTCGTGCCCCTCGAATTAGTCTCTCTCCAAAAACTTAGCACATTTCTCTCTCCGGACTGAAATTTACACAAGGAAGGAAACAAACTCATGAAGAAGTTTTTGGTTGGCACATTTTTGCTACTCGTCTTTGCCGTAACGTTGCCGATTTTGACATACGGGCAAAGCTGCAACCGCAGAAGCTATCGCAACAGTTCATCGAACTATAATAACGGCTACAACGAACGTCGCGCTTATAACCGGAGAAACTCTAACCGCGGACGCTCGTCCGATTACGGATATACCTCCTACCCTGTCAACAACCGGCGAAACTACAACCGCGGCTACTCTCAGCCGAGCGGCAGCTACTACGGGCAGCAGCGGCCGAGTTTTTATAGGCGTCACCGCAACTTAGTAAATATAGGTATCGGAACGGGTGCCGGCGCATTGCTTGGCGGTTTGATCGGCGGAAGACGCGGAATCGGCTGGGGAGCTCTTGCCGGTGGTGGAGCCTCGGCCCTTTACACTTACAAAATAAGGCCGAAACAACGGAGATATTATCGCTGATAGCCTGGTTCGTTTAATCTTAAAAAGCCTTCGGTCATGCGTCGAAGGCTTTTTTGCGCTGATACAAAAACATTTCTCCCAATTTGCGCACCAAACCGCTGAATCGTAACCGATTTAGTATCTACCCAAGCCCGTCCAAAAAGCTTAAGTATGACGTAACTCATTGTAAACACACGTATTTATGTTTTTGGCACGGCCATTGCTGATATGAGTGCGAAGAAGGCAAGAACGCTTTCTATAAATTCATAGGGGGGGAACAACAATGACAAAATATCTTACTTCATTTTTAATGGCGGCTGTAGTAGCGGTAATGATTCCGTTTATGTCGACCGAGGTGAATGCACAGCAGTACCTCAGATCGCGAAAGGTGACCCGCAGCGTTGTGACGCAAACCTACAAAAAACCAAGTTTTTATCGCAGACACCGCAACGTGATTAACATGGGTATCGGAACCGGTGCAGGCGCTCTGCTTGGCGGACTGATTGGCGGTAAAAGGGGTGCTTTGATCGGAACATTGGCCGGTGCAGGCGGTTCGGCTCTGTACACCTACAAGATCAATCCGAAGAAAACCCGATACTACAGAACATATCGGATCTACTAATTCACAACTGGATGGAATGAACCGGGGAGGCGAAGCCGTGACGAGTCGAAAGACTTGTCACGGCTTTTTCTTTGCTCTGTAGTCTGCGACCAAAGCTAAATTATTTTCGTAGCCGTTCGCGAATGAAACTTTTGTGATCTCCTTGAATTTAAAAATGGTAGGCTCATTGTCCCAGGTGCCATCGGGCGAGATCTCTTGCATTACAAATGTTTTCTTTTTCATATCGGTTACTTTCCCAACCCAGCAAGCACCCGGATCAACTTTCTCACGATAGATTATTAGAAGCGGAGACGATTCGTTCGCCGTTCTTAAAACACTGGAAATTGAATCTATCGAAATTCCGGGATGTTTCTTTGGACGAATCTTGTCTAGTTTGACGACCAACGACTCATAGTATTCTGGATCATCGTAAACCAAGAAAGACTTAACAGTTTTGTTCAGAAAAACGTCAAAACCTATAGCTCCCGCATCTTCGTCGATGGTATTCACCAAAGTTAGTTCATCGTTGACATCTAGAACGAACGCGAGAAGCGACGATTCGTCGTAAGGTTTACGATTAAACCTTACTGGCCATTTGTTTTCTATGATTTCGCGAAGATCGCGAGGTTCCACCTTTTCCTTTTTTGCCATTTAATTGTATCCCTCTACATCCGTAAAATCCTCGTAGATCATCCCGCGCCGATCACGTTTGGCCTTCGTAACAGCCTCAAATCCGCCGTCCTCATTGCGTGAGATTTTGTTCTGCGCATACAAACCCTCGAGGACGAATTCACAGGCAGAAACGAGCTTTGCCTTTTCCTTTTTACCGAATTCGAGAGGAACGAGCGTCGAATCGATCAAATCGGGAACTGCGTCGAGTAGCATTACGCACTCTTCGGCTGAAGCAGTATCGGATAATAAAAGCTTGTTTCCCGCCTCAAACCACTGTACTGTCGGTTCAAAATCGATACCGAGGAAGAAGCCTTCAAAAATCACCCCACACGCACGTTTGATCAGATCTTTTGCGATTTTGTGTGCTCCGATCTGCTCGCCTTCGTACTCCAGCTCCATCTTCCCGGTCATTGCGGGCAGGGATGCATAGATATCCGAAATGCGCGGAACGATCTCGTTTTCACCCGTCGCCAAAGCCCGTCGTTCGGCATTTGAAACAGCCGATTCCACCGCGGTTATCGAAAACCGCTGTGACACACCCGAACGCTTATCAATCCTCTGATCGTCCCGGGCCTCGAACGCGATCTGCTCGATCGTTTCTGAAATAAATTCGGGAATTTCGACCGCCGCACCGTCAAATCCATCGCGTTTCGTCCACGCCTCCTGCAGCGTTATCTCCGCGCTTAACTGCACATTTGCCGGATAATGCGTCTGTATCTCCGATCCGATGCGATCCTTTAGCGGGGTAATTATCTTACCGCGAGCAGTGTAATCTTCCGGATTTGCCGAAAACACAAGCATCACATCAAGCGCCAGCCGAACCGGATAGCCTTTTATCTGCACATCGCCTTCCTGCATAATGTTGAAAAGGCCGACCTGAATCTTTCCGGCAAGATCGGGTAATTCATTGATCGCAAAAATGCCTCGATTAGCACGCGGCAGCAGGCCGAAATGGATGGTTAACTCATCCGACAACAAATGCCCGCCCTTCGCCGCCTTGATCGGATCGACATCGCCGATGATGTCCGCGATCGTCACATCCGGCGTCGCAAGCTTTTCAACAAACCGGTTGTCGCGACGCACCCAATCAATCTTTGTCTCATCGCCGTGCAGATCTATTGTCTGCCGCCCATAAGCGCTGAGCGGAGCGAACGGATTATCGTTGATCTCGGAGCCTGCAATGATCGGTATCTCGTTATCCAAAAGGTCCGTCAACTGTCGCAATATCCTGCTCTTCGCCTGTCCGCGCAGACCCAGAAGTATCGTGTTATGCTTCGACAATATCGCATTCACAAGCTGTGGAATGACCGTTTCGCTGTATCCGACAATTCCTGGAAAAAGCCGCTCGCCCGACCGCAATTTCGTGATCAAATTCGCCCGCATCTCGTCCTTTACCGAATGAACTTGATACCCGCTTGCTCTCAACTCACCCAATGTTCGTGATTTTTGCATAGATATATCTTATCGCAGAACGGCGTCCTCGGCCTTATCAATTCGCTCAGAACCAACTCTATATTACAATTTCACCATGATCCAAACCGCGTCCGGCCAGCTTGAAAAGTTTCAAAACTCGGTAGGCATAAAATTCCAGCTTTACAACAGCCTTTTTCTTGCCTTGCCTTTTTACGGCATTGATAGGACGGGTATTTTACTGTCCCTTTTCAACAACGATTGCGAAGACGGTTTTGCAGTCGGAAAGAGTCCGATTGAGATAATCGACGGGTTTTTCTTTGATAAAACCGACGCCGAGAAGATAGATCTGTTATTCCGCTTTGTGCAATACATAGAACGGCAAGTCGTTCTATTCGACGCTCTCGAAGACGCAGCGTTTGAGGAATTGCATGATATACAGGGCTCGGGGACGCTGGCTCAGTTGGAGAATTCCGTTGTGCAGGCTAACCGTGTTGACGATCTCAAAGAAAAGCTCCGGACCTTTTCCGTTCGTCTTGTGCTGACCGCCCATCCAACGCAGTTTTATCCGGGCTCCGTGCTCGGAATCATCAACGATCTGGTCGCGGCGATCACCGAAAACAACGTCACCGACATCAACACGCTTCTCCAACAACTTGGGCGAACTCCGTTTTTCAAAAAGCAAAAGCCGACGCCGTTCGATGAGGCGGCGAGCCTTATTTGGTATCTCGAAAATGTTTTTTACAATGCGATCGGCTTGATCGCCGCTGAGCTGAAAACCTCGGTCGCTGAGAGCGATATAGATCTGCATGAGCTTGTAAAAATGGGCTTCTGGTCCGGCGGTGACCGAGACGGAAATCCGTTCGTCACGAGTGAAACGACACTGCGTGTTGCCGAAGCCTTAAAACGCTCGATCCTGAAGTGCTACCACGCGGATGTCCGGCGTATGAAACGGAGGCTGACTTTCGCAAATGTTGAAAAGGCAGTGGCTGACTTGGAAAAAAAGCTTTACCAGGAGGCGTTTCAGTCATCAGACGCATCGTTGACCAAAACCGAGATCCTCGGTCATCTCACCGGTCTGCGCGAAAGCTTGCTCTCGGATCACAATGGCCTATTCTCCCATCTGGTTGACGACTTGATAAACAAGGTCGAGATCTTCGGACTCTATTTTGCCGCTTTGGACATCCGCCAGGAAGCTTCAGAACATGGAAAAGTTTTGCAGCTGATAGCTAATGAAATGAATGCATTGCCCTCTGATTATTCATCGCTGTCGGATGAAAAAAAGATTGCCTCCCTGATCGACATTCAAAATGCGGTCGATATTGAGCAGGTCAAAGATGAATTCGTTCAGGAAACTCTTAAAACCATCGCCGCCGTCAAATATATCCAACAGCAAAACGGGCCGGAGGGCTGTGAACGGTACATCATCAGCCAGTGCCAAAGTGCCGCGCATGTTATGGAAGTCTACGGTCTTTTCTTGCTCGGCGGCTGGCGGAAAGCGGAGTTAAATATCGACATTGTTCCGCTTTTCGAAACGATTACCGATCTTCAGCATGCTCCTGATGTTATGCGCGAGCTGTACAATCTGCCCGCCTATCGCGATCATCTTGCCCGACGCCAAAACAAGCAAACGATAATGCTCGGCTTCAGCGACGGCACAAAAGACGGCGGGTATCTGATGGCAAACTGGAGCATTTACAAGGCAAAGGACGAACTGACGAAACTGTCTCGTGAGTACGGCATTAGTGTGATTTTCTTTGACGGCCGCGGCGGCCCGCCCGCACGCGGAGGCGGTAAGACGCACAAATTTTACTCGTCAATGGGCAAGAATATCGCCGGTGACGCTATCCAGTTAACAGTGCAGGGCCAAACCGTAAGCTCAAATTTCGGCACCGTCGCGGCCGCGCAGTACAACATCGAACAAATGCTTCACGCCGGTATTTACAATGACCTTTTTGACCCGAAAGAAGCGACGTTCACCAAACGCGAAGAAGAGCTGATGAATAGCCTCGCCGATCATAGCTTCGCCGCCTATGACGAGCTAAAAACTCACCCGAATTTTCTTGATTATTTGTCAGCGGTTAGTCCTCTTCGGTTTTATGCTGAGACGAACATCGGCAGCCGCCCGAGCAAACGCGGCGGGGGAAAGATGACCCTAAAAGATCTGCGGGCGATCCCATTCGTTGGTGCGTGGAGCCAGATAAAACAGAACGTGCCCGGATTCTACGGGGTCGGTTCGGCCCTTAAAAAAATGGATGCTAAAATCGACGAGATCACGGCGATGTACCACAGCAACGGTTTCTTCAAAGCCCTTATCGACAACAGCGAAATGGCGATGCAAAAATCCTATTTCCCGCTGACCGCTTTTCTGGCAGATCATCCGGTCTACGGCGAGATCTGGCGAAAGATTCGCGACGAATTCGAACTAAGCCGCGAATATTTAACCCGCATCTCCGGCACAAACGAGCTGATGTCCGACCTGCCCGTCGAACAGCAATCCGTGCGGACACGCGAACGCATAGTGCTGCCGCTCGTCACCATCCAGCAATACGCGATCACAAAAATTAGAGAAAGTGAGGAAAGAGGCGAGGATACCGGGAATCGTTCGGTGCACGAAAAACTCGTCATCCGCTGCTCGTTCGGCATCATCAACGCCGGCCGAAATTCTGCATAAGGCAGAACCCCCTGCGTAAGCGAGGGGTACGCAAGCCGCGAAGCAGTCAACTTTCAACTACCCGCGACATCTATCGTTATTGCTTCCTGCCACCCGCTCACGCGGGCGGTTCTGCCTACTCACCCCACACTGCCATTAAAAAGTATAAGTATTCGCCTGTATCAACGTGTCCGCAATGCGCTGTCTTGCAGCGACCGTGTTGATTGGAGAATTGTTCTTCGTATAACGCTTCAATGCGACTAGCAGCGTGCGGCCTTCGTCGCCTTCGGACATTGCAGCGATGGTATTCTTAGCCTTAGCATCGATCCGCTGGATCGCGTCGTTGCAATAAACCGAAGCCATGTCGATCTGCCTTGCGGCCGCTTCTGCACCTTTTGATTCCGCCTGTTTCTTCGCCCGTAAAATCGCCGTTTCCATCTGGTAAGCGTCCATGATGATATCTGCGCAGTTCATCAAAACTTCCTGTTGCTCGCTGAGGGCCATCATGTATTTCTGGGCCGCCGTTCCAAGCACCATCAAAGCGATCTTTTTCGCATTCTGCGCGAGCTTTGTCTCAGCCGCCAACAGCGAGGTGTCGTCGTCAAAGGACATCTGCGGGCTTAGCAATTCACCCTGCAAAGCCTTCGCCGCCTGCAGAAGGCCAAGTTTGCCCTTCATCGCACGCTTCATCAACTGGCCTGGAATCAGCATCCGGTTGATCTCGTTCGTTCCCTCAAAAATCCGGTTGATTCGCGAATCGCGGTACGCCTTTTCCGCCGGGTAATCGGCCGAATAGCCGTAGCCGCCGTAGATCTGGACCATCTCATCTACCACATAATCCAAGGCCTCGGAACACGCTACTTTATTGATTGACGATTCGACCGCGTATTCTTCGATAGACTGCAGCTTCTTTGCATTGTCGGCACCGTCGCCGATGAGAGCGTCGATCATTCCGACCGTGCGATATGTAATAGATTCGGAAACCCAAGTACGGATCGCCATTTCCGCAAGTTTATGTTTAATGGCTCCAAACGATGAGATCGGCTTGTTGAACTGATGCCGTTCGTTGGCATAGCGAACAGCCTCGTGGATTGCCAATTTCGCACCGCCTGTTACCGAAGCACCGAGTTTGAATCGGCCGACATTCAGCACATTGAACGCAATCTTCGCACCATCCCCGACATTACCGATCAGGTTACCAACCGGAATTTTCGCGTCTGACAAAATGACTGCTGTCGTTGAGGAAGATTTAATACCCATCTTGTGCTCTTCGCCGCCGGGTCGACAGTTCTCCGACCGCGGAACGACGAACGCGGAGAATTTTTCCTTCTCGCCGTCAACCTTTGCAAAAACGATATACACGTCGGCATAACCACCGTTCGTGATCCACATTTTTTCGCCGTTCAAGGTGTAGTGCTGGCCGTCCTCCGAAAGCTTGGCGACGCATTTTGCCCCGAGGGCGTCGGAACCGGAACTGGATTCGGTCAGACAGTAAGCCGATACAGCTTCGCCGGAGATGATCTTCGGAATCCACTCCTGTTTCAAATCTTCGGAGCCCCAGTAAAGTATCGGAAGTAGTCCGATAGATGTCTGAGCCCCGTAGGAAGCACCAAACCCGCTGCTGCGACCGACCATCTCGGCAATTATTGCCCCTGACGTCTGGTCAAGCTCCATCCCGCCGTACGCCTCTGGAATATTTGCACCTAGCAATCCCAGTTCACCGGCCTTTTTCATGAGGTCTCGCGCGACTTCCCAGGCATGTCCCTCGAGCGCAGCCATGTTAGGCACGACCTCGTTGTCAATATATTCCCGGCAAGTGTCGCCGATCATCCGGTGCTCGTCGGTAAAATCCTCCGGCGTAAAGACCTCGGCCGTCGTCGGGTCCGTGATCAAAAACTCGCCGCCTTTTACATATTCTCTTTCCAGTTGTGTTTCCATCGATCGTACTCTCCAATCCTGATTTCGTCTGCAAATTATACTGAATGAATGCTCATTCAGTCAAAACAATCTAATCGAAAAACCCTTTATGGCTCAGTCACATTTCTATCAAAGTTATAGTGACCTCTGCATTCGACTATGCCGCAATTCGATGAATTTGCCGGTAAGCCCTTTCGTTCTTTAATCTTAAGTCGTGTAAATCGACAGCCTGTTGCAACCTAAGCCAAATTTCAGGAGCCATGCCAAGCGCGAGGCTGATTCGTTGTGCCAAATCAACCGTCAAACGAGATCGTTCTTTCAATAGTTCGCCCACAGTTCGCGGTGATACGCCTAAGATCTTGGCAAATTCTGTCTGCGACAATCCTATTTCCGGCAGCGTGTCTTCTCTCAGGATTGCTCCCGGATGTGTCGGTCGGCGATTTTGTTTGATAGCCATAGCTTCCTACCCTAGTGATAATCCTCCAGATCAAGATCAACGGCATGGCCTCCTTTGAACCTGAACGTCAGACGCCAGTTTTTGTTGACCTTCATAGCCCAATATCCGGCACGTTCACCCTTTAATTCATGAAGATCGAATCCTGGAAAGATGAGTTGTCCCGGTTCGTCCGCCTGGTTTACAGCGTCCATCTGACGTACAAGTTTAGCAGGAAAGTCGGCCGGAATGTGCTTTGATTTCCCGGTTTAAAATACCTACCGCAGACCTCTGTGCCTGAAAGAAAATATCATCGCTACTAGTTCATCAATTCAAAAATCCCTGCCGCGCCCATGCCGCCGCCGACGCACATTGTGACCATTCCGTACCGAGCATTCCGCCGTTTCATTTCCTGCAATAATGTCGCCGTCAGTTTTGCTCCGGTACATCCGAGCGGATGCCCCAACGCGACCGCACCGCCGTTGACGTTGACCTTTGAAGGATCCATTTCGAGCACCTTCATTACCGATAGCCCCTGTGCCGCAAACGCCTCGTTCAATTCAATAACACCGATCTGATCGAGCGTAAGCCCGGCCAGTTTGAGCGCCTTGGGGATCGCATAGACCGGCCCGATGCCCATTTCTTCTGGGAGACATCCAGCCGTGGCGAACGATACGAATCGTGCAAGCGGCGTCAGCCCAAGCTCATTTGCTTTCTCCAACGACATTACTACCGCCGCCGCCGCTCCGTCCGACATCTGCGAAGAATTCCCGGCCGTTACCGTACCATTAACGTGAAACACAGCACGCAATTTTGCCAGGCCTTCCATTGACGAATCCGTACGAGGCCCTTCGTCCGTCTCGAACACGACTTCCTTTCGCCGCACGCGTCCAACCTCGTCCAATTCATCGACATGCACGGTCATCGGTACGATCTCGTCCTTAAATCGACCTTCTTTTATCGCCGCCGCCGCCTTCTGATGCGAGCCGAGCGAAAAAGCATCCGCCTGCTCGCGCGTGATCTCGTATTTTTTCGCCAGGTTCTCCGCCGTCAGCCCCATGTTCAGGTAATAATCCGGGTACGAATCGACCAATGCCGGATTCGGCCGCACGACATTCCCGCCCATCGGGATCATCGACATCGTCTCAAGCCCGCCCGCAACGATCACATCCGCACCGCCGGTTTTGATCCGGTCCGCCGCCAATGCGATGGTCTGCAACCCCGAAGAGCAATAACGGTTGACCGTCATCGCGCTTGTCTCGACCGGCAGCCCCGCCGCGATCATCGCCGTCCGGGCGACATTCATCCCCTGCTCCGCCTCCGGAAACGCACAGCCCATGATCACGTCGTCGATCTGCGACGCATCGAGATTTGGTACACGATTGACCACTTCCCTTATTGCCGCCGCCCCAAGATCATCCGGCCGCGTATTCCGCAACGTGCCCTTCGGCGCTTTCCCCACAGCCGTACGCACGGCCGATACTATTACTGCTTCTTTCATAATGTACTCACTTACTCACCTATAAATTTTCCATCCGGTGCAATGATGAAATCATTCGAAACCGGAAAGAAATCCGTCCACCCGCTGTAACTGACAATCCCGCCGACGCGAATGTTTTCCGATTCATTGTCGTCATAGAAAAAATTGAATTCGATCTGATACGGTTCACCTTGTTCATTAATACGTTCAAAACTCTCTGCCTCGCCAATCTTCCCGGCAATCACTTCATACGGCATCGCTCGATAATATTCGAGGTCTTTCTCCGCTATGGCCTTTGCTTCATACTTGTCCATCGCCATCAAAATGCAGAAGCCCGCACGCTAGTAAGGGCGTAACACTCAACGCCAACCCCAAAAAACCCGGTCGCTACCGCTCTCGGTTCTGACAGTCGCCGCCCTATCTGACCGCACCATCCTGCTTGAACACCTTCCCGTTCTTCATCACAAAAACCACATTTTTGACCGTATCGATCTTCTCGATCGGGTTGTCTTTGAATGCAACAATATCGGCACGCATTCCTTCTTTGAGCCAGCCGCGTGTTTTTTCGACGCCGAGCAGTTTTGCCGCGTTGGTCGTCAATGCCTGCAATATCACGAGCGACGGAATACCGGTTTGCATCCATTCATCGACGGTGTCGATCGATTGCCGTCCGCGCGGATATTCCTTTGTGTTGCTGATAACATCCGGGCCCCAGACAAGCGTCACGCCCGCTTTGTGCGCACGCCTAACCGGGTCGATAAACCATTCCTCGTTGGTCTTTTTATTGCCGCCCGGATTCCCGCCCAGCATCGCATCGGTTTCGGTAAAGGGGATCGGCACGATTGCGACATTGTTCTTTTTCGCTATCGCCAGTGCCTCGTCTGTGATTCTGACAGCGTGTTCTATCGAATCGACCCCAGCCTTAGCGGCATTCAACGCACCTGCCGCGGTCCACGCATGTGCCGCGAGTTTTACGCCCGCAAGGTGAGCTTCTTCGACTGCAAACTTTATATCTTCAACCGAATAAATATATTGCTGATCGTCAATCACTAGCTTTATGACCGTCGCGCCAAAATGTATGTTTTCGCGGATCGCTTTCTTTATTTCATCACGCGTATCGGCGTAGAAATATTCCGGTTTTCCCAGATCGGGTTTATCCGGCTGCATGTGAAACTGACCGCCGTAGGGAGCGATGATGCGACCCGCGTTTATGATCGTCGGCCCGGGCACAAGCCCTTGCTCAATCGCCCGCCGCAGATCCGTGCCGGCATAATTCCCTTCGTTGCCGATGTCTCGAACGGTCGTAAATCCGTGCTCCAGCATCGACCGCGCATTTGCCACACCCTGTATCGCACGCATAGCGTTTGAATCGTTAAGCGTCGTGTAATAATAACGCCCCGCGTCGCGCTTGTGCTGCATATTCATGCAAAGATGGGCGTGCGCATCGAACATGCCGGGCATCACCGTAAATTTTGAAAGATCGATGACGATTGCACCGGCCGGTATCTTTACATCCGCTCCGATGGCTTTAATGTCCTGTCCTTCGATGAGGATGATCTGGTCGGTCGACATCTTGCCCGTCTCCGGATCGACTACTTTTCCGGCACGGATAGCCGTCAATTGGGCAGCAACAAGGCCCACGGCCAGCAAAACGAAAACACCCGCAAAAATCAGTTTTCTCATATCGATAATGTCCCCGCTTCTGCACGCCGTTTAATAGTTTTCAGCATCTCCATTCTTATCAGCCCGCTGAATGGCTGAATGAACATCCAATAAAATCCAAAACTCCGGCGGCTATCCTCATCCAGGCATTTGATCCGCGTTTCTGTCGTCAGCCGCGTATCTCCGCCGTCTTCAGAAAGCGAAAAATTCCATACCGCTTTTGCGTAGCCTTTACTGTCAAACTTCTTGAAACTCTCAGCATCTATCGTTTGTAAGCCTCCGCCGATCGTCCAAAACCGCCCAACGAGGCCGATCACCATTTCCTTATTTACCGACTCGCGCAGCATTTCAAATTTGTATCTTTTCAAATTCCGCAGCGTCAGGCTGCCACCCGACATTCCGCGAAGACACATTAGCCAGCGAATGATGAACAATTCGCTAAAATCAACCTCATTGGCCGTCCGATAAATATCGGCAGCATCCGCGTGGATAGAAATGCTGTGCGTTTCAATAAAATCGTGTTCGGGAAGGAATTCATCGATCAACATCAGTTTGTTATTGCAACCTCAACTTCTTCAACGTTCAAAATGTCCCTCAAGATGCCAGGGTCGATCTCAACCAAAAAACCTCGCTTACCGCCGTTTATGTATATCTTGGCCAAACTGAATATAGTCTTTTCAACATAAACCGGCATCGCTGTTCGCGTTCCAAAAGCCGAAGTGCCGCCGACCAGATATCCGGTAAATCTCAACGCCTGATCCGGAGTAGCCGGCTCGACCGACTTTACACCGAGGTGCCCTGCCAGATTCTTAACAGAAACCTGCCGGTCGCCGTGCATTAGCACTATCAAATGCTTTTTCTCGTTCGTTTCAAAGATCAATGTCTTGATGACCGCGTGTTCATCTACGCCTAACTGTTTCGCCGATTCACTGGTCCCGCCCTTCTCAACGTAATCATAAATGTGGGGAACGAACTCGACTTTCCTTTCTCTCAAAAACCGCACCGCCTGAGTGACCGGATGATCCATAACAGCCTACCCACGAAAAATATACGAAACACTCGAAATAAAACCAATCATACTAACAATGATTCCGGTCAACTTTTTTTTTTCGAGCCTTTTGTGCGTTTAGTGGGCTATACCTCTTTGTACCGAAAACACGTCGTCAAATGATCGTTCACCATTCCGGTCGCCTGCATGAACGCATACATAATTGTCGAGCCGACAAAATTAAATCCGCGTTTCTTGAGGTCTTTGCTCAACGCATCCGAGATATCCGTTTTTGCCTGAACCTCATCCATGCTTTTCAACTTGTTGACGAGTGGCTTTCCGCCGACAAATCCCCAGATATATTTATCGAAAGAGCCAAATTCATTCTGCACTTTCAAAAAAGCCTTCGCGTTCGAAACCGCCGATGCGATCTTCAGACGGTTTCGAATTATACCTTCGTCGAGTAATAGCTTGGAGCATTTTGCGTCGGTATATCTTGCGACCTTGGCCGGATCGAAATTGTCGAAGGCCTTTCGATAATTATCCCGCTTTCTTAATATTGTGTCCCAGGACAACCCCGCCTGGGCACCTTCCAGTATCAAGAATTCAAAAAGCCCGCGGTCGTCATGCAACGGCACACCCCATTCGGCGTCGTGATAATGGATTGCAAGATCGTTTTTCGCCCAGCTACATCGATTCATATCTTATCTTGCCGGAAACCGGCCGCTACCGCTCTCGGTTCTGACTTCTTCGCAATGTATAGCGTCTTTTCGATCTGGGCGTGGACGACGCCGTTCTTGTCCTTCAATTCAAGATTATAGATTCTATCGACCGATTTCGCGTCCTCCGCAAGCCGCTTTATCTCGTCGATCTCTTCCTGTGAAAGCTCAAAATCCACGTAAAGTGTATCCTTTCCCGGCTTTCTAAATCTGATCGTCGCCGCCTTGTCCCACACGGTATATTCGGGCCCGAGGATATGAATCAGCATGAGCATGTATATCGGGTCGATCGACGCATAGATGCTCCCGCCATAGATCGTGCCGACGTAATTTCGCGTCCGCCAGTTTAACGGAAGCTTGACGCGAATTTCGTGAAAATCGTCCGCAATATAAACTATCCGCCCGCCAGTCCCGAGATACGCCGGAAACAAATTGAACATCCAGCGAAATCTTCGGCTCTTAAAACTCTCTGGCATATTTATCGAGTTTGGAGTTCCAACTTTAGTTGGCCTCCTAATAACGGTGAGGCCTGCTGAAGCAGGAACTCCGAACTATAATGGAAACCCCTCGGCCTCCATCACGCGTTTCGCCTGCCGAAAATGCCGCTTTGTATGCTCAACCAAGACGGTGTAAGCATCGTCCAACTTGTATGTAAATACGGCAAGAAACGGCGATGTCACCACAGTTTTCTCACGGTCCGCCGCTGCACAAGCCTCAACCTTTTCATTCACTTCATCAATATGCCGGGCAAAACGCTCGATGATATCCGGCTCGATCTCGCTCGGCGGTACGATATTCTTCGACGGGGCCTTTGCCTTTTTGGAATCGACCGACACCGCATTTATCAGAAACCGTCCGCCCCAACCGGTAAATGGAGAATAATTCTCCCAAAATGAATTCTTCCGGGTACCCGCCGCCATCTTGTCGAATTCTGGGTAGAACTGATGATTCGTTTTAATAAGGTGGTCAAAACACTGCCCGATGCTCCAGCCTTTTTCCGCCGGCTTCCAGTTCAATTGCTCTGCCGTCAGAACACCAAAAACTTCTTCGGCGTCGTCAGCAACCTTCCGCATTTCGGAAGTGATGCGTTCAATTCTATTGTCCATAGCTTTTTCGTCAGAACCCGAGGCGGTTGCGATGGGCCTCTTAGCCGAAAACAGGAGGCCGGTCACTACCGTTCCCGGTTCTGACATCCTAATTTCTCACCGGCTTGCCGGTTTTCAGCATACCCGCAATCCGCTCCTGCGTCTTAGGCTCGCCGCATAGCGAAACAAACGCCTCGCGCTCAAGATCGAGCAGATATTGTTCCGAAACATATGTCTGATGATTCAGATCACCACCGCTCATCACCTTCGCCAATTTTTTACCAATCAACGCATCGTGATCCGAGATAAAACCGCCTTGCTTCATCATATGCAACGCCAATTTCATCGCCGCTTGGGCCGATTCGCCCAATGCGAGAATGTCCGTTCGCTGGACCGGCTGCGTGTAGCCCGATGCGTCCAGATTCAAAACTTCCTGCTTAGCATCGCCTATCAATCGGTCGCCGTTCATCGAGATCGAATCCACGTCGCGTAACAATCCCCACGATTTCGCCTCTTGGGCCGATGTCGCCACCTTGCCCATACCAAGCATTTCAAACGTCTTTTTCAGAAAAGCAAGCGGATCTGCATCCGGCGTACGTTTCGCCGCGTCCATCGCCCGCAATGTCATTTCCTTCGTACCGCCGCCGGCCGGAATAACACCAACACCCACCTCGACCATACCGATGTATGTTTCAGCCGACGCCCGCATTCGATCGCCGTGTAGAGCGATCTCGCAGCCGCCGCCGAACGTCATACCGAACGGCGCCGTTACGACCGGTTTTGCCGAGTAACGCAGCCGCATGATCGCCTGCTGCAGAGCGTGGACCATCATGTTGATGTCGTCCCATTCCTCTTCCTGAGCAGCGAGCAGAAGCATCATCAAATTCGCCCCGACCGAAAAATTCTGGCCCTGGTTTCCCACCACAAGGCCCTTAAAATTCTTCTCGACCTCGTCAATCGCAAAATTGATCATCTGGACCGTGTCGCCGCCGATCGAGTTCATCTTCGAGTGGAATTCGAGGCACGCGACGCCGTCACCAATGTCGATTAGCGAGGCTCCCGGATTCGATTTGACAACACCGGTACGATCCTTTACAGATTTCAAAACGATCACACCATCGCGGTCCGGCATCGGTTTGTATTCGCCGGTCACAAGGTCGAAATATGAGCGCTGGCCGCCTTCGTTTTTATAAAAGGTCTCCGCACCCGAAGCGAGCATTTTTTCTACATTTTCGGGTATCGCCTGGCCTTCGGTCCGCATCCGCTCGACCGATTCGCGCACGCCAATCGCGTCCCAGGCCTCGAAAACACCGATTTCCCAACCGAATCCCCACTTGATCGCGTTGTCTATCTCTACAATTGTGTCGGCGATCTCAGGAATGCGGTTCGCGGCGTATCGCGATACACGCGCCGACGTTTTCCAAAGAAATTCCCCCACGCGGTCATCGCCCCAAACGAGCTTTTTGACACGCGATGGAATGTCCTCGATCGCTTTTGCCGCATCCAGCGACGGAAATTTCGTCTTGCCCTGCGGCTTGTATTCAAACGTGCTCAGGTCAAGTTCAAGAATTTCCGTCTTGCCCTCTGCATTCTTCGTTTTCTTGAAAAAACCGCCTTTTGTCTTGTCGCCAAGCAGCTTCTTTTCCAGCAAAGTTTTAATCAGATCAGGCAGTTGAAAAACGTCTCGGTCCTCGTCCTCCGGCACTACGGGATAGAGGTTTGTCGTAACGTGCGCCGTTACATCAAGCCCGACAAGATCCGATGTCCTAAAGGTTGCCGAACCCGCGTGGCCGATCGCTTTGCCGGTCATCTGATCGACCTCGGTCGGCGTAAATCCCATCGAAATCATCTCGTGAATCGTCGCCATCATACCGAAAACGCCGATCCGGTTGGCGATAAAATTAGGCCGGTCTTTTGCCGGAACAACACCTTTACCAAGTCGCTGATCGAGAAATCCCGACAGCTTGCACGCCATCGCACCGTCAGTCCACTCGGTCGGAATGATCTCGACCAACTTCATATAACGCGGCGGATTGAAGAAATGCACGCCAATAAAATGCTTTTTGAAATCGTCGGAGAACGGCTCGGCGATGGATTTGATCGGAATACCGCTGGTGTTTGTCGCAATCACGGCCCCCGGCTTGCGATTTTTATCAACCTCGGCAAAAACCTTGTGCTTTATCTCAAGATTCTCGACAACCGCTTCGATCACAAGATCGCAATCCTTCAGCTTTGCCATGTCGTCAGCAAAGTTGCCGGTCGAAATAAGATTGGCATTTTCACCCAGCATATACGCCGCCGGACGAGCCTTTTTTAAGCCTTCGTAACCCGCCTTCGCAATACGGTTCTTAACCTGCGGCGAATCAAGCGTCAGCCCTTTCGTTTCTTCAGCCGTCGTCAATTCGCGCGGTGCGATGTCCAATAAAAGCGTTGGAATACCCGCATTTGCAAGGTGTGCCGCGATCGTCGCGCCCATTGTCCCCGCCCCCAAAACAGCCGCCTTTCCGATACTCAGCCTCTGGGTGCCTTTGTTCGTATTCTGATCGTCAAGTGCCGTCGCTTCTCCGGTGTTCGTCATATGTTTTGTCTCGGTTGTTTATACTGAAAATTGAGTTGTAGAATTATAACTGAATGAATGTTCATTCAGCAAGCGAAATTGTCTTGTTTTTAAATGGGCTAAACCGTTTCTATGACGGTTACGCCGTTCGACGCAAACATATTCATATCGACAAGCTCGGTTAACGAATCTTCCAGCGAAACCGTTTTCCCAATCAACTTCTGCGGCTGGAGTTTGCCTTGCTCTATCATTTCAAGCAGTTCTGAATATCGATGGGCCTGCATTCCGTGGCTTCCGGCGATTTCGAGTTCGTGGGCGATAACCAAATTCATCGGGATCACCGTTTGATGCTGCCCCGCCTCCATGATCCCAACCTGGATATGCTTCCCGCGTTTTGTTAAACATGAGATCGAATTGAAACACGTCTCCGGGCTTCCTAAAGCGTCAATTGACACGTGCGCTCCGCCGCCGGTAATTTCTCTGACCGCTTCGATAGGATCGTCTGTCCGCGAGTTTACAATAACGGCCGCACCGACCGACCTTGCGAATTCAAGTTTCTCGTTTGTGATGTCCACCGCTACTACTTTTGCACCCAACGCCGAGGCGATCATTATCGCCGAGAGGCCGACTCCGCCGCACCCGTGAACGGCAACCCACTGCCCGGCAGAGACCTTTGCCTGGTCGACAACTGCCCGGAACGCCGTGATAAAACGACAGCCAAGCGACGCGGCCGTGACAAAATCGACCTCTTCGGGGAGCCGAACGAGATTCGTGTCGGCGTAGTCGATCGCGACAAATTCGGCGAACCCGCCCCACGCCGTAAAACCTGGCTGAAACTGGCGGTCGCAAACCTGCTGGTTTCCCGAAATACATTGCACGCAGGTTCCGCATCCGCAGACAAACGGCAGCGTGACGCGTTCGCCGCCCTTCCACACCTGAACATCGCTTCCGACTTCTTCGACTATTCCCGCAAGCTCGTGTCCCGGAACATGCGGCAGTTTTATGTCGGCGTCGTTTCCCATCCATCCGTGCCAATCGCTTCGGCAGATACCGCACGATTTGACCCTCAAAATGACCCCTGTCTTGTTCGGACGCGGGTCGGGAACATTCTGGATCGTTAAGGACTGTCGAAACTCTTCGTAAACGGCTGCTTTCATTCTTGGATGATTTTATAAGACTGAAATAGGATACCCTACGTTCGGAAATTTTGGATACTATCTTCGCTGCTGATATCGGTTCTTTCGAATGTTTCTAACGGTGGCGAAACTTTGGTCCGGAACTTTGAAACTGGCTCAACGGCAATTTGTGGTAGTGGTTCAGTTTGAAATTAAGGGCTAAAAATCCAGATCATCGTCATCATCTGCCACCACTACCGGTTGAGGACATTCTATTTGATTCCAAATGGATGCGTATGCTTCGGCTTCGGCCCTGACAAGAATCATAAGGTCGGGATTTGGAGATGCTGATTTTTGAATCTTATTTGATTTTGTATCGTACACCGCGACAGCATCAATGTTTAGATTGTCCGGTATCGCGGCGGCCATTAAAGTCAAAATAAGATCCGATCTTTTCTTTGTAAGAGCGTCGGGCTTAAAATATAGCTTGATTAGCTCCCGCGAACCGCCTATATTGAGAAATAGTTCGGGGTTAATGCTTATCGTTAAATCCCCGTGCGTCCACTTAGCTTTTTGCACAGGCAGACCAGTAATTATTTTTCGTCCAAGAAACTTTTTATAATTTTCGATCACTGGTGGGAAAGTTTTTCGGCGCCGTTCATCGATGACAGAAGACAAGAATGTGTTAAAGAATTTTGTCTTGTCTGAGGGCGCGGCAGATTCATGATAAAGAGCGATAGCTTCGCGCAACTGCTTCCAATGATCGAATTGAGGTGAGTAAATACCTCGACATTTAGCTTTGCGAACTTTCGTTAATCTAGTGGTGCCAGTAGCCCCGATAAAATCGATAAACTCTGTGAGTGATATTTTCATATATGTCTGACAAACTCCTCATTGAAATAGAAATGTGCAACGGTGAAGCTATCAACGCGGTTCCCGCCTTGATTTTTCTCGCCCACGAATTAACAGAGGGCGGAACGATAGAAATTAACGACCCGGTAAGTTGGAAAGAGCGGGCCGGAACAGACTATGAAGTCAAGTGGCGATTCGCCGAAGACGAATGCCATATTCCATTCGATATTGATGATTTGTTTGATCTGCATAGAGAGCTGCAAATGATGACTGGTCGAATGGCAAAAAATCAGACACGAACAATCGCAACATTCCTCAACAGACTGAAATCCGAGCTTGACGAACACTCGACAGAACTTTTTGCCGAAGCCGCGTAAGTTGAGATAGGAAGCTTTCTGCTCAAGCATGGTATAATAGGATCTATGACAAGCAAGCGTCCTCGTGACGTTAATCAACTAGCTAAATTGATCGTCGATATTTCCGCCGGGGAATCCGAAGACGCAGTTTCAAAGGACAAGCTTGATACCTCATTACAAGGCCGTGCAGGCGGCCTTAAAGGTGGCAAGGCAAGGGCGTCTAGCCTTACGCCCGAACAGCGTTCGGAGATCGCCCGCGTAGCGGCATCGGCCCGCTGGAAAAAATCTGATTAAGCCGCCTTCTTTTTGCTCGGAGCGTTTAGCCGCCACTCAATATCATCCGTAAAGTCCAAATCAGGTTGTATAGGTTCCTCGTTTTCGTTGACGCGGTTCCAATGCATCGCATCTATCGTCACTTGCAATCCGTCACCAATCATTTGATCGCGCCGTAGTGCCACGTTCTTAACCATTATCTTCCGATTGACTTTATCTATGTCGCCCCAGAATGTTAGTTGCTTAGTACCCTGTTGCGCAGTGTAGTAAACATTGGAACGATAGTCTTTTTTTCAAAATAGGGTCGTATCGCGTTTCTTCCCGCAATGCATCAGCAATATCTTTTGCTAAGAGATCGACCGGGCTTTTAGGTTCCGGCATTTTCCATCCTTGAGCCTCAAGAGCCAACGCAACTTCATGAGTGGTTACATCTCGTCCTTCTTTTTCTCGCATCCACCGGGTGAAACGTTGGATTTGGATTTTCTTTGACATAAAGCTTCGTACCTCGTTCTACCTTAAAAAAACTAATCGACTTGGGCGATTTCGCCCCAGCCATCCACCATCGCGCTTGGAACAATCTTCGACCGTATGCCGACTAGATACTTGCGCAACAAATCATAACGCCCCGTGGCATGTTGTAATCGGCCTACGACAATGCCGGGATGAACATTTGCGGTATTCGCAAATCCCAATACGTCCAGTTCTCGAAAGAAGGGAGCTTTCCGAGAAATAAATTTTTTCAAATATTCTTCCGTAAACCCAAAGTTGGCGGCGGCATGATCTGCAACAGATTCTTCGTCGCTTATTAGACGGCCTTCCCTTCGTTCCAAATCAACGTCCAGCATCATTGAAATGCGACTATGCAGTTTGTCGATATGCTCCATCTCATGGCGCAGGACGAACCAAAAATTGTCTATGCGGTCATGGCGCAGGGTCATTCCTATAACGGGAGTTTCGGCGTTAATCCAGAAGCTTACGCCGTCAATTTTTGCAGACTTCGGCGACTCAACTATCACGAAACGGATTCCAGCCTCGGCCAAAACGTGCGGCACTTTTCGCACGGATTCAGCCGACGCCATTAATGGTTCTAATTTAAGAATAGCCGCCCGTACTTTCGAGGGAGTGTAACGGGCCGCCATCGTTTCGTCGGCAAGCTGTTGAACGCGATATATCCATGCAAGCTGTGTAGGTGTTACGTCGCCCAATACATCGGTTTTACGTGCGGCATGTGGAAGAATCTCGATTTGATCTAAAGTGTCAGCCTTAAAAAACCGCATCAACTCGGATTCCACCTTCGGCACGTTGCGAATGTCCTCAACATTAATCCAGCCTCTCTTTGCCATTTCCGATATTGGCAAATCACCAAATAGTCTTGCCCTGGTTGCCCTCGTCGGGTCGGGTTTTGCGGTAATCTTTGCCCGTTCCAGATCGTATCGCTTTTGGAGTTCTAAAAACTTGTTAGCCTCAACGTCAAATACTGCCTCAAACATTAGGGCCATATCAGCCGTTACCGATGCATTGCCAGCAATGATTTTGCTTATCGTTGTTTCATTAATATTGAGTATGATTGCAAGGGTGCGCTGACTCCACTCGTTAAGTATGAGCAGCTCTTCCAATAATTGGCCGGGTGTGCGATAGTTTGTTAATTCCACGCATAAATTATTGAAAATAATGAAAACTTTGTCAACTTCAACTTTCCCAATTTAGCAAACTGATTTTTATGCTTGACACTTTTAGGGGTATTTCGTATTCTTAATACATGAACAAGCTCGATAACAAAAAGCGTGAACAGGTTGTAGCGGCATTGGTCGAAGGCGTGAGCATCAATGCCACCGTTAGAATGACGGGCGTTGCTAAGAATACCGTTCTCAAACTTCTTGCCGACCTCGGCAAAGCCTGTACTGAATATCAGGACGAAGCTTTTCAGAATCTAACTTGCAAGCGTGTTCAGTGTGACGAAATTTGGTCGTTTGTTGGAGCGAAGGCAAAGAACGCATCGGACGAACAGAGAATAGAAAAAGGCTACGGCGATATTTGGACGTGGGTTGCGTTGGATGCCGATACAAAGCTTGTTCCGTGTTGGGCCGTTGGCAAAAGAGACGGCCTTGCGGCATACGAATTTATTACCGACCTCGCCGGACGTTTGGCGAATCGCGTACAGCTTACGACAGACGGTCATAGACCGTACCTGGAAGCCGTTGAAGCCGCTTTTGGTAGTGAGATCGACTACGCGATGCTGATAAAGGTTTACGGCAAGCCGCAAGACGAAATCCGTTATAGTCCGGCTGAATGTATCGGATGCGAAACAAAGTGGGTTGCAGGCCGTCCAGATCAAAAGCATATTTCGACTAGCTACGTTGAACGGCAGAATCTCACGATGCGTATGAGCATGCGAAGGTTCACACGTCTAACAAACGGTTTCAGCAAGAAAGTTGAAAACCACATGCACGCGATTGCATTGCATTACATGTATTATAATTTTGTTCGGATTCACAAAAGCTTGAGATGCACCCCAGCAATGGCGGCAGGCGTTACAACTCGACTGTGGGAAATCTCGGATATGATCGCTGTGTTGGATGCCTGCATGCCAAAGGCTGAAAAACGCGGCCCGTATAAAAAGAGGATTTCAAACTGAACCACTACCCAATTTGTGAAATCCTTGACACAGTATTGCATCTATGCGACAATATTTGAGCCTCGCACATATGGCGAAGGCGGGATGCAGGTCTTTGACAATTGGAGATTCAGTCGGCGAGCGGACTGGTTTAGGGTCGCGTCACCAGGGCCAGCAATAAAATCGTTCCGAAGTGTGCGCGAACCCGCGGTGGAACGATTTGGGGCCGTAACTGGCTTACCTGCAAAATTTAAGCCGTTCCGCCTTTTACGCAAGACGGAACGATTCTGGAATCGCGATCGTCTCACTTAAGGCTGTCTTGTCCTGAAATAGGTTTACACATAAAGTGGGACAGAGTGGGACAAGATGGCAAGTAAAAAGATCAGGCAGAAGATGATAAAGGAATACGTCGGCGGAGGGGGGAGTTATCGGGAGTTGGAGGGGGTTTACGGGATTCCGGCGAGTACGTTGCACAGGTGGGTGGCGGCGTCGGGATTGGAGAGGGAGGCGGAGAGCGGGCCGCCGCACAGGATCGGCAAAACGGTGATCGGGAGAAAGCGTGGCAGCATATCGGGCAGTGAAGCGGTGGCACAGGAGACGCCGTTAGAGGAGATAAAACGTCTGCGGCGGGAACTCGATGACAAATTTCTTGACAGTTTCTTAAAATAATTCAATACTTCATTTCGAAATAAAAAAGCGAAGCCTTTTCACCGGAAATTTGTATTTTGTACGATTCTCCCGCTTTGCTCTTTCGCAAAAAATCTAAACATAAGAGGACCATTTTCGATGAGAAAGCTACTTTTTGCACTATCCGTTTCTTTAATTTGCGGCGTTTCCTTAAAGGCTCAAGAGCCCGCACCGCAGCCAAGCCCAAAACCAGCGTCGTCTACAATAACGGTCGCGGAGTTGAAAAACACAAAGGCACCGGCGCCTAAACCCGCAACGAAGCGTGGGCCGGTTTTTCGCCCGACAAAAGATCAGATCAAGCAGGTGCAGGTGATGTTGAAGGACAAATCGCTTTATAAAGGCGACGCAACCGGAACCTATAACGACGAGACCCGAATCGGCATCAAGAGTTTCCAAAAAGATAATGGCTTAAAGCAGACAGGCACGCTAAACCGGGCAACGCTTGAGAAAATGAATGTCGAGCTGACAGATGGCCAAAAGCTTATACCTGTTTCACCAGGTTCTTATGCCGAAGCAGAAAGTGAGAAGAAACCGGCGAAGGTAGAGAAGCTCGCAGCCGACGCAAAACCGAAAACGACGATCTTTAGGGCGACGGTCGATCAGATCAAGGAAGCTCAAAAGGGCCTCAAGACTAAATCGATGTACGCCGGCGAAGAATCGGGAAAACTAGACGACGCAACACGTGACGGCCTGAAAAAGTATCAGGAATCAAACGGCCTCAAGGCGACGGGCACGCTCAATCAAGTAACGCTTGAAAAAATGGGTATTGCGTTGACCGAAAAGCAGAAGGCCGACGCTGACGGCAACAAATAATTCTCGGGAATTTGAAGTGTCGAAAGGCGATTGGCGGGCTTGGCTTGTCAATCGCCTTTTAGATTAAGCTAAACTAAATATATGAAAGTTCTGATCGTTCTCACGTCGATTCTCTTTTGCTCGCTCATCGCATCTGCCCAGTCGGCCAAGGTGCAGAATACGATAATGGCTGACATCAAAAAGGTGATGAACGATCAGGCCGCCGACTGGAACCGCGGCGACATCGAGGCTTTCATGCGCGGCTACTGGAATTCAGACAAGCTCGTTTTCGCCTCCAGCGACGGTGTGACGCGCGGCTGGCAACCGACGCTCGATCGCTACAAAAAGAGCTATGATTCGCGGGCAAAAATGGGTACGCTGACGTTCTCTGACCTTGAAATAACCGTACTTTCAAAGGATGCCTCGTTAGTTCTCGGCAGTTGGTCGCTAGCCCGCGAAAAGGACAACCCGCACGGCAAATTTACGCTTATCTTCCGCAAATTCAAAGAAGGCTGGCGAATTGTTCATGACCACACCAGTTAACCAGGAGATTCAAAAACCGAACCAACTGACTGGAATGAAACTTGCTCTGCTTATCGTCCGTGTACTTATATAGAACATAGTATTTAATTTGCGAGGGGGATTTATGCACAACCGACAAGAATCAGTTGAAAAGTTAAAGAGTTTGATCGAGGGCATCGACTTTTGCATGCTCACGACTATGGACGCGGGATATCTGCGGAGCAGGCCGATGTCAACGCAGGAGTTTGAATTTGATGGCGATCTCTGGTTTTTTACCAGCGACAACACGCACAAGGTCGAAGAGATCGCCAAAGACAATCGCGTCAATGTGGCCTATTCAAAGCCGGATGACAACACTTATGTTTCGGTTTCAGGCCGGGGAGAAGTTAGCAAGGATCGTGCGAAGATCGAAGAACTTTGGAGCCCGATCCTGAAGGCCTGGTTTCCGGAAGGGCTGGACGACCCGCATCTGTGTCTGTTAAAAGTATCGGTCGAACAGGCCGAGTACTGGGATGCACCTTCGAGCAAGATCGTTGAAATTTTCGGCTTCGTCAAGGCACTGGCTACCGGCCAGCAAGCCGACTATGGCGAGAACAAGAAGATCGATTTCTAAGGAGCAGGTGAATGACGGATACGCCGAAGATGTGCCCGGACTGCAACGGAATTATGATAGAGGGATTTATTCTCGACATGACTTACGGCGGAAAACTGGTGCCGCGGTGGGTTCGAGGACGTCCCGAGTCGTCTTTCTGGTCAGGCGTAAAGACCGGCGGCAAAGAATGCCGCTCGGTGGAATCGTATCGCTGTGAGCAATGCGGGCTGCTGCGTTCATTCGCCAGCGAAGAGGTCGAGCCGCCAAGTATTTGGGGCACATGAAAGCGTGATTGAAGTTCGGGCAAGTAATGATGGATAATGAGGCTTACACTTCATTATCCTTTTTTTTTGGGAGAAAAACATGCGTAAAAATCTTGCCGCAGCTGCGATATTTCTTGTTCTTTCGATTTCAGCTCTCGCCCAGCCCTACACCATTCAGCAGTATCTAAATATCAAATCCGCCGGCTCGCCCACGCTTTCGCCCGACGGTAAGCAGATGGCGTATCTGACAAATACGACCGGCACATCGCAGGTGTGGATGGTCGATCTGCCAAGCGGAACGCCGAAACAGTTGACGAATTATGAAGACAACGTCGGCTTTGCCCGATGGCTGCCCGACGGAAGCGGCATCATCTTCGGCAAGGCACGCGGCGGTGACGAGAACACGCAGTTTTTCTGGATGAAAACTGACGGCACCGGCGTCCGTGCGTTGACCGACGATCCGAAAGTGCGAAATAACTTCGCCGAAATTTCCAAGGACGGCAAGAAAATTTACTACGCCTCGAACAAACGCAACCGCACCTTCTTTGACGTTTATTCGATGGAGATCGCCACGGGCAAGGAAGAGCTTCTTTATCAATACGACGGCAACATCAACATCGCCGCCGTCAACGATGCTGGGACCAAGTTTGTCCTTTCCCGCGACGGCATCGAAAAAAGCCTCGACAACGACCTCTACCTGGTCGATGTCGCGACCAAAAAGGAAACACACCTGACGCCGCATACTGAGGCCTCCGAATACGATAACGTTCACTTTCTGGGTGGCACGATAATTTTGACTACTAATGATAAACGCGAGTTCGCGACACTTGTTCAAATGCGGAAGAAAAATGGCCGTCCCGCCGGCGAAGTTATGAGCTACGTACCTCCGATCAGCTTTGTTAACGACTCCGCGGTATCAGTTACGGACCTTGAGATGGATCCTCCCATGGGTCATGGCACCTGGGATGTGGGCAGTGTAGCAATGGCGGCGAATCCAACTGTCATGGCTTACGTCGTAAATCGCGAAGGTTTTTCCGATCTCTATCTGACGAATGTTTCTGCGAACACTGATTATGCAACTGTGTCCGGTTCTGCCTCAGGGGTAAACCTGCCGGCACAAGGTCTCGTCGGCGGACTGACGTTTTCGAAGGATCAAAGCAAGCTGGCCTTCTCCTTCAGTTCGGCGACGAAAAACGGCGACATCTGGCTCTACGATCTGAACACGAAGAAACTTTCGCAAGTTACCAATAGCGACAGATCCGGGCTCGATCCAAAAACTTTTACGGCTCCGGAATTGGTAAAGATAAAGAGCTTCGATGGACTGGAGATCCCAGCTTGGTATTACAAGCCGCGCCCGGTTCGTGACGGAACTAAAACTACGATCAGTTCTGACGGTTCGCGACGCACGGAATCCTTACCGGCACTGCAACCGGTCATCGTCTCCGTCCACGGCGGGCCAGAAGGCCAGTCGCGCCCGGGATTCAATCCTCTTTTCCAATATTATCTGTCTCGCGGCTACGCCGTCCTCGATCCGAACGTTCGAGGTTCGACCGGCTACGGCAAAACCTACACTCACCTCGACGATGTTGAAAAACGCGAAGACTCAGTAAAAGACTTGGCAGCCGCGCATGAATGGCTTGTAAAAAACGGCGGAGCCGACCCGAAACGTATTGCCGTTACGGGCGGCAGCTATGGCGGTTATATGACGATGGCGGCGATCACGCTTTATCCCGACCTGTGGGCGGCGGCAGTCGGTACGGTCGCGATCACCAATTGGGAAACGTTCCTCACCAACACATCCGGCTACCGCCGCCGCCAGCGTGAGGTTGAATACGGAAGGCTCGACAAGGACATCGATTTCCTCCGCCGCATATCGCCGATCCGCAAGATCGACCAAATAAAAACGCCGCTGTTCGTAATCTCCGGCAAAAATGACCCGCGTGTTCCCTACACTGAAGGCGAGCAAATGGTCGAAGCCCTCAAAAGGCGCAACGCCATCGTTGAATATAAACTCTACGACGACGAAGGCCACGGCATCTCAAAACTAAAAAACCGATTAGACCTCTATCCTCGTGTAGCGGATTTTCTAGGTAAATATATGAAGTAGGAGTGACCGCACCGCAGGCATCCGTGCTTGCGTTACCATTAAATGACAATCGCTCCCTTAGTGCTAACAGCCAGGCTAGACGCGGCTTCGCTAGAGTATTTCGATGTTCTGCGAACGAAGCATTTTCCGCCGGAGCGAAACTTTTTGGCGGCCCACGCTACTCTTTTTCACCATCTTCCAGGCGAAAATATTGACGAGATAGTCGAGAGGTTAGAAACCGATGCTCAAATGCGGCCGCCTTTCGCGGTGACATTCGATTCCTGGCGTTTTTTAGGCCGCGGAGTCGCGATGAAAATTACGTCGGTCGAACTGGTGAACTTTCGAAATAAACTGGCCGCTTGTTGGCAGGACCGCCTTACACCACAGGACAGGCAAAAATTTCAGCCTCATATAACTATTCAAAACAAAACGGAGCCGCAAGCCGCCCGCGAATTATTCGAAGATATGAGTCGAAGACATCAGCCGTTTGAAGGCGTTGTCATTGGAACGACTTTGTGGAGCTATCTAGGCGGCCCATGGCGACTGGAGAAAGAATTTTTGTTTGCTGCATCTTAATTCGATGTGATATTCACCGCGACGCCCCGTTCGTTCGACTCTCGTGCGGCATCCAAAACCTTCTGCACATTCAGTCCATCCGCAAATGTCGCTGCGTATTTAATCTCGGTTTTCCGCTCGCGAATCGCTTCTATTATTCTCGGCGCAAATTCCATAAACCCGCGTGAAAACCCGGTGTCCGGAACGCCCGGTATCGCCTCGCCAAACTCAACCTCAATTTCCGTCCAATCAGCATCACCGGACTTGGTCAGAAATATCTCGCCACGATGATCGATTCGAATTGCTCCGTCCGTGCCGAAAAACTCCAACCGGTTCACGTACTCCGGCTGTTCGAGCATCGAAACCGACACAAGCCCCGTCGCATCGTCAGTCAAATCTGAATCTGCGAATCGCAGCAGCATGTTCGCCTCGTCATCGGTCGTTACGTCGCGAAAATCGCCGTTGAACGGCCGTTTTTTGACGTGCGTTTGCAATTGGCAGAAGACGCTAGAAACTTTAGCTCCCAGAAACCAGTGGAATGAATCGATAATATGCGAATTGATCGCCCCCAAAGCGCCGCCGCCCTGCTCGATGTCCGACCACCAATTCCACGGCAAATTCGGATCGCCGCGGTGAGGCGCCCGGAAATTCCATTTCGCGTGCCTCACCTTACCGATCTCGCCGCTGCGGATCATCGCAAACGCTTTCTGTCGCCCCGGCTGGAACCTCAGCTCAAAATCGATCAGTGCCACAATGCCTGCTGACTTTGCCGCTTCGCACATCTCTTCCGCCTCAGCAGCATTCATGGCCATCGGCTTTTCGCAGAGGACATGTTTGCCATGCTCAATCGCGAGCAACGTCATTTCCTTATGCAGTTTCGGCGGAGTCGTAATGCATACAAGGTCGATATCATCGCGGGCGACCGTCTCACGCCAATTGTCGGTAAAATGACCAATGCCGAATTCCTCAGCCGTCGATCTCGCGTTGTCCAGGCTGCCGCTGGCGACCGATGTGATCTCCGCATTTTCACACGCCGCGAATGCCGGTATCTGCACCTTGCGTGCAAAACCCGTCCCGATTATTCCTATCCCGACTTTTTCCTTCATTGAGAAAATTAAGACACAAAACGCGCTCAAAAACAAAAAAGCGTGAGTTTTTTGCCTCACGCCCGTGTACCGTTGATCTGAAATAAATCTCTATTCCGCTCCCAACTCAAAGACGGCCGAGAGATTGTTGGACGATTTAGGCCCGTTGGCAAGAAAATTCTCGTAAGCTTCCTTGTCCGCTTCATCTACGGCAATTATCTCAGCGCCGACCAGATATTTCTCCGTCGATAGATGAATTCCGACTTTTTCGTAACGGCATCCACGGACCTGCATGCGGATTTTTGTTCCAGACAGGTCCAATTCGACGTTAAGCGAACGGTCCTGCCCGACAAGGTATTTCTCTTTGATCCTTATTGACGAGACCGCGAACCCGATCCCGGTTTCGCTTACATCCGTCGTTTCACCCGATAGGAAAAGGTCGTCACAAGACGATCTTAACCCGCCTTTCTCGGCCCCGAAGCAAACCTTGACGGGAACACTATATTTTTTTCGAACCGAGGCCCGGCGTTCGGCGATGGTGCTGCTAAATCTGGAAACCAGTTCTCGTAACATTTTTTTTGATTGTTAAGGAAGTTGACTACCGCAGGCCTCGTAGGATTGGGGGGAACCTCAGCCTGTAAATAATAATACGCTCAATCGCTGAACAATTCCAATCATTTTTGCAGCGGCTTTCCGCCGGTGTCTTTTGCGGTCAATAGCGGCGATTTCTTTTCGTTGAGGCGAACCAAATATGAGATTTTACCGCTTTTGCCGTATTCGGCGGGCGTCGCGGTTGCGGTATAGTCCGTTTTATCAGCACTAAGCGTCAAGGCATAAACATAACCGGTCGTCTCCGACGTCTGCACGTCAGTCGGTAAAAACCCGCTTTCGATCAATGCCGGTATCTCGCCGAATTTTCCCGGGCTTTGAGCAGAAAATGCGATCTGGGCCTTTGAAATGCGGTCGAGCATCGCTTTTGCCTCGTCCTGATGCGTCGTTATCCTCAACGCATAAAAATAATTTTTTCCTTCCTGCTTTATCTGCTTCTCTGCCGTTTCGTCGACGGTGAGGATCACCCAGACGCCGTTTTCCCTCCGCAGACGTACTTCCTGTATTTCCGATGTGTCAGGTTCTTCGCCCGGTAATTTTACCGTCACCGTCGCCGAATCACCAGATGTTATTTCACCATTTATCTCAATCTCAGCCGGGACATTCTTCGCCACGGCCTCAAAATCGACCTGAAACTCCTTCAATTCCCTGTCGGTAAGCCCCTCGATCGCCGGCCGCAGATTCGTCAGGAAGATCGCTTCCCGAAAACGTTTTTCACGCAGATTGCGGTAAAAAACTCGGACAGTATCGGCCGGGGAATTCGGCTCGATCTTGATCGTTGCTCCCTTCGGTGCCGCAACCGCGTTCGCGACGTTGGTCTCCGCCACGATTTTGGGAGCAGCAACCGAGCAGCCGTTCAAGAACGCGGATAGAATTATTGCGAAACAAACAAGAAAGCCCGACTTCAGATTCGTGTGCCGCATAAACAAAATCTCCGAAAATTCAATTACCAATGGTAGTGGATTTTTAGTTCTGGATGACGTGCGGAAGAAAAAGGAAAAGGCACGCTATTGGTATTATAGCGTGCCTTGTATAAAAAGGTAAAACAAAATCTCTACCTAATTCCGGTTTTTACCTTTCAGCAATATCTCACGTCCGACGAGATAGAGAACCACTGCCAGTACGATGAAAGGCAGGAGGCCAAGCCAGTTTGAATTGTCGCCCGCGAAAAGCGGATTGTTCTTCTCCGACCATTCCTCAAAGCTCTTAACCGTACCGCTCAGGAATTCAGCCGAGAACGCCACGAGTATTCCCGCCAGTGCTCCTCCCGCAATATATCCCGATGCCAGCAGCACGCCCGGACTCTTATCGGTTTCGGCGATCATTTCCGCCTCCGTCAGGTCCTTTTCGCGAAGGCGTTTGAAGATGACTTTGTCCACGCCCCAACGCACAATGCCCCCGGCAAATATCGGGGCCGAAACAAAGATTGGCAGATAGAGGCCGACCGCGAATGCAAGCGAAGGTATTCCCGCCAGTTCCAGCGTGACGGCGATCATAACGCCAAGAAGTACCAATCCCCAAGGCAATTCCTGACTCAGGATGCCCTTGATTATATAACTCATCAAGGTCGCTTTTGGGGCCGAGTACTTCGTCACGTCCGTTCCGTCGCGCTCGGTGATAGTGCCGTTAATGCCCGGATCGACCAGGTATTTGATCTCGCCGTCCGTTGAAACAAGATATTTTCCCGGAGCGATCCCGCCATCGGCTTCGGTTTTATGCCAGCCGCGATAGGTTGTTGTATCGCTCGCGGCCTGTGCACCTCTGATCGTTTCGGCGGGTCCGACCTCGGTCCCGGCTGGAACCGTTGCACCTTTCGGGAAATTCTCGTCTACCTTATAGAGAATTTTTCCGGACGCATCAGCCAGGAATTTCCCGGCCGGAAGATCCTTGTTTGCTGGCTCTTTCTGTCCCTCCGCTGCCTTATTCTCAAAAATCCGGTAATCGCCTGCAACTGAAGGCTTGTCGTCACCCGTGAATGCCGGCAGGCCGGCTGCGTTTACCGTAACGTCCTTCTTGACCTTAGTGAATGTGGTCGCAGGAGCATATACCGTTCCGCTGTCATTCAACGCAAGCAAAATAGGCCCGAGAACTAGTGCAGACGCCAGAGCTCCGACCAAGATCGCTATCTGCTGCGCCTTTGGCGTACCGCCAACTAGAAAGCCTGTTTTGAGGTCCTGTGATGTCGTGCCGCCATTTGAAGCCGCGATGCATACAATACCGCCGATCGAAAGGGCAGTCACAAAATAGGGGTCGGCCGCCGTCCAGCCAAGGATAAGGAAAACAAGGCAGGTGAGCAGCAGTGTCGCCACTGTCATGCCTGAGATCGGGTTTGACGACGAACCGATTTCGCCTGTTAGCCTTGAAGAAACCGTAACAAACAAGAATCCGAAAATGATTATCAGAATTGCACCGAGCAGATTCATCTTTAGCGCCGGAACAAAAGTGATGATGGCGATAAGTGCGAGAATGCCGCCGATGACGAATTTGATCGAGAGATCGCGGTCAGTTCGTTCTACGGCGTTGCCGGTTGCGGTATCGCTGCCGCCGCGAAAGTCGGAAAGCCCGCCTTTAATGCCGTGCCAAATGGTCGGCAACGAACGAGCGAGGCTGATAATGCCGCCGGCCGCCACCGCACCTGCACCGATGTACAAGATGTAATCGGCCTGAATGCTGTTTTTGCCCTGAATGCCCATTTCCGAGATCGGAACCACGGCCGGTGCCAGCGGGCCCAGCAATCCGGATCCGAAATACTTGATCATCGGTATCAGGACAAGATATGAAAGCGCTCCGCCGGCGAACATTATACCTGCGATACGCGGGCCGATAATATAGCCGACGCCAAGCAATGCCGGATTATTCTCAAGCGAGATCGAACCGCCTTCGAACGGCCTTCCAAAAACCTTTGTCGGAATCTCTTTCCAACCCTTCAACACCTGCATTATCGCGTTAAAAGCAAAACCCATCGCGAATCCGATGCTGATAATCTTCCCGCCGTTTATTGCCGCGTCGCTGTTGTGTTCCTTTTCGGAGTCGATCGAGACCGCACGCGATTCGTCGGACGCACCGGCGATCAGTACCTGTGCGCAGGCCGTGCCTTCGGGATATTTGAGCAGCCCGTGCTGGTCCCTAATCAGAGCCCGCCGCAGCGGAATCATCATCAAAATCCCGAGAAGAGCTCCTAGAACCGCGACCAGCGTCACCCGCCACACATCGAGATCGAACCCGAGAATAAGGATCGCCGGCATCGTCACGCCAACGCCAAACGCTATCGATTCACCCGCCGAACCTGCAGTTTGGACAATATTGTGTTCGAGAATGGTCGCGTCCTTCGCCCCGAGCTTCGACAATATGCGGAACAGCGTGATCGAGATCACGGCCACCGGTATCGAAGCAGATACCGTGAGCCCGACTTTTAGTACGAGGTAAAGCGACGACGCCCCGAAAATAATGCCGAGCAGCGTACCCACAATAAGCGGGCCGGGCGTCAGTTCTCGCAGACTTGTTACACTCGCCGGTATATACGAGCGAAAATTCTCAAGAAATGGGTTTTTCATACTGTTTTAAGCTCCCCTCCGTACGAAGGAGGAGTGGCAGCCGCTTCGGCTGACGGGGTTTAACTCTCCCGCATAACAAAGCGGGTTGCAATTTAAGAGCGGGGAAAGTTTTGTTACAGAAAACTTGCGTTAATTTACATTTAATCCGCTAAACACGCAAGCACGAACCTAAGGGCGGAAACCCAAGCGGTAGCGAGGGTGTTTCTTTTCCTGTCGGTGATCCAACCTTATGAAAACCACACACTCCCTACCGGTCGTGTTTCCGCCTCTTTACCCAACCATTAAAAATCGTCTAAACTTCCAACAATATGAAAACATCCTCCTTTTCCTTTGCGTCTTTGCGTCTTTGCGGGCTACTTCTTCTCCTGGCCTTAACCTGTATCGCCCAAACAGTCCCTGCCCCAAAAGACACGCTCGGCTTCACCCCCGGTGATGACAGAAAGCTGGCGAGTTGGGCGAGCATCGTTGATTATTTCAAAAAACTCGACGCCGCCTCCGACCGCCTGATGTTCGAAGAGATCGGCAAGACAACGATGGGCGCACCTTTCGTTTTCGCAACGATTTCAAGCCCCGAAAACCTCAAGGCTCTAAAGAAATACGAGCAGATCAACGCAAAGCTCGCCGACCCGCGAAGGATCGGAGCGGGGACACTCTTGTCCCCACGCGGCGATAGCCGCGAAAAAGCCGCACAAACTCTGATCAAACAGGGCAAGACCATCGTCCTCATAACCCACGGCATCCACTCCACCGAGGTCGGCTCCACGCTCTCCAGCATGCTCATCGCCCACCGATTAGCGAGCAGCAACGATCCCGAAATTCAAAACATTCTCAAAAACACGATCATCCTCCTCGTCCCAAGCCTAAACCCCGACGGCGTCGACATCGTCAAAAACTGGTACGACAAAACCCTCGGCACGCCCTACGAAGGCACCGAGCCGCCTGAGCTTTATCACAAATACGTCGGCCACGACAACAACCGCGACTGGTACGCCTTCACGCAGGTCGAAACGCAGCGCACGGTCGATAAGATCCACAACGTCTGGCACCCGCAGATCGTCCACGACATCCACCAGCAGGGCGCGAACGGCGCACGCCTTTTCCTGCCGCCGTACATGGCCCCGGTCGAGCCGAACGTGCCCAAACAGATCGTCGAAGGCTACACCGAGCTCGGTAATTTCATGGCCGCCGACCTCCGCAAAAAAGGCCTCGAAGGCATTACGACAAATACCACATACGACGCCTGGACCCCAGCGCGTGCCTATTCGCACTACCACGGCGGCGTCCGCATCCTGAGCGAAACCGCCTCTGCAAAGCTCGCCACGCCGATCACCGTAAAATTCGAAGACCTCCGCGGCGCCTCCGGCGGCCTCGACGCCAAAAAGGAATCCCCAAACTTCGGCCCCGTCTGGAAAGGCGGCGAATGGAAACTCCGAAACATCACCGACTACATGACCACCGCCGCGTTTAGCTTGCTAAATCACGCTTCCGACAACCGCGAGAAATGGCTGACGAGGTTTTATGCAATTGGGAAAGAGGCGGTGAGGCCGAGAAAGGATGGTGAACTCACAGGATTCATCTTTCCGGCTCTTGGATTCAATGATGTTGACAAGGGCGGTGTCAGACATCAACTTGGTGCTAGCCAACGGCAGTCAGAATTATTGGCGATTCTCTCCACGGCAGGCGTTGAAGTTGATATGCCAACTTCTTTGACAGTGAATGGCAAGAAGTACCCTGAAGACTCGCATGTCATTAAACTCGATCAGCCATACGGAGCATTTGCAAAGGCTCTTCTCGAAATCCAAAAATATCCCGACTTAAAAGATGCCGCCGGAAATCCGATAGCACCTTACGACGTTACAGCGCATACCCTACCTTTGCTATTTGGTGTCGAGTTGGAAGCGGTTTACACATCGCTTCGATACAAGATTCCGACCGCAGGCAAAGGCAGTGGACGCGGTTCCAATTGCGGCTCATACCATCCACCTCGTTATTCGATTTACAAATCCGCACCACCTTTGATGGACGAAGGCTGGACACGTTGGCTTTTTCGACGGCCCGACGGATACCGTATAGAGTGCGAAAACGAAGTGGGCAACATTCTCGATTCAGAAATCCGAGAGCGACTCGCGGAACGCGGAAAGCCAATCACAATCATCTTCCCCGACCAATCGCCCAATCAGATCCTCAACGGCTATCCGAAAGGTTCGATGCCGGATGAATACACGGGCGGCGTCGGTAAGGAAGGCGTCGAGAACCTGCGGAAATTTGTCGAGGCCGGCGGCACGCTCGTCTTTCTAAACCGCGCGTCGAACTTCGCCATCGAGCAGTTCAACCTGCCGGTAAAAGACGTCACAAAAGGCCTCGCCCGCAAGGATTTCTTCATCCCCGGCTCGATCCTTCGCACCGAACTCGACCTCACCCACCCAATCGCCAAAGGAATGCCCGCGCAGTCCATCGCCTGGTTCGAAAACTCACCGGTCTTCGAGATCCAAACAGACCCGCTGGCCGCAGGTGTCAGTAGCCCGCACGTTAGTAAGGGCTCTGAACCCGCAAACAACGTCCGGGCCGACACTGCCCTAACCCGCAATTTTCGCATCATCGCCCGCTACCCAAGTGACCCGAAAAACGTCCTCCTCTCCGGCTGGGCCCTCGGCGCCGAAAAAATCGCCGGGAAAGCTGCGTTAGTGGAGTTCACAGTCGGCGAAGGCAAGATCGTCCTCTTCGGCTTCCGCCCGCAATACCGCGGCCAGTCGCTAGCGACATTTCCGCTGCTGTTCAACGCTATTTCACAGTAAATTAGCCACGAATTACACGAACTACACGAATTACACGAATTGAAGAAAAGAGAAATAGACCAATTTCTTATTCGTGCTATTCGTGTAATTCGTGGCAAAAATTTTTATGTTTAAAGAAAAAATCCTCTACAAAGATTTGTCGTACAAGATTGTCGGACTAGCAATGCAGGTACATACCGAACTTGGTTATGGGTTTCTTGAAAAAGTCTATGAGAACGCCCTGATGGTTTTGTTCCAGGAGAATGGAATCGTCGCTCAACAACAATTTCCGGTGAAGGTTCAGTTTCACGGACGGATAGTCGGAGACTACATCGCAGATATCTTGGTTGAGAATTCATTCATACTAGAGCTAAAAGCAGCAGAAAGGATCGTCGATATCCACAAGGCCCAAACGCTGAACTATCTAAAGGCGACCAACTTCAAACTTGCCCTCCTGATCAATTTCGGAAAGCATAAGTTAGAGTACGAACGCTTAGTTCTGTAAATTCTTATTCGTGCCATTCGTGTAATTCGTGGCTAAATATCCTCTTTCAATGTAGAATGTCGCCACACACCGAAACAGAACTCATGGATTTTTTCACAAGTCTTAATCTCCTTACTCTATTCGTCATCATCGGCGGCATCGGCTTTGTGTTCCTACTGATCTCTCTAGTACTCGGAGACATTTTTGAGATGTTCGGCGGCGGAACGGATATTGGTGACAGCGGCGTGGATTTCGGTTTCCTGGACAGCCGCGTGCTGGCTGTTTTTATTACGGCGTTCGGCGGCTTTGGAGCGATCGGAGCGCAAATGGGCTACGGGGCTGTCGTCAGTTCGCTGATCGGATTGCTTGGCGGCGTGATTTTCGGCGGTGTCGTATCGTTATTCGGCCGGTTTTTGATCGGCCAGCAGGCGTCAAGTTCGGTCACCGACAGCGATCTCGTAGGCCGCACCGCACAGGTCACCGTCGCAATCAAACCCGGCGAGATCGGCCAAATCTCCGCCCGCATCGGCGACGAGCGCATCGACCGGATCGCTCGTTCAGCTAACGATGAGGAAATAAAAATAGGCACCATGGTCACCGTTGCCGCCATCGCCGGCGACTCTGTAATTGTTGAGACAGAACGAGGTTATAACAGTGGAAATACTATCTAATTACGCGGCACTTCTGATCCCGGTCATCATTCTCGTCATCGTCATCGCGGTGCTTATCGCGTTGATGCTGATAAGCCGAAACTATATTAAAGTTTCGCCGAATCAAGCCGCGGTCATCTCCGGACGGAAACGCAAACTGGCTGACGGATCGGTGGCCGGTTATCGCCTCGTTCGCGGCGGTGCAACACTGGTCTTTCCATTTCTCGAAAAGGTCGAATATCTCGACCTGAACGTCATCACCGTGCCGCTTGCCACGCAGCGGGCGTACACCGTGCAGGGCGTTCCCGTCTCTGTAAAAGCGGTTGCGAACGTGAAGATAAAGGGCGACGATTCGAGCCTGCGGGCTGCTTCCGAACGGTTTTTGGGAATGCCGCAGAATGTTTTTCATCAGCTCGTTTTTCAGACGCTTGAAGGCCATCTTCGCGCGATCCTCGGTACGCTGACTGTTGAAGAGATCAACAATGACCGCCAGAGTTTTGCCCAGAAATTGTTGACCGAGGCCGCCGGTGACCTAGAAAAAATGGGTATCGGGCTCGACGCTCTGACCATTCAGGAGATATCCGACGAAGAAGGCTATCTCGACGCACTCGGTAAACGCCGAACTGCCGAAGTAAAACGCGACGCCGAGATCGGCCAGGCCGAAGCTAACCGCGATTCGAAGATCAAAGCTTCGCTCGCGTTGCAGGAAGGCGAAAAGGTCCGCCTCGAAACCGAAGCTCTCATCGCACAATCGACCCGCGAGACCGAAATTCAAAAAGCGCAGGTGCAGGCCGAGATCGAATCCGAACGTGCGAAATCCCTTCAGGCCGGCCCGCTCGCTGACGCAAAGGCACAACAGCAGGTGACCATCGAAGAAGTCCGCGTCGAACGCGTTCGCACGCAGGAACAGATCGCCGTGCAGGAACAGGAAGTCCTGCGCAAAGAAAAAGAGCTTGAAGCAACGGTCGTAAAACAAGCCGAGGCCGACCGAAAGGCCGCCGTACTCCGCGCACAGGGTTTGCAGGAGTCCGCCATTCTTGAAGCCGAAGGGCGCAAACAGGCCCAGATCGCCACAGCCGAAGCCGATGCCCAAACCCTACAGCGCGAAGGCGAAGGCCGCGCCGCCGCCGTCGCCGCTGAAGGTAAGGCCGAAGCGGAAAAGATCCGTGCCATCGGTCTGGCAGAGGCCGAAAAGCTGCAGGCGACAGGTCTTGCCCAAGCAAAAGCGACGGAAGCCCAGGGTTTGGCCGAGGCTGCCGCGATCAAAGAGAAAGCCGCCGCGTGGCGTGAGTTCAACGACGCGGCCCGTCTACAGACGATCCTCGAAAAACTTCCGGCGATTATCGAATCCGCCGCACCCGTTTTCCAAGCCGTTGCTGAACCGCTCGGCAAGATCGATAAGATCGTCATGATCGACCAGGGCGGCAACGGCAATGGCAACGGACATACAAGCGGAATCAACCGCTTTGCCCAGACGACTCCGACCCTTATCTTCTCGTTGCTCCAGCAGCTTCAGGCACTCGGCCTGAACTGGCCCGAGGTCATGGCCCAGCTTGGCATCAACCAGGACGCAAAACCCGACGAATCGGTCGAACAACGCCCGAACGCCGCCAAACCCGTCACCCCGATCGATAGAAATCCGGCGCCGCCCCGGCCTGACCCGACTCATCAAGCGCAGGACTAGGCACAAGCGCATCCATGCGTCGGTTGCCCGCGCATAAACAATCGGGACAACCCCAAAAAAATGTGACGGAGGCGTTCTCATTCTCTTTTTTGGCGCCGCGTGCTAGTCTTCAACTTTCGTATTATGAAGGAAGATATCCAGCAAACCCGCCTTGATGGCGGCCTGACTATTCTCACCGACCGGATGTCCGGCGTCCGTTCGGCTACGCTCGGTTTCTTTTTCCGCGCCGGCTCGCGGCATGAGCCCGATGAGCTGAACGGCATTTCGCATTTTATCGAGCACACCGTTTTCAAGGGTACGCCGAAACGCACGTCGCTCGACATTGCCATCGAACAAGACCGGCTCGGCGGCAATCTCGACGCCTTTACCACGCACGAAGAAACCGGCTTTGCGATCAAGGTCATCGACGATCAGCTTCCCGCAGCGTTCGATCTGATTGCCGATATGCTTGCGAATCCTCGATTTGACAATGCGGATTTGGAAAGCGAGCAGCGTGTGATCGTCGAAGAAATGAAGATGGTCGACGATTCGCCCGAAGAATTTCTCGGCGAGATCTTCAGCCGTGAGTTTTTCCCCGGCCATCCGCTCGGACTGTCGATCGCGGGAACACCGGAAACCGTAAAAGCGTTTGACAGCAAAACGACCCGAAAATATCACGAACAGGTGTTTAATGCGTCGAATCTTGTTATTGCGGCCGCAGGGAATGTCGATCACGCCGAAGTCGTTGAAATGGCGACACGTGTTTGGAGCTCAAGCTTTGGCTTGCCGGCCGCCGAAAATGGCGAGCTGAAGCGTGAACTCCAAACATTGCCGCCAAAATACGCCGCTCCTTTGATCATCGAGCAAAACGAAAACCTCGAACAGGCACATCTAATAATTGCCGTGCCATTTGTCGCCGCCGCAGAAAAGAATCGATACGCGGCGGATCTGCTTGCAAATATTATCGGTGGCGGCACCTCGAGCCGTCTTTGGCAAAAGGTACGCGAGGAACGCGGCCTCGCCTACAGCGTCGGAGCCTCCACGATCATGTATCACGATTGCGGATTGTTTTCCGTCTTTGCTGGAACATCACCGGACCAGGTACACGAGGTAGTTGATATCACGATCGCGGAATTGCGAGAGGTCGTGCGAAATGGCGTTACGCAAGACGAACTCGATCTGGTCAAGCAGCAAACACGGGCCTCGATACTCCTCGGCCTCGAAGATTCCGCCGGCCGTGCCGCCACGCTTGCCCAATCCGAAATGCTGCATGGTCGCCAAATCCCGGTCGAGGAAACGCTCGCAAACGTAGACGACGTAACTGTGGAAGAGATTCAAACACTCGCACGTGAGTATTTCAAAACAGAGAAGATTGCGTTCGCGGCATTAGGTGATTTGAAAGATATTAAGATAGATAGAAGCCAGTTGATTATCTAACGGGTATGTCTAACGGGTTGATCAATTTCAGACCTTCGAACAATCGAAAGTCCCGGTCACTAGACGCGATAGTTGCGTTGTGTGAAATTGCGAGAGCAGCAAGACTCGCGTCAGAAAACAGGGGTCCGCGCGTATCTGCATCGATTGCGATTTTCTCTAAAATTTCAAAGTGGCGATCAGTTTGCTGTAGTATCACCGTATTAGGTGCCCGCAGCCACTCAGCGACGACAGTGAATGCTTCGTTCAGTTTAATAGGAGTTTTTGTTCCGCGTGGGTTCGTCGAAATTCTTATGAACCCGTTGATCGTTTCCCAGCAAAAACAGACGGTCGTATTCCCAGACATTAAGTTCTCAAACCACCGACTGGCCGATTCAAATCGTTCGTCAAGTTCGTTATGAGCATAAAGGAGTAAATTGACATCTGGAAGGATCATTTATGATGCACTCCCTCAATTTCCTCCAACAACTCAGAAATTTTGTCGTAATTGAGGTGCTCATAAAAACCCATTTTGAAGGAGCGAACCTTAAATGGTTTGCGTTGTCCTTTTGCCTTGGTGTTTTCTTTGTGATATCGGCCGCACCGGATTAGTTCATTAATGGCTTCCTTGAAGGTCTTGCCATCATCGGCCTTCATTTCGTCCTTGATTGTGCGGGCCACATCGTCGTCAAGCGTCACTGTAGTTCTCATAGCTTAATTATAGGTATTGGTGCATTGATGTCAATATTAAAGCATCATGATGCCTGATAGGAGATAGGATCGAAAACATCTGCTTGCTCGAATCCACGCAGCCGCAACGCACACGAATCGCAGGCTCCGCACGCAAAATCTTCCCTGCGATAGCATGACCAGGAAAGATGCAGTGGAGCATCAAGTTCGATTCCCTTTCGTACGATCTCGGCTTTCGTTAAATAGATAATTGGCGTGCGAATTTCAATGTGCGTATCGGGTTTTGTGCCGGTTTCAATCGTCTTTTGAAATGCTTCGTAAAATTCCGGCCGGCAATCCGGGTATCCGCTCGAGTCCTCGGCGACCGCTCCGACGTAGATTGCGCCTGCACCAATTACCTCAGCCCAGCTCACGGCAATCGAGAGCATATTCGCGTTGCGAAACGGGACGTAGCTCGTTGGGATTTCTTTCGATTCGAGAGCGGCTTCGGACACGGCAATGTTACTATCTGTTAGCGACGAGCCGCCGATCCTTGCCAGATATTCGATCGAAACGTCGAGCCTCTTTTCGACACCGTAATTATCGGCAATGTCGGTGAAAGCCTTTCGCTCACGGGCTTCGGTCCGCTGTCCATACGAAATGTGGAGAAGCGCCAATTCCGCGTTTTCTTCACGCGCGATCGCGGCCGTCACGCACGAATCCATTCCGCCCGAAACTAAAACGATGGCGCTCATCGAGCTAATCCTTCCTGCAAAATCTGCGAAAGCCGCCAAATCAATTCGTTGCCCACGTCGTCCATCGAGTAGTGAACGACCGGCATATCGTCAACTGTGATTGCCATTGCGATGCGGCCGCGTCGGGTGTAAACGATGCCGACATCGCTTCGAAGACGGTCGAGCGCACCTGATTTTGAAGCAACGGGCATCGTATCGAGAGCGTTACGGCCGAGACCGTCTTTGTATTGCTGGCGTTTGAGAATCGCGATCATTTCGGCCGACGCTTCTTTCGAAACAACCTCACCGCGTTCAAGCATTTCGAATAGTTTGACCATATCACGAGAACTTGAGCGTCCGATCCCGAACAGCTTGTTTATCGGATCGACGGCCGCTTTCGAGTCGCCGCCACCGCCGACCTTTCGCAGGGAAAGCGTATCCTTAAGCCCAAGCGACGACATAAATTCGTTGACGTTATCGCCGCCAACTTTTTCAAGAACCAGGTTAGTTGCCGTATTGTCAGAGACGACGATCATCAAGTTAACCGCCGTTTTGAGGTCGATCTTTGTCTCGTCGGAAAACTCGGACAGTATCCCCGAACCACCTTGCTTCACGTGTTTAGTGAGAACAAATTCATCCGTCCACTTTATTTTGCCTTGCGAAACCTGCCGAAAAGCTTCAGTCATTATCGGCAGCTTGATAGTGCTCGCCGTTCGAACCTGTTCGTCGGCCCGCAAAGCATAATCCTTCCCGGTTTCAAGATTTTTGGCGTAGATCCAAACTTTGCCTTTGAAATCGGCGATCTCTGCTTTGATTTTTTCGTCTAATGATGGTGAACCCGTTGTCAGCATCCGCTTTGGCGGCTGAGCAAAACTCGAAAACGTGAACAGCAAACTGAGTGCCGCCAAAATTGTAAAATTGAATTGATTCATATCTTCGTCCGCTTAAATTGTCTTTTCTTTGCGTCTTTGCGTGAATCTTCCCACCCATTCACAAAGACGGAAACAAGATTAAACACCATGAACATTTGCTCCCCAAATATATTTGTGCAGCTGCAAATTGAGACGCACCTTCAGGTTACTTTTAGCAATCGCTTCGGCCATCGCAGCTAAATTTTCCGTATCGTGAACAGGTGAAATTAGAACCTCTTTTGTTCGGTCAATCAAACCGTACTCGCGGATTATCCGTTTCGAAAATTCCCAATCCGCCATATCCGCGACAACGAATTTGACCTCGTCCATATCCGGCCGCAGCCTTTCAAGATTCGGCCAATGATTGCGTTCCGCCTCACCCGAAGCCGGGCATTTTACGTCGAGAATTATCTTTGCCCGGCCATCGACAGCTTCGGTGGACATAAAACCGCCAGTCTCAACCAGCACTTCATAACCTCGGTCGCAAAGTTCTGTAATAAACGGAAAACCGCTTTTTTGGGCGAGTGGTTCGCCGCCCGTCACCTCGACCAAATTGCAGCCAAAACCGTCCAACTTGGCAAATATTTCGTCAAATGTGATCCGCTCACCACCCGTAAACGTGTACTCCGAATCACACCACACGCACCGCATAGGGCAGCCCGTCAACCGCACGAACGAACACGGCCTGCCCGCGTGCGAGGATTCGCCTTGTATGGACAGAAAGATTTCGGTAATGCGCAGATTCATGGACGAAGAATTGTCCACAGATTAACACGGATTCTTGTTAATGTATCTGTGTTCATCAGTGTCTATCTGTGGACAATTCTTCCTTTCTTGGCGTCTTCGCGGCTTTGCGTTAAACTTTTATGATTATGCGAGCACAACTTAAAAATTTCATCGAATCGATAGGCCCTGACTCGATCGCAATCATCCCGGCTGCTCACGAGGCGACACGCAGCTACGACACCGAGTACAAATTTCGTCAGGATTCGGATTTCGCTTATCTGACAGGATTTCCGGAGCCGGATGCTATCGCAGTTATCGATCCTGCGAGTAAAAAGCCTTTTACGCTTTATGTCCGCCCGCGCGATCCTGAAATGGAAACGTGGTTCGGTCGCCGCGAGGGCGTCGATGGCGCGGTCAAAAATCATCAGGCCGACAGGGCATGTCCCATCGATAAATTTGCTGCTGAACTCGGCAGGCTGATTGACGGGCACGATAAGCTTTATTACCGTTTCGGCGTCGACGAAAAGCTTGATCTGCAGATCCTCCAATATTTATCCGCACAGCGGCAGAGGCGTTTGAAATCACCTTATCCGCCGCACACGATCGTCGACCCGACCATCCTGATCCACGAAATGCGGCTGCATAAAACGCCTGGTGAAGTAGAGTTCATGCAGAAGGCAGCGACGATCTCGGCTGAGGCTCATATTCTAGCAATGCAAAAGACGAAACCCGGCATGAACGAGTTTCAGGTCGAGTCTATGATCGAGGCCTATATGCGTGACAACGGCGCCAGCGGCGTGGCCTATAATTCGATCATCGGCGGCGGCGAGAACGCCACGATCCTGCATTACGTCGAGAATAATCGCCCGCTAAAAGACGGTGACCTTCTACTCATTGATGCCGGTGCGGAATACAACGGCTACGCGGCAGACATTACCCGCACATTTCCAGTTAACGGGAAGTATTCAAAGGCCCAGCGTGAGGTTTATGATGTCGTGCTCGACGTCCAGCTTCAGTGCATCGAGTTCACTAAAACAGGAAATACCGTGATGAAGCGGCAAGAGCTTTCGATCGAGCTGCTGACAGAGGGAATGAAGAAGCTCGGCCTTCTAAAGGGCAAGACAAAAGACCTGATAAAGAAGAAGTCTTACATGAAATATTATATGCACGGCGTAGGGCATTATCTTGGAATGGATGTCCACGACGCCGGTAGATATTTCACCGACCAAACCGCTAAAAATTCCCGTCCGTTTGCCCCCGGAATGGTATTGACAGTCGAACCCGGACTCTACATTCCGCCTGACGACAAATCCTCTCCGTCAAAATATCGAGGCATCGGCATCCGAATCGAGGACGATGTTGTGGTCACGAAGGATGGCCATCTCAACCTGACCGCAAAGGTGCCGAAGCACCCGGATGAGATCGAGGCCTTGATGCAGAAGCCCGCACGTAAGTAAGGGCTCAACATTTTAGTGAGAACACAGATAAAAAGACTTCGTTCGAACGAAGCCTTTTTATCCTGCCCGATCGCTACCGATCGCGGTACTGCAAGAGCTGTCACTGTCAGTTCCTCTTAAATCCAAGAAAAGTTTTATTTTAGCGACTTCGCGATCGCGAGCGTCGCGGAATAGGCGGCGGCGGTGGTGGTAGAGCCGGATCTGGGGTATGGGGTTAACGCGGCGAGTTTTATTTCGTGGCCCTCGAAGGTGATGGATTTGTCGCTTTGGCTGGTGTTTAATTCGACCTCTTTTGCGGGTTTTCCGGGTTTGCGGAGTTGGATCTTTATTTTGGCGACGCCGGCCCAGATGCAGTTTACGCCTTCGGGGCAGCGGGAATCTTCGATAACGCTTAGGAATTTTATTTTTATCGCGGTGCCGGGAGCGGTCTTTTCCTGGGCGAGGCGAAGTTTAACGTCGCCGGTTTTTGCATCGGCGGTCAGGAATATACCAAACGCGAATGTGAGAATTAGGGTTGAAAGTATGGTTCTCATTTTATTAAATCCAGGCCGATTTGTTTGAAGGTTTATGGGCTTTAAGCGTTGTATTTTTCTTGTTCCTCTTATTTCCTGCTTGTTTGTCTTGTTCGGTGGTAAAAGTTTTTAACCACGGACGAAGAAGACCGGAAAGGCAGGAAAGGAAGAAAGCCACCCCGTCAGCCGACGCGGCTACCACACCTCCTCAGACAGGAGGGGAGCTTAGGAGGCCGAGTCGCTACCGCTCCCGGTTCTGACGGAAGCGGCCTCGATCTTTTCGACTATCGCTCTGGCGAATTCGTTTGTTTTGGCGGTGCCGCCGAGATCTTTTGTGCGCACCTTACCTTCGGCGAAGACGGCCATCATTGCGTCGTCGATCTTTTGACCGGCTTCCTTTTCGCCGATGTAGCGGAGCATCAGAATGGCGGACATAAGGAGAGCGGTCGGGTTTGCGATTCCCTGCCCGGCGATGTCGGGGGCAGAGCCATGGACGGCTTCGAAGACGGCACCTAGCTCGCCGATGTTGGCTCCGGGAGCGAGGCCGAGGCCCCCGATCAGTCCGGCGCAGAGGTCGGAAACGATGTCGCCGTAGAGGTTTTCCATCACCATAATGTCGAACTGTTCCGGGCGCATAACGAGCTGCATGCAGGTATTATCGATGATCTTATCGTCAGCCGGGATTTCCGGGTAATCCTTCGCGACGTTATAAAAACACTCAAGGAAAAGACCGTCCGAAAGCTTCATGATGTTCGCTTTGTGAACGGCGGTCACCTTTTTGCGTCCGTTGTCGCGGGCGTATTCAAAGGCGTACTTCGCAATGCGCGTCGAGGCTTTTTCGGTTATGATCTTGAGGCTTTCCACAACGCCGGGAACGACTATATGCTCAAGGCCGGCGTAAAGGTCCTCTGTGTTTTCACGGACTATGACGAGGTCGAGATTAGGATAGCGGCACTCGACGTTCGGTAAAGCCTTTATCGGGCGGACGTTAGCATACAGGTCGAGGGCCTTGCGGAGGCCGACATTCACGGAGGTAAAGCCTTTACCGATCGGCGTCATGATCGGGCCTTTTAGCGCGACTTTTGTACAGCGCATCGCTTCGATCGCTTCATCGGGCAGTGTGGAACCGTATTTTTCGAGAGCCTGAGCTCCAAGAATCTGGTTTTCCCAAGTGATGTCGACTCCGGTTGATTCAATAATACGTACGGTCGCCGCGACGATCTCCGGACCAATGCCGTCACCGGGAATAAGTGTAATGGTGTGTTTCATAAGCTTTGTCTTATAATCAAATTTACAACGACCTGCGATTAAACGACAAATTGCGTTTTGAGATGAATCCTGAAGTATTGATCATTGGCGGTGGTGTGATCGGCCTTTTCATCGCCCGCGAACTGCATCTGCGCGGGTTGCGGAAGATAACCTTGCTTGAAAAAGGCATTTGCGGCGAAGAATCGTCGTGGGCGGCGGCCGGTATGCTTGGGCCGCAGGCCGAGGCCGATGTAAAGGACGCGTTTTTTGATCTTTGCTGCGAATCGCGCGATCTCTATCCCGATCTGGCCGCCGCATTGCTCGACGAAACCGGTGTCGATATTGAACTTGATCGTAAAGGAACGCTTTCTCTCGCGTTCACCGAGGAAGATGCGGGTGAGTTGGATAGAAGGTTTCGGTGGCAGAGCGATGCGGGGCTGGACGTCGAGCATTTGTCGGCCGAGGAAGTATTGAAGGCCGAACCCCGTGTCTCGCCTGCGGTCCATACAGGGTTGTTTTTTAAGAATGACTGGCAGGTCGAAAACCGTAAATTGCTTGCCGCATTGCGGCGATACGCTAAGCTGAACGGAATTACGATTGTGGAAAATGCGCGTGTCGAGCGTCTCGTGACAGCGGGCGGGCGGGTGACCGCAGCGGAAACAGATTGCGGCACATTCGCTGCCGATAAAACGGTGCTAGCAACCGGTGCGTGGTCGTCGCTCATCAAAATCGGAGACGCTCCGGTGCCGTTTCAGATCACGCCCGTTCGCGGGCAAATGATTTGTTTGCGACCGGAAACGCGCGTATCAGAGCACGTTATTTATAGCCGGCGAGGTTATATCGTGCCTCGTCGTGATGGCCGAGTTTTAGCCGGATCGACATCTGAGAGCGTCGGTTTTGATAAAAGTGTAACGGATAAGGCGTCCGCGTTTTTGCAAACTATGGCGGGCGAGATATCACCTTTCCTTTGCGGCTTGCCGGTTACGGATCATTGGTCGGGGCTGCGTCCATTCGCGGCTGGCGGAATGCCGATCCTAGGTCCGATCCAAGGAATCGACGATCTCCTAATCGCAACCGCGCATTACCGAAACGGGATACTTCTTGCGCCCGTATCGGCAAGGGTTATTGCGGATTGTATCGTTGATCGCACGGAACCGGAGTTTGGTGTTAAACCAATGAGAGCAAAAAGTTTGGATGCAAAAGGAGTAAGAAGCGGTAGCTAATAAGCCGTCAACCGTGCACTGAAGGTTATGAGTTTTCGAATCTGTTTAATTGTTCTGATCTTCGCGACCGTTTTGCACGCCCAGTCGCGTCGAGTCAGTCCGAATCCGAAGCCTTCCGAGTCCGTCATATTTGCCGAACTCACTGTCAAACAGATGTTCGACGAGGCGAACGGCTACAACAAGCTGAAGTTCGCCGAATACGAATCACGGAAGGTCGCGTACAGCGAAAAACTGCGGCTGGAGACCGAACGCGAACAGCGGCAGATGGCGGCGAAATACGCTGCCATCGCGGCAACGCGGACCGGATTGACGACCGAAGACTTATATCATCTCGGACTACTGCATTGGATCGCGGAAAATCTGGACGGAACGTCAGAAGCTTTGCGCAGATACATCGAGGCAACGGGGGCAACGGGGGCAACGGCTGAAAAGGCACAAACTGCCCGCTCAATCATTACCGTCATCGCAGCGAAGCAGAAAAAATTCGACGAGGCGTTGAAATACTTGGCGGAGTATTCAAAAATCCAGCCGGTAAAACTGAGCGAGCGGACGAGGATGGAGAGTGAGATCGCCAAGGCTTACATTGCCGAGAAAAGGATTGCAGAAGCCGCTCCGCATGCGGCCGAGGCGTATCGTTCCGCCAAATCAATCCTGCTTGATGGCGGTATTACGCAACGCGGCCTGGATGAGGTTTTGGATACAGGCATGCTGCTGCACGAAAGCCATAGAACGGCCGGAAATATTAAAGAGGCCGACGAGGCGTTGGACGATCTGCGGAAGGCCGGTGCGACCGTCGGATCGGTGAGCCTGTTCTTTTACGCGGCCGACAAGCTCATTACTTACCGCGTCGAAACCGGCCGAAAGCCGCTTGCATTGGAGACGTACTTAACTTCGCTGATTCAGGCTGGGAAAGAACTTCCTACGAAGCCGACGCGGGACGAAGCGATCAAGCAATTAAAAAAGCGTGAAAAGCAGTATAAGATGCTCGGTGAAACCGCACCGGAGCTGACAAATATCGACCAATGGTTCCCGGGCAAACCTAGAACATTGCAGGAATTACGCGGAAAGGTGGTGCTGCTCGATTTTTGGGCGACGTGGTGCGGGCCGTGTTTCGACGCATTCCCGGCCCTGGCTGAATGGCATCGCGATCTGACGGCTGACGGGCTGGTGATCCTCGGCGTAACCCGTTATTACGGGCAAGGCGGCGGCTCAGAGCTTGATGTGCCGAACGAGATCTTGTTTCTGAAGAATTTTAAGGCAAAGTACGATCTGCCTTATGATTTCGTCGTCGCAAAAGAACAGACTTCGCAGCACGCATATGCTGCGACGGGCCTGCCTACGGCCGTCCTTATCGACCGTAAAGGCGTGATACGCTACATCGAAAGCGGTACGAATCCGTCGCGAATCGAGGAAATGCGTGCGATGGTTCTGAAGCTTTTGGCTGAAAAATAACCCCTCTTTAATGGCAAAAAAGGCCGTCGCCGCAAAAACGAAAACGCAGAGCTTCTACGACCGGATCGCCGACGTTCACAACATTGCGCTGAAGATCAATGGTTATCGCGCGTCGGTGGCTAAATACCTGCGTTCACTCGATCTAAAGATCGACAGCGATTCGTACGTCCTTGACGCCGGAAGCGGCACGGGCATTGTTACGTTGGGCTTTCAGGACGCCGGTTTTCGGCCTCGGCAGACGGTAGCTTTCGACCTGTCGATCAATTCCTTGAAGATCGCGAAGGAGCAGTTCGACGAAGATAAAAAGGTCGATTCAAAGAACATCTCGCCCGTGCAGGGAAATATTCTCGAACTTCCCTTCGCCTCGGAAGCATTCGATCTTGTGCTTACCTGCGGCGTGCTCGAATACGTCTCTCTCGACGACGGACTGAAGGAAATGGCCCGGGTGCTCAAGCCTGGCGGAAAGCTTGTGTTTATACCGGTCAAACCATCGCTGGTCGGTTCCGTTCTCGAACTTTTGTATAAATTCAAGATCCATCCCGTTAAAGATGTAAAAAAGAGTTCACAACGATACTTTAGAATCGTCGGGAATCATAAGTTTCCGATCTCCGAACCGATTGGATGGTCGAAATCGATATTTCTTCTCGAAAAGAAAGATTCAGACGCAAATTAATGAAAACAATAGCTCTTAGACCGCTGATCGTCGCCCACCGCGGAGCAAGTGCTGTAGCACCGGAGAATACTCTGGCCGCGTTCCGCCGGGCAATCGATGACGGAGCAGAAGGCATAGAATTCGATGTCCGCCTGGCAAAAGACGGCGTTGCAGTGGTTTTTCATGACGCCACGCTGAAGCGAACGGCTCTGCGGGACGGAAACATAGCTGACATCACGTCAACCGAACTCGCAAAAATAGATATCGGCTCTTGGTTCAATAAGATGGATCGGCGGAATGCGAATCCTAGGTATAGTCTGCAAACGGTTTCCACGCTCACCGAAACTCTCGAATTTCTGAAAGAATTTAAAGGCCGCATCTATATCGAGCTTAAATGCCGTGATTCTGAGATCGCCGGTTTGGTATCAGCCGTATGCGATGCTTCCAGCACTTCCGGCCTTGCGTCACAGATCATCTTAAAAAGCTTCAAAATGGCGGTAATTCCCAGAGTACGGCTGCTTTGCCCGGGCCTGAAAACCGCCGCGTTGTTCGCACCGAAGATTATGACGATCCTGCGTAAGGAAAAACACCTGGTGAAGATCGCCGAGGAATTCGGGGCAAGTGAACTCTCAATACACTACTCGCTCGCAACGCAAAAATTAATGGAAAAAGCGGGAAAACGCGGGCTTCCCGTAACCATCTGGACCGCCGACAATCCGCGTTGGGTAAAACGCGGCATCAAGCTGGGGCTGAATGCGATCATAACGAACAATCCCGCGAAACTGCTGGCAAAACGCAGCGAGATACTTTGATTAGCGGCAATTTAGAAATGGCTGATTTTAATGGACAAAAAGGGTTTCCTTCTCAGCGTTGTCCGTGTCCTTCTCGGCGACCTCCGCGTTGAAATACTTTTTAACGCTGAGACCGCTGAGAAGGACGCGGAGGCCCGGAAAGGGTGCAAAGATCAATCTTTTAGGGACCGCAGCCTTACCACGCATGGTCATAACGCGGGAACGGTCTGAGGGCGGGCAAGCCCGCCTCTAAACGGTGTGGCAGCCAGAACGAAACGTCGGGTGCGTTCATGCCGAATCCGGACGCTGGCTTCGATCCGCCTCCGCATCGGGCTTGAATTAATACTCCACTGAACCTCGATGTCGCTCTCAATATAAAGTCAACCGGCTGGCCCGCGTTCGGCACTGTAAAGGTCGCCGTCACGGGATTCAATGTGCCGGGTGTAAATGCCGGTATATTCGCCGTCGCGTTCGTCGCACTGACCAACGAATAGCCTTGCAGTCCGCTTCCGAAATTGGCAGGATCAACTGTAACTGAACCTGGTCCAGCCGTGATCGAGTCAAACTGGCCCAATCCGCCCGGTCGTGTTTCCGTGACCGTCAGCGTCGGCGTACAGACTCCCGGCACAGGTGTCGGTGTTGGCGTCGGCGTCGGCGTCGGATTCGGCGTCGGTGTTGGCGTAACCGTTGGAGTCGGTGTCGGCGTAGCAGTCGGCGCCGGCGTTGGTGTCGGCGTCGGGGCGGGACCGCCGGTGCATTGTGCACGTATCAACACACCCGAGAAACGGTTCGTCGCTCTCAATGTAAAATCAACCGGTTCGGCGTTCGGAACGGTAAATGTTGCCGTCACCGGACTGAAAGTGCCCGGAGCGAATGCCGGAATGCTGACCACTGCATTCGTCGCACTGACCAGCGAATAGCCCTGTAATCCACTTCCCGAATCGATAGAATCAACCGTAACCGAGCCCGGCCCGGCTGTGATCGAACTGAACGCTCCCAAACCGCCCGGACGTGTTTCCGTGATCGTCAGCGTCGGTGTACAGATGCCCGGATTAGGAGTTGGTGTAGGCGTCGGTGTTGGAGTTGGAGTTGGAGTTGGAGTCGGTGTCGGCGTCTGTGTGGGTGTAGGCGTTGGCGTTGGTGTCGGCGTCGGTGTTGGCGTTGGCGTTGGTGTCGGTGTCGGTGTTGGCGTCGGTGTAGGTGTCACGGTTCCGACTATTTTCTCAACGGTGCCGGCAGAAAGATTGCAAACGTACAATTCGCCGTCCTCATCCTCGCCAAAGCCGGCGACGTTAAAATTCAATGAATCGATCAACACGGCTTGTTGATTATTGTTCCATGAAAAAATCTCGCCGGTACAGTAATCACCATAGACATAAGTTCCGTCCGGCAGCACTCCCTGTGCTCCCCGATAAACATAACCGCCGGTTATCGAGCATCGCGAACTGGGCGACGCGCTGCTGTAGTCAAATACCGGCGGAATGTGGCCGATGGGCGGAGTGCATGAGCCTCCGTTGAAAGCCGGGTTGCAAATCGCACCTTCCATTATTCGCCAGCCATAGTTGCCGCCGTTCGTTATGATATCGACCTCTTCTCTGGCCCCTTGGCCGACGTCGCCGGCCCAAAGCTGCCTGCTTCCGGCCCGATCGAACGACCACCGGTATGGATTTCTCATTCCAATGGCGTAAATTTCATCCAGGCCGTCAACGCCCACAAACGGGTTGTCCGCCGGTACGGTGTAGGCCGGCGTCGGGTTGGCGTCTAGATTCGGCGTGATGCGAAGAAATTTACCCAAAAGCTCGTTAATGTTCTGCGCCCGGTTTCCAGGATCGTTGGCTGAACCGCCGTCGCCCAATCCTATATAAAGGTTATCGGCTCCATTTTCGCTGCGAAACTCGATCGATCCGCCCTTGTGATTGTCGAAAGGCTGGGCAACGGTCAAAAGAAATACCTCCGATGCCGGGTCGCCGAGTGTGTTATTAGTAGTGGCACTAAACCGCGAAATGACGGTCGCCCCGTCGCCGATCCTGGTGTAATGGACAAAGAAATAACCGTTGCTTTCAAACTGGGGATGGAACGCCAGTCCCAGCAATCCGCGTTCGCCAACATTGGACGAAACTCTGGCCGTGATGTTTATAAAATCAGTCGCCGTGCCGGAGCCGGGTTGGACAACTTTGATTATGCCGCCTCGCTGGACAATAAAGAGACGGTCAGTTCCGTCGCTTGCGTTAGTGGCGAGGAGCGGAGAGGTCAACCCGGATACGAACGGCTGAAGACTAATTGCCGTCGGAGCCAGGGAATCACCCAAATGGAGAGCAAGAGCGGTATCCGCGAAAGCTTGTGCCTTTTCGGAGTGTACCGAATAGAAAAAAGATCCTGCTAGTGCTGACAGGATAATACTGGAGCAAATTATCCTGAATCGTCGCAACACAAAGTTCGTATTCATAAAATTATTCTCCCCCCCGTAGCTCGATAGAAACCATTTTTTCACTGGTTCCCGCTTCAATCAATGCACAGTTCACTAGCTTTTCTCCACGCCTAACCGCGAATCGACTGACAACAAATACCCCAAGATGAAAAGAAACCTGTCTTCTAAATATACAGGACGCGATTGCTGAAAGACAAAAAAGTCTGACTTGGTTTTGCAAAATCAGCCATTGATATTTGCTGAAGTCTTATATCTGAAAAAGGCCGAAGTCATAAGCGATGACCCCGGCCTTTTCTGTTTATGCCAATTCCAGTTGAGTTACCGGTTTTGGGCGTCTTCCTGTTTCATATCCTCTGTCCTGAATATTTCAATCAGGCTGCTCACGCCAGCTTTCAGATTACTGGGCAACCAGAATGAGACATCCGGTGCGTTCAGGCTGAAAGCCGGTTCGGCGGATGTTCCTCCGCACTGTGCCCTTATCAGAACACCGCTAAACCGCGTCGTCGCCCGCAGCGTGAAGTCCACCGGCTGACCGGGATTCGGCCGCGTGAATGTCGCCGTCACCGGATCGAACGTACCAAGTGTAAATGCCGGTATATTCACCGTCGCGTTCGTCGCACTGACTAGAGCGTAACCTTGTAATCCAGTTCCCGAATTGGTCGCATCGACCGTCACCGCGCCCGGTCCGGCCGTTATCGCATCGAACTGACCAGCTCCGCCAGGTCGTGTTTCCGTCACCGTCAGCGTCGGTGTACAGACTCCCGGCACAGGTGTCGGTGTCGGATTCGGCGTCGGAGTGGGCGTCGGATTCGGCGTCGGCGTAGGTGTAGCCGTCGGAGCTGGAGTTGGAGTTGGTGTCGGCGTAGCAGTCGGTGCCGGCGTTGGTGTCGGTGTCGGCTGCGGGCCTCCGGCACACTGTCCCTGGATCAGCACTCCCGAAAACCGCGTCGTCGCTCTCAGCGTAAAATCCGCAGGCTGGCTGGCATTCGGCTTTGTAAAGATGGCCGTTACCGGACCGAATGTACCAACTGTAAATGCTGGTATGTTAATTACCGCATTCGTCGCACTGACCACTGAGTAACCCTGCAAACCGCTGCCCGAATTGACCACATCGACCGTGACCGAGCCTGGCCCTGCCGTTATCGAGTCAAATTGGCCGATACCACCGGGACGTGTTTCCGTGATCGTCAGCGTCGGCGTACAGACTCCCGGCACAGGTGTCGGCGTAGGAGTCGGTGTCGGGTTAGGGGTTGGCGTCGGCGTCGGCGTCGGGGTTGGTGTACCCGTCGGTGTTGGCGTCGGCGTAGGGGTTGGCCCTCCGCCGCTCGGGCCCTGAACTTGAACGATTATCGGCGATCCTGACTTAAAGAAGCCTATCGTTGCGTTCGCGGTCTGTGGCGGACTATTGGAATCAAATCGGAAGTTATACAGCGTACCCCAACGAATTGCGTTGGCGTTCTGATTCTGGGAAAACATTTCCGAACTCCAGGTCAAGGTTCCCAGAGCCTGTGTCTGCGCCCAGGCCGCGTTGCTGTATCCCGTGTTTCCAACCGTTCCATCGGCTGACGATCCTGGATGCTGAGGCGGCGCGTGGAATCCGATGTTGCTCAAGTTAACGCCGGGCCCAATAGGTATTCCAAAAGACTGGATGGCCCTGTCGAGATTCTCGTTATAAATGGCATATTCATAATGCCAAACTCCAGGTGAGGGATTCGTGACCTTATACCCAACCACCCCAGTGCCGTCATTGCCCGGGTCCGGGTTGATCTGAACCTGTGTTGATCCGGACCAGGTGGCAATGGCTGGCCGCTCCCGCACCGTCGATCCGACCGCCGAAAAGGAGAAAGGGCTGCCAGTGCCGCTAACATTGTACCTGCGGTACGAAACGTTATTGTACATGTTGCACTGCCCGGGGTTTGCCTGACACCAGGCATATTCGTGCGGGGTGACGTACTGTGATTCGGCGTAATAGGTCGCACCTGCATTAAGCGCTGTGTTGAGGTCGCTGATCTCGGTCAGGATCCTGTGCGATGTGCCGGTATGCGTATGGCCGCTATGATTGTTTGGCGGCGTTGCAGAATCGGCCCGCGGGAAAGCACCGTTAAAGGGATTTATCCAAGCACGTGAACCTAGATTAGGGCCGGCATTCAGACTTGCGGAATATGGATCGGAACAACCGGAACCAAGTCTCGTGCCGTTCGGGTGTGTTACACAACCGAGACCACACAGGTTGTTCTGTAAAGCCGTGAACCCGTGTTTGACACTGGATTGGCCGATTTGTTCAAAGCGCTCATCGTTTGTTGCGCCGCCGCTCATACGATAAAGGTTTTGCGGGATAACAGGGTGGTCATTGGCCGGCAAGGCAAACCAGTTTAGAGGTTCGGTGCCGAAATTACACGAATCGGTTGCCACGGCAAGGCCGACTTGCGTTCCACTACTGCTGCCGAATTGAGCGAGGCCCGACAGGTCTCCAACCACGACATCCGGCCCCGGCTTACTTCCGGCGTTAGGACTGCTGTCAGGCGGAAGCACGTTCGATGTAACTTCTCCGTCAACAACCTGCGTGATTTCGATCGACCGCATGGACGCTGCAACGGAGATCTCACCGACGACAGTACCGGCCTCGGACGGACGGCCAAGCTCGGCGGCAAACTCGTTAGACATTAACAATCGCCCACTCTTAACGCTGAGCCGATGCCCGTTCGAGTCGTACCCGTATTCCTGTCCTTCGATGTTAAAGAATATGAAACCCGTTTTCCCGTCCCGGACAACCAGATCAAATGGTTCACCCCACGCGGTCTTCTCCAAAACAAGCTGTTGATAAGAAGCAGTCAATTTAGCCGGTAGAGCCGGATAATTTTCGGGGATAAGTGTTAATGAACCGGGCAACGGATCACGCAACTCATTGTTAAAAACAACAACCGCGAAAAATGCGTCTTGTCCCGCCTGAAAACGCACTGCACTCGTCTTGGAACGCTTAGCGCGAGAGCCGGTTCCATTTAGCCGGTTCAACTGTAAATCCATCGTGACATTGCCGGTCACGACGATCATTTTTTCAAGAGTTCCGGTATCGTTTTGCCGGCCGGCCGGTTTTTGATCGATCAATAATTGGTCAGAACCGCTGCTAAAAATCCCAAGCAACGAGAGCAAAGTGATGAGAAGTGTTTTTAACATATTTTCAGTTTTCAGCCGCTCAGGCTGTGCGAGGCGTTAACCTTTAAGTTGTTTCGGTTATGGAAAAAGTAGCTTTCCTTTTACACTCTTTTAAAGCCTGAATCAAGTCAGGCTTTCTAAGATACCCTTTCGTCCGACGTGTCGGTGCAGAAATAATAGCAGTTTATGAAAAGCGGTTGTGTAAGCCAGCAGACAAAGACCGGGCGGAGCATACCACTTCCCGTTCTCAAGAGTTCCTCGGCTCAGAAGAGCGAGATAAGCAAGTCCAGGACTAGCCGTTGGCGGGCGGGAGCTCTCATTACGCTGCAATTACTGATGGTCGCGCACATTATTCAATGGCGTTTCATGGGCACAACAGTCTCGCCGATTGAACCTTCCGAGTCGATGTACACGCTCCAAAGCGGCGCGATTAACGCTGGGTTTATCTTTTTCACGCTGGCAATCCTGGCAACTCTCATCTTCGGGCGTTTTGTCTGCGGATGGGGTTGTCACATTCTTGCTTTGCAAGATTTCTGTGCCTGGCTATTGAAGAAATTCGGTCTAACGCCGAAGCCGTTCCGGTCTCGGCTTTTGGTGTTTGTGCCACTTATCGCCGCGCTATATATGTTTGTCTGGCCCAGCGTAAATCGATTATTCGCAAAAGCTGCTAACGAACCGCTTATTCCGGAATTTACGAACCATCTCATCACCACCGAATTCTGGGCGACATTTCCGCCCGTTTGGGTCGCAATCCCTTTTCTCTTCGTCTGCGGATTCATGACAGTTTATTTTCTGGGTTCAAAAGGCTTCTGCACTTACGGCTGTCCGTACGGCGGCTTCTTTAGTCTTGCCGACAAGGTAGCTCCCGGAAAGATCCGCGTCACCGATGCCTGCAACGAATGTGGACATTGCACGGCAACCTGCACCTCGAACGTTCTCGTCCACGCCGAGGTCAAGCAATATGGAATGGTCGTCGATCCGGGCTGTATGAAGTGCATGGACTGCATAAGCGTCTGTCCTAACGACGCCTTGTATTTCGGTTTCGGGAAACCGGCGGTCGCAGTCAAGCAAACGATCACAAAAAATTATTCTTTGACGTGGCCCGAAGAAGCTCTGGCGGCCGTCGTTTTTGTCGCGAGTTTTTTGGCTGTCTGGGACGTTTATCAGCTCGTGCCGATGTTGATGGCACTTGGGATTGCAGCCGTAACGACCTTTCTGGCTATTCGAACGATAAGATTATTTCGCGCCGCAGACCTATCTTTTTATCGCCATATTTTGAAGTCATCCGGTACGATCAAAAAAGCGGGATGGGTTTTTCTAGGTTTCGCAGTCTTCTGGATTGGCCTAAATGCCCATAGCGGGTGGGTGCGTTATCACGAAAACCGCGGCGCAATTGCTTTTCAAAGCCTTCAGATCCCGGACGAGCTTGCACTTGCTCAGACCAATCCCGATCAGTGGCTCAGCTTGAGCGATCGAGCAAACATCGCCGAAGGAGAACACCACCTTAACGCTGCTGACAATCTAGGCCTGTTCACAAACAGCGACGCTCTGCCAAAGCTCGCGTGGTTTGAGTATCTTTCCGGTGACGCGGAGCGATCAATCGATCTGCTTGGCCGGGCAGCAGAGAATCAGCATGGCCAGGTTAAGGCGTTAAGTTTTTATTACCGTGGGGCGATCATGAACCGCTCCGGGCGTTCAGACGAAGCCTTAACTAGTCTGGATCAAGCCTTGGCTGAACGACCCGATCTGATCACGGCTCTTGAAGAAAAGGGCGAGGCACTTTGGCGGCTCGACCGCAGGCAGGAAGCAGTTGCAGCCTGGAACGATGCAATTAGAAGCAATCCGGGCCTGCCGCTCGCGAACAATTTCCTTGCCGCTGCCGCGATGTCGATGGACAAGCTGGAAGCCGCTGCCGCTTACGAAAAACAAGCTGAACCCGCAACTCCGTCCGACCCTTACTATCTATGGATGCTTGGCCTCAGACTGCAGAACCTGGGGATGAACGAACTCGCCGAAAAACGTTTCGGGCAAGCGGCCAAACTTAATCCTGCATTCCTCCTGCGCCGAAATTTTCCACCAAAAGACCGGCGTTGAGCGGGGCCAGATGGATTAATTTCGACCGCCCTTGAGCACCTTGTTCGAGAAACCGTTTGAATTACAGCTTCGGTTTTGCAAATTTGGATTCTTCAATCGTAACGCCGTGCTTTATTTCGGTAACGATATTCGTAATCTCCAATGACGGAATCTGAGTCCGGATTTTTGTTGGGACGGTGACGCCGTCAACCGTGCGCACTTCCTCGATGAACACCTTCGCCTGCTGGTTGCCTTCCGGTGCAATAATGGTCAAGTCCGAGCGGATCAGAAGGCCGGTGGCAGTATCGAAATACCATGTTTCGGCGGGTATACCTTCGGCCGTGGCGACTATAACATGTGCCTCTTTTTCACCGACTTTTTCAATTCCTTTCAGCTCCATTTTTGGAAAAAGCTTGTCGAGATTTACCTCGCGGTAAAAATTGGCGGTGAGCTTTGCCTGGGTAAGTTCGACTCCGGTTTTCTCGCGGTTTCCCTGTAACGGATTAACCGTCCAGGCCGATCTACCGTCAGAAATATCGATTATTTCTCCAATTCCCGCGAGGTTCATTTTAGTGTGGGTCTTAGCCTCGCCTGCGGAATAGGTTTCGAATGTTCCCTTAATGCCCATCGGCGAAATCTCTACTGTGCCGGCCATCATTCGTGTTTTTATCTTTTCATGAGCTTCGCGGCCGCCTATCGCCTTGACATATTTTGCGAGTATCTCCTGGACGGTCGGCAGCTTAACTGCTGCGGGTTTGACCATCTCAGGTTTAGCGGGTTCAGGTTTTTGAGCGAATGAACCGACTGCGATGGTTAAGATTATTGCCAATAAAAGTGTTGATTTGAATTTCATTTGTTTATCTTTTCCTGTGTGAACTACGAATTGCAATTTTTGATGCGAGAAGCAGAAAGAAAGTTTAGCCGCAGATGAACGCAGATTAGCGCGGATAAGAAGATCGTAGATTTTTTTCATATCTGCGTATATCCGCTAATCGGCGGCTAATTTCCTGTCTTTTTATTCAAAATAAACTTTACAGCCGCGTCGAGTTGAGCGTCTTGTCCGGCCAAGAGGGCTTTTCGGCTTTGTTTTGCTTCTACGTCCGGGATGACGCCGCGACCCTCAATGAGTATATTCTTCGGCGAACGGTAATCAGAGATGGCATACTGAAACATGGCGCCAGTCGGCAGTTTCTCGAAGACCGAGGGCAGCACCGCTCCGGCCGATGTTGTGCCGACTATAGTTGCCCGCCCGATCTCCTGCATTCCGGCCGCAAATACCTCACTGGTCGAGCCCGAACCATGATCAGTCACAATTATGACCTTGCCCATGAAGGGATTGTCCTGCGGATAGACGATAAACTCCATCCCGCCATTTCGCATTTTCATCGAGCCAAGCGACGATCTTTTGTCCGATAACAGGCCGGCGATGCCCGATGCCATTCCGCCCACACCGCCCGGATTTCCGCGCAGATCGAAGACGATGGCCTGAGATCCCGCAAATTCCCGAATAGCCTTTCGCAGCTTTGGCATCTGAGCGATCGTCCACATATTAAAGCGTATGTAGCCGATGTCGTCCGGCAGCATTTTCGATTCGAAGATCACTTCCTGAGGCGGAAAATTGCCCAAAGCCTGTGACATTTCACCCGCAAAAGCGACTCGGACAAGTTTGAACTGCTGAGGCTGGTCTTTAGAGGTCAGCACCTCGAGGTCAAGCGTCGTTTCCGGCTTGCCGTTGATGATGGCTTCGAGCGTCCGCTCCAAATATACCTTCCGCATTCCCTCGGTCACTTTTCTGGCATTGAGCGATATTTCGAGCGATTTGGTGAATTCGCCCCAAGGCTTGCCGCCAATCCTGCTTATAACAAAACCGGGCTTAAGTCCGGCTTTGTCGGCGGGGGAATCCATGTCAACGCGGTTGATGATCGGCACACCATCCATCATCCTTAAATCAATACCGACCACGCCTCGCCCGGTTTGAGCGGCAACGATCTCAGCCGACGACGGCAGAATGCCGAAGTGCGACAATTTCAACTCACCAAGCATCTGGCTAAGAACGCCGTGAAAATCTCTGTCCGGGACGGCGGACATTGCCTTTGGCTCGTATGTCTCCCGTACTTTTTTCCAATCAACACCCCCAAAAGTGGGATCGTAATGGTTGTCATTGACCGTGTTCCAGACCTTGTTAAATGTCTTAAGCCGAATCTCGCGAGTTTCCGCAGCCGGTTGCGGAACGACAGCGACTGTTTGGGCTAATACTTGAAACGCGGTAAGTGTGAGAAAAGCGAAAGTAAGTATAAATTTCATAAAATCGTGATGACTAACTTTACGAATACTTATACGTCGTCTGCATTTATCTCGTTTCAATTTTGCCGAAGAATTAAGATAGGTTTAATATTATGACGTTATAAGCGCGGAGCTTTTTAACACTTCACATATATAAAATGAAATTTTACAACGATATTATTGGACTGGTCGGCAAGACGCCGCTCGTGAAGGTTAACAACCTGACGAAAGAGCATAAAATAAAGGCTCAGGTTTTTGCAAAAATGGAGAGCCTTAATCCAGGTTACTCGGTCAAGGACCGCATCGGCGTTTCGATGATCGACTGGGCCGAGAAGGAAGGCGTCTTGAAAAAAGGCGGGACGATAATCGAGGCGACATCTGGCAATACGGGGATCGGGCTTGCTCTGGTTGCGGCGGTTCGCGGGTACCGGTGCGTATTTGTCTTGACGGAAAAAGCTTCGGTTGAAAAGGTGCGGTACCTCAAGGGTTTGGGAGCAGACATCGTCATCTGTCCGGCGGCCGCTAAGCCGGGCACACCCGACCATTACGTCGCAACCGCCAAGCGCATATCGCTGGAAACGCCGAACTCGTTTTATCCTGATCAATACAATCACCCGGAGAATCCGGCGGCACATTACCGCACGACGGGGCCGGAAATTTGGGAAGATACAGACGGCAGGATCACGCATTTTGTAGCAAGTATCGGCACCGGCGGGACGATCAGCGGAACGGGACGTTATCTCAAGGAGATGAACCCCAATATAAAGGTCATCGCCGGTGATCCGTATGGATCGATCTTCAAGACGTATAAGGAATCAGGCCACGTTCCCGAGGCAACACCGTATCTAGTCGAGGGAATCGGGCAAAACCTGCCGGTCGGAAATGCAGACCTGAACACGATCGACGAGATCATTAATATCACCGACCGCGAATCGTTCGATCTGGCACGCCAGCTTGGGCGCCGCGAAGGCATTTTTTGCGGCGGCTCAGCCGGGACGATCTTTGCCGCCGTGTTGAAGGTTGCGAAAGATCTGGATGAGAGCAGCGTGGTCGTATTTATCGTCTGCGACACCGGCGAGCATTATTTATCGAAGTTCCATTCGGACGAGTGGATGAAGGAAAAACTGCTGCTCGAACCGCAGCGTATCACCGCCGGCCTCATTGCCGAAACGAAAAACTCTGGTGCTCCCGTCGATCTAATCTTTGTCACGCCGGACGAACTGGTCAGCGCGGCGATCGCGAAAATGAACGAAACCGGTGTTACGCAGATACCGGTTCTGGAAGACAATCGATCCGTTGGATCCTTGCGCGAAAGCCGTATTCTCGCAAAGCTGATCGGCGACCGCGATCTTCTGGATGCAAAGGTGCGGGACGTGATGGACGAAAGCTTCCCGATTCTGGAAATAGATTCGAATTTTACGGAGATAAAGGCTAAGCTTCGAAAGCATCCTGCAGTTTTGATCGAGGATTTTAAACGGATAACAGGTATAATTACTCGTTCTGATGTCCTCGACCTGCAGAAGTAGTACCCAATCGGCCCAATAATTTAGTTGCTTTTTTTGCTAAAGGACAATAGGCTTTTCTCAAATTCTTGATTGCAATAGGCGTTTTTTCCTGTTAGCAGCTCAAGGTGATAAAAACAAGCCCTCAATGGAGTGAAAATTCTATGAGCGAAGAAGAAAAAAGCACAGGCGACGCGGCTGCCGCAACCATGGCGAATGACGAGCCGACCGAACAGCCGGTTAACGACGAACATACGACAGAACCGAATACACAGGACCCGCCGCCTCCCGCACCAGTCAATGCCGGAGCAAAATGGGAGATGCCCAAACCGGTCTTCCAGAAAACGAGTGGCTACCTTCCGCAGGGATATGTGACTGACACGCAGCAGGAGGCCGCGAGAGCAAACCCTGACAACGAGAACACGACCCAGGAGCAGCCTGTGTTTGTTCCAGAACTGGCGGCAGGCCCGGATTTGTCGGCAGTAAATCTCTCGCCCGCCGTCGAACCGCAGCCAGACCTGTCCGAACAACTGATACCCGACGAACCGGCGTTAGGCACGGCACCGCCGCCGAAGAGGAATGGAGCAGTTGGGACGTCGATGATCGTAGTTGGATTGATCGCTATTATGATCTTCGTTGCCGTTTTTTTGGGAGTCATCTATTTCTTGTTCCTCAGGAATCCGACGGACCCTAGCCCTTTCTAGCCGCAAACTTACCGCCGTCCGCCGTCTAATCTCTGCAGAGCTCGTCCGCTAATTTTGGCGGGCAGTGTGAACTGACTCTTTGGAAATTTTTATTGTGAGAAAAGCACTGTTTGTGCTGACTCTGAACCACGATGCCGGATGTAAGACTAAAATTTAGCGGCGGCGAGTTTACGCCGGGCCAAGGCGTGACGACGCTTGGCCGGACGACGGACAACAATGTCTCGTTTCCGGACGACTCGAATGTCTCGCGCTATCATGCCGAGATAGAGGCACGCGGTAACGAATTTTGTCTGATCGATCTTGGCAGCAGCAATGGCACCACCGTTAACGGAACGAACGTGACGGGCGAAACGTATTTGAAGGCGGGCGACCGTATAGTACTCGGCGGATCGAGCGAGATCGAATTCGTTCTTGCAGACGAAGCCGCGAAGGAAGAGCAAGCCGAGGCCGCAAACGGTGCAGGTGCTGGTGGGTCGGTCGATCTGCCGCCGGTCGACGCCGCGTTAAGCCAGATGCCCGGTTTGGCTACTTCAACCCCGACGGTTTCTTCGGGGTCAAACACAATGTTGATGGTCGCTGGCGGCGCGGTCCTTGTGGCGGTTGTTGTCGTCGTTGTCGCCGGAGTGATCTATTACCGCAGCGGATCGTCGTCATGCGACGCAAAGGCCGTAATAGTTAAGCCGGAACCAGGTGACGTAATATTTGCGGCAACCGAGATAGAGGTGGAAACCGCAAATTCGTCGTGCGTTGCAAAAGCGATCTTTACAATAGACGGAGAAGAATTCGCGAGTACCACGGACGCTCCCTTCACGGCAACCCTCGATCCCAAAGAGCACCCCGATCTCGCCGACGGGATCGATCATAATCTGGGAATCGTATTGATTGACGAGAACGGGAACGTGATTCCCCAACCCGCTGATGTGATACTGGCTTTTGAAACGCGAAAGGTCGAAAAGCCTGAAGATAAGCGCGAGGTAGTTCAACAACAACCCCAGACACCAGCCGGGCCGAAGGGCAAAGAGGTTTCGATCATCGATGTTCAGGAGATGTCGAACCGGTTGGTAAAGCAGTTTTCGGGCAATTACAAGTACAATGTTTCTAACAAGCAGTTTTTGCAGGAAGTCCAGAAAAAGTCTGCGGAATATGCACAGGAAGGCTATTTTGATCGGGCCGCCGTCTATCGGGACGCGATAAACGTCGCGTATGTCCGCGAGCAAAATCTGGACGCACCGCTCGGATACATGCTGGCAATGAGCCGCAGCAAATTCAACCCGCAGAAACAGGGGAGCAATGAAGGCCTTTGGCAATTGAGCACGGAATTTGTGACTTCCCAATCGTACAACGGGCTTTGCGGCACCGAAACGCTTTCCGACCCTTCGCAGAATTGTGCCGCTAAGGCGTCGGCGTTATATATGAAAGCATTGGTTTTCGGCGTGTTCGACGGAGATGTTATTTACAGTGCCGCTGCATTTGGTAAATCGACACAGGACGCAGGAGTCTGGAAGGCGACTCTGCCGGCAAACAGAACGGACGTATGGAATTCGATCAAAACCTCTCCGGAACGCGAGCAGATCGTCAGATTCTTTGCAGCCGGAATCGTTGCGGAAAATCCGCAAAAATTTGGCCTGAAGCGCGACCGGCCGATCTCGGAGCTGTACCGGCAGGCGATGTAGAAAGAGGAGTTTTTAACGCGGAGACGCATAGGAAGAAAATTTTACAGGATTGACAGAATGAGCAGGATTTATAATTGCGTTTCGTTTACGCTAACTCGGAATATTCAAATATTCTGTTAAAACCTCTGCGTCTCCGCGTCTCTGCGTTGAAAAAATCTTGAAATGCTTGAAGTAAGCCTCACATATCCGACGCCTGATGGCTCGCAGGAAATTCGCATCGATGACGGACGGCTGACGTTCGGGCGCGGGAGCGAGGTCGACCACCGGTTTGCCGACGACGGGCTCTCGCGGCTGCATGCGACGGTCTACCGCGAGGGCGACCGGGTGTGGGTCGTTGACGAGAATTCTTCGAACGGGACATTTGTAAACGGCGAACGGGCGGCACCGGCTGGAACGCCTCTGAGAAACGGCGATGTCGTCAAGATCGGTCATAGAACAAACCTGAATGTGCGGATGGCTGAAAAATACGAGCCTTTGCCGGTCGCTCATGCAGCTCCTGTCCAGACGGCGGCATCTGTGCCGGGAAGTTCGGGTATGAGCATGCTTCCGATCGCCCTGATAGCGTGCGCGATTCTTGTGGTCAGTGTTTCGGTGGTTTTTATCGGATTTAAGGTGCTCGGAAGCGGCAAAACTGAAGTTGTAAGAAATGATGATGACGATTACGACACGCCGGACGATAGGCCCGTGAAGGATCCTAAATCGCCGACGCCAAAGCCGGCTGCATCCAATTCTCCGGCCACGCCGGGCGGAACGACGCCGATCACCGATTCGCCGCAGGGCGGAGAGGTAAAACCGGCGTCCGACATATTGAAAGGCCGGAAATATCTCGATCTGCCTGACAACGAAAAGCGGCAATATCTTAGCGAACGGGCGCTGAAGATCGCGCAGGTCATCGGCAACAACAGCAGCGAAGCGATACCTGCGGCCGCTTTGGACAAGATCAAAGGTTTTACTGACGGCTACGCAAAGCGGATAAACGTTAAATCTAAGGGCGGCTGCGGTTTCGCCGATAATCTGCAGGTGACTTATGAACGCGCGAGCAAAAACGCTCCGTTTATCGTAAAGGCCTTCAATGAAAAAGGAACGGACCCGCGAATCGGACTGTACCTGGCGATGATCGAATCGGAGCATTGCGTCTGTTTGCAAAGCCCGACCGGGCCGTTGGGAATGTTTCAATTTACATATGCGACCGCGAAGCTTCATTTCACGCCGAGCGAAGGCGTGATAAAAGGGGCGTCTCCGACAAGTCCGGACGATCGATGTAAGCCGGAGCCAGCGGCACGTGCGGCGGCATCGTATATGAAGGCACTAACCGGTCGCTATGGCACCGGCCCGGCGAGCGTTCCGCTGGCTATCGGCAGTTACAACAGCGGTGAGGGCGGCTTAAGCTCTAATCTTGTAAAAGCACTCGATTCGAATTCGGGATTGCCCCGAGACTTTTGGACGCTAATCGCTAACGGCGAAATGCTTTCGAAGCAGTTTCAATCGGAAAACTTTAAGTACGTACCAAAGTTTTTCGCGGCGGCGATAATCGGCGAAAACCCTCAGGACTTCGGGTTAAAACTACAGCCGCTTTCGACGTACTCTAATTAGTCGAGAGTCACGAGTGGGGAGTCGAGAGCAGGAAATTCCTGAATCGACTCTCGACTCTCGACTCTCGACTATCGACTATCATGCCCCTTTGGCTAAAATTTAAGGACGAGAACGGCGACAAGCAGCGTGTCGCGGTCGATGGTGAAGTTTTCACCGTTGGGCGGCATTCGTCTAATGATCTGACCATTACCGACAGCCGGCTTTCACGTGAGCATATTCGCATAGAGAAAATTAATGGCGTGTTCATCGTGTCCGATTCGGGGTCGAGTAATGGAACGTCGATCAACGGAGCAAAGTTAAGCGGCGAGACTAATTTGAAGGATGGCGATTTGCTCGATCTTGGTGGCGGTTTGCAGATTACCGCTGAGATCGAAGCGGCGGTTGAGGAACCTTCCTACACGCCACCGGAAGCAGATGTGGATTTGCCCGGCCAGTCGCAGGCAAGTCCGCCGGTTTATGCACCCGTTGCATCGGCTCGTCCGTCTGGTGATGGGATTCCGACCAGCTTTTTCATTCTTGCACCTGCGTTAGGGATCATAGTTCTTGTCATCGTCGGGGGAGTAATGTTCTTATTTTTTCGCGATACGGGTCCGGTGGCTGACGATAACGATAATGAAATTGTTTATTCGGATGGCGATGACGATACGGTAGACGATGATGACACGCCGAAGCCGCTTTTAAAATCGCCAACGCCTTCGACCGGCGGCACGCCCTCAAACGCGGGAACGACCGCCATACCTTTAACAGGACCGGGCGGAACCGAGACCCCGCCGCCGAATCTGAGCGAAACCGCAAAGATCGAGCAAAACGGTGCCGCGTTTCTACGGCGTGTCGCACAAAACGAGCCGAAGGCGTTTTTGACGGGCGATCAGGCCCAAAAGGTAAACGCGAAAGTAAAGCAGATCGGCAAATCGTCTGCATTAGCGGACAATATTAACGCGGCTCGAAAGAATGCAGTGCAAATAAAATCCCTAGCCGTTTCTAAGAACCTGACTCCGCAATTTCTGGCGGTGGCGGCAATAACTAAGCTCGGAAGCGGCCGCGGCGACATAATGCAGGCCGCTACGAGCGTTGCCGATGTATATGACAAGCTGGCGACGCAGATCGGTAGCGAACTTGGTGATGACGCCCTGCTGATGGTGGCGGCATTCGATCAAGGTGCCGCGGGCGACACGATGAAGATGCGGAACATGCTGCAGGACCTCGCAAACAAATCAACCGAGGGTGTCCGCACGATCCGCTCGATATGGTTTCTTCAAAAAAACGGCAAGATAACGCAGGGCGAGTTCGACAGGGCTCTTAATTTCCTTGCAATCGGAACGATTACGCAAAACCCGAAAGAATTCGGCGTCAATGCAGAGGCCCTGACTCTTTGACGCTCGAAAACAAATGAATAAATCCCGAATTCCTTAGGCATATTCACAGTTTGCCATCTGCGGTTTACTAAACTGCCAAGTTCGTTTTACTATCTACGTCAAACCTGATTATGAGTAAATACCGCAAAATAGTATGGAACGAAGGGATGCTTTTGACTCCGCATCACTTTCAGCAGTCGGACAACTATCACGAAGAGCTTTTGAATTCGCGTGTGCAGTCTATAATGCAGCACGAATACGGTGTTATCGACCTTCAGGTCAACAACGAGGCGGTGGCAAACGGCAATTTCCAGATAACCAACTGCCGCGCGGTAATGCCCGACGGGCTGGTGATTAATGTTCCGGATGCTGAGGCAGTTCCCGATCTGCGGCCGGTCGCAAATCATTTTGGCGTTGAGGCAGAAAAGCTTGGTGTCCACCTCGCAATACCTGCCAAGAAAATGGGCGAAGCGAATTTTCAGGCAAGCGGCGGCGGGTTGAACGGCAATCTGCGGTTTTTGCAGGAAGGCTCTCTTGTTAAAGATGAGACAAGCGGTACGAATGAACAGCCCATTGCATATGCCAAAAGCAATATGCGCATCATATTCGACGACGAGCTTCGCGACGGTTTCACTTCGATAAAGATAGCCGAGCTGCAAAGGACGCCAACGGGACAGTTGAAGATATCCGACGAATATATTCCGCCAATACTGAAAATATCGGCATCGGTCTGGGTCGCAAATATGCTGCGACAAGTCGTCGAGATATTGATCACAAAAAGCGGCAGCCTAGGCGAACAGCGGCGATCGAGTAATGCGTCACTGGCAGATTTTACAACCTCGGAAGTCGCGGTTTTCTGGCTTTTGAACACGATAAACGCGTCGATCCCGACGATGGCCCATTATTTCCGCTCTCCGGTGCTTCATCCCGAGAAGCTTTACCTTGAGATGGCCGGGCTTGTCGGAAAGCTGATGACATTTTCGATCGAAAGCCACCCGAAGGACATCGTAAAATACGATCATGACGACCTTTATTTCACGTTCTACAGCTTGTCGCAGCAGTTGAAGGACCTGCTTGAAACGGTAATACCTAGCCGGTGTGTGCCGATCCCGCTTGAAAAGACCAGAGATACGCTGTATGTCGGCCGCATTGAGGACGAACGCCTGCTCAAGGAAGCCGAATTTTATCTGGCTGTGCGTGCCCAGATGCCGGAAGCAAAGCTTATGGAAGGCGTTCCACGCGTCGTCAAGATAGCGTCACGCGACGTCATCGATTCGGTTATCGGTTCGGCTCTGCCCGGTGTCGTATTGACGCTGGCCAGCCCGCCGCCCGCCCCGATCCCGGCCCGCGTAGGATTTAAGTATTTCAAACTCGACACGATCGGGCCTTATTGGAACGGGATAAACGGATCGAAGGTGATATCGGTTTATGTGCCGAATGATATTCCGGACGAAAAGCTTGAGATGTACGCGGTCAAGCCGTAAGAAAGTTTCAGGTTTCAAGTTTCAGATTTCAGGTTTCGGATGTCAGGAAAGAAAACTAAGTGGCAACGATCGAGAGATTTGAAGACTTTGAAGCATGGAAACTGGCGCGGGAAATCACTGCTGAGATTTACCAAGTTTCGAAGGAATATCGGCTGGTCTGATCAAGTATCTAAGTCAGTCTGAGATTAAGGGAATAAAGTTCCGGCAAACCTGAAACCTGAACTTGAAACTTCAAACTCAAGATTTATGAGCGAAACCGCAACAAAAAATGATCTTATAACCTTCGCCGGCCCGGTGTTTGACCTTATATTGCGGGTCAAGGCCGGGATCGTCGTGCCGTCAAATGAACTTCGGCCGAAGATCGCGGGGATGCTTGAGGATTTTGAGAAGCGGGCCGAGCGGTATCGTTTTAATCACAAGATCGTGCAGGTGTCCAAATTTGCGCTCGCTGCCTTTGTAGACGAGACCGTGCTTACGAACAATTTTCCCTTGAAAAACGAGTGGGAAAAAAATCCGCTACAGCTTGAATATTTTGGCGAACAGTTGGCTGGCAATAAATTTTTCGACAAGCTCGAGGCGATGCTGAAGCAGATGGAGCAGACGGCCGACGCGGTTGAGATCTATTATTTTTGCATGCTGCTGGGCTTTAAAGGGCGATACGCTGTTTACGACCAGGAAAAGCTTTTGGCTACCATGCAAACTACGGCGAACGCATTGGTAAAGGTCGGCAAAATAAAGCCGGTCGAGCTTTCGCCGCACTGGCTGGCCAACGATCAGCCGCCGCCGCCTGAAAAACGGGGGCTTCCGACCTGGGCAAAGATAGGTGCCGTCGCCTGGATAGGTTTAGCGATTGTTATTTACTTTGTAATGTTTGTGATGTCAACCCAGTTTTTGCAGAGCACGCAACTAAAATTGACGTCTTAGAAGTGTTGACGCCGCCGTCTGGACACGGTGTCCAATTGATCTCGCAATATGAGCTTTCACGCAAGCCAATTACAGATGGCATTCGGCCTGGGCGGAATGATGTCGTTTTACGGTATCGTCGGGCTGATTGTCTGGCTGCTTCCGCCGGGTGCGGGAGGTAGTCACCAATATAAGATCGTAATAGTCGCTCTTGTGCTGCTCACGCTGCCGTTCGCATTGCTCATATTGTTCCTCTCGTCGCGGCGGGCGAAGAAAAAAGCGAAAAAAGAGCTTGAAGAAAAGGAGGCCGCGGCGGGAGCCTCTGAAGCAGGACCGGCTTCGGCACCGCAAAAATTGGCCGCGCCAACCGGTAACTACGGCGATCTGACAAGCGGTACAGAAGAAACCGTCCAATTTCTGAAAACATCGAACCTCGGCTCCGGCGGCAAAGACGCCGTTTACTCGCTGCCGTGGTATATCGTCGCCGGTTCCCCCCGTTCGGGCAAAAGCTCGCTCGTGATGAGCTCGAACCTGAATTTTCAAACGCTTCCAAGCCAACGGCAATCCGAGCAAAAGTTTATCCGCCCGACAGGCAACGTCGATTGGCGCGTGACAAGCGACGCGGTTTTCGTCGACACCGCCGGACGATATCAAAGCGAAGGGATCGACGCCGAGGAGTGGGCGTCGCTGCTTGAAACGATCAAGAAATACCGCTCGAACCGCCCGGTCGACGGATTCCTGCTTGTCGTCAACGCCGAAACGATTCTCAAATCGGACGACCGCGATATCGAAGAGATGGCAAAGGTTCTGCGGGCAAGGCTTGACGAAACGATACAGCGGCTCAAGGTCCGGTTTCCGGTTTACGTCGTCTTTACGAACGCCGATTCGATCGAGGGATTTCGCGACTCGTTTTCGAGTTCGAAAAATGAAGACAAGACTCTTGTCTGGGGAGCGACCATCCCGCTCGAGAAAAGCGATAACGCACAGGCGCTTTTCGACGGAGAATACGAGATCCTTCATAATTCCCTAATGAAACGGCGGCTTGTGCGCCTTTCGGCCCCGTTCGCCCCGGTGCGCCAGCTTCGTATTTTCAATTTTCCGCTGCACTTCGGCTCCGCACGGCGCAAATTCGGCACGTTCATTAATGCGATGTTCCGCCCGAATCCGTTCAGCGAAAACCCTTTCCTCCGCGGATTTTATTTCACGGCGGCACCCGTCGGCAAAGCTGCCGCAAACGCTCCGCAGACCGTCGGTACCTCGTATTTTACCGAGCGTTTTTTTCGCGATGTACTGCTGCGTGACAAGGACCTTGTCAAAACTTTTCTCGCCACACGCCAGCGGGCACCGATATTCGGCTGGCTGGTAACGCTGCTGGCATCTCTGTTGGTTTTGGGCCTGTTGGTGATGTCCGGCATATCGCTCGTAACCAATAACCAGATGCTCGCCGATGCCGAGGGCCGAGGCGTAAAGCTCCAGCAAATGGCCAAAGCGGATACGGGAAAGAACCCGCTCGATAAAGATGAAAAGGCTGTCAGGGATGAAATGAACCTGACGGAGAACATGCGGCTGCTGCTCGTAAACCTCGACGATTACGAGCGTAACAATCCGCCGATATATATGCGTTTCGGCCTCTATTCCGGAGACGATCTGTATTTGAAGCAATTGCTTCCGACATATATGGGCGTAATCGAGCAGCGTTTCAAGGCACCGGCCGTTAAAAAGCTTGAAGCCGATCTAAGGAAATTTGCATCCAGTCAGCCGGTCGCCAATTCGTCAAAACTAACTGAGGCGGAAGAAAAGCTTCTTTCGAAAAATTTGGACCTGCTGACCGCATATCTTATGTTGTCGGGCGAGTACAAGGCGAATGCCCAGTCCGGTCATGTGGCAAACACACTTAAGGATTACTGGCTGTCGGAATCCAAAACTCCTGCCGACATGAGAAATGTAGCCGAGCAGCAGTTGGAATTCTGGGCAAAGCAGATCGACCGCAATACCGGTGAATTTCAGTTCCCGCATATCAGCCTCGACGCCAAACTTGTCGCCGATGCCAGAACGAAGCTTCAGGCATTTCCCGCTCCATTTCGTTATCTGAGCCGAAAGGTCAAGGAAATCTCGAAGGAACTCGACGAAAAGAACGGGCCGACGACCGTTGACGGCATAATAAGCCGGAACGGTTCCGACACGTCGTATATGTCAGGCAACTATGCTGTTCCAAGTGCTTACACCCGGCCCGGATACGACTTGATGAAGGTCGCCATCGCTAACGCGGATGAAGAAATGCGTAAGGACGACTGGGTAATGGGCGAGGTCGGTAAAACCGAGCTTACGAGAACGACAGAAGCATCGCGCATAGAAGACCTCTATTATCGCGACTACGCGACGCACTGGACCATGTTCGTTCGCGGCGTGGACGTCAAAAAGTATAACAACAGGGCCGAAGCACTATCAGCTCTGCAGGCATTTTCGTCGGCAAATTCGCCAATGAAGATACTCTTGCGCGAGATAATGAAGAACACATACCTTTCCGCACCTCCGGAAGTCGTGGACTGGTGGCCGTGGATAAAGAGCTTCTTCGTTAAAGCGAAAGCGAATGAAACCGCCGGCACCGAACCGGAAAAGGCATTCAGGCCGCTGGTCACGTTTATCGGTACAAAAGATCAGAAGGAGAAGACCCAGGCCGATACTTATGCATCGGAGATGAATAAAGCCTACGTAGCCGTTAATACAAAGGCATCTTCGGACAGCGTCTTGAAAAAAATTGGCGAAGACATGAGCACGAAGGACGAAGATCCGCTCGAGCTTAAGAAACGGGAAACACAGGTCTCAAATTTGACGGGGCCGTTCAATGAAACTCCCGCGAGCCAGGACGTTGCGGCTCTTCTTCAAGAGCCTTTGGGGCGGCTGAAATCGCTCCTCGGTGCGGGCGGGAGGGATGTGCTGATTAAGGCGTGGGCGGAACAGATACTGCCCGCCGCGAAAGAGATCGAGAAAGGTTATCCCTTTGAAGACGGTGCGACGGAAGCCGATCTTAAAAACCTGACGGCGTTTCTTGCTCCGGGCGAGGGCAAGCTGTCCCAATTTTTCGATACAAAATTGAAAAACTACTTCGAGGAATCGAACGGCCAGTTAAAGCAAAAAGAAAACGGCGAATTTCAGTTCACCGACGAATTCGTCGCATATCTGAACAATGCCTTCAATTTGCGAAAAGCTCTTTACGGTACGAGTCCGACGCCGAAGTTCGAGTATGAGTTTACATTCAAGGCCGCAAAGGACGATCTGGTCGAGATCGTCATCGACGGCCAAAAGACCGACAGCCAGGGAACCGGTTCGCTGGCAGGCACTTTTCCCGCCGCGGGTTCGGCCGAAACAGGAGTTTTGATGAAGCTGGCGTCGACATCCGGGACAGCCTCGTCATCGAGTGCCCCGCCGCCTTCGGCAAATTCTTCGAATTCGAACGTCAGTACTACAAGCAAAGCTCCGCAAAGCCCCGGAGGCTCATCGACACCACAAATTGTCCATCAGGGAACATGGGGCCTATTCAAATTTGTCGACGCAGGCGGGCCGCAAAAACAGGCGGGTGGTGAGTATCTGCTGAAATATACTCTTAGTGGAAAATCGATAACGGCGACGATCAAGCCGAACGGCGGCGATCTGTTCGATAAGAATATCTTTAGACAGGTGAAGGCACCGCAGAATTTCTTAAAGTAGTTTCGGGTCTTGGAGATCGCAAGCTTCTTACCTGAAACCTGAAACTGGAAACTGGAAACCAGAAACCAAATCCTATGAATGACGCAAAAATGCATCTCGATAAAGGCAATCTGTCGGCGGCGGTTGAGGCGGCCCTGGGCCTCGTCAAATCAAACCCGACGGTTGCTGCTGCTAGAACGTTTCTTTTTGAGCTTTCTTGTTTTTCGGGGGATTGGGACCGTGCAGAAAAACAGCTTGACGTCATAGGACACCAGGACACGAATACCGCGATGGGCTCGCTCATCTATCGGCAGAATTTGTCGGCGGAACGCGACCGCATTAAGTTTTTTGCGGAGGGCGGAAGGCCTGAGACACCAGAGCCGCCGCCGGCGTATGTCGAAGAACTGTTTAAGGCAAACGACCTGATCCGCGAAGGTAAAACTGCCGAGGCGAGGGAAAAGCTGGATAGCGTAGAAGAAGAAAGGCCGGCATTTTCTGTTTCGGTAAACGGCGAGGGGTTTAGCGACTTTCGCGATTACAACGATTCGACGATGTGTGTGTTCGAGGCGATCGTCAAGGATTCATACGTCTGGCTGCCGTTTGAACAGGTATTGAAGCTGGAATTTCTCGAGCGAAAATCGTTGCGGGATATTTTTTGGCCTCAGGCACAATTCGAGTTGACAAATGGTGCGAATGGCGAGATGTTCATTCCGTCGCTTTACGCAAACACCTGGAAGAACAGCGACGACCAGGTTCGCCTTGGCCGCTCTGTCGATTGGCGGGACGCCGGTGACGAGATCTACATAGGCGAAGGAAGCAGGCTTTACACGATGGACGGCAAGGATAAATCTATCCTCGACATCAAATCCATCGAATTCAAACACGAATAAGCGGGCGGGATATTTCTGGATGCTTTATTGAGCGTTTTCGTTTAGAATAGTGTCCGCTTCCAGATAATCAGTTTCAGACCACCATTGCATTTTACAGCGCGAGGAGTGTTTTCCTGATGAGTGACGAGCTGCGAATACCACCGGTAATTGATCTTGAAGTATTGCTTCAACCGATCTCGGAGGAAAGTCCGTCGGGCGAGAGCCTGCGTTACTCAGGGATTTACGACGAGATCGCCGAAGCTCGCCGGGCCGACGACGGCCTCGATCAAGGTGAATGGAAAACCGATCAGAAGATTGCCGATTTTGGAAAAGTGATCGATCTTTGCCTTCCGGCTTTATCTACACAATCTAAAGACCTCCAGATCGCCGTTTGGGTTTCGGAAGCTATTACAAGAAAACATGGCTTCGCCGGATTCCGCGACTCTCTTTTGATGCTGGCCGGACTCCAGGAAAACTTCTGGGATACGCTCCATCCCGAAATCGACGAGGGTGACATGGAAGGCCGGGCGAACGCCATATCGTGGCTCGACATTCAGTTTCCATTAGCTATAAAAGCAGCCCCAATCACAACTGTCAGCAGCTATACCTTTAACGATTGGGAGGATGCAAAGAAATTCGACTTCCCAGACAATATGGACGCGCTTTCGAGCGAGGAGCTGGCTCCCCTTAATGTGTTAAAGGCCCAAGCCGAAAAAGAGCACCGCGTCACGTCGGAGATGTGGAACAAGGAAAAGGCGCAGACACGAAGGGATGCGGTCGAAAGGGTAAATTTTGTTATTGAAGAGTGCTGGACCGCCCTGGCCAACCTCAACCGAATCATTGAGGAAAAATACGACCGGAAGCAAATGCCGGGACTTTCGAATTTGAAGAAGACCCTCGAAGATATCCACACCCGGCTGAAATTGCTTCTCGACGAGAAGCGGCTCGAAGAACCTGACCCGATCGAAGAAGTAGAAGAATCGTCCGAAGACGGAGAAGTGGGTACGGCCGGCGGCGGAAAAGGCGGCGGGTCGGTCGGTGGGGCGATCAACAGCCGCAAGGAAGCTCTGAAGCGTTTGGCTGAAATTGCGGGATTCTTTCAAAAGACTGAGCCGCACAGCCCGGTTTCATATCTTGTGCAGCGAGCCGTAAAGTGGGGCAATATGGGACTCGAAACATGGCTGCAGGAGGTTATCAAGGATGAGTCGGTATTGTTCCAGCTCCGGGAAACGCTCGGAGTCGGCGGCGGTGGTGGCGACGCCACGATGCCCGAAGCTGACTAGTGAACAGGGCTGACCGATCAAGCCAATAATTCAGAGGTCGTCAAGATTAGGATCTAGAAATAATTCAATAAGCGAAAGGAGAAAAGCCAATGCCTAAGAAGGAAAGCATACAACACAAGATCGATCGTATTCGCCCGCCGCGGGTTCAGATCACTTACGACGTGGAGGTCGGCGGAGCGATTGAGTTAAAGGAACTGCCGTTTGTCGTCGGCGTTATGGGAGATTTCGTCGGCAAGCCGGAAGAAGCTCTTCCAGCCGTAAAGTTAAGGAAATTCGTTGAAGTCGATCGCGACAACTTCGATCAGGTCCTTGCGGGTATGAAGCCGCGTTTGGCCTATACAACCGAAAACAAGCTCCAGGACGACGGAAGCAAAATGGGCGTTGAGCTGAAATTCAACAGCATCGAAGATTTCGAGCCCGACAATGTCGTGCAGCAGGTAGATCCGCTGCGAAAACTTGTCGAAGCTCGTCAAAAGCTTTCGGACTTGCTCTCTAAAATGGACGGCAACGATAAATTGGAATCTATTTTGAACGAAGTCGTCGCTAATGCTGATAAACAAAAAGAACTGAGCGACTCTCTCGGGCTCGAAGGAAAGGAGAATTAAAATATGGCTAGCCAAAAAGAAAAAGAAGCTGTCGTGCAAACGGCCGATGCGCCGCAGGAAGGAAGTCTTCTCGACAAAATATTGACCGACGGCCGTATGGACCGGGACGACTTTCAGAAAGAGCGTGCCAAGGACATGATCGGCGAGTTCGTCGGTCAGGTGATGGCCGGTACGATGACGATGTCGAAAAACATGGACCTCACCATCAATTCGCGCATCGCCGAGATCGATCGCCTGATCTCGAACCAGCTGAATGAGATCATGCACCACGAGGATTTCCAGAAACTGGAAGGCTCGTGGCGCGGCCTTCACCAAATGGTAATGAACAGTGAGACCAGTTCGCAGCTCAAGATCCGTGTCATGAGCGTGAATAAGAAGGACCTGTTGAAGGACTTTGAACGTGCATTGGAGTTCGATCAATCCGCTCTCTTCAAGAAAATATACGAAGACGAATACGGCACGTTCGGCGGTGCTCCGTATGGAGCGTTGATCGGCGATTACGAATTCGGCAACCACCCGCAGGACATGGCCCTGCTCGAAAAACTTTCACAGGTTGCCGCCGCTTCGCACGCTCCGTTTCTGAGCGCTGCCTCACCGGATCTGTTCGGTTGGGAAACCTTCTCGGAAATGACGGAAGTTCGGGACGTTTCGAAAATATTCGACCGCACCGAGTATGCGAAATGGCGCAGCTTCCGTGAATCTGAGGATTCACGCTATGTTGGCCTGACGCTTCCTCATACGCTTGGCCGTGTTCCGTATGGCGCCGCGACCAAGCCGACCGAAACATTTCGCTTCGAAGAAGATGTTGACGGAACCGACCACAAAAAGTACTTGTGGAGCAATGCAGCTTACGCACTTGGTACGCGCCTTACCGAAGCATTTGCAATGCACGGATGGTGCGTCGCTATCCGCGGCGTTGAGGGCGGCGGACTTGTTGACGGATTGCCGACGCACACGTTCGCAACGGACGAAGGTGAGATTGCTCAAAAATGTCCGACAGAGGTTGCGATCACCGATAGGCGCGAAAAGGAATTCTCGGATAACGGGTTTATTCCTCTAGTCCATTGCAAAGGTACGGACTATGCCGCGTTCTTTGCTACGCAGTCGGCTAACAAAGCAAAGAAGTATGACACGGACTCGGCAAATGCAAACGCCCGGCTTTCCACGCAGCTTCAATACATATTCGCTGTATCGCGGTTTGCTCACTATCTGAAATCGATGATGCGCGACAAAATCGGAAGCTTTATGTCGCATACCGATTGCGAGCTGTTCCTGAATCGTTGGATAAGTAATTACGTAACCACCGACGCGACAGCCGGACAGAGCATCAAGGCAAAGTATCCGTTGCGGGAGGCCCGCGTCGATGTTGCCGAAATTCCTGGCAAGCCGGGCTGCTATCGCGCGGTTGCGTTCCTTCGGCCGCATTTCCAGTTGGACGAGCTTTCCGTATCGCTGCGTTTGGTTGCGGATCTGCCGCCGCCCGCGAAGGCTTAGAAAAAATCCTGCGGAATACTGCAAATGGTTCCGCGATTTACGTCTGTTAAATGTGAGACGAATGGTACTCGCAAAGACAGATTGAAAGATAATTTTCTAGCGGTTTAGCGAGATACGGGTAGATTAAAATTTTAGAAAACACGCAGCGATAGCTGCCGAGGAAAAAGGAGCAATTTAATTATATGAGTATGACTGCACATTTGTTAGTAGATGGAATCGATGGCGAAAGCGTACACGAGGGTTATGTCAAGCACATGGACATCATGAGCTATTCGATGAGCGTTTCAAATCCTCCTTCACTGACGGGCGGCGGATTTTCTTCGGGTAAACCGAATACCTCCGACTTTAATTTCATGATCGCAAAGGGCAAATCCTCCACGAATTTGGAAAAGTTTTGTCTCACTGGTAAGCACATCGCTACCGCGACCTTGAAGCTTTCCAAAACGGTCGGTGAAGCAACGCTTACGGATTACATGACCTATACCTTTACGGACTGCTTTATCTCAAGCGTGTCTGATGGCGGAAGCCAGGGCGAAACCGATTCGATGAATTCCGTATCGGTTGCCTTTTCAAAGGTCAAGGTCGAATACAAGGAACAGAAGACCGCGGGCGGCGGACTTGAACTTGCGGCCAGCCTTGAGTACGACTTCAAGACGATCAAGCAAGCCTAGTTGGTGCAACTTCCATAGGCGTCGGCGGTGAAAGCCGGAAAGACGCCTTTTTCCATCCAGAAAGTCCGGCAAGAATCGGTTCCGTATGACGGGGATTCTTGCCGGACGATTCTCAATTTATACCGTGTCTAATCGATCCAATCATGAAGTCCGCGTGACGCCGTCCATTCTCGACCGATTGCTCGATTATGATCCGCGTTCATCGGAAGAAGCTCCCAAGTCGAATGCCACGTCGTTAGCCGAATTAAGGCAAGCTGTCAGGCGCGATCTCGAGTGGCTTCTAAACACGCGCCATAATGCGGTGAAGATTCCGGAAACACTGGAAGAGGTTAACCGCTCTTTAGCCGTGTATGGATTGCCAGATATTACCGGCATCGGAGCCGATATTCCGACCGAGCAAAAGCGGCTGGTCAAGGCGGTTGAGACCGCGATCGGAATCTTTGAACCGCGGTTCCTGGATGTAAAAGTTACGCTTCTTCCTATAAGCACGGTGGAGCGCGAACTTAGGCTCAGGATCGAAGCCAATTTGGATATCGACCCAGTGCCCGAAGCTATAAGTTTCGATACCGTCCTCCAAATGGGGAGCGGCGAGTTTCTGGTAAAGAACGGTTGAAGCGGTAAAGAACACGAAGGTAAGTTCATTATTTTGACGATGCGCGGCCGGGTGCCGCATCTCGCCTCACTATGCGTGACGAACTTTTAGGATATTACGAACGTGAGCTGATTTTCCTGCGCCGGATGGGCGGGGAGTTTGCGAACAAGTACCCGAAGATCGCAGCCCGCCTCCAGTTAGATGAAGAAAAGATCGAAGATCCGCACGTCGAGCGGATGATAGAGGCGTTTGCCTTTTTGAGCGGGCGTATCGGGATCAAGCTTGATGACGAGCTTCCGGAAATAACCGAGTCGTTCATAAACCTGCTGTACCCGCATTATCTTGCACCGATCCCTTCAATGGCGATCGCCCAATTCTCGTTCGGTTCGCCGGATGATAAACTGACCGCGGTTCAAAAACTGGAACGCGGCGCGAGGCTGAATTCGCGGCCGGTCGATGGTACGCCGTGCCGGTTTCAGACCACTTACGACGTCGAACTGGCTCCGCTGGAACTCGAATCAGCAGCTCTGGAATCGGATGCCCCGAAGGATGCACGCGGTAAATATGCCGATTGCTACATTCGCTTAAGTATGCGGTGTTTCGGCGACGCGAATCTTCACGAATATACCGTTGGCGACACCGGCCTGCCTCCCGAATCCCTGCGGTTCCACATAAACGGGGATCCGCAATTGATCTTTCCGCTTTACGAGATCATCTTCAATCACGCGACATCAATCGAGTTTCGCCCGAAGGAAGCTCCGTTTGGGAACAAGACCCTGAAGACGCTGATGAACCTGAAGATGAAGCTGCCCGAGCCGGTAATCATACCGGCGGAGCAGGCGATCAAGCAGGTTGGATTTGACGAAAACGAAGCTGTGCTGCCGTATACAAAACGATCTTTCATGGGCTATCGGCTTTTGTCCGAATATTTTGCGTTTCCGTATAAATTTTTGTTCTTTGACCTCTTTGGGCTTGACCGGGCAGTTGCCCAAAAGTTTGGAAGCCATTTTGATATTCTGATTCATCTCAAGGACGTCACACCGCCCATTGCTCCTGTGGTCGCCGATACTTTTCGAATGGGCTGCACACCCATAATCAATCTGTTTCCGCGTCTTACGGATCCCATATACCTTTCGCAGCAGAAGTACGAATATCAGGTGATCCCGGATGTTCACCGGCAGGCAACAACCGAGATCTATTCAATTGACGGTGTGATTTCAAACGATCCTCGGACGAACACGACGCGGGAATTTGCGCCCTTCTATTCGTTGAAGCACGCGTATGGCGAAGAAATGGAAAAAGCCTTTTGGTACGCGGTGCGGCGTGATTCGCAGCGCCCTAATGACGAAGGAACGGAGATGTACATGTCGCTCGTAGATATGAACTTCAACCCGCGTGTGCCGTCCGTGGATGTTTTGAACGTCAGAACGATGTGTACGAATCGTGATCTGCCGGCGCGACTGCCTTTCGGAGGAAAGGAAGGCGACTTCGAGGTCGAGGGAACTGCCCTGCTCTCGCGTGTGCGTTGCCTGACAAAGCCGACCGAGACAATCCGCCCTCCGCAACGCCGTGCCGCTCAATGGCGTCTAATATCGCACCTAAATCTTAACTACCTGTCGCTGGTCAGCAACGAGAAAGCCGTTCCGGAAGCGCTTCAGGAAATACTCCATCTTTACAATTTCAACGATTCGTCAGTAACCAGAAAACAGATCCTGGGAATCACCGGGATCGAAGCACGCAAGGTCGTCAGGAAGATCGGCGGCCGGATCGGCGCCGGTTTTGTCCGCGGCATCGAAACGACCGTGACGTTTGACGAGGAACAGTTCGTCGGAAGCGGGATGTACCTTTTTGCATGCGTGCTTGAGCGATTTCTCGGCTTATACTCGTCGCTTAATTCATTTAACCAGATGGTTTTGCGAACCGAACAGCGTGAAGAAACGGTAAAACAGTTCCCCGCTCGGGCGGGTGAGCAGGATCTTTTATGACGGATATTAACCGCAGAGACACTTTGCGAGATAATTGAAAACGGCAAATTGAAACTGGAAAATAAAGAAATCGAACATTATCCACTTCCCATTTTCCATTTTCCGTTTCCTCTTTGCCTTTGTGGTGAAATTCCCTATGACCGAAAAACCGCTAAATCAGGAATTGAACGACGCTCCGTACCGGTTTGAGTTTTTTCAGGCGGTAAGGCTGCTCGAAAAGATCTTTCCGGAAAAACGGCCGGTCGGGCGCGAGGCTATGCCGAACGAAGAGATCGTCCGGTTTCGATCGCGTATCTCACTGGATTTTCCGGCGAGCGAGATTCATGAATTTCGGGAATCGACCGACGAGAAAACGGGCGAGCAAAAAACGGAAATGCTCGTAAATTTCATGGGCATGGCCGGCGTCAGCGGCGTACTGCCGACGCACTACACCGATCTTTTGATGGATCGCATCCGTCACCGCGATACCGCGATGTGGTCGTTTCTCGATATATTCACGCACCGCGCCGTTTCATTGTTTTACCGCGCCTGGTGCAAATATCGCTTTCCTATCGCGTATGAGCGTGGAAATGACGATTTTACGGCCTATCTTTTTGATATCGGAGGGCTTGGCACGAAGGGCATGCGCGGGCGGATGAGCCTGGCCGATGAATCGCTCCTGCCTTACATAGGCCTCATCGCGCAGAAGCCGCATTCGTGCAATGCGCTTGAGAATATTTTGTCCGATTACTTCGGCACAACGGCTAAGGTCAAGCAGTTTTTCGGTCAGTGGATTGCGCTCGACCGGGCGGACTATACAAAACTGGGTAAAAAGAACAGTCTGCTTGGCGAAAGCTCTATCGCCGGAACGCATATATGGGAACAGCAATCCAAGTTTCGCGTTCGTCTCGGGCCGCTGACTTTCAAACAGTTCCAGGCGTTTTTACCGAATGGCTCGGCATACGAACCGCTCAAATCGATCATCCGCTTCATGACCGGGCTGGAGTTTGATTTTGACGTTCAGTTATTATTAAAAAACAAACAGGTTCCGGGCTCGATTCTGACGACACGCGCGCAGCGAAGGCCGATGCTCGGCTGGACAACGTTTTTGAAAACTAAGCCTTTTAGGGCGGACGATGAGCAAGTCGTTTTGCAAATGAGTGCTTGAAACTGAGCCTCTGTGGTGAAATTCCTATTGGAGAAAAACAATGAATGTAAATCTAAAAAGTCTGGTCGGCAGGTTAAATGATGTTTCACGCGGTGCGCTTGAGGGCGGCGCTGGCCTCTGTCTTTCACGAACGAATTATGACGTTGAGATCGAGCATATTCTCGCAAAAATCCTGGAACAGGACGACACCGATCTGCACAAGATCTGTGCTCATTTCGAGGTCAACAGTGACCGTTTAACGAAGGATGTCAGTGTCGCCATGGATCGACTGAAAAGCGGCAATTCGCGGACGCCGGGACTGAGCGACCGCATCCCGCTTTGGATTCAGGATGCATGGCTACTGGCGTCGGTCGATTTCGGCTCGGCTCGTGTACGGACCGGCCATTTGGTGCTGGCATTGCTTGCCAATGATCGGTTTGCACGTATCGCCCGCGAGATATCCAAAGAATTCGAACATATCTCGCTTGAGAAATTACAGAGCGACCTACCCACGATCACCGCTGACTCGGCCGAGGCCCGCGACGCGGTCGCTCTTGGTGAGACCGCAGGAGTTTCGGACGGAGCCTCTGGCATATCCGGCGTTCCCGGAAAGACAAAAGCTCTCGATCAATACACCGAAGACCTGACGGCAAAGGCGGCAGCGGGAAAGATCGATCCGGTGCTCGGCCGCGATTTTGAGGTACGCCAGATTATCGATATTTTAACGAGGCGCCGCCAGAATAACCCAATCCTGACCGGGGAAGCAGGCGTCGGCAAAACAGCTGTCGTTGAAGGCTTTGCCCTTCGCATCTCGCAGGGCGACGTGCCCGATCCGCTCAAGAATGTTGCGGTTCGCACGCTCGACCTCGGTTTGCTGCAGGCCGGCGCGGGCATAAAGGGCGAGTTCGAAAATCGTTTGAAATCGGTCATCGACGAAGTAAAATCTTCGCCGCAGCCGATTATCATGTTCATCGACGAGGCACATACGATGATCGGAGCGGGTGGCGCGGCAGGACAGAACGATGCCGCGAATTTACTCAAACCGGCTCTCGCACGCGGCGAACTGCGTACGATTGCCGCGACGACCTGGGCCGAATACAAGAAATATTTTGAAAAGGACGCTGCCTTGGCCCGACGTTTTCAGGTAGTGAAGATCGAAGAACCGGACGAGCTAAAAGCTATCGACATGATGCGCGGGATCGCCGACAAGATGGAAGGCCATCACAACGTCCGTATACTTGACGAGGCTATTGTCGAATGCGTTAAGCTCTCGAATCGCTACATTACGGGCCGCCAATTGCCGGACAAATCTGTGTCGGTACTGGATACGGCGTGTGCTAAAGTCGCCATCGGACAAGGCGCGACACCGGCGTCGGTCGAGGATGCGACGCGGCGTATCCAGAACCTTAGTGCCGAGATCGAAGCACTTGAACGCGAACAGGTGACCGGTGCCGGACATGACGACCGCCTCGCGGAACTGACGGCTAAACGCACAGAAACCGAGGCGGAACTTGAAAAGCTGAACGAGCAGTGGGCGAAGGAAAAGGACCTGACAACGCAGATTCGGAATATTCGTTTGAAGCTGGAAATGACACGGCTCGATGGAAAACTAGCGGACGCGGGGAATGGGCGACACGGCGACGCGGCGATATCAGAACCGCCAGCGGAAACTGCGGTCGCGGCGACCGCCGAAGCAGATGCAACAGTCGGTGACGATGCGTCGGGAACAGCCGCGGCTCCGGCCCCTGAGGCCGCGAAGCCGGTCGATACGGAAGTCCTCAAATCCGAGCTAAAGCGGCTGAACGCCGAGTTGAAGGAGATTCAGGGAGAAGATCCGTTGATGCAGCCGGTTGTGAACGGCCAATCAGTGGCCGAAGTTATTTCGGGCTGGACCGGCATTCCGATCGGCAAGATGGTTGCGGACGAGATCAACGCCGTGCTCAACCTTCATGAAACCCTGGGCGAGCGCGTCCTTGGGCAAGATCACGCGCTCGAGGCGATCTCGCAGCGAATCAGAACATCACGTGCCGGGCTGACCGATCCCAAACGCCCGATCGGCGTGTTTCTGCTGGTCGGGACGTCGGGTGTCGGTAAGACGGAAACGGCGTTAGCCTTGGCAGAATCTCTCTATGGCGGCGAACGGAACCTGATAACGATCAACATGAGCGAATATCAGGAAGCTCATACCGTTTCAAGCCTTAAAGGATCGCCTCCGGGATATGTCGGCTACGGCGAAGGCGGCGTTCTGACCGAAGCCGTTCGTAGAAAACCATATTCGGTTGTGCTGCTTGATGAAGTCGAAAAGGCTCATCCCGACGTTATGGAGCTTTTCTTCCAGGTCTTCGACAAAGGAATGCTGGAAGACGGCGAGGGACGCGAGATCGATTTCAAGAACTGCATCATCCTGCTGACGTCGAACGTCGGAACGGACACGATCATGAAGCTGTGTGCCGACCCGGAAACGAAACCGGAACCGGACGGATTGGTCGAAGCGGTCAAACCCGAACTCGTAAAGGCCTTCAAGCCCGCATTGCTCGGCCGCATGGTGACTGTTCCCTATTATCCGATCACCGATGATATTCTGCGCCTTATTATCAAACTCCAGCTCGGAAAGATAAAGAACCGCATCATGGACAATCACGGCGCGAAGTTTTCTTACGATGACTCGGTTATAACGACGGTCGCAGAACGCTGTACCGACGTCGACAGCGGCGCCCGGAACGTTTACAACATCCTTACCGGAACATTGCTGCCCGAAATGAGCGGCGAGGTACTGTCCCGAATGGCGAGCGGTGAAGGAATCAAGAGCGTACACGTCAATGTTGGTGAAAATGGTGCTTTTGTATATGAAATTCAGTAAAGAACTTTTTCCGGGCAGTGAGAGCGTTGAGGTTTAGGGCGGTGAGGCTTTAAAAGCGTCGCCGCTCCGTATCTTTATTATGCCAATAAGCATAGTCGCCAATGACACCAGACTGGAGGGAAGGACGCCGCTGTCTACTCCCGCTTTTATAAAATTGGATGTAAACGAAGGAACGCCGCTCGAGTACTTTTTCGATCGATGTCGTTCGATCGCGGATGCGCAAGGCGGCATTTCGACCCTTTACATAATGGCTCACGATGCGGAGTCGTCATTCGCAGGTAACAGCGTTGGCGGCAACGGCATCGTTTTTTGCAAGGAACTGGTTAACCTTCGTAATGTTGGTCGATTCGAACAGCTGGCGGATAAAGTGAACCAGATTGTTCTGCTTATCTGTTCGCGTGCGGCCACGCCATTTGACATGCACGTCATCGATGCTGGCGACCCCGAGCTGTCGAGGACCTTTCACGGCGACGGCGACGAACTTTGCCGGCAAATGGCAATTCACGCCAAAGCGAAGGTGACTGTCGCACGAGAGACCCAGTCGTACATGGCCGAAGAGTATTGCACCACCTTTGCGGGTTACGAAGTATACTGCGAAGGTGACTCCGTCGATTTTGGGGAATGGGAGGGCACGATCGTTCGGTATGACGCCAACGGGAGAATAATCGCCGAATGGACGAATCCCAGAGCGTGGCGCGATTCGCACGGTGTTCTCCTCGACCCAAGGTTAGAGGCGGGAACTTAAAGAAGTGCAAAAATGCCGGATATCAACCGTCTAGTTTTGCGTCGGACTTGAAAGACGGCTTGAAAAAATATGGCAATTACTCAGGACAATCGATACTTACAACTCTCGACACCTCTCGCGAAAAATTATCTGCTGATTCAACGCCTGCGATGCAGCGAAGCGCTGAATCAGCTTTTTCGCATTGAACTCGAATTGGTGCACGAGGAGACTGTGGACGGCCTTACTCCAACCACCATCGACCCGAAAAAAGTGCTCGGCAATCCGATGATCGTCTCGGTACATCAGGCGGGACCCACAGAAAGATATTTTAACGGAATCTGCGTGCAATTTACACAGGGCAGCAGAACGTCTTACTTTTCCCAGTACCGGGCCGAACTCGTCCCAAAGGTCTGGATGCTCACGCAGAACTATCAGAGCCGGATATTTCAGAACAAGACGGTTCCGCAAATTCTCGAAGAGGTACTCAAGGGTTACGATTTCGATAACGAGATTCAGGGAGACTTTAAGCCGCGGAACTACTGCGTTCAATACCGTGAAAGTGATTGGGATTTTGCCTCTCGGCTAATGGAAGAGGAAGGAATTTTTTATTATTTCGAGCATACCGCGAACAATCACCGGTTGATTATGGGAAACGTGAGGGAATCTCACAGGCAATGCCCGTCAAAACCAAAAGTGGCATACGTATTGAATAGATCGGAACTGACGGACGACTGGATTCCCTCTATCCAGACCTGGCGCGTCGATAATAAGATGCGTACGGGCAAGACCGAACTACGCGACTTTCATTTTCAATTGCCGTTGAACGATCTTTTGGCGACCCAGACGAGCCTTTTCGATGTCGGGGGAAATAAGGACCTTGAGAATTACGACTGGCCGGGCGGCTACGCCAAGCGTTTTGACGGTATCGATCAGGGCGGCGGCGAAAACCCATCGGCGCTCAACGACGTTTTCGAGGACCGCGAAAGAACGGTCCGGATCCGTCAGGAAGAGACCGACGTCGCCTACAAGAATATTCATGCATCTTCGGATTGCTGCTCACTGACGGCCGGTTACAGGTTTGAATTCGAGCATCATCCGATTAAGGAAAATAATATTAATCACGTGGTGATGGATGCACAGCACGAGGCTGTTCAAAACCCGGCATACATTTCCGGCGAGGAATCTTTGATGCCGTATATGGTCAATTTTACGTGTATGCCCCATGGCGGCGAACACGCCCCGTTCCGCCCTTTGCGAATAACTCGAAAACCGATCGTGCATGGCAGCCAGACCGCGAAGGTCGTCGGCAACCCGGGCGATGAGATCTTCACGGACAAATATGGCCGTGTAAAGGTACATTTTCACTGGGATCGGTCCGACTATAACGACCAGCAGGCGTCGGCGTGGATACGCGTTGGAACAATGTTTGCGGGCAATAAATGGGGCACAATGTTCATCCCCCGCGTCGGGCAGGAAGTTATTGTGGATTTTCTTGAAGGCGATCCGGACCAGCCGATCATTGTCGGCTCGGTCTATAATGCCGAAACGATGCCGCATTATGAGTTGCCGAAATATAAGACGCTCTCTTATATCAAAACGCACAGCACGCCCAAGCACCAGGGTTATAACGAGTTGCGCTTTGAAGATAAGGCCAAGAAAGAACAGGTCTTCCTTTATTCACAAAAACGAATGGATTTCCGTGCCCGCGGTTCGCATTACGAGACGTGCGGCGGCAACCGGCAAGAGGTTATCGGCTGGAATATTAAGGACGGCGATGACGAAGATCACGGCGGCAACCTCGCGATAACGGTCGGAGGAAATTATGACCTGCATGTCGTTGGCGACCAGTTCATCGGAATCGATAAGGGGCTTTATGAAACCGTAAAAAGCGATGTCGGCGAAGAGTATAAGGCCAAGCACTGTTCAAAAATAACGGGCAAGCGTGACGTTAACGCGCAGACGATCACGCTTGAATCCCTGCAGGGCATTACGCTTAAGGTCGGAGCAAGTTTTATTATGGTCGACCTGACAGGGATAACGATCCAGGGGCCGATCGTCAAGATAAACTCCGGCGGAGCGGCAATAGGTACCACGCCATTCCAAATGGCCGATCCGCTGGACGCGGAACATGCCGACACGGGCGAGCCGGGATATTGCGACAGGCCCAGACGCGGCGGTGGCGGAGGCCGAAACCGTTGGCGGACCGTCGATGGCTATCATGCTCCAACCGTGACACGCGACGATGCCGGCGTTTATCATCTTGGCAATATCGCCATTAATCAGGGAGCGCGCAATCCGAATTTTCAGCGCGACGTCCTTAATGACCTGGCGATAATCGGCACAACGCCGACCGGGGCGCAAACGTTGAGCAATATCCAGAACAATCCCAACGGTAACACCGTAACCATCGTCGAGCGAAATAATCCTGCTGATCCGACAAATGGAGGTGCGACCGGCGTAAACGGAGCAAACGCGAGCAATGGCACCGGCACAAATACCACCATCGACTATGATCCGTCGGTATATCCTGTATCGAATGCAACTGACTCGCGAAGCCAGCACAACTCGCCGAGCGATGCGCTCCTCCATCATGAGCTGACTCATGCCGACCATTTTACAAACGGCACCCGGGACGGCACGCCGAGAACGGACTGTTTTACCGACAACGAAGAGTTTAATACCATCGGTAATCCGGGAGGGCCTCAGCCTGACAACGCGTACAGACGCGAGCGTGGCATTGAGGAACGAACTAATCACAAGGACTACTAAGTGTGGACTTTTTTACAAAAATCAGGCGGCAACTTATCGCTGTGTGTCGCACTAACCATGATCGCACTGGCTTCCGCTGGATCGCATTGTTCGCGAGCGGTAAATGAGTTTCCAGAAGCCCAAAGAACGGAGAGTAAAGGAACAAATGTCATGACAGAAGAAAATAAGATCGCCGAACCTGCCGAGAACGATGTTGAGTTTAGTTCGAAGATTGAGATCGGGAAGGAAAACTTGAGCGTGATCTTTGAGCTCAGAAACAAGAGCAAGGACGACATTTATGTCCTGGACATTTTTCCGATCTACGACCTGGAAACCATGAAACCGAGCGTCAATCTGAACAACACGGTCGTTGTTTGGGACGAGGCTGAAGGCGTCCGGCTCATACGAGGTCTTCCTCCATATCCCAGGGAAAAAAGTATGTCAGTGTTTTATACACCTTATTCAAGCAAAATATCCCCGGGCGGTACTCTGAAGCGGAACCTGGAGCTGCCGTTGCCGTTGGTGGAGTTTAATCCCTACTACTCACCGCTTGAAAGGGGCAAATATGACTCCATAACCGTTAGTAAGATAAAGCTTTACGTTCACTTTCTCAAAAGCAGTGTAGAAGGGTTTGAGGCGAAGGAAGTAGAATTTGCAAAGGACGTTTTCTTTGTCAAATCGAAATTTCTCCTGCGAGATATTCAAAAGGTGTACAAAGAGCAATCAGTGGGGCCGGTGAAGCTGCTGAAGTATCCCGAGACCTTTACACGTTCCCTTTAGTTTGTTTTGCGGAGGTTGATCTATGTTCCCAGCAGCAAGAAAAGGCGACCCGATATCGCATGACTCGATTGCTCCGTCCGGCGTTATAGGCCCGCCGCCGACGGGGCCTTGCCCGCCCGGAGTAACAGGTCCGGTGATGATAGAAATGCTGCCCGCGGCGCACGTGGGTTGTGCCGTTGTATGTTCCGGGGTAATCAGCGCACCACCGGGGATTATCCATCCCCCGATACCGCCGCCGCCGGTCGGCCCTCCGAATCTGATCATAAAGGGCTCGTTAACGGTATTGATACATAGTATGCCTGCCGCCCGCTGGGTCCCGTCGGGCGATCTGACAGCCCCGTGCGGCGTATTTCTGGGATTGACAGCTCTCGTCGCAACACGCAGGGTTCTAATCGGCGGTTAGCCGTCGGATGATCAAATATCCGCAGAGTCGATAATAATTGATGTACGGTTATCTTGTTGACGGCCTCTTTGATCAATTTGGTTAGCCGTCACGAAATAGATTTTTCATTGTCGCAAACAGACCGACTGGGATGAGCAGCGCATTGTAATCGAACCCGATTGGGAATATTCTCGAAGAATTAATTACGTTGATTTTACAATCTGTTGAGCCTTTTGATCAGAGCAACAGATCAAAACGTGAAACCTAAGTTTCGTAACTATACGAAACTGGGGGGCGTATACTTTTCAGAACCCGTACGATCGTCAATAAGAATATGCCAGCTACCCAAGATGGACGAACCCTGCAGCTTGCGACACCACTCGCGGAAGACTACTTGCTTATCAAACGTTTGCGATGCCATGAAGGGCTGAATCAGCTGTTTCGCATCGAGGTCGAAATGCTGCATGAGGAGGCCACCGAGGGCCTTACGCCGACGGCAATTGATCCGAAAGACCTGATCGGCAGCCCGATGGTGATTTTCGCTCACCAGGCGGGTGGCGTAGAAAGATACTTTCACGGCATTTGCAATCACTTCACGCAAGGCAGCCGGAATACCTTGTTTTCTAAATATAGGGCCGAGCTTGTACCTAAAGTCTGGCTGCTGACGCAAGTCTCGCAAAGCCGCATCTTTCAGCATAAAACCGTTCCCGATATCCTCAAGGAAGTACTTAAAGGTTTTGAATTCGATGCTGAGATCCAGGGAGATTTTAAGCCGCGGAACTACTGCGTTCAGTATAGGGAAAGCGACTGGGATTTCGCGTCGCGGCTGATGGAGGAGGAAGGGATCTACTATTACTTCGAGCATACGGAGAACAATCACAGGCTTATTCTTGCAAACACGCCCGCATCCCACCGGCCGTGTCCAACAAGGCCTAAGGTGCCGTTCGAATTGGATCGTTCGGAGCTGACGAACGACTGGATATCGGCGATCCATTCGTGGCGGGTCGATAACAAGATGCGGACCGGTAAATTCGAAACCCGGGATTTCAACTTCCAGTTGCCGGAGAACAGCCTTGAGGCTAAGGATATGAGCCTGTTCGACATAGGAAAGAATAAAGAGCTTGAGCACTATGAATGGCCGGGCGGTTATGCAAAACGCGTTGATGCCATAGATTCGGGCGGCGGCGAGAACGCATCGGCGCTGAACACCGTTTTTCAGGACCGCGAGCGAACGGTCCAGATCCGTCAGGAGGAGATTGACGTTGCGTACAAGACTATTTACGGCACGTCGGATTGCTGTGCTCTGACGGCCGGCTACCGTTTCGAGCTGGAGTATCATCCGCATAGTGAGAACAATATCAATCACGTCCTGGTTAACGTACAGCACGAAGCGGTTCAATCGCCAAGCTACACGTCCGGGGATACGGTTTCACACGCGTACATGGTGAATTTCGCGTGCATTCCGCACGGCGGCGGACACGGACCGTTTCGCCCGTTGAGAAAAACCCTGAAGCCCGTGGTTCAGGGCAGCCAGACCGCTTTCGTCGTTGGCCCTCCCGGCGAACAAATTTTTACCGATAAGTACGGGCGCGTTAAGGTGCAGTTTCATTGGGACCGAAATGGTGATATGAACTCTGCGAGTTCGTGCTGGCTCCGTGTGGCCCAAATCTGGGCTGGCAACGGCTGGGGTTCGATGTTCATTCCGCGCATCGGAATGGAAGTTTTGGTGACCTTTGGCGAAGGCGATCCGGATCAACCGATTATTGCCGGCTGCGTTTACAATGCCAGGAACATGCCGCCGTACGCATTGCCGGAAAACAAAACCCGCTCCACCATCAAGTCCGATTCAAGTAAGGGCGGCGGTGGGTTTAACGAATTTCGTCTTGAGGACAAGAAAGGCTCGGAACAAATATTTGTTCACGCCGAAAAGAACCAGGACATCCGCGTCAAGAACGACTGCATGGAGACGATCGTCCATGACCGGCATCTTATTGTCGAAAACGAGCAGTTCGAGTTCGTAAAAAAGGACAAGCATTTGCACGTCAAGTACAACCACAATGAGAAGATCGACGGCACGATGTCATTGAAGGTAGGGGTTGACCACCATGAAAAGGTAGGGAGCAATTACGCGCTAGATGCCGGAACGACCATCCACTTGAAGGCGGGTACATCAACCGTAATCGAAGCCGGTGCATCACTTACCCTAAAAGTCGGCGGCAGCTTCGTTAATATTAATTCGGGCGGCGTGTTTGTAAAAGGGCCTATGGTGATGCTGAACAGCGGCGGAGCGGCCGGTTCGGGAGCCGGTGCCAGCCCCGAATTGCCGAAGGACCCGAAAGAAGCTGACACAGCAATATCCGGCCAAAGAATCGAGGCGAAACGGCCCGCGCCTCCGCCCCAGCCGCCAAACTTTGCCGCAATGGCGGTTTCGATTCGGGCATCCAGACACGTAACGGAGACGGCTGTTCCTTCCAGTACCGGAAACGCGTCCGAGGGCGCGAGGCAAAGGGCCGAAGCCGCAAGAACAGCGGTCGAGCAGCCTCCTCCGATGGCGGAGAATGAGAGTTCGTCAAGCGAAGCAGAGAATCAAAGCGTTCCGGGCGGCGATGTCCAAGCCTATTCTCAGCCCGAAGTCGACACAAGCGGGGCGACGCCTTATCTCGAATCATCACAGAATGGAACGCCTTTCATCGGATAGCTCAGAAGATTTTTTTATGGATGTTCCGCAACTGAGGCAGCATTTGTTCAACGACCGAACGCGATTATACTGCGTGCTGGACGGCGTTATGGTGCCCGATCTCCCAAACAAACTGCATGAGGGGCAAGTGCCGAATCACTGTGTGGTGCAGGGCGAATTGACTTCGGAGATGGTTTACGCTGCTCCGTATCTGGTATATCTGTCACCCGACAGCAAGTTCGCGGATTGGGTGTTGAGCGAATCGATCGGCAATCACTGGGGCATCTTCGTACAGACGCGACGTTCGATCCTCGAGATGCGACGCCATTTTCGGGCCTTGCATCAGGCGTACGACGAACGTGGGAACCCGCTCAAGTTCCGTTTCTACGACCCGCGTGTTCTCGGCCGCTTTCTCCCGACGTGCAACGCGGGGGAATTAAGGACACTTTTTGGCGAAGTAGAAGCGTTTTTCACGGAGTCGGACGATGGTCAGAGCATCGTCCGCTATCAAATAACAAGCGGAAAATTGGATACAAAGGATATTAGACCGGAGGTCGAATAAATATGCCGCAGGGACCCGCCGCAAGAACAACTGACAATGTGGTTCATCCGCTCCCGCCCGTTTTATCGCCGGGGCCGGGAAGCATGAACGTGATGATTGGATTTTTGCCCGCATGGCGCGGATGCCCGCTTGGGGCTTCGGCTGCGTTGCAGGCCGGAAATCAGGCTGCTCAGGTCGCTATCAAATCGGCTGAGGCTACGACTGCGGCAGCAGTCGGACCCGCCGCACCGGTCGCATATGCAGCAGAACAGGCCCTTAAAGCTGCTCAATTGTTGGCCATGACCGCGTCCGTAATGAGCGCCGCCGGTGGAGCAGATATCCACGCGTGTGTGACGCCGCTACCGATTCCGCCGCACGGGCCGGGTGTCGTCATCGACGGTTCGGCAACCGTGCAGACAAACTTTCTGCCGCAGGCACGCATGGGGGACACCGTTATCGAAGCTGTGGGTCCGCCCAACAAAGTGGCTAAAGGCGAAATGACGGTAATTGTTGGTGGTTAGGAGATTATTTGGATGCTGGTAATAAGGGATGCTCAAATTCAAGCCCTCATCGCGGGAAGCGATGAGGACCTTGAAGGCCTGATCGAAGATGCCGCGCGAAAGGTGAACCCGTCGCGCGTCGACGGGCTTGCTCCGGCACGCGTGCGGTCGATGGTAAAGATCGCGATTCAACGGGCGAGAGGGGCCGGATTCGAGAAGGCCGAAGATCTCGCGGTGTTCGCAGCACTGATGTTCGAAATATCCCCCCAGTTTTATGAACAGCCGGCCATTGCCGATGTGTTGAACGACGCGACCTATCCGCCCGGAGAACGTCTCGAACAACTGTTCGAACGCGTTCCCGACGAAGCGTGGACCGAAGCTGTCGATCTTTACGACGAGAAGATCTGGTTCGCGGATGACGAACCGAAAAGCCCAGCAACTTAAGCGATCATGGCCGAAGAACAAGAAAAACCACCCGTAAATTACATCGAGCTAACGCTAAAGCAGGTGGAAGTCGTCGAACAGGCCGCCGACCAGCTCAAGGCTTTGCCCGGCGAAGAATCGAACAGGCAGCTTGAGATCGAGCTGGAAAAGCTATGTTTTTATCAAACCTCCGCAAAGGGAACACCAAAAACACGCGCGCAACAAGCAGCAGAAAGCTCACGTGCATCCGTTCTCCGACGAGCGATAACATAGCCCGTGCCAAAGTCGAAAGAGTCCGGATAGTTGGACAATGATCGATAATCTGCTGCACCTGCGCAATCGGCCCGCTTAATGTAAACGGCCCGATTTCACTCAATTGCACCTTCCAATCGAAATCGAACAGAAATACTTTCCCCAAAACAGCTAATAGATGTAGTAGCCCGTACTCGCGGCTGTGATCATGCTGGCGGTTCCCAGTCGGAAGCCCTAATCGATGATCGAGCTATTGGCAAGTGACGGGTATTTAGGCTGAATTCTAGACCGTCGGTCGTGTAAAAATGGCAGCTACCCAGGATAAACGAATACTGCAGGTCACGACACCGCTTGCAAAGGATTATCTGCTCATCGACAAGCTTCGATGCGACGAAGGGCTGAATCAGCTGTTTCGTATTGAGCTCGAATTGCTGCACGAAGAGACCACGGAAGGCTTTACGCCGACCGAGATTGATCCTAAAAAACTGGTCGGCAATCCGATGGTCGTTTTCGCCCATCAGGCGGGCGTCGTCGAAAGATACTTTAACGGAATCTGTATTAACTTCACTCAGGGCAGCCGGAATGTTTGGTTTTCGAGGTATCGTGCCGAACTCGTTCCGAAGGTATGGCTGCTGACCCAGGTTTCACAAAGCCGGATATTTCAGAATAAATCTGTGCCCGACATACTGAAAGCGATACTTGCCGGTTTCGAATTCGATAGCGAGATACAGGGAACCTTTAAACCGCGCAATTACTGTGTTCAGTACCGGGAAAGCGACTGGGATTTTGCTTCCCGGTTGATGGAAGAAGAAGGAATCTACTATTATTTCGAGCATACGGCCGACGGCCACAGGCTCATTCTTGCAAATACGCCCGCGTCTCACAGACCTTGTCCTACCAGGCCGAAGTTGCCGTTCGAATTTGACCGTTCAGAGTTGAAGGAGGAATGGATACCGGCCGTTTATTCGTGGCGGGTTGATAGCAAGATGCGCACCGGTAGATTCGAAGCGCGGGATTTCAATTTTCAGTTACCGACAAATGATCTCCTCGCAATGCATACAAGCCTTCTGAACACCGGCAACAACAAGGAACTTGAGCATTACGAATGGCCCGGCGGATATGCGAAACGATTTGACGGTATCGACTCCGACGGAGCTGAAAACACGGCGGCCTTCAAGGATATTTTCGACGATCGCGAACGAACGGTTAGAATCCGGCAGGAAGAGATCGATGTCGCCTATAAGAACATTTCTGGCATTTCGGACTGCTGTGCCCTGACTGGCGGATACCGATTCGAATTGGAGCATCACCCCCACAACGCAAATAATATCAATCACGTTTTGGTTAGCGCACAGCATGAAGCGGTGCAATCGCCCGACTACACATCCGGGAACTCGGTATTAAACTCCTACACTGTGAATTTCGTTTGTGTTCCGCATGGTGCCGGCCACCCGCCATTTCGGCCTTCAAGAAAAACGCCGAAACCGGTCGTGCAGGGCAGCCAGACGGCGTTTGTTGTCGGCCCTCCCGGCGAAGAAATATTCACCGACAAATACGGGCGCGTTAAGGTCCAGTTTCACTGGGACCGGCATGGCAAGATGAATTCGTCCAGTTCCTGCTGGCTGCGCGTAGCACAGATATGGGCCGGCAACGGCTGGGGTTCGATTTTCATCCCCCGCGTCGGAATGGAAGTCCTGGTAAATTTTATGGAAGGCGACCCGGATCAACCGATTATTGCGGGCTGTGTCTATAACCCGGCAAACATGCCGCCTTATAAGCTGCCCGACCACAAAACTCGCTCCACACTGAAGTCCAATTCCAGCAAGGGCAACGGCGGATTTAATGAATTTCGTTTCGAGGACAAAAAGGGTTCGGAGCAAATTTTTATTCACGCTCAAAAAAATGAAGACATTCGGGTGAACAACGAGTGCATGGAAACGATAGGAGCAAGCCGCCATTTGATCGTCGGCGGAAACCAATTGGAAAAGGTGTTCGGCGATAAACACCTCAAGGTAGCCGGTGATCGGAGCGAAAAAATCGACGGCGACGTTTCACTGACGGTCGGCAGCGATAAGGATCAAAAGATCGGTAGCAAGTATGCACTTGACTCCGGAAAAGAGATTCACCTAAAAGCCGGTATGAAAGTCGTTATCGAAGCCGGTGTTCAGCTTACCTTAAAAGGCCCTGGTGGCTTCATCGATATCGGCCCGGCCGGTGTGACTGTCCAGGGCACGATGGTGCTGATCAACAGCGGCGGCAGTGCTGGCTCCGGTTCGGGAGCTTCGCCCACCAGTCCCAAATCTCCGAAAGAGGCCGATAAAGCAGACGCCGGAAAAACCACTGAGCCGCCGCCGACACCGCCACCACCACCGTCACCCGAACTGGCGAAGCTCGCTCTCGCCGCGAGAAAAGTTCGCAATAAAAAGGATCGGAAGGGTCCTAAACCCGACTCTAAAACAACGCATAAAACGATACGCGCACAGAAAGCAGTCCAGGACGTTGTCGATAAATACGCATATCGGGCTGCAGATGAAGATTGGGACAAACTTACCGACGACGAAAAAGCTGAAGTGAGAAAAGAGGTGGACGAATGGAATAAACTTACCGACGACGAAAAATACGAAAGACTTGACGACGACGAAAAAGCCGAAGTAGATAAAAAAGAGGAAGAGAGGTGGAATAAACTCAGCGATCAAGAAAAAGACGAATGGGCTAAAAAACAACAAGAAGAATGGGAAAAACTTACTCCCGAGGAAAAAGACGAACTCGACAGAGTTACGGCCGGAAAAACGGCTGAAGAATGGGCTGAGGAGAAAAGGATCGCCAAAGAAGAAAAAGAGCATGAAGAATTCAGGAAGTACAGCAAAGAACATCTCCCCGACGTAGACCCCGACGACCCAAATTGGTCGGAGAAATGGGATGAGTACTATTCGGAAGAGGCAATTGCGAAGCGACGGGCTGCTGAAGCGATTGAAGCAATAGAAAAGGCCACGCCCTGGCTATAATCCCGAACATTGGCAGGTTGCAAAATGATGGAAATACTAACTATAAGACGACAACTGTCTACCGACGCGACGCATCTCTACGGAATCCTTGACGGAGCCATCGTACCCGATCTTCCGATGCGGCTGTACGAGGCTCAGCTTCCCAATCACTGCCTCTTCAAAGGCGATCTTCACCCAGATCTGGCTTACGTGGCGCCGTATCTGGTTTTCCTGCCGCCCGATCACGAATTCACCGAGTGGGTGTTTAGCGAGGGCTTTGGAAATGACTGGGGAATCTTTGTCCATTCGCGCGAATCATTGATCGAAATGCGGCGTCATTTCCGGTCAATCGTTAACGTTTACGACGAAAACGGCAATTCAATGACCTTTCGGTATTACGACCCGAGAGTGTTGCGTAAATTTTTACCGACCTACACGGCGAAGGAACTCAAGACGATTTTCGGAAATGTAGATACTCTTTTTGCGGAAAGCGAAGACGGGGAAAATCTTTTGAGCTTTGAATTGAAGAACGACGCCTTAACACAAACTTTAATGAACTAGAGGAGAAAACGATATGCCGCCAGCCGCCAGATTTGGAGATTTGCACACGTGCCCGATGGTTGATTTCTTTAAACCGCACGTCGGCGGACCAATCCTGCCGCCTTGCTGCCCGACTGTCTTGATCGGTTCAATGCCCGCCGCGCGCGTGACCGATAAGGCATTGTGCGCGGGACCGCCAGACATGATCGCAGTAGGTTCACCGACGGTTTTGATCGGAAATCTGATGGCGGCACGTATGGGCGATCTCACGGTTCATGGCGGCGTCATTGTCGCCGGCTTCCCGACCGTAATGATCGGCGAGGTAGGTGGGCCGGGATGATGCGGTGGTGTCTGGATTTGGAGTTCCGCCTTTAGGCGGCAAGTTATATGGAGAACCGCCTAAACGCGGAACTCCAAACTACGGACGCGTCATCTCTTCTGGCTTAACTAGCTCGTCAAACTTCTCCGCTGTCAGCAGCCCCAATTCCATTGCCGATTCTTTCAGCGAACTTCCCTTTTTGTGGGCGTTCTTTGCTATCTTGGCGGCGTTGTCATAACCGACGTGCTGGTTCAGCGCGGTGACAAGCATCAGCGAATCGTTTAGGTAGGCGTCGATCTGTTCGCGGTTTAGCTCGATCCCATTGATGCAGTAATCGACAAAGCCGTGGCACGCGTCGTGAATAAGCCTGACGGAATGCAGAAAATTGTGGATCATCACTGGCTTAAAAACATTCAGTTCAAAATTCCCCTGCGAACCTGCAAACCCAATCGCGGCATCGTTACCGAAAACCTGGACAGCAACCATCGTCATCGCTTCGCTCTGCGTCGGGTTTACTTTGCCGGGCATGATTGAACTTCCCGGTTCATTTTCCGGCAGCGAAATCTCGCCGATTCCGCATCGCGGCCCCGAAGCCAGCCAGCGGATATCATTGGCGATCTTCATCAGCGAACCGGCCAGCGTCTTCAGCCCTCCCGACGCAAAAACCACCTCGTCGTGTGCCGAAAGGGCGGCAAATTTGTCGGGATGTGATTTGAAGGGTAAGCCGGTTAACTCGGCTATTTTCGCCGCCGCACGTTCGGCAAATTCGGGATGAGCATTCAAACCGGTGCCGACAGCGGTTCCGCCGATGGCAAGATCAAGTAATCCCGGTAGCACAAGATTTAGGCGTTCAACATCGCGTTTGACCAAACTCGCCCAGCCCCCGAATTCCTGGCCGACGGTCATCGGCGTCGCGTCCTGCAAATGTGTGCGGCCGATCTTTACAACGTCCGCAAATTCATCGACTTTTGCCCTGATCGCGTCGTGGACTTTTTGAACTTCGGGTATCAAAGCCGTCAAGCGCTCGGCCGCGGCGATGTACATTGCAGTCGGAAACGTGTCGTTTGAAGATTGCGATTTGTTTACATCGTCGTTCGGATGTACCGGCGTTTTGCTCCCCATCTCGCCGCCCGCGATCTCGATCGCCCGGTTCGAGATTACCTCGTTAGCGTTCATGTTCGTCTGTGTACCCGAACCCGTTTGCCACACGCGAAGCGGAAAGTGCTCGTCAAGCTTGCCGTCGATCACTTCGTCCGCGGCCTGTACGATTAGCTTTAGCTTGTCGTCCGACAGCTTGCCCAGATCGTTATTGACGATCGCCGCCGCCTTTTTAAGGATACCGAGAGCCCGGATAACCTCGCGCGGCATGATGTCGAATCCGATGTTGAAATGCTTCAACGAACGCTGCGTCTGCGCACCCCAATACGCCGATGTGGGCACCTCGATCTCGCCCATCGAGTCTGTTTCGACACGCGTATTAATTGCCTTTTCTGGTGCTGACATACTTTCAATTGTCCTTAAATAATCAAGATCTAGCTAGGATTTTAACCGAATTTAGGCGCTCGGTAAATCTCGGCAGCCTGTCATTTAGAACCGCCAGCCGCCGTTTGCGAAGTCTCCGTTTTCAAACCCGCCTCGATCCATGCCGAAGTGCCGCCGGTGACGTTGTAAATTTTCCCAAACCCGGCGTTTTCGAGAATACTCGTTGCGAGGCTGGAACGATAGCCGCCCTGGCAAATTACGTATGTCGGCGTATTCGGATCAAGCTTGTCGAAATCACTTGCCAGTTTGTTAAGCGGAATGTTCACTGTTCCCTCGGCATGTCCGTTAGCGTGTTCGGCGGAACGGCGAACATCGACGAACTGGATGTATTTTTCAGTCTGCGTCAGTTCGTAAACTTCTTCGACGGAAACCTGCTCGATCTGCTTTTTCGCTCCTGTGTAATTCTGAATCAAAATAAAACTCGTTACCGATTCATGCCCGACGCGTGCAAGACGCATGAAGGCCTCGTCAACCTGCTCCTGCGTTTCCGCTACGATAGCAATTAGCGTCCCGATAGGAATCATTGTTCCAGCCCACGACGCGAACTGTCCGCCGAGACCAATGTTTATAGCATTTGTCACGTGACCGGCACCGAATTCGGAGTTATTGCGGATGTCCAAAACCACGCCATCGAAATTATCTACTTCTTCGGTCGAAAGCTGTCGCGGTTTTTCGAGATCGGCCAATGAGGCCGAACCCTCCAAGTTTTTTGCTGCACTCTTGGGAAAGTACGCGGGAACCTCTGGCTGATTGGCGGCAACGATCTTTACGAAATCTTCCTTGCTCATAGGCTGAAGCGCGTAGTTAAACTTACGCTGATTGCCCAGCGTCGACCACGTTTCGTTCGAGAGCGATTTACCGCACAAACTGCCGGCACCATGCGCAGGGTAAATTTCGGTCTCATCCGGCAAAGGCAATATCTTATCGTGAAGCGAATCGTAAAGCATCTCGCCCATCTCGGCGGCGGTAAAGCCTTTTGAACCAATAAGATCAGGTCGGCCGACATCGCCAATAAAAAGTGTGTCGCCGGTAAACAGCTTGGCCGGAGCGCGGACACTCCGGTTCGCTTCCCACTCGCCCCCCAGCGTCATCTCTTCAGCGATCACGGTTATCCCCTCCGGGGTATGCCCGGGTGTCTCAAGAAACCTGAGCTTCACCTTTCCGACGAAAAGCTCGTCACCGTCCTTTACTTTGTGTGTCGCAAATCGCGTATTTGCACGCTGTCCGTAAATAATTTCCGCTCCCGTCTTTTCAGCCAATTCAACATGGCCGCTAACGAAATCGGCGTGCGAATGTGTCTCGATAACATACTTGATCTTCTCGCCGTTCGCCCCGGCTTCGTCAATGTACTGCTGTACGTCGCGCTGCGGATCGATGATCGCCGCTTCGCCGCTTGAACCAATATAATAAGACGCGTGAGAAAGACATCCGAGATAAAATTGTTTGAAATTCATAGCTTACCTCTCTCGCAAATACTCGACAACAAATCGTATTTGCTCGTCTTCGTCATCCCAATATTCCTGAAAATCTATTTGAACCATGCCGTTTTCGTCAAACCGCGACAAGTCTTTCCGCGACAGCGGCCACGGCAATTGAGGCGTTTCTTCATCATCCTCCCGACCGCGGGTGACAACAACAATACGCCCTTTATCTGAGACAAAAGAAGCGATCGCGTCAATCACCTTTGGACGGATTTCAAGCGGCAGCGGCTGGATTGTATATATTTCGAGCACAAAATCAAAGGCCGCCAGCCAACCGGGAAAAGGTTGAAAAAGATCGGCGGTTTCAAAATGAATATCCGTTTCCGCATGCAGCTTTTTTGCCCATTCAATCGCGGTCGGCGAGATGTCGAAAGCCGTAACCCTGAATCCCAGATCATGCAGGTATTTCGCATCATCGCCCAAACCGCAGCCGACGACTAACGCGGTCCGTCCGTCGCCCTTCAGGTCCGTTGACTCCGCCCAAGCCTTAAAGAACCGATTGGTTTCCATATCCGCCCACGGGATTTTCTCCGTATCGCCCACCGACTCCTTGTATAGGGCATCGAACCACCCAAGCGGGTCGCCGCGTTCTAAGAATTGTGCCGCGATCTCGCGAGTGCGGGCCCTTTTGTCGAAATCAATCTCGTCCATAGCGCAAATTTAATTTATGGTCATTCGACCGCAACGGTAGTTCACGTCTTACTCTTCGCTGCTTTGCGTCTCTGCGTCTTCGCGGGAAACTCCATCTAAAATAAATGTTAATGACATGTTGCCCTAATCAGGCCGATTAGCGCGATTTCTGAAAATGAAAGCCACAGATCCGCACATGATCGCGACGGCAAAAAGCACGATAGCGACGTAAAGAAGTCCGTCGCTTGGATTTCTTACGATGAAAAGCCCCAAAGCGATTATTGATACGCCGCAGCCAGCAAATAGGCCGCCAATATAGGGCAGCCAATCGATCACGGAATACGGCTTCTTAGACGATTCGGGTGCTATCTGAGCTCTGGCTTCATTCCACGCCGTCCACCCGCCCGCCATCGACCAAACGTTTGTGTAACCCATTTTTTGCAGGTTGTCCGCAGCTAATGCTGATCGAAATCCGCCGCCGCAGTACAGGATTAACTCGGTGTCTTTTTCGGGAAACGCGGAAACGATGTCGCGTTCGATGATTCCGCGACCGAGGTGAACAGAGCATTCCGCATGGGCCGTTTCCCATTCATTATCCTCGCGGACGTCTATCAGTTTGGCTCCCTTAGAAACGCGATCAATCGTGTCGTCCACCGATACCTCGCGAACATTCGCTTGCACGCCTTCGACCAGCTTCAAAAACTCCTGTGAATGCTCCATGCAAGGCAGTTTACCCCAAACGCCCGCTCCTTCACTAGCTTGCGATTCGTGAAACTCCTATAATATCGGTATAGTTTTTATTAAATTTTGATTGAAAGAGGTTTAAGGCATTGGCAGAACAATTTGACGTAACAATTATCGGATCGGGTCCGGGCGGATATGTCGCCGCCGTTCGGGCGGGACAGTTGGGTTTAAAGGTCGCGATCATCGAAAAGGAAAAAGATGCACGGCTTGGCGGGACCTGCGGACTTCGCGGCTGTATTCCGACAAAGGCACTGCTCAACGCCGCGCATCTTTTTGAAAAAGCAGGGCATTTCGAGAATTTCGGCCTGAAGGTTAAAGACCTTAGCTATGACTGGACCGGCGTTCAGAAGTATAAATCGGATGTCGTGGCAAAAAACTCTGCCGGTGTTTCTTATTTGATGAAAAAGAATAAGGTCACTGTTTTCAACGGCTTTGGCAAGATCGCGGGCAAGGGCAAAGTCGAAGTCACCCTCGCGGACGGCAAGAAACAAACTATCGAGACGAAGAACATCATCATCGCCACCGGCTCGGTAATTCGCCCGATCCCCGGTTTTGAAACTGATGGAAAGCAGGTCGTAAATTCCGACCACATTCTCGAACTGACAAATGTGCCGAAATCGATGATCGTTATGGGCTCCGGCGCCGTGGGCGTGGAATTCGCCAGTGTTTATGCTCGATTCGGCTGCGATACTACCGTAGTCGAACTGCTCGACCGGATCGTTCCGATAGAAGACGCCGATGTTTCAAAAGAACTCGCCCGCTCGTTCAAGAAGCAAGGCATCAAATGCGAGACCGGCATCAAGCTCGATAAGCTTGAGAAAAGCAAGAAGGGCGTCAAAGTTTCGGGCAAAAATGCGAAAGGCGACGCGGTTGCCTTCGAAGCCGAAATGCTGCTCGTCGCCGTTGGCCGCATGCCTTATATTGAGAATCTCGGCCTTGAGAATACAAAGGTTGTTACCAACCCGCGAGGCACGCTGAAAGTCAACGAATACTGCGAAACCGATGAACCTAATGTGTATGCCATCGGCGACGTGATCGATACCGCGTGGCTCGCCCATCTCGCGTCTAAGGAAGGCATTCTGGTCATCGAAAAGATCGCCGGTAAAAAGGTCGAGCCAATCAAACACAACCTCGTCCCGAACTGTACCTATTGCGACCCCGAAGTCGCCAGCGTCGGCCTGACCGAAGCAAAAGCAAAAGAAGCCGGATATGACGTAAAAGTCGGCAAATTCCCCTTCTCCGCTAGCGGCAAGGCCCGCATCCTCGGCGAAACAGACGGCTTTGTGAAGATCGTCGCCGAAAAGAAATACGACGAGATTCTCGGCGTCCACATCATCGGCCCCCACGCGACCGAACTCCTCGCCGAAGCCTGCGTAGCCATGGCCCTCGAATCCACCGCCGACGAACTCGGCCGCATCATGCACGCCCACCCAACCGTCAGCGAGAGCGTCATGGAAGCCGCCGAAGGTGTGCATGATCTGACTATTCATATGTAATCCGGGTAAGAGTTACGCCTTTAGACGTGAAATCGGCTGACCAATCACGCGTAAACGCGTAACTCTTACAAGTACAGAGCCTCGAACTCCGGGGCTTTAATTTTTATGGCGACGACAAAAACATCGTATCCGCGATCTAAGATCAAGGTCCTTTTGCTCGAAAATATTTCGGACTCGGCGGTTGCTGAGTTGCGTTCCGGAGGCTACACGGAGATCGAGAAGATCAACGGCGCGATGAGCGAGGCTGATCTAGTAAAAGTCGTTAAGGGTGTGCATCTTATCGGCATCCGTTCGAAGACGCGAATCACGAAGAATGTTATCGAGGCAGCGGACAAGCTTTTAGCGATCGGGGCGTTTTGTATTGGCGTCAATCAGGTCGATCTAGACGCCGCGAGCGAAAAAGGTATCGCTGTTTTTAATGCTCCTTATTCGAATACGCGTTCGGTGGCGGAATTGATTATCGGGTTGTGCGTGATGCTTATCCGAAAGATATCCGACAAGAATGCAGCGGCTCATCGCGGCGAATGGCTTAAGGACGCGACCGGAAGTTTTGAGCTGCGGGGCAAAACGCTCGGGATTATCGGCTATGGCAATATCGGCTCGCAGGTTTCGAATCTGGCAGAGGCGATGGGTATGCATGTCATTTATTTTGATGCGGCGAACAAGCTTCCGTTAGGCAACGCCAAGCAGATACGCGATCTGAACGAGCTGTTGAAGGAATCAAACATCGTCACGCTCCACGTGCCTTCGGATTCGACAACGCGGAATATGATCAACGCCGACACGCTCAAATCGATGCGAAAAGGCAGCATTTTGATCAACCATAGCCGCGGCGATGTTGTCGATCTGAACGCTCTCCGCAAAGCTCTCAAGTTGGGCAAAATTGCCGGTGCAGCAGTCGATGTTTTTCCCAACGAGCCGGAAAAGAACGGCGACAAATTTTCGACCGTACTGCAGAATCTGCCAAATGTGATACTGACGCCGCACATTGGCGGCTCGACCGAGGAAGCACAGGCAAGTATCGGGCTTGACGTGACGGCAAAGCTGATAAAATATCTCGAACTCGGCACATCCGAAGGCTCGCATACCGTTCCGCCGGTCAATCTGCCTCCGCAGGCCGGAACGCACCGCATTCTCCACGTACACAAGAACATTCCCGGCGTGCTCGGCGAAATAAACTCGCGTTTGTCCAAACGTAATATCAACATCGTCGGTCAGTACTTAAAGACCAATGACGACATCGGGTACGTGATCCTCGACGTCGATACCAAAATATCCAAAGAGGCGTTGGAGATATTGAAGGACATCAAGGGAACCGTGAAGGCGAGAATGATATATTGAGAAGATATTTTGCCCGCGAATTATGCGAATGAACGCAAATTTTTTTGCTGAGGAACTTTCAAACTGATCGGTTCTGAATTCTAATCTCTTTATTCGCGTTCATTCGCGTAATTCGCGGGCCAACTCTTATCCTTGGATACTAAGATGAAAATTGTAATCCCAGGCGGCACAGGACAGGTTGGTACAATTCTCGCTCGCTCATTTCATGCGGGTGGCCATGAAGTCGTGATACTCGGCCGCGATCCGCAACCGCGCGAATGGCGGGTCGAACGTTGGGATGCAAAAACGCTTGGTGACTTGGCACGCGAATTCGAAGGTGCCGATGTTGTTATCAATCTCGCCGGGCGAAACGTGAATTGCCGCTACAATCCCGAGAACCGGCGGCAGATAATGGACTCGCGTGTTGACTCAACGCGGGTTGTGGGCGAAGCGATCGCGGCCGGCGCGATTCCGCCCAAGGTTTGGCTTCAGGCGAGCACGGCGACGATTTACGGCCATCGATATGACGCACCGAATGACGAAATAACGGGCATCATCGGCGGCTCGGAACCGAATGCTCCCGACACTTGGCGATTCAGCATTAATGTTGCGAAGGCCTGGGAAAAAGCTGCCAACGATGCGGTCACGCCAAAAACCCGAAAGGTCTTGATGCGTTCCGCGATGACGATGAGTCCGGACCGCGACGGGATTTTTGACGTACTCCTTGGTTTGGTGAAAAAAGGCCTTGGCGGCACATCGGGCAATGGAGAACAGTATTTGTCGTGGATTCATGAGACGGATTTTATCCGCGCTGTAAACTGGCTGATCGAACATGAAGAGCTTTCGGGCGCGGTCAATCTCGCCTCCCCTCACCCGCTTGCGAATAAGGATTTTATGCAGATACTTCGCGATGCGTGGGGAACGTCCGTCGGGCTTCCGGCGGCGGAATGGATGCTCGCCATCGGAGCGGTCCTGATGCGGACCGAGACCGAGCTGGTGCTGAAAAGCCGCAGGGTTGTTCCGACCCGCTTGCTCGAATCGGGTTTTGAGTTTGAGTTCCCGCATTGGGAACAAGCCGCTCGTGATCTTGTTCGACGCTGGCGCTCGAGACAATGAGGCCGATTGATGAAGAACCGATTCGTCCGACACTTCGGAGAACCTTCGAAATAAGTGAAAACTGAGAAGTGATAACTGAAAATTTGTATCGGACCTCTCTCATTATCAGTTTTTAGTTATCAGTTTTCAGTTATTCCGGAGAAGAATATAGTTATGAAAATAGGATATATCGCGGCAACGGTCTTGGTTTTGTCGCTGACGGCCTCCGGCCAATGGATCAAACAGCAGGTAAACACTACGGCGAGTTTGCGTGGGCTTTCGGTCGTCAATGAAAAGGTCAATGAAAAGATTGTCTGGGCAAGCGGCACGGGCGGCACGTTTTTGAAAACTGTAGATCGCGGCAGTACGTGGAAAGTCGGCACGGTTCCGGGTGCGGAAAAGCTTGATTTTCGAGATATCGAGGCCTTCGATACGAAAACGGCGTACGTTCTGAGCATCGGCAACGGCGAGGATTCGCGTATCTACAAAACCACCGATGGCGGCGAGACTTGGAAACTGCAATTCAAGAATATGAACGCGAAGGCTTTTTTTGACGCAATAGCTTGCTGGGATAAAGCGAACTGCATTGCAATGTCCGATCCGGTTGACGGCAAATATGTTCTCATCGCGACAAGCGACGGCGAGACTTGGACGCCGCTCAACACCTCGAAAATGCCGGCGGCGAAGGACGGCGAGGCGGCGTTTGCGGCCAGCGGCACGTGTCTAATCACGCAGGGCAGGAACAACGTATTTCTCGTTTCCGGCGGAAGCGACGCACGAGTGTTTCGCTCGAACGACCGGGGCAAAACCTGGAATGTTTCCGATACACCGATGGTCAAAGGCACGGTGGGAAGCGGTATTTTCTCAATAGCAATGCGGAACTCAAAAAACGGAATTATCGTTGGCGGGAATCACGAAAAGCCGGAAGAAAAGAAAAGTAATATCGCCTACACGACCGATGGCGGGAAAACCTGGTATCCTCCCGGCGACGCATATCCGAACGGCTACCGGTCTGCCGTCGCCTATTTGGATAAATTTACTTTTGTCGCGGTTGGGTCATCCGGGTCCGACATTTCATCGTATCAAGGCGGCACTTGGATGAACGTAGATAAAGAAAACAACGCGGTTCAGGCGAAAGGCAAAAAAGCGGTTTGGGCTGTCGGAGCTAAAGGCATGGTCGCAAAAATGAAATGACCTACGCCTGGTACGACATTCTTGGCACTATAGGTGTTGCGGTCATAATCGTGACATACGTCTTGCTGCAGATCGAAAAGGTCCGCAGCGACAGCTTGTTCTATTCCCTTCTCAATGCAGCCGGAGCTTCGCTGATAATCATTTCCCTATATTTTAACTTCAACTTTCCCGCTTTCATAGTTGAATTTTTCTGGCTATTGATTAGTCTATTTGGTATCGGGAAGCATTTTTACAGGAAATGAGCATGAACAGCACGAACATGCAACGGCTGCGTCGGAGCAATTAATGAAATGGCTGGTTGAAAGAGCTAGATACCTATCATATGTCGCGATCACCGGAATGCTCGTCGGCGTTGTAGCCGCTCTGTATGTCGGGGCGGAAAAAACTATAAAAGTCGTCCAAATCGCGATTCTGCATCACGAAAGTAATAGCCCGACGCTTTACGTTCTATTCGAAGCGCTCGATAGCTTTCTCGTCGCCGTCGCACTGCTGGTGATCTCGGTCAGCTTATACGAACTTTTTATTGGCGGTTTGCAAGTGCCCGATTGGATGCTCGTTAAGAATCTGGACGAGCTAAAGGCAAAATTCGGCTCCGTGCTGATACCTATCATGGCCGTAAAATTCGTACAAAAACTCTTGCAATCCGATAGCTCGCTTGAAACGCTTTATTACGGTATCGCCGTCGCTCTGGTGGCCTTTGCGTTGACGGCATTTAACTACGTTGCCGATAGGGAAAAGAATGCTGAATTCGCCCGTGAGTCGGAAGAAAATGAAACGCGGGCAGCGGACCTGAAAAAGGTGTGATCATTATCATGACAAGTTTTACGAGCGTTCCATTCAAAACCGAAACACACCATGGCCTTTCATCGATAAACGGCGTTGCGAAGTTTTCGTCGGCTGGGATCGTGCTCGAATTTGAGTCGAAGCTTTTCGGCATAATCGCAGGCGGTGTGAAGGAGGTTCGCCTTGCGGCCTCCGAAATTCTCGATGTGAAATTCAAAAAAGGATTATTCAAACGTGGTGCCAAGATAGAAATACGAACGACCTCTTTCGCAAAGCTTGCTGAGCTTCCGAACAACGACGGCAAATTAACACTAAAACTCGTCGCGGATGATTTCGAAAGGGCCCAAAATGCCGTCGAGAAATTGCAAAGGGACATGACCGAAACCGCCGCCTCGCTACCGCCGGTGCAGACGCCGGTAAGCGATCTGTTTGAGGATGAGCCCGAAGAAGAGACCAAGCAGTTAAGGGATGAGTGACGATTTTATCCGGGCGGAACACAACCGTTAGGGAGTGTGTTCCATTTACTGACATCGCTTGCCGAACAAAAATACCCCTGCGTGATCGTAAAGCAACATCCACTCTTCCGAAAGTGGAAAAATAGCAACTTCCGGCTGACCTCCGATCATTGACCGGCGGCCAACCGAGGATCCGGTTTTGAGACCAGCCTATATTCTTTTGGTGGTTCGGCGCCAAGCAGATTCTTCACAAAATAATCCCAACGGCGGCGCATCATGTAGAAGCTGTCGGCTCCGTAGCCGTGGCGGGCGTTCGGGAAAATGATCAGGTCATAGTCCTTGTTCGCTTTTGTAAGGGCATCGACGACCAGCCATGTATTGTAAGGCGGAACGTTGTTGTCCATGTTGCCGTGCGCGAGCAGCAGCTTGCCTTTCAAATTTTTGGCGTAAATTTGATTTGCTTGTGCTTCGTAGTTGTCCTTTCCATCCGCAGTAGCGGTCAGAAGGCCGATGTATCGTTCGCCCCAGTCATCTTCGTAATTGCGGTTTTCGTGATTACCGGATTCCGAAATGCCGACCTTATAGAAATCCGGAAAGCGAAACATAGCCGCCGCCGTGGCATAACCACCGCCGGAATGTCCCCATACGCCTACACGATCAAGATCCATATAAGGATATTTCGCCGCAAGCTGCTTCAATCCGGCAATCTGATCTTCAAGCGTGTTGTCGGCCATGTTGCCATAGCAAAGGTCATGGAAAGTCTTTGAACGGTCGGGATTGCACGTACCGTCAATAATTACAACGACAAAGCCCAGCTCAGCCAACGCCTGATGATCGCTGCGCGATGCAGCAAACGAACGTCCGCCCACACCACCGCCCTGTGGGCCAGGGTAAATGTAATTGATGACCGGATATTTCTTATTGCGATCCAGATTTGTCGGCGAAAACATCAACCCGTAAAGGTCCCATTTCGAATCACGCGATTTCACGGTGATCGGCATCGGCGGTTTCCATCCAGCGGCCGCAAGCCGTGAAACATCGCCCTTTTCGAGTGACGCTATCTCCTTCCCCGCAGTATCGCGAAGCACGGCGGTTGCGGGAACGTCCGGTTTTGAATAATTATCTACAAAATAACGGCCATCCGGCGAGATCGTAACCTGATGATCGCCGTCTTCGGGTGTCAGCAATTTTAAGTTGCGCCCGTTAAAATCGACACGGTAAAAATGGCTGAAATACGGGTCGCGACCGGCTTCTTTTCCGTTCGCCTCAAAGTACAACACTCGATTTTCCGCGTCCATCTTCAATAGACGAGTCACAACAAAATTACCTTTCGTAATCTGATTTTTAGGTTTTCCGGTCGTTAGATCATAGAGATACAGATGGCCCCAATCGTCACGTTCCGAGTACCAGATCGCTTCATTCGTTGCGGGAAGGTATTTCCAGTTGACGGTTCCCTGGCCCGATTCGTATTGCGTTGCAACAACTTCTTCAAAAACCTCGCGCACATTTCCGGTCGCGGCGTCAGCTATGCGGAATTTGGCCTCCTTGTGATCGCGGGAACTGGATACGAAGGCAAGCTTCGACCCGTCCGCGTTCCACTCATTATCGTCAAAACCACCAGAACAGGAGATGTCATCGCAAAGTGTTCCTCTGCGGGCGTCGGGCGGAATGCTTAGCTGGATCACTTTCGGCCGGTCCACCTCAATGATCACGCGTTCGATAACGATTATGCGTTTGTCAGTCGGGAGCGGGTATTTCCACGCTTCAAGCTTTGGCGCGCCGACATTTGTGGTTACGAGGTACATGTCGCTCACGGCCCGCTGATCCTGTCTAAAGGTTGCGATCTTTTTGGAGTCGGACGACCACAATAGAATTGGCCGGTCACTCCTTTTCCAACCGGCATTGTCCGTAGCGTAGCCGTAATCTTTAAGGCCGTCGGTCGTAAGCTGCGTTTCCCTTCCGCTCGCAACGTCGCGTACCCAAAGATCATATTCCTTAATGAACGCCGCCTTTTTCCCGTCCGGCGACAAGACCGAATTGCCCCCGGCAAATCGCCCCGAACCAGACGCGATTGGTGACGTGACGCCGATCTTCGCAAGGCTTTCTCCGACAGTTCGCGAACCGTCTGTTGGGTTGATCAGGACATATTCGCTGCCTGTCGCCGTCAAAACTCGATACCAAAAGCGCCCGTCCGGCAAAAACGTCGGCCGCACGCCGGCCCGGTCTACCAGCGGCGCCGTACTGTGTGCGAGCATTTTCTCGGCGCGGGCATAGTCGGCTGCAGTGAAAACGGGTGGCGGAGTTGGTGGCGTTTGTGCAAAAATACCCGAAGCCGCGAGGATAAAGATAAATGCAGTTTTAAGAATTGAAGGTTTTTTCATTATTTTGAATCATTTTAATAGAAGCCGACTCAAAAATCGAATCCGCTTGAGGTTGCGTCCTTCGGCGGCCTATCCGCGGATATGCGCTGAGAGGCCCGACTTCAAACACATTAAGGAGCAGTTACTATGCCAAAATATGTTATCGAACGCGAAATTGCGGGTGCGGGAAATATGTCCGCGGATGAATTGGGCGGTGCCTCCGCAAAATCGTGCAGCGTGCTGAACAAAATGGGGAACGACATCCAGTGGATCCACAGCTATGTGACAGGCGACAAGATCTATTGTGTCTACACGGCGCCGAGCGAAGACTTGATACGGCAACACGCTGAGCAAAGCGGATTCCCGGCGAACAAAATCTCTGAAGTTAAGGCGATTATCGATCCGACGAGAGCCGGATAGATGCCTTTCGTTGGGAGAAATCACGGTCCGTCCAATTCGACGGAGATTTAGCATAGTGCCCGGACCCATAAAAAACCTCGGAAAATTGATTAGCACACATGGAACTTCTCCCGTCTATCTTCAGCGGGCCGCCATCGTTGCGGGCGTATCATTCTTCTTCTTTTTGGCTATGCTGGTTGCTTTCTATGTTCGCCAGCATATCGGCTATTTCTTTCTCTCAACTGTATTTCTCATTGTATACGTGCTTACTTTGATCAGCTGGATCATTCAACGACGCACGTTGGTCAGCATCTTTGAAGACGGTATAAGGTACAAAAAATTCGCCGCATCCTGGAAAGAGATCGAATCGGCTGAGATCGTCAAAGACGGCGCGGACCGCAAACACATCAAACTTCAAAAAAACAGCCGGGAAAAGATTGCTATTCCTTCTTCCATTCTCGGATTCGAACAGCTCGTCAGGATAATACTCTAAGTGGAACGACCTGCCTAGGAGCGAAGTCATACAGGCACTTTTTGTCCGTATATCGAATTATCAAAGACCTGCATCCTGCCGAAGCCGTATAAACGCGGCCCTAATGCTGTCCCACAGATGCAATATTGTGTCAAGGAATTTACGGTAACGAATCAGATACTTGCAGCGTCCTTACTGCGATTTTGCTTCGCCGATTTTTTTCTCTTCATCAAGTCCGTCCAGTACGTAGGTTGCCAAAGACTTGCTCCTAGCGAATAGTATTCCGCCGCCGATCAGCCAAAATACGCTCTGAATGAGATAAATTTCATGGGCGAAGGCATCGCGGGGAATTATTTCCAAAGAAATTAGTAAGATACCGGTCATTACAATTCCTACATCAAGGATTGAGCTCAGAATAAAAGTTAAAGCCGATATGCGAATAACGGCGGTGGCAATTTTATGGTAGTTGGTCATTGCAAAAAACTTCCAATATTTGATCTATGCCGGTTCACCCTTCTTTTCGCGGATCGACGCCAGCATCTGCTCGAAAACTTCTCTTAGATCCAGTTCACTCGTGTCGATAACAACGGCGTCCTCAGCGATTGTAAGAGGTGAATCTTCGCGTGAAACATCCCGCGCATCGCGCTCGTTTATCTCGGTAAGTGTTTGTTCGTATGTGCTTTGCCGGCCCTTGGCCTTATCTTCTTCGAACCGGCGACGAGCCCTTGCTTCGGGTTTGGCGGTGAGAAAGAACTTGATATCGGCGTTGGGAAATACGACGCTGCCAATATCGCGGCCTTCTAGGACGCAGCCCTTAACCGCATTTTCGCCGAGCGTTCGCTGGTGCTCGACCATGATTCTGCGGACTTTGGAGATCGTCGAAACGACCGAAGCGGCCTGCGCGGCCTCCAGCGTTCGTATCTCGGCGGTTACGTCCGTTCCGTCAAGCAAAATCTTCAATGCATCCGGTTCGCCGACAAGTTCTATCTTGGCGCTTTCGGCGATGACGACGACCTTTTCAGTATCGTCAAAGGCAACACCGCGTTTCGTGACCGCCATCGCAACCGCGCGATACATCGCTCCCGTGTCGAGATACAGCAGGTCCAGTTCTTTTGCCAGCATCTTTCCGAGTGTGGATTTACCTGCCCCGGAAGGCCCGTCGATCGCGATTATCATTGGATATATTCTATCGAAATAAATCGTATTGTCAGCCTGCGGTGACGAAATCAAAAGAATCGACGTAAAGCTCTGTTAGTCGAGGCTGGGAGGGCTATTTAACCTGCCGTTTCGACAATCACGATTTTGAAAGGCTCGAACGCATTTTTTGCGGGAGTTTTTGGAAAACCATCAAGTAAGACTTTGATATAAGGTCTTCGAATTCGTCATCGGTAAGAGCGTCGGCCTTTTCGACTGCGACCCAGTGATAACGGGCAACGTAGGGAGCGGGAATGATGCCGTCCCGTTCTATTAGTTCGGCGAATTTCTCGGGCGTACATTTGAACGATATCTGGCTGGAAGCCTGATCCAATCCCGTCGCGCAGAACATTTTTCCGCCGACAGAAAAGCAAAGATCGTTTCCCCATTTAACGTCTTCCGTCGCATGCGGGAAAGAGAGGCAGAGTTCCTGTAATTCTTCGATATTCATTCAACCAACCCGGTACGGCCACACTGTAAAAATGTAAAAGACGCGATTAAGGCAAATTTCCAAACGAACGAACATCACGCCAGGACCTTCTCAAGGGCTTCGACAGCTTTTTCGATATCGTTGTGGTTGACATCGCAATGCGTCACCATCCGGATCGACGTGCCGAAGCCATTAGCCAACACACCTTCGTGTTCCAATAAACTACACAGTTCATCTGGGCTTTTCCCGGTTTCCGAGATGTCAAAGATTATTATATTCGTCACGACCCTGTTGACATCAATCGATGTACCCGGCAGTTCCGCCAATCCAAGTGCCAGGTTTCGGGCCTTTAGGTGATCTTCGTGAAGCCGCTTGGGCGACTGCTCAAGCGCGACAATGCCCGCAGCCGCGATAATTCCGGCTTGACGCATCCCGCCGCCCAACCGCTTTCGCCATAAATGAGCTTCCCGGATAAATTCTCGCGATCCGACCAAAATCGAACCAACGGGAGCTCCAAGCGCTTTCGATAAACAAAACTGTACGGAATCGCAGTCCCGGGTAAGTTCCGCGACCGAAGTTTCCAGCGCGACGGACGCGTTGAATATGCGGGCTCCGTCCAAATGTACAGGCACGTCGCGATCGTGGGCGTTTTCGCATATCTCCGAGCAATGTGCCGCTGTCATGACGCTTCCACCGGCAAAATTATGTGTGTTTTCGAGACAGATCAGTCCGGTTGCGGGGGAATGATCCGAACCCTTCGGACTAAGAACGGCGGAAATCTCACCCCAGGTTAGATGGCCGGAGCCGTTGCCGCTTTTGACCGGCCGGATAGTAACGCCGGCAAGTATGGCAGCCATTCCGAGTTCGTAATTATAGGTGTGGGTTCGTTCTTCAATGATCACTTCCTGACCCGGATGCGTGTGTACCTTGACTGCGATCTGATTTCCCATCGTGCCGCTGGCAACAAACAATGCGGCTTCCTTTTCAAAGATCTCGGCAGCCCGATCCTGAAGCCGGTTGACGGTCGGATCTTCTCCATATACATCGTCGCCGACTTCTGCGGTCGCCATAGCGGAGCGCATTTCTAGTGTCGGTCTGGTAACCGTATCGCTTCGGAGGTCTATCATTAGGGGCGTTTTCAAGTCAGCAGAACTGGGTTTGCTTCGAATTTCTTCGCCAGTTAAATCAATTTTGCCACGAATCATCGCCAAAGAGAATTTGAGACCAGCGGTTTCAATCGATCAAATGTTACCGACCTATTACGGCTTGATCCGAAATTCCTCGACATCCCAACCGGCCGCTTTTGCACCGGCCTTGTACGCCGATTCAAGAAAGTCCAACGCCGCCGCTCGCGGGTCATCCGCTGTCCGCACGCTTTCATACATTAGCAATGCCATGTGCGAGCCGTTTGCTTCCTGCCAGGAGGCCGATGCCGGCGACAGCGGTTCGTCAGCCAGGCCGGCTGGTTCCGGTGCGGTGTAGGAATAGAAAGCAGGGGCGGGAACCTTGTCGTCGCCGAACCAGAATCCGAAGCTGATAACTTCATGCGAATAAGCCTCGCGTTCGACCATTCCGGCACCTTCGCGGGGAGTGACGCGTTTGCCCGAAAATCGTGTGAGAGCAAGGTCGAAGCTGTGCCAGAAAAGGTGTACGGGTGTGCTCTTGCCGGTGAAACGACCGCGAAATTCCTCGAAAACATCATCGACGGCGACCAAGGTTTTATGAAACCGCTCGACGTATTCCTTGTCGTACGAACTGTTTTCGGTGTCCTCGGCAAAAGGAATCTTCGAGGGTGCCTCGTATGGCAGAGCCTTGATGTTGGGCTCGATTCCGAGTTTAGCGAGGTTCGAGAAAATGCTACTGTAAAAGTCGGCGACCGTCAGCCCGTCATATAAAGCAAAATCCTCAGAGTGGCCTCCGCTCGTTCGAATCTTTAGCTCGTGGTCACGGAAATCAAATTCGATCTCGAAACTGCCGCCTTCATGTGGGATCGTCCGCGTCGTCAAGCCACGGGGCGAAACATATAGCGGCACATGCCACCAATGATTGATCCTCGGGTGCATTGTCAGCCGGATCTTGCCGACGATCTGAAGATAAAGGTGAAGCGTGTTTTTGGTTTGACGCCAGGCTTCGAGCGGGATTTCGAGAAAAGTGTTCGGTGACATAGATTTAAAGATTTTTCTGCCCAGCAAATTACGCGAAAATCCGCAAATTTATTTATTTAGTCTTATTCGCGGTCATTCGCGTAATTCGCGGGCTAATTGCTTAACCAACGTGGGGCGTTTGCAACACATCGTTTGATGTCGTTCAACGCCTCCGGATTCTGCTTAAAACCGTCGCCGGGCGGTCCTTCCAAAAAGCCCAGTTGGGCAATGGAGCAGCGAAAAACGACCGACGTGCCAGTCGTCCTCGACGTGCGAAATCGTCGTTTGCAAAAGAATGCGAACAGGTTCACTCATGCGAATTCGAACGGCTACTTTGCCTCTTCCTCGATCTCCAAAATATCACCCTCGGTGAAAAGGTATGTTTTCATATGCTCGTCGAACTTCGGCGTACAGCGTCTGAGCCATTCGAGCGCCATGACGGCATGTTCGATCTCTTCGTCGCGATTGTGTTCGAGGATCTTTTTCAACTGCTCGTCCGTCGTCTGTTCGGCACGCTGATTGTACCAATCGACGGCCTCCAGTTCCTCCTGCACGGATTTGATTGCCCGCGAAAAGTTGCGCGATTTCTCGCTCATTTTGTCGTAATCTTCATGCCATTCCGCACTTGTTGCCATATGTTTGTAGTTCCTCGATATACTAATATTCAGCAATAGGATTTTGCCCGCGAATTACGCGAATAGATGCGAATAAGAATTAGGACACTGTTTTTGATTCGCAAAGCTCATAACTACAGAAACAATTCCTGAGCAAAAATTAAGAAAATTCTTATTCGCGTTCATTCGCGTAATTCGCGGGCAAAAAACCCCTAATGAATTGAGTTTAATGTGGCAGAGACTCGAAGAACATATCGTCCGGGTAACAATAGCCCCAATCCTCGCCCGGCTCGAATGATTTGACGATCGGATGCCCGACCGCTTCGAAGTGTTTGGTGGCGTGCTGATTTGGCGATTGATCACAGCAGCCTACCTTTCCACAAATCTCGCACAGACGTAGGTGCACCCAACGCCCACCGGTCTTCAAACAGTCTTCGCAGCCATCGGAGCTCGGCCCGACTTTTCGTATTTCGCTCAAGTGTTCGCACGATTCCATAAAAACAAAGCCGCTTTGCCTGAATTTAAATTGATTCTACTCGGCTTGATTACCGAACTCAAACTCTCGTGAAATGTCGCATTTTTACAATACTGTCGGGTCAATATTTTGTTTACATTGTTTTAAGCCATTGGCTGGAAATCATTGACTTTGGCCAAGACAATCAGCTAGATTGATGGCATTCGAAAACAACGGAGGTCTAAATTATGCCTGAAAGTGTAAAAGCCATTCCCGAGGGCTATGAAGGAGTTACGCCGTATTTGATTTGCAAGAACGCCGAAGCCGCGATGGATTTTTACACGCGTGCTTTCGGTGCGGTCGAATTGTTCAGGATCGGCTCGCCCGGTATGGTCGGGCACGCGGAAATGAAGGTCGGAAATGCAATCTTTATGATGGCGGACGAGCATCCGGATATGGGAATTCACAGCCCGGAGACGATTGGCGGCTCTCCGGTTCATTTAATGATCTATGTAGAAGATGTCGACACTTTTTGTGAAAAAGCCGTCGCGGAAGGTTTGGCGGTCTTGCGGCCGATCGAGAATCAGTTTTACGGCGACCGTTCAGGCCAATTCAAGGACCCGTTCGGCCATGTATGGTCGTTTGCTACGCACGTCGAAGATGTTTCACCCGAAGAAATGAACAACCGAGCCGCTGCGGCGTACGGCGGCTAGAACGTGCAAATTATGATTGCAAAGGAAACACTCGATTTTCTTAAGAAACTCGACAAAAACAATAATCGCGAATGGTTTCAGGCCAATAAAAAGGCGTTTGATTCCGCTCAGGATAATTTGACCGCGTTCACCGATTACCTGATCGGCGAGGCCGGAAAATTTGACAGTGCGGTAGCGACCCTCGATCCAAAATCCTGCGTGTTCCGCATTTATCGCGATGTCCGTTTTTCAAAGGACAAGAGCCCTTACAAGACCAATCTCGGAGCCTACATCAGCCCGGGCGGGCGGAAATCTATGCTGCCCGGATATTATTTTCATCTTCAGCCTGGCCAAAGTTTTATTGCCGGCGGCAAGCACATACCGGACGGCCCGGAAACCTTAAAGATACGCACTGCGATCGCGAATAACACGGATGAATTTCTCAAGATCGTCGGCAAGAAAAGCTATCGTGACACGTTCGGCGAAATGCGCGGAGATAAGCTTAAATCCGCCCCAAAAACCTTCGACCCCGAACACAAAGCTCTCGAATATCTAAAGCTCAAAGAATTCATGGCGTTTACCGAACGGCACGACGATAAGTTTCTTGTCAGCGGCGAATTTCCCAAACACCTTGTTAAAACGATGAAGGAAATGTATCCATTGGTCGCGTTTTTAAGAAATGCACTCTAGGCCGACAGGCTGCGGAGGCTGTTTATAATGCGACGCTTCATTTAAGTTAAAGGTTCGCGGCTTGTGAACGGGCTTGGCAGTCTGCTGCCCACGAGCGCCAGGATCTTTACCTAGTTTATCTACGGTTTCGAGAAAGGGTTAGTGAGAAACATTAGAAAGGCTACCAGAAGAAAATACGGAATAAGGACGGCGGCGCCGGGATAATCTTTCGCAATGCGCTGGCCGAAAAAGAGAGCCGTGATCGCCAATGCCGCGATTACTGACGCAGCAAAAATAAGCACGGTGGAGGACGAGGCAAGAAAATAAACGATTCCCGCCGCGCACATAACTCCGGCGGCCAGTTCCATTATCGTAATTGTCGAGAGCAATAACGGAACTAGAGGTGCCAGGAAGGTCTTGGAAAAATGACTGCCGAGCCATTCCATGTTGCCGCGCCTGTCGAAGACCTTATCGAGGCCCGACTGGATGAAAAGAATACTCACCAACAGTGCGGCGAAAAGAGCGGGCAGGTTGCGGCCAATGGTTTCGATGTTCACTTAATTTAGCTTAAGTCGTCCTTTTCAATCTCGGTCATCTTCTCTACCCTGCGTTCATGCCTGCCGCCCTCGAAATCGGCGCTAAACCAAGCCTTTACGATCTTCTTCAACTCATCATCCGGCGTATAGCGGGCAGCGAGCGAAAGCACATTTGCATTGTTATGCTGACGCGCTAGGCGTGCAATTTCCTCATTCCACGCGACGGCAGCCCGAACGCCGCGGACTTTGTTGGCCGCGATCGCCATTCCGGTGCCCGAACCGCAGACAAGCAAACCCTGTTCATAATCGCCACGTGACACGGCTTCGGCCACCTTTCGCGCATAGTCGGGATAATCGACCGAATCTGCCGAAAATGTTCCCATATCGTCAAATTCGACACCTAGCTCAGTGAGCGTGGCTTTTAGCTTTTCCTTCTCTTCAAACCCCGCGTGATCGGCGGCGAGTGCAATTTTCTTTGGCATTTTGGTGTGTTCCTTTGTTTATAGAATAGTAGCGTTTCTTTTCCTGAGGCAAAAGCGGAGGCAGACTTTTTGCAATTGGACAACTAAAAGCGGCCGCAAATTATCCAACCTATGCCGTTCATTCTATTGGTGTCGAGAAAAAATTATGAGATTTAGATTCACTTTGCTGTCCATAATAGCGGTAATTATGTTTACCGGCTTCGTTTTTGGCGCAACGAGTACAGTTTCCCTGCTCGCGGAACAAGCCGTCACAGGTAACGAGACGGAATCGGTCGAAGCGATCCGAAAGCTGCGCTTGATGGGGCCTGACGGGCTGAACGGCCTGTTTAACGCCTACGCCGCCGATATTAAGGCGTATCGTGAAACAGGTCAGGAAACGGAGAATTGGAAAAGGATCGCCGCCGCGCTCGACACGGTTGCGATGCAAAAGGATTCTTACGCTGCACAGTTGTATTGGTACACCGATCTTGACGAAGCAAAACGCGCTGCCCACGCGGCCGATAAGCCTATTTTGACGCTGCGGCTGCTAGGCAATCTAAACGAAGAATTTTCCTGTGCAAACAGCCGGCTTTTCCGCTCGATACTCTATTCGAACAGCGAAATTTCAAAATATTTACGCGAAAACTACATTCTGCACTGGAAATCGGTGCGGCCGGCTCCGCGCGTGACGATTGATTTTGGCGATGGCCGAAAGATAGAGCGAACGCTGACGGGAAATTCCATCCACTACATTCTTGATGATACCGGGCGGATAATCGACGCACTGCCGGGATTGTACAGCCCGAAAGCTTTCATGATCTACATCGCGCAGGGGAAGCGGGTCAACGATTCGATCGACATGCACACGGACAAGGAAAAGGACATCGCACTGCTGAGATACAGGAAACTTAGCTTTGACCGCATCAAGGAGCGCCGGGACAGCGCCGTCTCAATGGCAAGGGTCGCCCTGACCGAACCGAAGATCGGCACAGATGCGATCACAGCGGCCCCGAGGGCGATGGCGAAAATGATGGTGACGAACGAAATATCGATCCTTGAGGTTTACGACACATTCGCCCGTTTCGAGCCGCAGATTGACCTGACGGATTGGCAGAAACTGGCAAAGCTTTATTCACCCGACCCGAAGATCGATCCGCAAAGCAACGCATTTATTCGCCGTCAAAACGCAAAGACCGGCCTCACCGAACCCGAATTCGCGGGATTATTTGCAAAGCTGAATAATTTCATCGCTCTCGATACCACGCGAAACGACTTTCTCTATCATACAAAGCTCTATGAGTGGCTAAATCGCGGCTCAGTTGGTGACCTGGAGAATTTCAACGCCCGCGTTTATGCCGACATTTTCCAGACGCCAAATTCCGACAAATGGCTTGGACTTTACTCAACCGACGTTTACACGGCGCTTGACGGGAATGGAATCGTAAAATAGACGCAAACGCCAAGAAATTTTTTTTACTAAACTGACCATAACTCCGTGTCCTTCGTGAAAACTTTGTGTTCTTTGTGTTAGAAAATCTTTCATCACAAAGAACACAAAGCGAAAGCCACAAAGAGCACTAAGAAATCTCCGAAGTTACATCTGCTGCTCAGATCAGGATCTCTGCCGTCGAAACAAATTTGTTTGAATCGGGCAAAACCCTTATAATTACGGACGGAATCTCTTCTCGCACGAACTATGAAATTTCCGGTTCGCCACATTTGTTTATTGCTGTTGCTAGCGTCTACTTTCGTGTTGAACACGAATGCCCAGGACTTGCTGCCGGAGCTTGTGCGTCGGATCAAACCGTCTTCGGTCGCTATCGAAACTTTTGACGCAAAAGGGAACACGCTGTCGCGGGGAAGCGGTTTTTTTATTGCGGCTGATCGGGTTATAACCAACCGCCACGTCATCGAAAAATCTAGCCGTGTCGAAGTCCATCTTATTGACGGCAAAAAGTTTACGGTCCGCGGCGTGCTAGCGGTCGATGGTGAAGGCGATTTGGCTATGCTTCAGGTCGAGGTGCCGCTGGCACTTGCTATCCCGCTGCCGATCTCACGCTCGGTGCCGCAGGAAGGCGAGTCTATTGTCGTTGTCGGGAATCCGTTTGGACTCGAAGGCAGCGTCTCCAACGGCATCGTATCGGCCGTTCGCGAGATCTCCGGTTACGGAAAGATTATTCAAATCACCGCTCCGATATCGCCCGGATCGTCCGGCTCGCCTGTCGTAAACATGTACGGGCAGGTCATCGGCGTCGCTACGTTACAAGCAGCCGAGGGCCAGAGCCTGAATTTCGCCGTCCCGTCGGAAAGAATTTTTCAGCTCAAAGTTACAGATCTTCAAACGGTTTCGTCACTAAGTGCCGTAACCCAAAAAAACAAGCGTGCGGCAGCCGAGCGTTTGTATTCGCAGGGCGTCGCACAGCTTTCACGCGACGACTTCCCGCGAGCTCTCACGTTTTTCGAAAAGGCCATTGAGATCGATCCTAATTACGCCGAAGCATGGTATCAAGCGGGGTTTACGTATGGAGTTCAGGGACGTCACGCAGAAGCGTTAAAGGCGTCGAAACAAGCCGCGAAATTGCGGCCGGATTGGGCGGAGACGTTTGTAAATATAGGAGCTTCAAGCTTTGCTCTCGGCCAATATAAGGAGGCCGCCGATGCTTATCGACAAGCGATCAAGCTTGAAGACTACAAACCCGACACGCAGTATTCGCTCGGATTGAGCCTTGAAAAACTGAACCGCACGGACGAGGAGATACTTGCGTACAGGCGGGCACTCTTGCTAAAGCCGGATCACGCCGGATCGATCGAAAAACTCGGAATGGCATATCTGAAGCTAAAGCGCTACGCCGACGCTCTGACGCAGTTCGAGCAGCTTAAAACCTACAAACCCGACGCGAAAACTTATAATTACATCGGCGAAAGCCTCATCGAGCTCGGCAAGGCGGAAGAAAGCGTCGATGCCTTCAACAACGCCGTCAGCTACAATCCAGACTTCGACAAAGCCCGTTACAACCTCGGCCGGTCATACATAAAACTCGGCAACCGCGACATGGCACAAGTCCAGTACGAGATTTTGAAAAACTCACGCTCAGATTGGGCGGACAGGTTGCTGGTTCTCCTTAATCCGTGACGTTTAGTATTCGCTTACCACCGGGTCGTTTTGATCGGCCGGACCGCCTTGCCTATCGGCACCGTGAACACCACCATTTTTATCGACGTAAAACGATCTCACGCCCGTACTTCCGTATTGCTGAGGAACGGCGGCTATTTTGTAAGATGCCGGCGTTGTCTTTGTCGATGGAATCAGCGTTACGGTAAAAACATAACCGTTCTTCACGCCGCTCGCTAAAAGCGGTCCGACAAGCCTCGCCGCGAGCAGAGCGTTGAGGCTTCCGTAGCTGCCGCTTCCATGCGACTGTGCGAATGCCGACTGAGAATAAAACAGTGAGTACATACTCGATACAGCGCAGATCTCATTGCTCAAATAGCAATCCTCAAGCGGCGGGTCGTCCTGGTTTGCAGGTTCGCCATTGCGGTCAGCGGCAAAAACAACGCCCGACGTGTCGATAAAAAAAGATCTGACGCCGGTTGAACCGTAAATCACTGGCACCCCACTAATCCTGAATGTTGCCGGTTCTCCGCTAGACCTGGGCGTCGTCGAAATGGTGAAGGAGTAACCCCGTATAATCCCGGTAGACATGCTTTGATTGATCAAATTCATTTCGCGAATTTGGGTCAGAGTGCCGAAGTTTCCGTTCCCGCCTGTCGAAGAGAAGGTCATTTCCGCACCGTGCAATGTCCTCAGCACGTCGACGAAACATCGTTCATTATCAGGAATCGAGCCTCTCGTGCAAAGATCGAAATCGTAGAGAGCATCACTAACGGTTGCGGGCTGTCCGTTCTTGTCACCACCCCGAAATTCGCCAAAAGCATCGATATAGAACGAACGCAAACCGCTTTTTCGATACAAACGCGGCGTAGCGGTGACGGTAAAGTTTGACGGAGACCCGGGCGTCGTAGGCGTCCATGGTATCCACGGTGTCGTTGAAACGACGAAGGTGTAGCCATATTTTTCGCCCGTCGCAAGAGACGCATCGATCAACCCGGCTTGCCGTAACTGCTGCAAGCTCCCGAAGTTGCTATTTCCGGTTGTCGCGCTATACGTCATCTGAGCATTGTGAATCTGCATCAGTGAACGCAAGACATGTACTTCATTAAAAGTGCGGGGACTGCTCCCCGGCTGAGCGGCAGCCGCCGAGCAAATGAACGGCACGACAATGATCGCGAGAAAAAATTTGACGAGAAGAATATTGTTTTTCATTAATTGGGAGATTTGAATGCTTGATTACGTAACAGGTCGAAATTCCGCTAATTCAATTAGCGGACACGCATATTTATAATACAGTATAATACAGTAACAATACACACTAAAGTTTAACAATATTTATACACGGTAGCGGCGGCCGCTTCCTTCGCCGCCGCCCTGTTATCGCTGCGTCAGCATCAACACCGGCATTCCATTTTGACGACACTTGCGGCGTCAGGTATCCTGTTCCAAATAAAAGGAGAAAAACATGGAACGCAAAACGGCAGACGAATATCCGCAGGAGTTACTGGATCTATTTCACGAGTATCAGCACGGCGATATGGACCGGCGGTCGTTCTTGAGCGGCATTGGGAAGTTCGCGGTCGGTGGACTGACGGTTGCGGCGATCTTTGAGAGCCTGACGCCCAACTATGCGTGGGCACAGACCGTGCCCAAGGATGACAAGGATCTGAAGCTCGGCTACGAGACTGTACCGTCACCCGCCGGCAACGGTTCGATCAAAGGCTATCTTGCACGTCCTGCTAAGGGTAAGAAATTTCCTACCGTACTCGTCATTCATGAGAATCGGGGGCTCAACCCATATATCGAGGACGTGGCGCGACGGCTCGCTAAAGCAGGTTATCTGGCGTTTGCTCCGGACGGATTGACCTCTGTCGGCGGTTACCCCGGCGATGACCAAAAAGGCGCGGCGGCCTTTCGCACGGTCGATGGCAAGAAGATGACCGAGGATTTTGTCGCCGCCGCACTTTGGCTCAAGAAACGCTCTGACAGCAAGGGCAAATTAGGAGCCGTAGGATTCTGCTTCGGCGGCGGTATGGTCAACCAACTCGCCGTTCGTCTCGGCAAAGACCTCAATGCTGGCGTCCCGTTCTACGGCAACCAGGCCGGCATCGCCGACGTGCCAAAGATTTCGGCCCCGCTGTCGTTCCAATACGCCGGCAATGACCAGCGTATAAACGCCGGCATCGCCGCCTACGAAGCCGCTCTAAAGGAGAATAAAAAGAAGTTCGAGAGCTTCACGTACGAAGGCAAACAGCACGGCTTCCACAACGACACCACCCCACGCTACGACCCCGAAGCCGCCAAACTTGCCTGGGAGCGTACGCTGGAATTCTTTAAGAAAAATCTGAAGTGATTTTATTTCCCGGGCAGAATGACTGACCCGAAAAAGATCCGGGAGACATCTTGTTCTTCGAGAATTTAAAAAGGAAAACATGAAAAACATCTTGTTGACGTTGTTGTTTCTGCTCGCCCTTTCGTGCCAGGTCTTTAGTCAAACACTGGAGAAAGGCATTGAAGGTTCGTGGCAAGGTACGCTTGATGCGGCCGGAACGAAGCTTCGCCTGGTCTTGAACGTGACGAAATCAGAGGCGGGGATTTACGGCGGCAAACTGGACAGCCTCGATCAGGGAGCGACCATTCCGATCGACACGATAACGGTCAATACTGATGCGGTTCGCGTGGAGATCAAATCGGTCGCAGCCGTTTTCGAGGGCGTTTTGAACAAAGAACGCACCGAGTTGACCGGGACGTTCACCCAGGGGGGCCAGCCGTTCCCACTCAGCTTCAAACGCGGCGAGGACTCGGCTGCGACCGAAAAGACTGTCGCGATATCACCCCCGAAGACCGACTACTCGGCGCCGGCCGATGCACCCTACACTGCGGAAAATGTAGTGGTAAAAACGCCGGCCGGCCACACGCTCGCCGGCACGCTGACGCTGCCGAAGAGTGCGAGCCGTGCAATGCCCGTGGGAGCCATCGTCACCGTCAGCGGATCCGGGCCGCAGGACCGCGACAGCGGCATTGGGCTGCATGGGTACCGGCCTTTTCGTCAGATCGCGGATTCGCTGGCGCGCCGCGGCATAGCGGTTCTGCGTATGGACGACCGGGGAACCGCGGCGTCCGGCGGCACGTTCAAGGGCTCTACCAGTGCCGACTTTGCCGAGGACATTCGCGCCGGACTCGCGTACCTGCGCACCCGGCCCGAAATCCGCCTAGACCGGCTCGGCGTGCTAGGTCACAGCGAGGGAGCGATAATCGCGCCGATGGTGGCCGAAAAGGAGCCCAAGCTGCGCGCCATCGTGCTGCTCGCGGGCATAGCGCAACCCGGGCGCGGCACTCTTCACTTCCAGATCAAGAACGGTTACGAGCACGACTCGAAGCTGACGCCCGCCCAGCGCGAATCCCTCATCGCCGCCATCCCGGCGAGAATCGACGCCATGATGGCCGCCGATCCGTGGATGAAATTTTTCCTGACGTACGATCCATCTGTAACCATGCGCCGTGTAAAGACGCGTGTGCTGATCCTGACCGGCTCTCGCGACCAGCAGGCGGTGCCCGAGCAGGTAGCACTGATGGAGGCCGCGTTCAAGACGGCCGGTAACAAGGACATAACGGCGCGCGTGCTGCCGGATCTCAACCACCTTTTTGTTTACGACACCGACGGCTTCCCGGGCAACTATGCAAAGCTCCCGCCACCGGTGGTGGTGCAGAACGACGTGTTGGTTATGATCTCAGACTGGCTAGTGCAGAGATTCCGATAATGGTTGGCGCACGCACGCGGCTGCGGACCAGAAAAACTACGAGGCTTCATGTTTCTAGGCCTTATCGTTCGCCGGTTTTTTAAGCGACGCAGATGGAATGGACGGATGTTGAGTTCGTGTATGTGTCTGGAAACTCGACATTGTGGGCGGTTGCGGTGGCGAATACTGATTTGAGATGTGCGGTGAAGACCTCACTCGCGGGGTCGTTGGATCAGATGGCGAAGGAACTGTCCGGTTTTAGTTGGCTCCGCACCGGGCACGATTTGTGAAACAAGGCGATAAATATTTGTTTACCCCAGTAGCTTTATTCGTTACGATAACGACACTCCATTCGCAGTTCGCGAATCGCGAATAGAAATCATGGCAGCTATTTCTCTAAAACCTCAGGACGTTCTTGTGCTCGTAAAGCTATGCGGCTATCGGAACTCGGGTCGCCCGCCGTATTCCGTGATAGCTGCTGATCTGCTGATGAGTCAGTCGGAAATTAATGCGTCGGTAAAACGCCTGCAATCCGCTAAGCTTGTCCATGAAAAAGATATGGGTGAGCTCCCGATCCTTGCAGCGGTAGAAGAGTTCCTTATCCACGGGGTCAAATATGTATTTCCCGCTCAGTACGGATCTCGCATCGTCCGAGGCATGCCAACGTCCTACGCCGCCGAGCCATTAAATCGACTGATAGACGCTGGTGACAATCCTATACCCGTCTGGCCAGATCCGAAGGGCAAAACGCGTGGATTGTACTTCTATCCGATCTATAGATCAGTACCGGAAGCCGCTAAGCAAGACCCGGTTTTATATGCCCGGTTAGCAATGATAGATGCGATTCGCGACGGAAACGCCCGCGAACGCAAACTCGCTGAGGAACATTTACGTCGTAGTTTGAGAGACAAGCGTGGCTAATCCGAATATTGAGCTTTTGCAATCTGTTGTTTCTGAACTTGGTGAACTCGCCGATGAGTTCGTGTTTGTCGGTGGATGCACGGTAGGTCTCTTTATCACCGATGAAGGCTCTGAATACATTCGTCCAACCAAGGACGTTGATGGAATAGTCGAAGCCGCCACCTATTCGCAGTATGTGGATTTTGGAACTCGATTGAGCAAACTCGGTTTCAATCCTGACGGACCAACCTGCCGATGGATGAAAGGAGACATGATATTGGACGTTTTACCCATTGAGGAAAGGATTCTGGGGTTTAAAAACAAATGGTACGCAGATGCAGTCAAGGCCGCCGAATTCCGACCGATTCTTGCTGACAAGTCGATTCGGGTCGTATCGGCGGCTTATTTTATGGCCACGAAGTTCGAAGCGTTTAAAGACCGGGGAAAGAATGATTTTCTTTCGAGTCATGATCTTGAAGATGTGATCACAGTCGTGAACGGAAGGGAGGAACTGATCGACGAACTGCGAAGTTCGCCTGCGGATGTACGCTCCTATGTCGGGAAAATAGTCGCGAGCTTTTTGAAAGACCGAGACTTTCTGGATTCTCTGCCAGGTCATCTTAATCCTGACGAGGGCAGAGTTTCACTTGTGCTATCCCGCCTAGAGGCTATTGCCAAACTTAAAGACTGAGGGGAAAACTAGACACTACCTATCTGGGCGACGTAGACGGAGTTGATGGAGGTTGAGTTGGTGTAGGGGTTTTGGAATTCGATGTTGTGGGCGGTGGCGGTGGGGAATGTTGATTTTAGGTGGGTGGTGAAGGGTTCGTTGGCGGGGTCGTTGGACCAGAGGGCGAAGGTTCCATTGGGTTTTAGTTGGGATTGGATGGAGGCGAGGCCTTTGAGGGTGTAGAGGGATTTGTTTTTGGAGTCGAGGAAATGATTGGGGGAATGGTCGATGTCGAGAAGGACGGCGTCGAATTTTCGGTTAGGTGTGCTCGTGTCGAAGCCGGTGCGGGCGAGGGCGAAGAAATCGCCTTGGCGGAGTTCGCATCTGGGATCGTTTGTCAGCACTTCTCCATTCGGGACGAGGCCGGCGTGGTGCCAGTCGATGACCGGCTGGAAAAGTTCGATGACGAGGAGGCGTCTCACCGACTTGTTTTTTAGGGCCTCGGCGGCGGTGTAGCCTAGGCCTAAACCACTGATTACGACATCTAAATCACCTTTGAGCGAGGATAAGCCGAGCGTTGCGAGTTGCCGCTCGGCTTCGCTAAAGAGGCTCGACATCAGGTATTCGTCGCCGAGCTTGACCTCAAAAACTTCGAGGTTCTGCAAGAGCGGTTCCGTCCTTCGGCGTAGCGTAAGATCGCCAAGCGGTGTTTTCTGAAAGCCAAGTTCTCGGATGTTCATTTTCGGGAAGCCCCCCTGATCTTCGCCTCTTCCCTAGCACGACGACTGGTTCTGCCTTGCGGGTTACGCCCTTACTAACGTGCGGGCTTCTGCAATATGGGCTCACTGGGGCTTTCGGTTGATCAGACTAGCGGCAAAGCCTGCGCCGAATCCGTTGTCGATGTTAACGACCGTTACGTTAGAGGCGCAGGAGTTTAGCATTCCCAGGAGTGCGGCGATTCCGCCGAATGAGGCCCCGTAGCCGATGCTGGTCGGCACGCCGATCACCGGCACGGCTACGAGGCCGCCGATGACTGACGGCAACGCTCCTTCCATTCCGGCAACGACGATTACCACACGCGAATTCTGCAGCCGTTCCCGTTCGCCCAGAATCCGGTGAATTCCGGCGACACCGGCGTCCCAGATTCGTTGAACGCGGTTTCCCATCGTTTCGGCTGTCAGTGCGGCCTCTTCGGCTACTGGGATATCGCTTGTTCCCGCGGTTGCGACCGATATTTCACCCATCCCGAGATCAGCCTTTTCACGAAAGAGCCTGATGAGACGTGCCGATTCGTGCCATTCGGCGTCGGTGTGAATATTTCTGATCTGGCCGAAAACCTCGGCGGTTGTCCGCGTGATCAGAACATTCGGCGAGCGGGCGATAAGCTTTTCAAAGATACCGGCGATCTGATCGGGCGTCTTTCCCTGGCCAAAAATTACTTCGGGAAACCCCTGACGGTCGGAGCGGGCGTGGTCGATGCGGGCATAGCCGATGTCTTCGTACGAGAGATTTTTGAGCTGTGCCGCCGCATCGTTGGTTGGAATGCCGCCCTCGGAATGCAGCTTTAGGATTTTCTCAATATCGGAGATGTTCATAATTGCCGGTACGGGCAGAAACGCGAGTGTAATCGCGCGTGCCCTCTGCCTGGCGTCGCTGGCACGCTCCCTAACGGTCGCGTTTCTGCCCGCAGACGATCAACTTGAATCTACAACAATTAAGCGGCGAATAAAAAAGCTGGGTAAACGCATTCGGTGACTAACTTTATAAATTTGGAAGGACGCGATAGAATCGACGCACCGAATATGGAAATAACTGTCGCAATAACCGGGGCTTCCGGCACCATTTATGCCCATCGCACGCTGCAGTTATTGGCTGAGAGCGGAGCGGTCAAAACGATAAACCTGATAATGTCCTCGACCGCCGCGACTGTTGCCCAAGTCGAGACGGGTGCGAATCTTCGCGAGCCGGACGCAGCAAAGATCAACGCCTGGCTGGGCCTTGAAAGTAATTCGAAACTGATCCGCTTCTGGCGGCTAGATAATTTTGCGGCGAAGCCTTCGTCGGGTTCCAACAAACAGGCTGGAATGATTATCGTGCCGTGCTCAATGGGAACGATGGGAGCGATCGCCTCTGGTGCGGGCACAAATCTTATCCATCGGGCAGCCGACGTTTGTCTAAAGGAGCGGCGAAAGCTGGTGCTGGTTCCACGCGAAACGCCGTACAATGCGATTCATATCGAAAACATGCTCAAGCTTTCGCATGCCGGTGCGACGATTTTGCCGGCCAGCCCTGGGTTTTATCATCGGCCCAAAAGCATCGAAGAGTTGGTCAATCACCTATGTTTTCGAATTCTCGATCAATTGGACATACCGCATTCGAGCAAATCGCAATGGACGGGCGATGAGGTCGCCGAGACCGACTAAAAAATATGAAGATCCTTTACTCGATCCTGACATCGCTCGTATTTTTTACGGTGGCGTTTGGGCAGGAGCGTTACGTCAAACCGTTCGACGAGGCAGCGAAAGATCCGTCGTTTCTAGCCTTTCGGACCAAACTAATTGCCGCAGCCGAAAAACACGACGCACGGTTCATCCTGTCGATCATCGACCCGAAGATCGAGCTGAGCTTTGGTGGAGACTCCGGAACGGCCGATTTCAAACGGATCTGGAAGGTCGCGACTAAGGGCAGCAAGTTCTGGGATGTGTTCCTGCCGATAATCAAAAATGGCGGACGCTTTGATAGGGTCGGTAGGAAAGGGAAATCATTTTCCGCACCCTACACATTCAGCGGCCTACCGGAAGATCTCGATTTTACCGAGTACCTGATGATCTTCGGCAATAACGTAAACCTTCGTGAAACGCCGAAGCCCGACTCTGTCATTGTCGGCCAGCTTTCATACAACGTTGTGAAGATTGATGAGCCATCTTCGACGAGAACGAAAACCGGCAGCGACGAAAACGATTGGGAATACGATTGGTATAAGGTCGAAACACTCGGCGGCAAGAAGGGATTTGTTAAGGCCGAGTTCGTCCGAAGTGCGATCGACTACCGAGCGGTATTCGAAAAGAAGGGCGGCGTCTGGAAAATGGTCGCCTTAATAGCGGGTGATTAAGAGATGAAAACGGTCGAACGCTTTTCGAATCGCGTAGAGAATTATGTCAAGTACCGCCCGAGCTATCCGCCGGAGGTCTTGGGGTTGTTTCGCGATGAAATGAATCTGCGGCCTGATTCGGTTGTCGCGGATGTCGGTTCGGGCACCGGAATCTCTGCGAAGATGTTTCTAGAAAACGGCAATGACGTTTTTGGGATTGAGCCGAATGAGGGAATGCGGTCCGCCGCCGACGAGTTTCTTTCTGCGTTCGCCAATTTTCATAGTCTGAATGGCACGGCCGAAAATTCCGGGTTGCCCGATCATTCCGTCGATCTCGTCATCGCTGCTCAGGCGTTTCACTGGTTCGATCCGGAAAACACTCGTTCCGAATTCAGGCGAATACTAAAGAACGGCGGTTTCGTCGCGCTGATCTGGAACGAAAGGCAGCTCGACACGACGCCGTTTCTTCGCGAATACGAACAATTTCTTCTTAAGTTCGCAAATGACTACACAAAAGTCCGTCACGAGAATATCGATGAAGAAAAGCTGTTTGATTTTTTTGGCCGCGATTTTCTGCGGGCGACTTTTGAAAACCGACAGGTCCTCGATTTTGACGGTCTAAAAGGGCGAGTTCTCTCCTCGTCGTACATGCCGGCGGAGACCGATCAAGGCTATCTAACGATGATCACAGAGCTTAGGGCTCTATTTGCCAAACACGCCGAAAGCGGTAAAATAGAAATCTCCTACGACACGAATGTTTTCTACGCCCAGCTATAGTTATGTCAGTAAATACCGGAGCAAAACCTCAAATGAAGACCATCACCGTCGCCCACTCACCGGATTCGGACGACGCATTTATGTTTTACGGCCTCGCAACGAACAAACTGGAAACCGACGGTTTGAAGTTCGAACACACCCTCAAAGATATTCAGACGCTTAACGAAGACGCAAAGAAAGGCGTTTATGACGTGACCGCCGTCTCGTTTCACGCGTACGCGTACATTTCCGATAAGTACGCTTTGCTCCCGCATGGCGCCAGCATCGGTGATAAATACGGCCCGATATTAGTTTCGAAAGAGCCGCGAAAGCCCGAAGATATCTCCGATATGAAGATTGCGATTCCGGGCGAGTTGACGAGCGCGTTTCTGGCATTGAAGCTATATAATCCGAATTTTGAGTACGTCGTCATTCCCTTTGACGAGATAATCGAAGCCGTGCAGAAAGGAACTGTCGATGCCGGACTGCTCATTCACGAAGGACAGTTGTTTTACAAGCAGCTTGGGCTCGATAAAGTGCTCGATCTTGGCGAGTGGTGGTTCGAAAAGACCGGCCTTCCGCTGCCGATGGGCGGCAACGCTATCCGCCGCGACCTGGGTGACGAGCTGATGAAACAGGTCTCCACGCACCTGCATCGGAGCATCGTCTATTCGATGGATAACCGCGAAGACGCTCTAGCCTACGCGATGCAGTTTGCCCGTGACATGGCACCTGAATTGGCCGACCGCTTTGTTGCGATGTGGGTAAACGACCTCACGCTCGACTACGGCGAACGGGGCAAACAAGCCGTCCGTATGCTTTTGGACGAAGGTTATAAAAACGGTATCATCCCGCATCCGGTTCAGATCGATTTTGTCGGCTGAGCCATTAAGAGTGCCAGCTTAATTTTTGTCAAAAACCGGGAGCGCGGGCGACCCGGTTTTTTTTCGATTCGACTACGGCGGGTTGCCGTTGAGTGCCGCGCGTACTATAGTTAGATCGAGCATCCTCCCCAAATCCCAAAATCAGGAGCATTATGAAGTTTTTTACCTTTTCAGCAGTAGCTGCGCTTTGCGCGGTTTGTCTTTTCGTTTCGTCGGCGTCGGCACAGGCCGCACAAACGTCTTCACCTTACAACACAGTCGAGATCGAAAAATTCGCGGTCGGCGAGGGCGTCACCTTTCCCGATAACGATCTAAACGAGCTAATGGGTTATCTGGTCATACACTTTAATAAATCGAAACGCTTTGAAAATGTATTTCTTGCGACCGACGCCGCCGCTCAATCGGCTCCGGCTCGCCGCGTCAAAATATCCGGTACGATTACAAAATATTCGAAAGGCAATCGAGCGGCACGATATCTGGTCGGGTTCGGTGCGGGCCGTACGAAACTGGTCGCCAAAGTTAAGGTAGCCGATGCGGAAACCGCCGAAGTTCTGTTCGAGCAGGACGTTGACGGCCATGTATACGGAGGGCTTTTCGGCGGCGAAACCGACTCGGCTAAGGGCGGGCTCGCAAGCGACATTATCAAATCGATGACGAAAAAAGGCTATGCCAGAAAAGAACGCTTGAAGACATAGACGTGCCACCGGGCCGTCTGCCGTCCATCCGGTTTAAAAACGTCTGTAAACTTTCGACCGTCTTCGTGCATCTATTTCCTTAGTTTCTGTTTGCACGGGAAAAATGATGAAAAAGCTTATTTTGTTGACTTTAGCACTTATTTGCCTCTCGGCCGTTTCGGCGTTTGGACAGACTGCCTCCAGTATTGTTAAAACAGAAATGAGCCCGGCGGAGATCGACCAGATCGTGAAGAAATTCACGCAGAATGAGGCGTTGTTTCGACAGGCGTTAAATATTTATGCGTTTAACCGTTTTGCGACGATGCAGACGGTCGGGATGGGCGGGAATATAACCGGCACATACAAACGCGATTCGTATTTGACGTTTAACGAAGGCGGACAGCGGTTCGAGAAGATACTGTTTGCTCCCGTTTCGACGATGACTGAAGTCGTCATCACGGTTGCCGACATCGAAAATCTCGGCGGGATCGATCCTTTTGCGATTGAGCCGAAGATGGCGGGCCAATACAACTTTACATATCTCGGCAAGGAAAAGATCGACGAACTTAATCTGCACGTTTTCGAGGTTGGGCCAAAGGTGATGCCGGATTGGAAACGAGGCGTTGCGAAGTTTTTTCAGGGCAGGATATGGGTCGACGACGAAGATCTGATGATCGTCAAATCTAAGGGCAAGGCGGTGCCGGAAGGTAAGGAACGGTTCGCCACAATGGAGACGTTCCGCGAAAACGTCGATGGAAAGTACTGGTTCCCATCCTTTTCTACCTCGGACGACGAATTGGTTTTTGACAGCGGACAAGCGGTCAAGATGCGTGTTCGGGTTAAATATAAAGATTACCGAGTTGGCCGCACCGACGTGAAGATTGTAGGCGAAGAGGATGTGCCAGCGGAAAAACCGTTACCGTTACCGACCTCAACACCGCCGCCGCTGGTGAGGAAGCCATAGTGTTCCTAAGCGGTCAGTTGATAACGTTCTGAGTACTTAGAGACAACTCTTCGGCTATGGCTGCCCGTGTTTGCCGGAGCAGATCCATTAAACCGCCCTCTGGCACGCCATGCGTTTCGACCGGTGGGAGCAGCACCATTTCGATCGTTCCGCCGTACGCCACGCCGGTTCTTTTTCCCATCATCCAATCCGTTTCCTTGATAGCCACGGGTATAATCGGCGCGTCGGTTTGCATTGCCAAGTGGAAGGCTCCTTTTTTGAAGGGAAGCAGCTCACCGGGCAACGCGCGGGTTCCTTCTACAAAGACGCCGAACGAATATCCCTGACGCATTACCTCGCGTGCTTTTTCCATTGACCGCAGCGCGCGTTCCGGGTTTGAACGGTCGATAGCGATGATATTTACAAAACTCAATCCCTGGCCGAAGACCGGAACTTTCAGCAGCTCGCGTTTGGCGACCAGCCCCATTTTCGTGCCGGCAAAAAAGAACAGCGTTGCCGTGTCGAGACACGAGCGGTGATTCGAGACAAAGACGTATGATCTGCCGTCCTGAATATGTTCGAGCCCGCTGACCTTGACCTTCGCACCGCACGCCCACAACCACGTTTTTGCTCCCCACTGCGCTAGCGGATAAAGCCACATTCGGCGATTTATTATCCAGAGAAGGATTAGGGCGGGCAATGCTATTACAAGCAGCAGAGAGCCGGCGACGAACCAACTCCACCAATAGCGAAGTTTGCCGATTAAGCGGGATTTGTTAGACTGCCTGACAGGAAACGTTAGCTTCGTATTATCCCTAATCTCTTCCAAGGAATGATCTAGTCGATGATCAGACATAAATATCTTAAACGCGGAGACGCGGAGACGCGGAGAAAATGGAAAATGGAAAATGGAAAATGGAAAATGTTCCATCTCTTACCTTTCAATTTTCAATTTTCAATTTTCAATTCTCTTGCTCTGCGTCTCGGCGGTTTAATATTACTTCTTTCAGCCGCAATTGTCGCACAGGTCCCGTCGCCAAAATCGGTTCTTGGTTTTCAGCCGACCGACGACAAGACTATAGCCGATTGGAGCCAGATCACGGATTACTTCGCGAAATTAGACAAGGCGAGCAATCGCGTTGCGGTGCGTGAGATCGGCAAGACGACGCTCGGCAAGCCGCTGATCGTTGCTTTCATTTCCGCGTCGGACAATATCAAGAATCTCGACAAGATCAGGAAGATCAATCAAAAATTAGCCGACCCGCGTACTATCGCGGATGCGGGCGAGCTTGAAAAACTGATCAAGGATGGCAAGACGGTCGTCTCCATTTCGTGCTCCATCCATTCGACAGAGATCGTTGCGTCGCAGATGTCGATGAACCTTGCTTACGAACTAGCTACGGCGAATGACGACGAGACGAAGGAAATCCTGAACAACACGGTTCTTTTGCTGATCCCGTCGTCAAACCCTGACGGAGTTCAGATCGTAGCGGATTGGTATCGCAAAACGCTAGGCACAAAAAGTGAGGGCACATCGCCGCCCGAGCTTTATCACCACTACGCCGGTCATGACAATAACCGCGATTGGTTCATGCTAAACCTAAAGGAGACACAGGCGATAACCAAGCTTTTCTGGCAGGAATGGTATCCGGAGATAGTTTATGACGTCCACCAACAGGGGCAGAATTCGTCGCGATTTATCATTCCGCCATTTTTCGATCCGCCAAATCCGCGCGTTGCTCCCTCAATCCTGCGCGAGGTAGGGTTGATTGGATACAAGATGGCGGCCGATTTGCAGGCAAAGAATATTGCGGGCGTAGCGACCAATTCAACCTACGACACGTGGTGGCACGGCGGGTTTCGCTCGGCTCCGTATTTTCACAATTCGATCGGCATTTTGTCCGAGGCGGCGAGTGCGAATTTAATGTCGCCGGTAACTATCACGCCGGAAGACCTAAAGCGAAACCGCAGCGTCCGCGGCCTTGCCTCGTTGATGGAAACCGCGACAAATTATCCCGACGCATGGAAGGGCGGCGTGTGGGGCCCGCGAGACATCGCCGGGATAGAAATGACGGCGAGCCGATCTCTACTTTCGCTTGCGGCAAAGTACCGCCCGCGCTATTTGCGCAATTTTTACGAGCTTGGCAAAGCGAATCTAAAGGCGGACGGCAATGTGCCGCAAGCGTACGTTATCATGGCGGGACAGCCGAATGCGGAGAGCGTTTCGCGGTTCATGGAAATACTGACATGGCAGGGCATCGAAGCATACCAGATGACCAACGAGCTGTGGGTAAAGCATTCGAAGACCGAAGATTTTCACGAGATCCCGCTGAATAGCTTTTTGGTGTTCACAAACCAACCGCAAAAAAACAACGTTCTCAGCCTTTTTGAAAAACAGGTCTACCCGAACCGCCTGCTGCCAAACGGCGACGCCGAAGCGCCGTATGACGTTGCCGGCTGGACGCTGCCTCTGCAGATGGGTGTCGAGACATATGAGGTTTGGGATGTTCGCGAGTTGGAAAAATACCGGAACACGCTCAAAAAGGTCGAAAACACGAACCAGGTCCGCAGCGTTCTCAACCTGAAACCGAACAGCGTGCCGTTCGATAAGGTGCCGAATCCGCTGAAAACGAGCCCGAAGATCGGGCTGTACAAACCGTTCACGTCTTCAATGGATGAGGGCTGGACTCGGCTGGTTTTTGACAACCATCAGATCCCTTACAAATCAGTGTCGAATGAAGATTTTCGCCAAAACCGGCTCGATTATGACGTGATCGTCCTCGCGGCGGACAACGAGAATACGATCGTCAACGGCCTTAGCGCGCAGCGTTATCCGGATGAGTTTGCGGGCGGTATCGGCGACAGCGGTGTCGAGAACCTAAAGAAATTTGTCGAGAACGGCGGGAAACTGGTCTGCTTTGACGATTCGTGCGAGCTTGCGATCAAGCGGTTTGGTCTGCCGGTCCGAAACGTGCTCACCGGACTCAAGCGAAGTGACTTCTACAATCCTGGTTCGATCGTAAAGCTTGCCGTCGATACCCGCAGTCCGCTCGCAAAAGGCATGCGTGAAGAGGTCCCGGCATATTTTACGTCCAGTTCGGCTTTCGATATCGCCGCCGATGCCCGCGTCATCGTCATCGCCCGCTACGCCGAAAAAGACGCACTGATGTCCGGCTGGATGCTCGGAGAAAAATACTTGAACGGCAAAGCCGCATTGGTCGAAACCACGTATGGCAAAGGAAAGATCGTCATGTTCGCCTTCCGCCCCCAGCACCGCGGACAGACGTGGGGTACGTTTCCGTTTGTCTTCAACGCACTTGAAAACTATTGAATCGGACAGGGCAATGAACTATGATTTACTTCAGACAATATTTTCGACCAATTGAGAATATTGAAATCATCGCCCGGCGATTCTCGATTCGCGACCTAAACAGGCTTCGACGCGATTATGGAGGAACGGATTGGCGAAAATTGAAAGGTGAGGCGAGGGTTGAATTGCTGGATGGCTCGGTTCGTTTCGCCGAGGTGCATTGGTACGAATGTCACGGTATTGGCAAACGTGAATTGAAGATCAAACGTCTTCTGGATTAAGAAATATGAAGGTCAGAGGATTTGTAATTTGCCTGGAGAATGAGGATTATTCCGCATCGCTGGAATTGCACAAGGTCTATCCAGTTGTTGATGCTTACCAAAATGACCCCACCGGCTATGTTCGTATAATTGACGAAAGCGGTGAAGATTACATTTATCCCGCCAACTGGTTTGAATCAGTTAGTCTGGGAACAAAGCTTGAAGAAAAACTTTTGCTTGCGGTTTCAACTTAAGGTCGCTATGAATCGATCCATTAGACTGAAAGGATAATGGGGGCAGATGTGGGCGACGTTTCCGTTTATGTTCAATCCTTTGAAAAGTATTAGTCGCCATTTGGGATTTGTCTCCTGAGGTCGCGTGGCGCCGGCAACATTTGCTTGCAGTTTTGAACAGCCGTGACATAAACCGTGTTTTCGGCCTCGTCGTACTCGTAAATAATTCGATGCGTCTTTCTGTAAACTAGCTGGCGGTGTCTTGCATATACTCTTTTGTTGGCCAGCAGCGGCCCACCCATTTTCGGGAAATTTTTCAACATCTCCGCCTTCCGAAATATGCCGAGCGCAAGCGTGGACGGCAGAGCTTCGAGGGCCAGGAAAGCAGGACTCGACCAAATAATCTCGACCATTATTCTTTTGGAAAACCGAGCCGGCTTCTTACTTCTTCATGAGAGAGGACGTCGCCGCTTGCCTTGGCCTTTTCGCCGAGAGCGATCAGATATTCGAGTTCAAGATCGTCAAATTCGGCAAGGTCTTCTTCGATCTCCGCATATCTCTTTGCCGATAGAAGCACCGCCGACGCCCGGCCCCGCTGTGTAATTATTATAGGCTCGGAAGATTTGTTTACATCGCTTAAAATCTTAGCCGCTTGCCGCTGAAGATCGGTTATAGGGATGATGTTTTTCATATCAGCTCCAACGTTATTCTCTGATGCAACTATGCTTCTAACAGTGTATGTAAACACGTACCTATTGTAAAGAATAAATTAGTTTTAATTTGTCTGCCATACGTTTATAGTTAAATCTATGTTTCTCCGCGTTGTGTCTGCACTTTTACTATCCCTATTCCTTCTGACTTTTGAAATCTCCGCTAACGAACCACCGTTTTTTCGATTGGCGAACGAACCGTTGATTCGTATCGGCTTATCAACAAACGCCGGCTCTGTTTCTATTACAACGTCCGATTCACAGCTTGTCGCTTATTCGCCGGAGGAGGCGGGAAAATATTTGGCGACCAATCGTGTGTCAGTTTCAGCCCGGTCCTATCGGCCGCCGGAAGTGGAGAATTACCGGTTTGAGATCCAGAATATTGCTACGGTGGATGAGGCCAATGACATTGCAAAAGAAGTGAGGGAAGCGACGGGCGAATCGGCGCTGGTGAGTATCGATACGGCAACGAATACGTGGAAGGTTTGGATCGGCGGCGTTTTCGATACGGTCGAATTAGCGGATGCGTTCAAGGCTTCGTTGGCAGAGAAAGGTTTTGAGGACGCTGTGACGGTGACGGAGAAAAAGGTCGTGCCGTCCGATGACGCACTGGCTTTGTCGCAACAGCTTCGGACAGCGGGAAAATCGCAGGTCCGGAGTATCGTGCAGCCGACCGGTGATTCGCAGCCGATCATTGGGCCGCCGGTCGTCAATCCAAACTTGCGAGAGGTGATCGTCAACGGGCCAAGCGAGATTGCGAAATATGCTTCTTTGAAATCAGTCTCATTCGGTTCGATGAATGAGCGGGCGAATCCCGTCAGGCTAAACGGAAAAGCGTATCGCGGGAAGATCGAGGTTTTTGTGAATGCACGCGGCTCACTGACCGTTGTTAATGTCGTCCCGCTTGAAGAATATTTGCTTGGCGTCGTGCCCGCCGAGCTCGGCCTGCCCAATCTGGAAGCACAAAAAGCACAGGCAATCGCTGCCAGAACATATGCCGTGGCGAATGTAAATACTTACGGAACGCAGGGTTTTGACATGGTGCCGACCGTTTGGTCGCAGGTGTATAAAGGCGTTTCGATCGAGACAAAAATGGGTACACAGGCCGTCCGCGAAACTGCCGGTAAGATCGCGACATATAACGGTAAGCCGATAATGGCCTATTTTACATCGACTTGCGGCGGACGTACGGAAAACTCTGAGAATATATTCGACCACGCCGAGCCTTATCTTCGCGGCGTCGAGTGTTCGCTTGAGGGACACAAGCATTTCGATCCGTTCATGGTAAAGACTGTCCGCCAGCCGGCCAAATTGCGTGACGACGCAAATCTCGAACTCGTACGCTGGATGTCCCTGCTTGCCGTCAATGGATTTTCGCTGACGACTGGTCAGATGTCCGATGAGTGGTTTGAAGACACGCCTTCGCAAGGGGAGATGTCGAACTGGCTGAACCAGCTTGCGGCAAAATTTGGCAAAACATTTCCGAATGTGAACAAAGACACCGCGAAACCGGTTGAGCTTTCGCTGATACTGGCCGGATTTATCTACACGCCGGGTGCGGCCGACACGCTCTTGAGCGATTCGGATGTAAATTATCACCTGTCGTTCGATGACGCCGCTGAAATCCCGAAAGGCCGCCGTGCCGACATAGCAATGCTGCTGCGTGACGGATATTTTTCGCTTCACGGCGATCTAACGATGAAGCCGGGAAGGCCATTCTCTCGTGCGAAAATGCTGCGGCTGATCAGGCAGATTTACGCAAAGAAAAATTGGACGCCGACGCTGCAAAGCGGTACTACCAAAGCAAGCGTGGACGGCAAGCTCGTTTTAAGATCGGGCAAGACCGACCGGCAGCTTGCGATCAGGCCGGACGTGTTCCTGTTCCGGCAATTTGGCGGCGAGCTTTATCCGGTGAAGGAGGCGGCTCTTGTCGGTGGCGAAGCGGTCAAATACCAGTTGGACGCGGCAGGAGCGGTGATCTATCTCGAAGTGGAACCGACTGATACACCAACCGTGGCCGAGAACATGTCGCCTTTCACGAACTGGAGTTCGACGCTCGGGGCTGGTGCTGTCCAATCCCGCCTTTCGCGGTACGTTCGCGGTATCGGCACGCTCTATGACGTTAACATCAAGCAGAAAGGCTATTCGCGTCGAGCAGTGGAGCTTGAGATTATAGGATCAAATGGAGTAAAAACGCTCAAAGGCGGCAAGATCCGCTCGGCTTTGCGATTAAAAGAGCAGCTTTTTGTCATCAATAAACGCTATTCCGGCAACTCCGTTTCGAGCTATACATTCACCGGCCGGGGCTGGGGCCACGGCGTCGGCATGTGCCAATACGGTGCCTACGGACTGGCGAAAATGGGAGTCAAAGCCGATGAGATCATCAAGCACTATTACACCGGTGTCGATGTGACGAAGGCTTACTGACCCATGATCAAGATTTACGCTGCGCGGTTGATCGCCGCGGATTCGTACTCACACCGTAGAGGATCTATGTACCCTTACATGCCACATTATGCAAAAAATAGCCTATGATTAGCTTTTGCCGAATTCCGTAAAATATTTTTACAAACAGGTAACTTCATCATCCCGGGGAATCACGTAAAATGATGCCCGCTGACAAATCCAGTATGCGTCTTATATCGAAGATTGCTTTTTCTCTTATCAGTTTTCTCGTCCTGGGTTTTTTTGCTCACGCCCAAAAACCGGAAACCGCCAAAGTCGAGCTTGGCTCGAAAACGGCAAAGAATGGTTTTAAGAACGAAGACGAGATAGCAGCCAAGTTCAACAATTGGAAAAGCGACGAGGAAGCTAAGATCTGGCTTGGGTTTATGGGCAACAGGTTGGCGGAGATCGAAACGATAGCGGCGACGAAACCACACGGCGAGAAGGCCGATATTCAAGTAAAGGTCAAAACCAAGGGCGGCGAAAAGACCGAGGGCATTTCGATTAAATTGGTCAGCACGACGAATGGTTTTAATCAGATCGACAAACGCTGGCTGTCGAATTACGTCAAAATGTGGAAAATACCGTCTGATGTCGAAGCGGCTTTGAAGCTCTATCTCGGCGAGGTGAAACCGAATAAAACTTCACGCAACGTCGATAGAATGTATATCAATGAATTTGACGCCGAAACGCAGAAGAAGATCGTCGATTTTTTCACCGCAAACAAAACAGAGATCGTGTCGGATCTTTTCAAGGGCGATGGTCTGTACAGTGCCGGATGGCTGATGGTGGCTTTGAAATCCGAAACAAAAACGCGTTGGGTTTTGCGTAGCATCGACTACGTAATCAAATTCTACAGCGACGGCCCGGTCGAAATAACGCGGCAGGGAAATCTCAAGATCGGCAGAATAACAATGCAGCGAAAAGGCGGCGACGGGGGACGTGAAACAGCGAAGATGCTCCAATTCAAGATCAATCCGGCCTCATTATGCATCTAACGGCTGAGATGACGTGGGGCGAAACCGAATAAACGCAACTCCGAGTTCACCAAAAACCGTTCATAACAAAGTCGCTGTTTCGCCCTCAAGTCCATTGGTAGGATGAAAGTCGGGCTTTTGTTCCGGTCGTCCGACTTGTCATTTGACAGTCTCGGCACATTGTTTGACCTTCAATTAAAACGATGTTCGCAATGTCACAAATCGCACCCGAAAAGATGAATGCACTTGGCGGATGCCGGCGAGTCTCTAAACTAATTCATGAACCAAACAACTCTTTACGAGCAGTTCAAGTTCCGTCCATTGGTTATGACCGCCGGCAATCCAAAAACCCGATACGACCATAGGCGCTTAATAAATGCGAAGTCTCAAATAGCTGAATGGAACAGTGTAAACCGATTTCAACACGCGAATAAGGTCACTGAAGAACAAGCAGTCATCGGCGAGTTTTATTCGAAGTTCTTGGCACATAAAGGTCGAACGCCATCCGGCGATCACTATCATTTTATCCCTGCCGCAGCCAATCAGTTTTTGGCTCCGCGGCGGGCCGGTCAAAATATGTGCTTGACTGCTTCTTTCATAGCTGAATTGTTGGGCTTTGCTTGCCATTAAAATTTGTCTTTTCCAATTAGAAACTGTCGCGCTTGTTCGTCTTTTTCTGCAAAGCATTGTAACAGTGTTCCTGCGCCGTTCGCCAAAAAGTCTGGGTCTCTTCGCGTTTCAGCAATGATAACGGTTCTCAGGTTTTCTCTTCTTTTGGTCTTCAATTTAAGAAGGTCTTTGCATTTGTAATACGAAAGTTTTCTGACAGCAAACAAATACTCAAGCGGTAATGTTTCAACCTGTGCAGCAAGCAGTCGCATATTGAACTTTGAATAAGTATATTGCAAAAGTTCTGCAACAAAGTTGTGAATCATAGAGTCCGCGTCAAGATTATATTTCTCAAGCACAGGACGCGCCGCTCGGCAAAACATAAAATAATCTTTGTTCTCAAGAACCGGTATCTCGCCCGTGCGATACTTTTTAAAGTTTTCTTCCAGTATTTTACGTTTGATTTTGCACGACACCGGCTTTTGAGGCGTTTGGTCAGCCAGAGTAATTTGCTCAAAAGCAAAAAGCATCAACACTAACAAAATGCTGTGCGTAAGAAAGCCAAGAGATTTATTTATCCTGTTCATCATCTAACCTTTCGAATAACGAGAAGAAGCCCAACGTCTGAGTTGACGCGGCGGCGCGAATTCAATCAAGCATCGCCGGACCAGTCATCATGCGAAACGCGCTCCCGCCGCTCGCGTCCAACGAATTGTTCGATGGCGCGCCAATCATGACGCACGACCGGGCAAGCGAGCAATGGCACCAGATAGAATTGCTCGATAAACGTCTTCGCTCTTAGTGAACGCAAATAATTCGTATGAGTCGACCAAGCAAACATCCGCAGCGCCGATTCGCTGAGCAACCAAATCAGTCAGCCGTTGCGGGGATTCTGAGAAGTGTCCATCGATGACGACACAGGATGTTTGCGGAAACGCGCTGACGAAAGCCTGGGGGTTGCAGGTTTCCGCGTCGCCATCCAAGGAGATCCAAAGGAAGTGACCCGAGCTGCCATCGCTTACCGCGTTTAAGGCTAACGGCTTTGTAGCTAACATAAAGAAGCCATCGAACTTATGATTGAGCGGAACCATTCCGCTCAATCACCAAAATTTGTGGCTTATCCCGAATCAATCTTGTAAACATACAGATTTCGTGTATTATCTGGAATGGTTCTGGATAAGCACC
>JANNST010000015.1:0-69395 GCA_031402865.1 Chloracidobacterium sp. | reverse complement strand
GGTGGAGGAAAAGCCACCAGAAAAACTACCTAACGGCACTACGCGTAATAGCGTAACGGAATGTGTAAACATGATGAGTGCTGACCGGAGAATGCTCCCCGCAGAGGTTCTTCGGAATACAAAATCGGCGATTCGAACGTGTACATGTGAGAATCGCCAAACCCTTCAAGACGCTCCGGCGTCAGAAAAGGAAAACAAAAGCGTTGCAGCGAGTAATCGAGGCGACGCTTTTGTTTTTGCGTATTCACTCGTGCCTCAAAGCATCGATCGGATTCAGCCTCGCCGCCTTCCAAGCCGGCAGAAGGCCGAAGACCAGGCCTAGTCCCACCGAAACGCAAAAGCCGACGATAGGGGCCCAGAGCGGGATGTATGTAGGCAGAATCATCTTGATCAGAAGTGAAAGCCCGACCCCGATAACGATTCCTAAAATTCCGCCTATGCCCGTCAACGTTGCGGCCTCGATCAAAAACTGGGTGATAATGTCCAGCCGGCGAGCTCCGATGGCTTTGCGAATGCCGATCTCCTTTGTGCGTTCCGTGACCGAAACGAGCATAACGTTCATGACGCCGATTCCGCCGATCAGCAGCCCGACGCTTGAAATGGCAACCATAAGCAGGAAAATTCCGCTTGTTATCGCGCTGAATTGAGTGATTATCTGATCCGATGTCTGCACGCCGAAGTTATCGGGTTTATCCGACGGCACATTCCGCTGCCGCCGCAGAATGTTTCGCATTTCTTCCAGTGCGTCGTTCAACTTGCCCGGCCTGGCGGTCGCCATGATGAAGCAGTCCTCGTTGGCGGGATATAGCTGCTTGATCGTTTTGAACGGAAGATAGACGGCCTTGTTCTCATTATTCGGGTCGTCCGCACCGATTAGGAAGATGTCTCTTTCCTTAAGGACGCCGATAATACGATAGCTGCGGCCTTCTACTTGGATCTCCTGCTCCAACGCGTTGGAAAATGGAAAAAGGGTATTTGCAACGTCAATTCCTATGACCGCAACTTTGCCGCGTTTCGCCTCTTCATCGGCGGTAAAGTAGCGCCCTTCGCCCAGGCTTGTTACGCCCATCTGAAAATAGTCTGATGCCGCCCCCTGAACCGTTGCGTTCGTCATTTCTATTTCCTTGTTGCGGACGTTAACGCGCTCGGTAAAGGGCCCGGCCGTAAAATCGACCGGGGACATAAACGGGCTGACCTGTTCGCAATTTGTGCACTCGGCCCTGATGGCGTCAGCGTCTTCCTCCTTCAGGGGCTTGCGGGTTCTCTCCTCCATCGACGGGTTAAAGTTGAAGCCCGGGTCGAACTTGAATGCATAGATCGAGTTAGTTCCGAATGACTCGATCTCCTTAGAAACCCGTGCGTCTATTCCGGAGACAAAAGCCGCAATAACGATTACGGTTACAGTTCCAATCACCACACCGAGAATGGTCAGAAATGATCGAAGCTTGTGCTGACGCAGGGTATCGAACGCCATCAGGACGTTTTCGTAAAAATTGGATTGCGGGAATTGCATATAAGAAATAGGTTCAAATTTCAGAATGTTGAGGTGCCGTAATCACAAGACAGACGCATGTACCAAACCGAAAAAGTCGATTTCTGAATCAAGTTCAAAACTTCCGAACGACATCCCGTCGCCAACGGTGACCGACATTAGAGCCTAGGGTGGAGTGAGCGTAGCGAGCGGAACCCTAGGTCACGGGCACCCTATTTCTCGTCGCTGTAGGCGACGAACAATGCATGTCGCTCCCCTTCAGGGAGCGCGATTTGCAATGCCTCATCCTATGGTTCCGGCTTCGCCTACACCATAGGCTTTAATGTTTGTCGCCTTTGGCGACGAGAATTGGCAGTCTACTAAGAACAAGAAATCAGAACCTGAAATTTGAAACTTGAATCCTGAACTCAATCCGCTCGTAGTGCTTCGATAGGATCGAGTTTTGCGGCTTTCCACGCCGGATAAACGCCGGAAACCAAGCCGACGCTGCTTGAAACAAACAGGGCGATCGAGACCCAAACCAAAGGTAGCTCGGTCGGGATTGAAAAAGCCACCGCAACGAATTTGGCGATCAAATATGCGATTAGAACGCCGATAGCACCTCCCAACAATGCCAGCGTCGTCGATTCGGCGAGAAACTGTTTCAGAATGTCGCCCTGTCGCGCACCGATGCTTTTGCGGATACCTATTTCCTTGGTCCTTTCGGTGACGCTGACGAGCATGATGTTCATTATGACGATGCCGCCAACGACCAGCGAGATCGATGTAACGCCGATAGCCGCGATCTGGATCGTACCGAAGATCTTGTCGCGAAGTTCGTTGATCGCGCTCGGCGTCACGATCCCAAAATTGTCTTTGTCTGAGGGGCCAAGCTTTCGTCGAACCCGCATCAGCGTCCGTGCTGCGTCGATCGCATCTTCGTAGGTCTGGGGGCTTGTCGAGGTCACCGAAATGGAGATCGAACGCCTCGTTCCGTATATCGACAGGAACGTGGAAAGCGGAATGGAAACGTACATATCCCGCGTTTGCCCAAACGCGGAGCCAAGTTCCTTACCAACGCCTATCACCTGAAACGAGCGACCGTCGATCTTTATCGTCTGTCCAAGCGGATCACCTGTCGGAAATAGTTTCTCAGCCGCTTCTGAACCGATAAAACAAACGAACCTTCGTGCCTCTTCTTCGGCGTTGCTAAAATATCGGCCGTCCAGCGCTTCGACCTTTTCGATCTCTTCGATGTTCGGCGACGTGCCGTTGATCTGGACGTTCAAAAGCGTCTTATCGCCGAACTTTATATCCGCCATCGATCCCGATTTGCCGCCCGCGTCCTTAATAAAACCTCCGTGACTTTGCAGTGCACGAAGGTCATCCGCGTCGACGTCCTTATTACGCCGTCTCGCGGCATTCAAAGCTTCCACGCTCGAGAAATCCTCGATCGAGTATCTCTGTACACTGAACGCGTTCGTTCCGATGTTCGCGATTTTTTCGTCAACGTAAGAATTAAAACCCTCGACCAGCGAAACGACGACGATCACGGTCGCGACACCAAAAATAACGCCGAGCAGCGTCAAAAACGATCGCAGCTTATGAGCCAGGATAGAAGCGAACGCTAATTTTAGGGCCTCATAAAACGGCATTAATTAAACCCAAATCCCTGCATGAACCAGACAATATCAACTACGGGAATCGATTGATATTGTTTCGTGTAAGTTGTTTACCATTTTGCCAAACCTTTTCGCAAAATTCTACAATCTAGTCTAAATGTTTATTGATCGCGTAAAGATAAAGGTAAAGGCAGGCGACGGCGGGAACGGCGTCACAGCCTTCCGGCGGGAGAAATTCGTGCCGCGCGGCGGGCCGAGCGGCGGTGACGGCGGTGTCGGCGGCAGCGTCTGGATGCAAGCTGACGAGGGCCTCAACACGCTGCTTCATCTGCGTTTTAATCCGGAGCACAAGGCGGATCGAGGACGGCACGGTGAAGGATCAAACCGTTTCGGCAAGGACGGCGAGGACGCGACTGTTAGAGTTCCGGTCGGAACGCAGGTGTTTAATGCAGAGACTGAAGAGCTTTTGTTCGATTTTACCGAGGCCGGCCAACGATTTTTGGTTGCGAAGGGCGGCAAAGGCGGTTGGGGAAACTCGCATTTTGCTACTCCGACCCGCCGAGCTCCGAAGTTCCATTACACCGGACGTCCCGGCGATGAAAAAGAACTTCAGCTTGAGCTTAAGCTGATTGCGGATGTCGGCCTTGTCGGCTTTCCGAATGCCGGAAAATCCACCTTGATCTCCGTCATTTCGGCAGCGAAACCAAAAATTGCGGATTATCCGTTTACCACGCTTGAACCAAATCTCGGCGTGGTCGATCTGGGCGATTTTCGAACGTTTGTCGTCGCCGACATTCCCGGGCTGATCGAAGGAGCGTCGGAAGGTGCGGGACTTGGCGATCGATTTCTACGCCACGTAGAACGCACAAAGCTGATGCTGCATCTCGTCGATGTCTCATCGCTTGAAGGCCGCGATCCTGTAGAAGACTATCGGATAATCAATCGAGAGTTGGCAAATTATAATAAGGACATGGCCGACCGGCGGCAGATCGTCCTTGCAACAAAGATCGACTCCCTGGACGATCCGGAAAGGCTGGAAAGCCTCAGGTCGGTCGCCGAGCGGGACGGGAAGGATTTCCTGGCGATCTCGTCGGTCGCGAATACGGGCCTGAAGGAATTGGTGTCGATAGTCGCTAAAAAGCTGGACCAGCTAAAAGAAGATGAGGCTGAAAAAGCGGCCGAGGAAACCAGGGCTGCCACGTCGGGTACTCTTAGCGAATGAAGAGAATTGCATTCTACGGCGGGTCGTTCGACCCGGTCCATATCGGTCATCTGACGATTGCCCGCAAACTTATCGATAGTTTCTCGCTCGACAAGTTTGTTTTCATCCCCGCGTTTCACGCCCCCCACAAACGCGAACGCATACCTACTTCGGCCTTTCACCGCTTTGCGATGCTTTGCGTCGCAACCAATGACGATCCGGGAATAGAGGTTTCAAAGATCGAGATCGAGCTGCCGGAAAAGCCGTACACGGTCGAAACGCTCCCGCGTCTGAAAACGGAATTCCCGGACGCCGAGATCTTTTTCGTAATGGGAGCCGATTCCTGGCGGGACATCCGAACATGGCGTGAATGGGAAAAAGTTCTGCTTATGACGAATCATATAGTCGTTACCCGGCCCGGTTATCCGATAGATTTTTCCCACGTGTCCGAAGACGTTCGCGGCCGTATCATCGATCTGCGCAAACATACTTCGCCATTCGCATTACCTGTTTCCGAACAGCAGCATATCTACGTGACTGATGCGGTCAACATGGAGATCTCGGCGACCGACATCCGGAGAAAAACGCGTGAAGGCCTGGCAAATTGGCGGAACGAACTGCCTGAGCAGGTTGCAAAATACATTGAAAAATATCAGATTTATAGTAATGGAAGAATTACAGGAAAAATCGCTTCAACGCGAAACAGTAAAAATTGACATAACTCCGGCGATCATCCCATTTGCCGAGATTGACCCGGAGGTCCAACTTGCCATCCGCTGTGCTGCTGATAAAAAGGCCGTCGACATCAAGGTGCTCGATTTGCGACAAATAGCCTCGTTCACGGAGTTTTTCATAATTGCCAGCGGTAGCAACCAAAGACAGGTCCAGGCGATCTGCGATGAGATCAATGAGCAGCTGAAAAAACAGTTGAAAGCACGTGCTATTCGAATTGAGGGCTACTCAGGCGGTGAATGGGTCTTGCTCGATTACGGGGATTTTGTTGTGCATGTGTTCAACAAAGAGGCTCGCGAATTTTACGATCTTGAGCGCTTATGGCTCGACGCCGGGCGCGTCGAACTGCCGTCAAACCTTTAGATTATCTATCTTACGGGCTGAAACGCGAGTGTGAATGAGCGTGCATTCTCCGAACGGAAACGCGAGAGTCAACGGCGTGCAACCTCCAACACCGTACACACGCTCCTTAACAGTCGCGTTTCCGCCGTTATTTAACAAAAATTGATGAAATTCAGGTTTATCTGGATCGGAAAAACAAAAGACAAGAACTGGAAGGCGCTTCAGGATGAATATCTCGGGCGTCTTTCGCATTTTGCGAACTGTGAGGTGATCGAAATCCGTGATTCCGCTCCCCATGAAACTAAAGAAATAGAAGGCAAACGATTTCTGGAATTATTGAATCAAAAGAGCTTCGTGTGCGTACTGGACGTGATCGGCAAGCCGATTTCCTCGCCGGAACTAGCTAAAGAGCTGGAAAAATGGCAAACGCGGGGATTGAAAGAGATCACTTTTATTATCGGCGGAGCGGACGGGATATCACCCCACATTAGAAAAAATGCGGATTTTGTGCTATCTTTATCGTTTATGACTTTTACGCATGAAATGGCGAGGGTCGTAATGTTGGAACAACTTTATCGTGCATATACTATACTGAACGGATTTCCATACCAGAGATGAAGAAATTGAAAGATGTTAAGCAGCAACTCCTCGATGAAAGGATGCTTCTTATTGAAAAATTGAAAGGCAACGACCTTTCCGTGGACGACTCGGAAACACCAGATCCGGTTGATTTGGCTGTTCGAAATTATTCGAAGAACGTGATGCTTGCCGTCTCCGAAAACGAGAGCAGGCAGCTTACGTTGGTTGACGAAGCACTGCTTCGCGTTGAGGACGACGAATACGGAGTCTGCCAAAACTGCGAAAAAGACATTAACCCGAAACGCCTTGCCGCCATTCCCTGGGCGCGATACTGCCTGAGCTGTCAGGAACTTGTCGAACAGGGTTTGCTCGACGGAGAAGAGTAAGCTTTAAAAGCCAGCGGCCTTATAATAATAATAGTCATATCCGTGCGAACCGGAATCGAACCAAAATATTTTGGGTTGGTCCGGTTTCGTTTTTTGTTAACCACAATTGGTTCTCATTTTTTGCCTTCATTTATGCTCAAGGCCGTATCCGACGCAGTCATTTCCCTTATCTATCCCCAAGCGTGCTCGGTCTGCACGCAAAGCGTCGAAAATTCAGCCGATGGCATAGCGTGCCGCGATTGCTGGGAGCGAACCAGGATATTTTCCGCTCGGGATCTTCTCTGCACAAAATGCGGTATATTTTTGAGGGAATCTGACCACCCGGCAGAAACATTCTGCCGTCGCTGCGATGATCACTTTTATGACTCGGCCCGTGCCGTAGGCATATACGAAAACGCACTTTCTGCGTCCGTCATCCGCTTGAAGCACGCCCCAACTGTTGCGAAAACCGCAAAGAAATATCTGATCGATTGTTTTGATCGCCACCAGTTTGCGAATACAAACCTGATCGTTCCCGTTCCGCTCTCTAAAAGACGCTTCCTCGAACGCGGCTTCAACCAAGCCGCTGTTCTGGCCCGAATCTTAGCAAAGGCATCCGGCGTTGCTCTAGACGAACACAGCCTTGTTCGAACTGTTCACACGCCTATGCACCGGGTAGCCATGGATAAAAAAGCTCGCGATATGACGGTGAAGAATGCCTTTGCCGTCACCAGGCCCAATGTCATAAACGGCATGAACATACTTTTGATCGATGACGTTTTGACTTCCGGCTCCACAGTCTCGCATTGTGCAAAAGTGCTAAAAAAAAACGGCGCGGGCAGCGTCAATGTTCTGACACTTGCCCGCGCCGTTTGATCGAACCCTTACCTTCTTTACTAAGGATTGTCCTTATTCGGGATCGGAACGTCTCCCGCTACTCCCCAAGGCGAACTCTGTATAATGCCCGCAGTGCTGCCGACAACATACCAGATTCCGTTGGAGCTTCTGAACACCGCGATGTCGTCGCGGCCGTCGTTGTCATAATCGCCAACAACCGGAACGTCTCCGTCAATCCCCCATCCCGTCGTCTGGAAATTGTTGTTGCTGCTGCGTTTGATGAACCACTGTCCGGTTGATTGCCTGAAAATTGCCAGGTCGTTTCGACCGTCTCCGTCGAAATCTCCGGTGGCCGGCTGGTCGCCCGGAATGCCCCATTGATTAAAGGAAATAGCATTGTTGGTGGAATTTATTACGTACCAGCCTCCGTCCGAAGCTCGCCAGACCGCAACGTCATATTTCCCGTCGCCGTCGTAATCGCCCGGTACCGGAACATCAGTGTTAACACCCCATTGATAGGTTGAAGTGCCTCCGTCACCGGAGCGTCGAATAAACCAGGTTCCGGTTGAAGGACGGAAAACTGCGAGGTCGGCCCTCGCGTCGCCGTCATAGTCGCCCGGAGCCGGAATATCGCCGGTTTCGCCGAAGAAGACCGATGTGACGGTATTGGTAGAGCTGTTTAGGAACTGCCACTGCAAATTGGTGCCCAGACGAATGATCGCAAGATCCGTCCTACGGTCGCCGTCATAGTCTTCGGCAACAGGAGGAGGATTGCCAGGTTCTCCATACGGCTGAGTTCTAATTACGCCCGTGGCCTGAAGGATGTACCAGGTAAACTCGACAGGACGAAACACGGCAAAATCCGTTCTAAAATCGCCGTCAAAATCACCATTCGCCTTTGCCGGCACGACCTTTTGCACTATTCCGGTGCCTATCTGGACGACATAAAGTTCTCCATCTTCGTCTTCACCGAAAGACGTAAGGTTAAAATCGACGATGTCGTGAAGCGGAAGCTGCTGACCGCCGCTCCAAAGCAAAACTTCGCCTGTACAGTAATCGCCGTAGAGATATGAGCCGCTCGGTAGAGTTCCTTGCGTTCCCCGATAAACATAGCCGCCGGTTATCGCGCAACGAGAACTGGGATTTGCACTGCTGTATTGAAATACGGGTGCGACATAATTTGCCGGAACGCACTGCGGAGCGTCCAGGCCGGTACACTGCGTACCTTCATAGACACGCCAGCCGTAGTTGCCTCCGTTCGTGACGATATCTACTTCTTCCCACGTGCCCTGGCCAACGTCGGCGACCCAAGCTTGATTCGTTCCACCGCGATCGAAAGACCAGCGAAACGGATTTCTAAGGCCAACTGCAAAGATCTCGTCCGCCCCGGCGGTCGCACCCGCGAACGGGTTAGTTGGCGGAATAAGATAAGGTGGCGTCTGGCCAACGGGAACATCTATATCGATGCGGATCATTTTGCCAAGAAGTTGGTTGATGTTTTGGGCGTTATTCAGCGGGTCATTGCCGCTGCCGCCATCGCCCGTCGCAAAATAGAGGTATCCGTCAGCACCAAATGCTACGGTTCCGCCATTATGATTCGACTGTCCGGGATGCAGAACAGTAATGATAGGCTTCTCGGTTGTGTCCGCAACATTCGGATCGCCAACTGACGCCTGGTATTCCGCGATTTGAATAGCTCCGTCGCTTACCCGTGTGTAGTAGACGAAGAAGCGGCGATTTGTCTCGTAACTGGGATGAAATGCAAGGCCCAGCAGTCCGCGTTCGCCGTCAGTCGACGTCCTGGCTGTGATATTCAGGAAATTTGTGGTTACATTCGAACCCGGCTGAACGACCTTAATAATACCTGCTCTTTCGACGATAAATAGCCGCTTCGAACCATCACCCGCATTCGCCACAAAAATTGGCGAAGACAAACCCGAAACACGGGTTTGCAGACGGGTTGCAGGCACCTGGCCAAAACTGCTGCTCGCAGCAACCGTCAAAATAGCGAGAAGACCGACAAATAGAGTTTTTTGTTTCATAGACCTACCCCTGATGCATTGGAATTTATTACCGAACCTGCTTTTTTTTGGGGGAATTTTCGAGATGTTTAAGAACAATCCTTAATAGCAAATATTCGATTTTTTCGAATAAGGTTTCGCGTACGTTGTTTTTAAGAGAAAGAAATGCCCGTTATTAATTCACAACGCGATTCATTAGACGATTTCCCCTTCTCGGTGGGCTCCAAAGGGCTTTTCTAAATTGTAACGATTCGTGTCCGGTAAAGGCAAGACTTTTATAAGCGGTATCGAACACGGCTTTTTTTAAGCTCGGCATCCTCATTTTCAAAGTTTTGCAGCCGCATGGTCACATCCGCGGTCATTCTGAGATTCGAAGCTTCGCCGCGCAATAAATGAGCGTAGCCTGCCGCTGCAATCATGGCGGCATTGTCGGTCGATAAGTGCTTTGACGGAAAATAGACGGGGATGCCCAGCGATTTGCCCGCTTCTTCCGCGGCATTTCGTAAAGCAACGTTACATGCTACTCCTCCCGCGACTATCAATGTTTTCGGCCTGATCTCAACCGCCACCTTGCGCATCGTCCTGACAAGCGATTTCACCACAGTATCCTGAAAACTAGCCGCAAGGTCCTTGACGTGCTGATCGGGAAGATATCCGTCTTTAACCGGTTCGATAGAATATTCGCGAATGTGCCGTACAACAGCCGTCTTCAAACCGCTAAAGCTGAAATCCGGGCGGCCATCGGAAATCTTTGCGAGCGAAAATTTTATTTTGGTCGGATCACCTTCTTTTGCAATTTGCTCGATAACCGGACCGCCCGGATATCCCAAGCCAAGCATTTTCGAGACCTTATCGAACGCCTCGCCCGCCGCATCATCCCTCGTCCGTGAAACGACCTTATATAGTCCTTCTTCAGGAATTAAAAAAAGGTTGGTGTGACCGCCTGAAACGATCAACGCTAACGCCGGATATTCGATAGGCGGGTTCTCGAAAACAACCGAGTATACGTGTCCTTCTATGTGATTGACGCCGACGCACGGAATGTTGAGCCCAAACGCCAGAGCCTTTGCATAGCAAACGCCGACAAGCAGCGATCCGATCAACCCAGGACCCTGTGTCACGGCAACCGCATCGATTTCCGTTATCTGAATACCTGCCTTTGACAGGGCGGCTTGCACGACCGGTTCGATCTTGACAAGGTGCTCGCGCGATGCTAGTTCGGGAACGACGCCGCCGAATGGCCTGTGCATATCGATCTGCGACGATATCTCCGAAGATAGAATCTCGCGCCCGTCTTTCACTACCGCCGCGGCCGTCTCGTCACATGAGCTTTCGATCCCAAGTATTAACACTCATATAGAGTAGGGCTAAGACGCCACCATAAGCAAAAGGTAAAAATATGACACCAAAAGAAAAAAGGCGTTCTTTTTCAAGAACACCGCAGGTCTCAAGGACTAAATCGTTACATTCCCCCTTGTAAATTACCCCTCGTAATATGCAACGATCGCAATATTTTATCGCCCGGCATCGCGTTCAGCGCTTGGCGGAGCGTTATCGATTTTCCCGTCTGAAGCAAGTTTCAAAAAGCCCCCAAAGAATAGCAGGGCCGCAACCAATATGAATGCCGCCATACTCAACAGCGCCCAATGCACACCGCGGAAAGCTTTGGCTGTGTCTTCCCTTACTACCGTTTCCTGACCGTCGACCGTGATTACCTGTTTAGACATTTTGTCTCCTGTATCGAATGCAGATATCCGCTTCTTCCGACGTGAATTGCAACACCCGTGCCAGACGCTGCACTCGCCCAATTGTTGGGGTTGTGCTTTTTGACCAGACATAGTGAGTACAAATACGAAAGAAATGTGTATTATTTCGCTACACTTATGACCGAGGTTAAATCAGCCTTCGGAATAATTCGTTCGATCGCTGGTCGTAACTATCTGAAGAGTGCGGGCGGTCAGTTCAATGGTGGAGACTAAAGTGCAGGAGAGAACTTGTGCTGCACTAATTAGCCCAGTCGTCAAATGCAGGTTGGGAGTGCTTGACCGCGAAAAAGTAGATTCGCGGACAGAAACGAAATCGCTGCCGAACTCTTTCCGTTGTGCCGTCTTATTCCGGCGACTTCGATGTCGTTATCTGAATTAGCCGATCACTGCTTTTCGCGGTGAGAATCTCGCCTTTCTGAATCTGGTCAAGAACCTAAAACGAACTACAATTCACTGGAAAATTAGGTGTTTTGAGCTTATATTCGATACGGGCGTTTAGCGTGAAAGGCACGTCTGGTGAGTCAAAACTGCATATTTTTTGCAGTATCAGGGCGTGCTTCCTTGAAAGTGGCATTAGAAAGTTTTGATATTACTTACTTTTACAAGGTCAAATGTATGCTAGCATACCGAAAAAAGTATGACTCATGATAGGATATTTGTTTAACCGCAAACACTATCGAAGTACACGCCTAAACTAACTAGGAAGCTATAGCTTTGAATTTAAGGAGTAACAGGATGACGAAGTCAGTTAATCTCGTTCTTATATTGTTGGTGCTCGGATTTTTGTGCTCTCAGGGTACAGTCGCGCAAACGACAGAGATCACCTATCAGGGAAGCCTGAAAGTCAGCGGTCTGCCCGCGAACGCGAACTACGACTTCGAGTTCAGATTATTTGATTCGCTCGCAGGCGGCACGCAGGTCGGCTCGTTGATCCCACAAAGCACCATAGCGGTAACTGACGGCGTTTTCTCAGTCCGTCTCGATTTTGGTCAAAACTTCCCGAGTGCGGACCGTTACCTGGAAATCGCGGTTCGACCGGCCGGTGCCGGCGGGTTTACCTTCCTGAATCCGCGTCAAAAAATCACCAGCGCTCCGTATGCGATCCGCAGTCTGACCGCTGGGAGTGCAACAACCGCGGTAAATGCTAGTAACTCACTAAATCTTGGGGGCGTATCAGCGGCCACTTACGTCGTCACATCCGACGCGAGATTGTCGGACGCTCGAAACCCAACGGCCGGTAGTGCAAACTATATCCAAAATACCAGTTCGCCACAGGCTTCCAGCAACTTCAATATTTCCGGGACGGGAAACGCGAATACATTCAATGCCACTACACGTTACAATTTTGCCGGCATTCATCTAATAAGCGCTCTCGGCCTTAATAACGTGTTCGTTGGTGCGGGATCAGGGCTTCTCAATACAGGAAACTATAATGCGTTTGTTGGCGGCCTGGCCGGATTCGAGAACAAGGGTGGTTCCAACAATTCGTTCTTCGGTGCCGAGGCGGGTAAAAATAATTCTTTTGGCAATAATAACTCCTTCTTTGGTGCTTACGCCGGGAATGCGACTACAACTGGCAGCGACAATTCGTTTTTCGGACACCGTTCGGGCTTGGCGAACACGGCCGGAATAAATAATTCTTTTTTTGGAACATATTCCGGAATTTTCAATACAACTGGTTCGGATAATTCGTTTTATGGAAATTCGACCGGGTTCAACAGCAATGGCGATCGAAATTCATTCTTTGGATCTCAGGCAGGAAATTTGAACGGCTCCGGGTCGGACAATTCGTTTCTTGGGTCATTTGCAGGCCGGGCAAATACAACGGGTTCGAATAATGCGTTTGTGGGCGCTTCCAGCGGCTCGCAAAACGCGACCGGCGTAAACAATGCATTTTTTGGCACGAATTCGGGATTCACCAATACGGCAAGTAATAATTCCTTCTACGGTTTCGACTCGGGATACTTCAATAATAGCGGTGCAAACAACTCATTCTTCGGCGTTGCGGCTGGCCGAGGAAATACTTCGGGAGAACTTAATGTTTTCATCGGTGTAAACGCGGGAAACAACAATAGTATAGGTAGTTCGAATACTATCATCGGATCCGAAGCGGATGTTCTTTCGGGCAATCTGACATATGCGACGGCGATCGGAGCAGAGTCTGTTGTTACCACGAGCAATACCGTCGTTCTCGGCCGCCCGGTTGACTCGGTCCGTGTTCCCGGCAACCTTAACGTGCTCGGAACATTTACGGCTGCGAACCTAAGTATATCGGCGTCGAACATTACCGGCGTCATCGGAACCGCAAACGGCGGAACTGGCCTGGCACTCGCTGGAACGACCGGAAACTTCCTTCGCAGCAATGGAACAATTTGGACGAGTTCTCCATTCACTGTCGCCGATATACCTGTCGGAAGCTCGAGCTATATCCAAAATACCTCCGTACAGCAAGGCACTAGCAACTTCAATGTCAGCGGTAACGGAACGGCTGGCGGCACGCTTTCCGGCAACGTTGTTAATGCGGTCAGTCAATACAACATCAATGGCGTTCGTGTTTTGAGCAATTCCGGGCTGGGCAATTTGTTTGCGGGATCTGTCGCCGGAGCCGGAAACACAACCGGGGCTTCGAATGCCTTTTTCGGCAGCTCGGCGGGTGCATTGAATAGCTCGGGAAGCAGCAATTCGTTTCTTGGGTCGAGTGCGGGATCAAATACGTCAAGCGGACCGAATAACACATTCGTCGGTGCCTCATCCGGCTTGGGAAACTCGACCGGAGCAAACAACTCCTATTTTGGCGTCAACGCTGGTCAGATGAACACGATCGGCAGCAACAACACCCTCGTCGGATCCAACTCGAATGTCGGGTCGAACAATTTGACGTACGCAACAGCGGTCGGTTCAGACGCGGTCGTCAGTACAAATAATACGGTTGTTCTCGGAAGGACTGCCGACACTGTTCGTGTACCGGGTAACTTGAATGTCGTCGGAACTCTAACAGCGGGTGCTTTCAGCATTCCGGCAATTAACCTCACGGGCCAAGTTGCAGTAGCAAATGGCGGCACGGGATTGAGTGCTTCGGGCGTTGATGGCAACTTCCTTCGCAGTAATGGAAGTGCATGGACATCGTCGGCGATTGCCCCCGGCGATTTGCCGGCCGGGAATGGCAACTATATTCAAAACGGCGTGGGCCTCCAGGCGACGAGCAACTTCAACATCAGCGGTAACGGTACGGTTGGCGGGCTTTTTTCGGCAGGCACGGTTAATGCCACTACTCAGTACAATTTTGGCGGAACGCGCGTTTTCATGGCGAATGGAGTTAACAACGTATTTGTCGGCTCCGGCACCGCCACTTCGGGCGACAATAACTCTTTTGTCGGCGCTAATGCGGCTTCGTCCAACACAACAGGAACGTCGAATACGATCATCGGCTCTGGTGCCAACGTTGGTGCCGGCAACTTAATTTTCGCAACGGCGCTCGGATCGGGAGCCCTCGTAAACAACAACAATTCAGTTGTTCTTGGCCGGGCGGCTGATACGGTTCGTGTTCCGGGCAATTTGACAGTGACCGGCACATTCACCGCGGTTTCGTTTCCCGCCGCCAACATCTCCGGCATCCTTGCTCCATTGAACGGCGGAACAGGCGTCAATTCATCCGGCTCAGCCGGGAACGTGCTGCGAAGCAACGGCACGACTTGGGCAAGTGCGGCTCTGGTTGCGACGGATATTCCAAGCCTTGCGGCAACTTATGTGCAAAACACTTCGATAGCTCAGGTTGGAGCTAACTTCAACATCGGCGGCAGCGGCTCGATTGGCGGAAGCCTAACAGTTGGCGGTTCGATCACGGGCACGTTCACTGTTCCGGCGGCTAATATCACCGGAATTCTTGCACCATTGAACGGCGGAACGGGCGTGAATTTTTCCGGCTCGGCCGGCAACGTGCTTCGAAGCAACGGGACGATCTGGGCAAGTTCGCCATTGGTTGCCGCGGATATTCCGAGCCTTGCTGCTAACTATGTCCAAAACACCTCGATCTCTCAGTCCGGAGCCAGCTTCAATGTCGGAGGAACCGGCACCGTTGGAGGCCTATTCTCGGCGAATACGGTCAGTTCAGCGACGCAGTACAACATCGGCGGCAACCGCGTATTAACGACAATGGGTACGAATAACGTATTCGTGGGAGCAGATACCGGCACGACCGGTAGTTCGAACACATTTGTTGGCGACAATGCAGGTGCGACGAACACGACAGGATCCTCGAATACTTTACTGGGAGCAAGCGCGAACGTCGGCTCGGGAACGCTGACATTCGCGACCGCGATCGGCTCCGGTGCGGTCGTCAATAACAACGATTCAGTTGTCCTTGGCCGGGTGGCTGACACTGTCCGTGTTCCAGGCAATCTGACCGTGACGGGCACATTCACGGCTGCTTCGTTTACTTTGCCCGCCACCAATATCACCGGTATTCTTGCACCATTGAACGGTGGAACGGGCGTCACTTCATCCGGCTCGGCCGGGAACGTGCTGCGAAGCAACGGAACGACCTGGGCAAGTGCTCCACTGGCTGCTGCGGATATTCCAAGCCTTGCTGCTAATTACGTACAAAATACTTCGATAGCTCAGGCGGGAGCTAACTTCAATGTCGGCGGCAGCGGCACGATTGGCGGCAGCCTCACGGTTGGCGGTTCGATCACGGGTACGTTCAGCGTGCCCGCCGGAAACATCACCGGTGTCCTTGTTCCATTGAACGGCGGAACTGGTGTGAATTCATCGGGTACAGCCGGAAACGTGCTTCGAAGCAATGGAACAATTTGGGCAAGTTCGGCATTGGTTGCCACAGATATTCCAAGTCTGGCTGCTAATTATGTGCAGAATGGAACGGGCGCTCAAGCTGGGGCCAACTTCAATGTTGGCGGCAACGGAACGATCGGTGGAAATCTACTCGTGGGTGGTTCGATTACAGGCACCTTCAGCGTACCTGCCACTAATATCACCGGCATTCTAATTCCGTTAAATGGAGGAACCGGCGTCAACTCATCGGGTTTAGCCGGCAATGTGCTTCGAAGCAACGGAACGACCTGGGCAAGTGCTCCACTGGTTGCCGCGGACATTCCGAGCCTTGCTGCGAATTATGTGCAGAATGGTACCGGCGCACAGGCTGGGGCCAACTTTAATATCGGCGGCAGCGGAACGATTGGCGGCAGCCTCACAGTCGGCGGTTCGATAACGGGTACATTCAGCGTCGCCGCCGGAAACATCACCGGCATTCTCGCACCATTGAGCGGCGGAACAGGTGTTAATTCATCCGGCTTAGCCGGAAACGTGTTGCGAAGCAACGGGACAGTTTGGGCAAGTTCGCCGTTGGTTGCCACAGATATCCCAAACCTTGCGGCAACTTATGTACAAAACACATCAATTGCTCAGGCTGGAGCTAACTTCAATGTCGGCGGAACCGGAACGGTGGGCGGCCTCTTCTCCGCAAACACGGTAAACGCCACGCTTCAATACAATATTGGCGGAACCCGCGTGTTCACTACATCCGGTACCAGCAATGTTTTTGCCGGTGCGGGCACGGCGACGACCGGCAGCAACAACTCGTTCTTTGGGAGTAACGCCGGTGCAGCGAATTTATCAGGAACATCCAACACGATGATCGGCTCTTCGGCTAATCTTGCGGCTGGCGGTCTGAGCAATAGCACCGCCATCGGCGCCAACGCGTCGGTTGCTCAAAGCGATTCACTCGTCCTGGGTTCGATCAACGGTGTTAATGGAGCAACGGCAAATACAAGTGTCGGAATCGGAACAACGACGCCGAAGGCTCCGCTCGACGTCAGGAACGGTCACATTTACGTAGGATCACCCGGACAAGGCATCATCCTCAAGTCGCCAACAACCAATATTTGCAAAATTTTGTCCATAGACGACGCCGGTGTGATGGTGTTCGCTTCGACAACGTGTCCGTAGATGAAAGTTAAATCGCCGAAGCCTGTTGTCGAGTTTATTGATTTAGGGACGCTGATGAAAAAGAGCATTATTTTAATTTTCGTTTTGTCGATCATGGCTTCCGCCCAGTCGGGCGGGCCGTACGTGATCACAAAATCGGTGATCTCGGGCGGCGGCGGAAGAACTACCGGCGGTAATTTCACTTTGGACGGAAGTTTTGGACAGCCTATGGCTGGAAACAGCACTGGAAACAATTTTGCATTGAATAGCGGGTTTTGGCACGGCGGATCGAGTAGCACTCCGATAACCCGGCGGTCTTTCGATTACGATGGCGATGGCCGTGCCGACCTTTCCGTACGCCGCCCTTCGACCGGGTTTTGGTACATACTTCGCGGAACGGCTGGCTACATGGTTATGGCATGGGGCGTAGCTACCGACAATGTGACCCCCGCCGACTTCGACGGAGACGGAAAAACGGATGTTGCCGTTTTTCGGCCATCAACCGGAACTTGGTTTTGGTTCAATTCGGGAAGCCAAACCTTTCAACAGGATAATTGGGGAGCTCCGGGCGACTTGCCTGTACCCGCTGATCACGACAGCGATCACAGGGCCGATCTGGTAGTATTTCGTCCCTCTACCGGCACTTGGTACCGCAAAATGAGTGCCGACAGTTCTTTGTCCGTAACGGGTTTCGGTGTTGCGGGCGATAAACCGGTGGTCGGCGATTTCGATGGCGACGGGAAAGCGGATATCGCGATTTTCCGGCCCTCTGACGGCAATTGGTACATCTTGAAGACCGGTTTTGGTTTCTTCGTTCAGACGTGGGGACAACCCGGCGATATACAGGCACCGGCGGATTTTGACGGCGACGGAGCGACCGACCTGGCGGTTTTCCGCCCTTCAACCGGACAGTGGTACAGGAGCATGAGCACTGCCGGATTTAACGTGACATCGTGGGGTGTGAACGGCGACATTCCAGTACCCGCTGATTTTGACGGCGACGGTAAGGAAGACATTGCGATCTTTAGGGCTTCGAACGCAACCTGGTACATCATCAACTCAACGGCCGGGATACTCGTCAATCCTTTTGGTACGAGCGAAGACATTCCAACTCAATCTTCTTTCATTTACTAGAGACCGAGGAAAAGTATTCATTGTAGGAGCTAGGATGTCGTTTATCCGACGACCCGGACGACGATCATTGTCATGTCATCATGTTGTTTTGCACCGTCGGCGAATTTATCGGCGGCGGCAACGATTTGTAAAAGAATCTCTTCGGACAGCTTTCCGTCGAGCGTCTTTAATTCTTCGAGCAAGGCATCTTCTCCCCATTCTTCTTCCTTCGGGTTCATTGCTTCGGAGATGCCGTCGGTAAAGCCGACAAGCATATCGCCGATCTCGAGTTGTATGTCGCCCTGGTCGTAATGAACGATCATCGACGGCAGCATTCCCACGACCGCTCCACCGACTTCAAGCTTGATCACCTCAACATCCCCATCGCTTCGCCGCAGCAGGAATGGCGGATTGTGACCGGCGTTGACATAGCTCAGATTTCTATTTGAAGGATCGTACTGGGCATAAAAGAAGGTCGCGTATCTGTTGGTCGTCGATGCATCGTACACGAGAGTATTCACGTGTGTCATTAGCCCGGCGATATCGTCACCGGAGTGAATTGCCTGCCCTCGCAGCGACGCCTGCAAGCTCGCCATCATCAGAGATGCCCCGATTCCCTTTCCGGAAACATCGCCTATCGCGATTCCGAATTTACCGTCCGGCAGTTCCAGGAAATCGTAATAGTCGCCGCCGACGCCAAGTGCCGGCCGACATGCGCCGTAATATTCCAGCCCTTTAACCTTGGGCAATTCCTGCGGGAACAAACGCTCCTGAACCTCGCGGGCGATCTCAAGCTCCGCGTTCAGTCGTTCCTTCTGCGCCGCCTCTTTGGCAAACGCCTCTGTCAACCGGCTATTTTCCAGTGCAAGGCCGGTCTGTGAAGCGACGGACCGCAGCAATCTCAAGTCGCTTGCCGTATAGGGCTCCTCAGACCGCTTTGGGCTGAGGCTGATGATCCCGGAAAGTTGGTTCTTTACCGCGAGAGGCAGCAATATCTGCGAATTTAACTCACGAAGCTGGTCCTGGTCGTTCAGCGACATTGTCGGCGTCGAGGTAACTTCAGTCATGTCGTCATAAAGAACGATATGCTGATTATTGCCGAGCTTTCGCATCGTCTTTGAATCACCGCTAAGCGAAACGACCGGCGGCGTATCGAAGCCGAGGGCGTAGGCCGGAACGAAGTTCGTCCCGTTCCTCATTAAAAGTGTAACCTGCGGAACATGCAGCGATTCGCTGATACGGCTCGCGACAGTTTCGAGCAGCGGCTTGGTTTCGATCATCGTTCGCACATCGTCGCTCAGTTCAGACAATATCATCTCCGCATTGTAAGCTTCGCGGAAAAACCGCTTGTCTATCCACAGCCTCAATGGCTTTGCGACCATTTCCACCAGCGGAACAAGCGCGATGCCGCCCACGATGAATGCGATCTGGGTTGCAAGGTTCGCCCCGTAGGCGTTGATCGACCAGCGAACAAGCAGTCCGATGCCAAGCAAGAGGAGCAGTTGAATGACTCTAACGCCACCCTTCGCAAGGCCATACTGCAAGCCTTGCCGTATGACGACACTTACATCCATCGCACGATAAACGACGATCACATAAGCCATCGTCAGCGGAAACAAGAGCATCAGCAGAAGGGCGGTGAGCCCGATCCAGAACGGTACGATCTCAAAGAAGCTTCCTTCTTTCTGAGTAATGATACGGTAGATTACCAAAAGGAATGACGGCGTGATGGCCAGCGATGTTCCATAGAGCATCACACGCAGCCTGCGTTTTGCGTCGGGATTTTGCGTTGTGCCTGATTTGTAACCGAGTGCCGCAAAAAACAACCCGATGGCCAACATATTCACGAAAAACCCAAATACTCCATAGGCATTCGCCAGGGGTGCGATGAAACGAAAGAGATCGATTCCAGTATTGACGCGCAACAAGCCAAAGAGCGTCAGAAGCATCTGGAAGGAAAGCGGAATAATCAATAGCCACTTCAGCCACGGCAATTTCTCGTCCAACACCCACCGCTCCGGAAAATAGATGCCGAAGAGCAGCATTGCCAGCGCCCATCCGGCAAAGAATATCTTCTGATAGGCACCGGTGACGGTTGTGCCGTCCCAATACATTTCAAGGCTCAAAGCACTTAAGCCTAGAAGAACAAAAAGCAATATCCATGCAAGCGGGTCGGCCGGACGAACGAACAGCACCCAGAATCCTAGCAGAATACATAGCGTCGGCAGTACGTAAACGAAGATGAAACCGGCAACAAAACCAGAGTAAAAGGTAAAGTTTTTCTCGATCGCTATCGGGATAATCTTCGCCTCGAACGTTTCGCGTCCGCCATCCGGAGTCGCCCGCGACATCGTCAGGACGATCGGTATACCGCCTCGCATATTCCCTAACTCTTCGTTAAAAACTACGTCCTTTGCATCAAGTTCGCGCCCGTTTATGCCGTCTATACGATCGCCGGTTTTAACTCCCGCTTCTCCCGCATCCGGCTTTACGGCAAAAGCTCTCCCGTTGAGATAACCGAACGGCAGTTTGGCTTCCCGGAGCACACGTCCCTGTATCTCACCGATATTTGCGTAATGGATAAATAATGCCGAGATCGCAAACGCGAAAAGCAGCACAATCGGGATGTAAAGAAGCGTTTTTCGTGTCATAGTCCGGCCGTTGCGGTATCGCGTCGTTAGCGAATTTTTACCGAGCAAAGTTATAGAATTTCCAGCCGGATTTTTGATCCCGGCTAAGCTTCTGCTTCGTCAGGATGGCACGAACCATCTCTATCGGGATCGCGCCTTCTTTCAATATCGCGTCGTGGAAATTGCGATCAGTCATTTTTTTCGAATCTACGAGATCGCGGTGCAACGCGTAAAGCTGCAGCCCGCCCATCATATACGCCATCTGATACAGCGGCCCATAATCACCCGAAAAAGATCGTCGCACCTCGGCAAGCGCATTGTCGCGTTCGTGGCCTACTTTATCAACGAGCAGGTCAACACATTGTTCCGGCGTCCATGCACCAAGATGGAAGTTCAACGAAAAAATGATCCGGGCCGCGCGGTGAGACCGCCAGAACAATGCGCCGATCTTGTCCTCAGGCGTCTTCGTGAAGCCTTTGTCCCACAGGATAAATTCCCAGTAAAGTGCCCAGCCTTCGCCCCAGAAAGGTGTCCGGAAAAGCTCACGATACGGCTTGTATCGCCGAGTCATAAATTGTTGTAAATGGTGTCCTGGGATGAGTTCGTGATGCGTGACCGCACGAGCAAAGTGCGGGTTGTTGCCGCGCATACTCATCATCTTTTGCTCGTGCGTCATGCCATCAGTCGGATACGAAACGAGTATTGTTTCCCCGCCGAGAAAGAACGGGGCAACAAGCTGCCGTTCGGGCGTCATCATCTCCATTCGCCACGTTTCCTCGGCCACCTTCGGCACGGTCACGAGGTCATTCTTTTTTACGTAATCGATTGCTTCGCGGGCAAAGTCGCGGATCAAAGCGGGTTGTTTACCTGGTTCGACGTACTTTAGCTTCACGGCCTCGATGGCCTTCATATAATCGTCGCCAAAACCCATCTCGCGCGATGCTTTCTTAAATTCGGCGATGCACCAATCGAATTCCTTGTTCGCGATCTGAACCAGCTCTTCAGGCGTGTACGGGATCATCTCGAACTGAAGTTCTTCGATCAAGGCTTCCCTGCCGATCGGATCGCCGATTATCGTCGTTTTATCATCCGGAGAGATCCCAACGAGTTTCGAAACCACATACGCCGAATATTTCTGCAAGGCGTCTTCGACGGCCTCGTACGGTTTCTTGTTCCACCACGAAAAGCTCGGGTCGTAAAGATTGTGAAAGTTGTACCAGCCCCGCAGCGTCGATCTCAAGCTCGCAAGCGTCCGAACGGCACGGTTTGCGACTGTCCGTTTTGGCTTTACTATCTTCCCGCCTTCGACGCCCTTCTGAGTATCAGTGATCTGCCGAGCCAATGCATCAAGCAACGCCGCCGTCTTACCCGGATCAATCGACTCAAGCCGCCGCCGCTGGTCCTCAAGATCGTTTATCGTCCGCGCAAACGGCAGTATTGCCGCCATCTCATCAAACTGCACTTTCTCACGATCCAACTCCCGCGTCTCTCGCCGGAGATGATTCGCGAACAAAACGTAATCGACCTGCTCGTTATGGTTCAGCGAATCGAAGTCTAACCTTTGTACGGTCGACATGTACTCAACGTACAACCGCTTGAACCGCTCCGCACGATTTGCCGATGTCGGAGCTGTGTAGAGCCGGTTGAACGCGCCAACGTCCTGCGAAAACTTCTCGATCACGGCGCGAAGCTGCGACGGTGGTTCGTTATCTACCGCTAAATCGTCTTTCGCGGTCTGAGCAATTGCCAGATGTAAAATTAGCGACAAAGCAAGACACAAACAAAAAAATTTACGCCCAAGTATTCTCATAGTCTCTATTTATTCGATTGATGCATTCTAAACTAACTTGATAGATAACGGTATCCAGGCAAGAGTTCAAGTTTTGTGCTAAATTTCGCGTTGTACTTAAATGAATTGGTGAAAATCATTGCATGGAATGATTCTTGAGTTTTTATGAGCGAACACGATCCTCGCTGCGAAGGCGGAAACGATGAAAAAGTTTTAGCAGATGTCGCTGAGTTTGGATGGCACCTTGTAAAGATTCTCGAACGATCTGACTCACCCGGCTGGGCATTTTCTATTGGTTTATATCAAACCTTCAATCATCCCGAAGTTGTAGTTTTCGGCTTGAACGGCGACCTGATGCACTCGGTCATCAGTAGTATCGGCGAAGACCTTCGTACGGGTAAGAAATTCGAGATCGATGGGCACTACAACGATTTGATCGAGGCCTATTCCTGCACGTTTAAGCCAGTTAGTCAGATTTGGTATTACCCTTTCCTCGGCTATGCGAATTGGTTCTATGGAAATATGGAATACCCTGTCATACAATGTATCTGGCCGGATAAAAACAGTCGCTTTCCATGGGATTCACAGTTCAACCCGAACTGGACATGTGCACAACCGCTACTCTTTAATCAAGACCCCGAAACTGCTCGCACCGAGAAATTGCTTCAAATACTTGAAAAATAATTGTTGCGATTTACTGAACGCCTACGCAAAAATCGCAACAGGGACGGGGCGTTTACTAGCAACTTTAGTTCGGTTGCGCTTTATGTCATCGATTGCACGGAGAGTAGCCGCCGTTAAATAGCTCTCACCGCAATGCGGGCACGATATGACAGGAACGTTTTCAATTACCAACAGATCTGTTCCATTGCCGTAGCTTCGGCTGACGTGAATAATTCTCGCTCCCGATTTGCCGCAATTATCGCACTTCACTGTTTCAATTTTCGTATTCATCTTCTTCACGATAGACGGTGATAATAACTAACTTTCCAGTAACTCCTAATTTTGCCACAACTGTGACGTTAGAGTCATCATGAATTCTACCGGTGACGAGATATTTTGGTTCGCCCGTGTTTTCATCACGCTGCCGTTCAACTATCTCGCCGGTAAGCACTGCGTTTTCAACATCCAGGATCGAGAGGTTATCGTTTTCCATCTCTTCCTCACCGTGGATCGTCATCAGGTACTCGAGCGACCGAATCAGATGACGCATCTTGTCGCGTATCTTTTCGAACATTATTTCAGTTTGTTTAAAAAACTAGCACCATCTGCGATCTTAAAACCGAAATTTTCAGCAACCGTCTGCCCAATATCCGAAAGGGATTGCCGCGTGCCTAGATCCACTGCCGGCTTCGCCGATTTGCCGTAGACAAGCAGCGGAACGTATTCGCGTGTATGGTCGCTTCCCTCTTTCGTCGGGTCGTTGCCGTGGTCGGCGGTCATTATTAGCAGATCGTCTTCGTTCAGGGCGTCGAGAATTTCGGGCAGCCGTGAATCGAAATGTTCCAGAGCTTTCGCATACCCTTCTGTATCGCGGCGGTGGCCGTAGAGCATGTCGAAATCGACGAGATTGCTGAAGATCAGGCCGCGGGAATCGGAGTTCAGGGCATTTATTGTCTGGTCGATGGTCTGGTCGTTGTCCTTTGCGGTCAGGTCCTCGGTCACGCCCATCGAATCGTAAATCGATGCTATCTTGCCGATACAGACAACATCGAGGCCTTTGTCTTTCAGCAGCGGAAGAAGATTATCGCTCGGCGGAGGAACGGCGTAATCGTGGCGGTTTTCGGTTCGTTTGAAATTTTCGGCGGTCGAGCCGAGAAACGGACGGGCAATGACGCGTCCTACTTTGTCTTTGCCGTCCAAAATGCGACGGGCGATCTCGCAAATTTCGTAGAGGCGGTCAATAGGAATGATCTCTTCGTGCGCGGCGATTTGGAACACGGAATCGGCTGACGTGTAAACGATGGGTTTACCAGTGCGCATGTGCTCTTCGCCAAGCTCTTTTATAATCTCGGTCCCGCTGGCCGCGTAATTTCCGAGAACGCCGGGAATATCAGCTGCAGCGACAAATTCGTCTATAATACGCGGCGGAAAGCCCTTCGGAAACGTTGGAAATGCTTTAGTCAGAACAATTCCAGCCATTTCCCAGTGTCCGGTTGTAGTGTCTTTACCGTTTGATTTGAGCGTGCATTTGCCATAACTGCCGATGGGCTCGTTAACAGCCGGAAGATCGGCGAGCGGGCGAATATTTCCAAGTCCCAGCCGTTGCAGATTCGGCAAATGAACCTTTCGCGACTCCAAAATATGCCCGAGCGTGTCGGCTCCCGCATCGCCCCAATCAGCCGCGTCCGGCATCTCGCCGATCCCGGCGGAATCTAAAACCATCAGGCAAATACGATTAAATTTAGAGGACATAATTGAGAGTCTAAGCTGAATTATGGATATGCTCAATTGGCCGGTGCCGTATATCCTTCTCTGGCCCTGACCTGTGCACCGACCGGCAAGCCTTTCAAATTCACAGTTATTTTTCTAAAGCGTCCGTCTCGTTTTTCGTTCGACGAATAGTAACCGACGCTATATTTTGTACCGATCTCGTCGGCGATACCCTTGAAGGCTACACGGGCTTCGCTCAAATCGCCGACGGGAAATACTTTTCCGCCCGACACCTTGGCCAGCGTGTCCATTTCCGTCGCTGCCAGTTCGTAAAGCTTTTTACTGATCGCCAATCGCTCAAAGTCTCCGAGCTGGCAAAAATCCTCCGCTTTCTCTATTTTCGAATTCGGATAGAATCGCCTGTAAAAGCGGCGAATCTGCGCGGACGAAAACCGTATCGCGGCTTCGCAGTCGCCGAGCAGATTCTGCTCAAAGAATTCGCGTGTGTTTACCTTTATGAAATAGCATATGATGCCGGCTTTTTCGAGCGTCTCCTTGACCTCATCAAAATCCGAGGAGCTAGTCGAATCAACACCGTCAGTCAGAGCAACCAGCGCACGCCGCCCGCGAAACTCGGCCTGGGGCGGATCACTGAAGACGCCTTCAACTACTTTCAAAAGTCCATCGTAATACGGCGTTCCGTTGCTGGTGTTGACGCGCGCAAGCGCTGATTTGAGCGCAGTACGATCATCCGTCAGGCCGGTTACCAGTTCGCTCGCCGGAGCCGCCCGCTTATCCTTAACTTCGGTCTTGAACGCAATGATCGATACACGGTCACCGGGCCGGAGAGCATTAATGAAGTTCTGCGCCGAACGCTGTATCAGGTGCAAATCGGCACGCGCCGACCCTGATGTATCCAGCAAGAGAGCCACTTCAAAAGGAGCGCTCGTGGCCGAAAAGTCCGTGATTTCCTGAAGCTTGCCGTCCTCGGCGACGGTAAAATTTGTCTGCTTTAAATTGAGCAGCGGCTTGCCGGCACGGTCGGTAACGACAATCGGTACTTCGACCAGCTCAGTATCGACCCTGATAACCTCGTCTTCATCATTCTTCGGCGGTTTTTTATCCTGAGCGACAATCAAAGTAGCCGAGCCGCTTAACAAGACAAGTAGACACAACAAAAGGCTTCTAAACCACATTCCGCACCTCACATTCTTCTATGGGTTTCGATTCTATCAAAAACCCGCAATCCCATGAAGGCTTTTATTTCAACTTTGATGGCGCAGTAACGTTTTAATGTCCGCCGCTTTCTATTACGAAATAGATATATGCTAATATCTTACCAATCTAATAAAGACGTTATCGGGTGATAACCAGTCATGTCAGTCGTTCACCGGTTCTTCCGCTCTCTAGGAAGCGGATGTAAGCCCACTACAAGGAGAAAAATGATGAAGAGATCTGTTTATTTGGGGATTGCTATATGCGGTCTCTTGAGCGTTCTTTCAATATCCGCTTCTGCGCAGCTAATCAACGAACTTGATATTAATCCGGCCGGAACCGATCAACCATGCGAATATGTGGAGCTCAAGGGAACGCCCGGGGCGATCATCCAAGATGTTCATTTTGTGGCTTTCGAGGGCGATGCCGCACCTTCGGGCACGGCTGATTTTGTGGTAACTTTTGCATCGCCGGGGCCCGCGTTCGGCTCTAACGGACTTATCGTCATCACCGGAACGGCCGCTTGCGGAACAAGAACTTACGCTCCGGAAACAACACGCTTGCAAACCGCTTTGCTTGACGCAACAAACGGTCTTGAAAACGGAACGATTTCGTTTTTGCTGATAAGTTCTGCGACGGTTATTACTCCTAACTTTGACTACGATGCGGACAACAACGGTACGCTCGAATTACTGCCTGCCGGTGCAACGATTCTGGACGCGGTCGGCTGGTCTGACGGTACCGCAGGCGATCTAAATTACGGTGGTGTCGTTTTGACGGCCAGCAGCGTGCTCGGCGCGGCAACCCGATTCCCCACGAACACGACCGCGAACTCCGCAGGCGCTTGGTACGGCGGCGAAATGGCAGGCACGAATGATGCTACAACCTATAGTGCAACGGTTAGGACCGCAAATTTCCCGGCTGACGGAGCGTTAACACCGGGAGGGATCAATGTCGGAACTCCGGGGGCGGGCGGCGGCACGGGCCTTTTAAAGTCGTTCACTGGATATTTGAACGGCGCTCAGGAAGTTCCGGTAAACGCTTCGACCGCAAAAGGCTTTGGAACGGTCACGTTGAACGAAGCAGAAACAACCATCACGGTTTCCGTTTCGTATGGTTCAGCAGCCGCTCCGCTTAGTAGTAATGTTGTATCCGGGCACATTCATGGGCCTGCCGCAATAGGTGTCAACGCTCCGGTGCTTTTCAATTTGAATCCGGCGGGCGGAGCTCCATTCGGATCAGTTGTTAACGCCAGCCTTCCGATAACACCTGCACAGGTGGCAAATTTGAAGGCGGGACTTTTCTATTTCAACATTCACACCGTCAACAACACCGGCGGCGAGATTCGCGGCCAGATTTTGCTCTCACGCTCCATATTGGATATCAACGGCGACGGGCGGACGGACTTTGTTGTTGTACGATCTACCGGCGGTGCGGGAACTCAATCAACGTGGTTGACGAGTTTGTCGGGTGGAAATCCGACCTCGCAGCGTGAGTGGGGAATAAACGGCGACTTATTGGTTCCGGGCGATTACGACGGTGACGGGAAAGATGACGTGGCTGTCTTTAGAGCGTCCAACGGAACTTTTTACGTAATCGAGAGTGCGACGCTAACGATAAGGGTCGACCAGTTCGGCCAGGCCGGTGATAACCCGAGAGTTGTCGGAGATTACGATGGCGATGGCCGGGATGACCTTTCGCTTTACCGCGCGGGGACTCAGAGCACATGGTTCTATAAGACATCGCCAAACTCATTGCTGACAGCGGTCGATTGGGGACAGACGGGAGATTCTCCGGCCCCCGGCGACTATGACGGCGACGGGAAGGCAGACTTCGTGGTTCAGCGTGCGGATGGAGCAAACGGACGTTTCTGGATCAGGTCGGCGACCGGAGCGATCAGCTCCGAACTGTTCGGCCTGGCAACCGACGATGTTGTTCCGGGTGATTATGACGGCGACGGCAGAACCGACCTTGCGACGGTACGCACGACGGGCGGCTTCTATGTCTGGGATTTCGAGCCCAGCGGAACCGCCGGCAGCACGGTTGTCTCCGATACATGGGGCGTGCCGGGCGATCTCACCACTCAGGGAGATTACGACGGCGACGGCAAAACGGATTACTCCATCTGGAGACCCGGAACACCGGCAACATTCTACATGATGACGGTCGGCACCAGACTGATCACAACCAAAGACTGGGGCCAGACCGGCGACCTCCCGGCTGCCAGATACAATACGTTCTAAGTGCACAAGTGAGAGAAGGCCGGAAGCGAAATTCCGGCCGGCGTTTAATACAAAAATGTCCCCGCCGACAGTCAATTAGACCATCGGCGGGGACATTCTAATTTTCAGAGCCTTTATACCGTAGCCGACTCGACGTATTTTGCAACAACCTTTGCGATCGCATCGCGGGAGACGGCACCGACAATCCGCTCCTGCTCCTGGCCGCCCTTGAAAAGGATTAACGTCGGAATACCGCGAATACCGTATCGCTGCGGCACATTCTGATTGTCGTCAACGTCCATTTTAACGAATGTGGCCTTGCCGACATACTCTTCCGCCACCGCTTCTACCGACGGAGCGATCATCCTGCACGGCCCGCACCACTCCGCCCAAAAATCAACCAGCACGGGCTGATCCGAACCTAATACGACTGTTTCAAAATCCGAATCTGTTACTTCCTTAGCAAAATTTGCCATTTCTATCTCCTATAATTGCGAAATTATAACTTAGCGTCAAAACAATCCGCAAAATCTAAATTGATAAACTCAAATCCTCATCAGATTATTTCATAAATTAACTCGAGCCGTCTTTTGTTACCATACAAATCTTTGACAGCCTCCTGAATTATTTATATTGTAACTTATATTGTTACAGATGTCAATAGAAGTGAGACGTGCGCTAAACCCTCTCGTTAAGGAATCACGCAGCGCTTGCTTTAACGAGTGTCGCCTTAAGGGTAATATCGGTAGCGGCGAGAGCCTTGCTGATCGGACAAGCGTGTTTGACCTCTTCGGCAACGGCGGCGAATTTTTCCTGATCTATCCCGTCGACAGTTGCGGTCGTTTCCAGGTCGATACGGTTAATCTTAAATCCGCCTTCGTCCTTGCCGAGAAATACTTTGGCTTCAACCTTAACGTTCTTTGCCGGTGTTCCCTGCTTCTCGAGCGTAGCGTTTAACGCCATTGCATAGCACCCGGCGAGCGAGGCTCCGAGAAGTTCTTCGGGGTTTGTGCCGGGTTCGTCACCCATCCGGGTTGCGAACGAGAATGCTCCGCTGAACATTCCGCTTCCGAGCGCCACATTGCCTTCGCCTTCCAAAAGGCTGCCGTTCCATTCCGCTGTTGCTTTTCTTTCTGCCATATTATTCTCCTATGTCCAACAAATTTCAGTCTGTTGAAATTTTCGGCTCGACAAACTGAAGTTTGTCGGACGTTCTATCTCCTAAAATCATATATCAACTCTTCACTTGTGTACTTCTCGTTTCCGAATATGTGCGGGTAATGTTTATTCAGTTCGTTCAGATAAACCTCGTATGGAAGATCTGCAAATGCTCCGTAATCGTGCAGATACTCCATGAAAATGTTACCGGACTTATCGAACTCCTGAAAGATCGAGTCCTGCGTTCCGTCGAATTCCAGAGGTTCGACGCCCAAAAAATCACAAAGCTTCTTGTTGAAAGCCGGGGTCGCCTTGCGCCATTCACCATCTAAAAGCATTTCCGCCGCTCCGTGGAACACCAAATAGTCTTTTTCCAAAACCTTTTCCAGCCGATCGGTCGCGATGTGGTTTCGGACGATGTAAAAACTCAAACGGCTTGGAATCCCGACCGCACGCGCCGAAGCGGCCAGCAATACCGCCTTCTCAACACAATAACCTCGTGTTTTCGTCAATAGCCGACTCGCGGTCAACCCTTCCCGGCGTAGATCAAGAACGTACGGATCATATTGAAACCCATCCCGAACCGCATAATATAGCTTGACCGCCTTTTCGGTATCGGACATTGCACCGGCTGTATTCATCGAAGCAAACTCGCGAACCGCCGGATTATCCGCGTCCAGAAACTCGGTCGGCTGTAGATATTCATCCATAAAAAAAGAAAGGGCGGCCACGGATAAGCACAGATGCACACAGATGCACACAGATCAAATCAATAAACTCTTATCTTCGTATCCGTGTGCATCTGTGTAAATCCGTGGCAAATATTGTTCACGCATTCACGGATTTCATCATCGCTTCCGGATAACGTAACCCGGATGCGGCGTCACGTGGAAATACTTCGTTTATTCGTTGCATCTCGTCAGCCGTCAGTTCGATTTCCACCGCTGCCACGTTTTGCTCGATGTACTTCCGGCGTTTCGTTCCGGGTATTGGCACAAGATCTTCTCCCTGAGCAAGTACCCACGCCAAGGCCAGTTGCGATGCCGCGACTCCTTTCTCCGCAGCAAGTTCCTTGATCCGCTCCACGAGCTTAATGTTCTTATCAAAATTCTCACCCTGAAAACGCGGATTTGTCCGACGCCAATCGGCGTCCTCCAAATCATCTATAGTCTTGATCTCACCGGACAAAAATCCCCGTCCAAGCGGCGAGAACGGCACAACGCCGATGCCTAATTCGCGGGCCGTCTCAAGCACACCATTGTCCTCGACATCCCGTGTCCACAAGCTGTATTCGCTTTGCAGGGCGGTTATCTCGTGAACGGACGACGCCCTTTTCAAGGTGTCGGCCGACGCTTCGGACAAGCCGATATAACGAATTTTGCCTTCATCGATCAATCTCGCCATCGCGCCGACGGTTTCTTCGATCGGCGTATCGGGATCGACACGATGCAGATAATAAAGATCGATCGTGTCTATATCCAATCGTTTCAAGCTTCCTTCAACCGACTGCCGGACATATTCCGGCCGCCCGTTGATGCCGCGAATTCCGAGATTGGCCGGATCGAAAACGATTCCGAATTTTGTCGCCAGAATGAACTTGTTCCGCCTGCCTTTCAATGCCCGGCCAACAAGTTCTTCATTGATACGCGGCCCATAGATGTCGGCGGTGTCTAAGAAGTTGACGCCTAATTCCAAAGCACGGTCTATAGTCGCCAGCGATTCTGTCTCGTCCGCGTCACCATAGGCAAAGCTCATTCCCATGCATCCGAGGCCGATCGCCGATACTTCGAGATTGGATTGTCCAAGGTTTCTGTACTTCATTTAAGTTTCCCATCAATCTAGCTGGCTTTAGCAATCTCCGTCTCCGGGAAGTCCGCTCCCTCACTGGTTTCGGCCCAAGTGTCAAAATCATTTTTCAGATCGTCGAGTTTTAATCGGGCATTTTTCAACGCAGCCTTACCCAATAGCAAATTAAAAGGCGGATTGTCCGACTCAACCGCAGTCACTATCGCCCTTGCCGCCCTGACCGGATCGCCGGGCTGATTTCCGCTGAATCCGCGAATGGCCGACTGGTTGGCACCGGCCGTTTCCGCATAAGCGCTGATCTTGCTCGTCGCGTCGTTCGCGGAGCGGCCTGCCCAATCGGTGCGAAATCCGCTTGGCTGAACCAGAATTACCTTGATGCCAAGCGGTTCGATCTCCTTCTTCAAAGCCTCTGAAAAACCGTTAACGGCAAACTTGGTTGCATTGTAATAACCGATACCGGGAAAGCCGACGAACCCGCCGATCGACGAAACGTTGACAACAAAACCGCTCTTTTGCTCTCGTAAAACCGGCAAAACGGCACGCGTCATTTCCGCCAGGCCCCAGAAGTTGGTCTCGAACATCGACCTGACCTCTGCTTCCTCGCTTTCTTCGATCGCTCCAAAATATCCGAAGCCCGCGTTATTCACCAAAACGTCGATTCGGCCGAACCGTTCCACCGCCGCGGCAACCGAATCCTTCACCTGCTGTTTGTTGGTAACATCCAGGGCTACTGCAAGAGCGTTCTCACTATTAAGCTCCACCAAGTCCTGAACCTTGCCTGTATCACGCGCCGTCACGACAACGCGATGGTCATTTTGCAGCAAATGCTTCGCCAATTCACGTCCGAAACCGGTTGAACACCCGGTAATGAACCAAACCTTTTTCTCGCTCATATTTATGCTGTTGCTCCCTTAGTTAATGTCGGATAATCGGTGTAGCCCTTTTCGCCCGGCATGTAAAATGTTGCGGAATCGGGCTCGTTTAAGACTGCTCGTGCCGCAAATCGTTCCGGCAGATCGGGATTTGCGAGGAATTTGACACCGTAGACAATCGCGTCCGCCTTATCTTCCGCAAGATACTTTTCTCCCGATTCCAGTGTGAAACTTGCTCCGGCAAAGTAAAGTCCGTTGTAAAGAGGACGCAATTTTTCGTGCCAGCCCGCTCCCGCTCCATCGGCCGCGTGGACGTACGCGATGTCCTTTTCATTCAGTTTTTCCATTATGTAGGCGTAAACTTCGTCGGCGTCCGGCTCCTGAATATCGTTGAACGGCATCGCGGGAGAAAATTTCACGCCGACCCGTTTGGACCCGATCTGCTCGCTGATCGCATCGATGATATCGAACAGAAAGCGTGCGCGATTTTCAATAGAACCGCCATACTCGTCCGTTCGAAGATTCACCGGCTTCATCAGGAATTGCTGAACAAGGTAGCCGCTCGCCGCGTGAAGCTCAACGCCGTCAAATCCGGCATCTACCGCATTCTTGGCAGCGGTCGCAAAATCCTGAACCGTCGCCGTTATTTCATCGGCCGTCAAAGCCCGCGGCTCGACAAAGTCCTTCATGCCGTCATCGGTATAATTCTTGCCGGCAGCTTTGATCGCTGACGGTGCGACCGGTTTCTGATTATCCGGCAGAAAATCCGGCAGGGCGATGCGGCCCGTGTGAAACAACTGCATGAAGATCGTCCCGCCTCTCTCATGCACAGCTTCCGCCACCGAACGCCAGGAATCTACCTGCTTGCTCGTGTATATGCCGGGCGTTCGCACATAACCTTTCGCCATCGGTGAAACATTAACTGCCTCGGTAATAAGTAAGCCGCCCGACGCACGCTGAGCGTAATACTCGGCCGCATAGTCCGGCTGTATTCCCTCGTCATCCGCACGGCTCCGCGTCATCGGAGCAAGTACGATCCGGTTGTTTAACTCCAGATCTCCAATTTTTAGTTTATCGAAAAGTGTAGCCATTTTTATCTTTCTCCCATTGTTCGAAAATAAGTCTTCTATTCCGTGTCCAAATTTGCCCGCAAACCTTCGCCCGCCATCGATACGATTTGCGCCAGCCGAGCGTTTCGCGTTTCGTCCCGTTTGGCCGTACCAAGCCAGTACAAGATCATCTTCCTCGCCGAAGCCGTAAACCCTTCAAAATTCTCAAGTGCCTTTTTGTTCTTCGCAAAAGCCATCATCAGGTCGTCGGGCATTTCAAGATTATCGCTCGAATTCAAAGCGTCCCATGAACCATCTTTTTTCGCGGTTTTTATCTTCTCCAGGCCGACTTCCGTCATCAATCCAGATGCAATCATCGCCGCAACACGCTCTTTGTTCGGTTTCGACCAAACACTCTTTGGCTTACGCGGCGTGAACAGCAGTTTCGAGCGTTCGTCGTCAAACTTTCGTCCCAGCGAATCTATCCATCCAAAGCACAATGCTTCTTGGACCAACTCGTCATAAGTGACACGCGGCTTGCCCGTATGCTTCTTAAAAAACACGAACCAGATGCCCGGGGATAAATCGTGATTAGTATGCAGCCATCTACGCCAATCATCGCGGGTAAGCGGATGGAAGTTATCAAACTCATCTATTTTGCCCATTCGCCAATTACGCACCAACAGCCAGCACTACTTTCCCGGTCGTTTTTCTTCCCTCGATCGCTGCGTGCGCTTCAGCCACTTTCTCCAGCGGAAACTCGGTTATCTGTATCTTCAATCGGCCCGCGGCTATGTGTTCGAGCAGTTCCTGTGTGAATCTGATCCGGTTCGCAACCGTTTCGTTCGTCAGCCAATAGCCGCGGACGATATGATTTTTCTGCATCAGCGACAGCACAGAAAGCCGAAAGTCCTCGCCGCTCGCAGCACCGTAAACCCACATCGTTCCGTTCTTTGCCAGCACCTTCATGTTGTGGCCGACGATGTCGCCGCCGACCATTTCGATTATCCAATCGACGCCCTTATGCTCCGTCGCTTCCAGAACCTGATCGGTCCAATCCGCTTCTGTGTAATTGATCGCAAAGTCAGCACCGAGCGATGTGACGAGTTCGAGCTTAGCCGTGCTCGATGCCGTGCCGATCACTTTGAGGCCCTTGTGTTTCGCAAGCTGTACTATCAAACTGCCGACACCGCCCGCCGCCGCGTGGACCAGTATCGAATCGCCGCTTTTTGTCTCGTCGAGCAATCCAAGCGCGGTCAAACCTTGTACCAGCAGCGCTGTCGCCTCGCCAAACCCAAGGCTTTCCGGAATCGGAACCGCCCCTCTCGCCATTGCGACGGCGAATTCAGCGTAACCGCCGCCAAGTACAGACGCCAAAACGCGGTCACCGGCGGCAAAATTCGTCACGCCTTCGCCCAGTTCTTCAACCGTCCCGGCCACCTCAAATCCCAATGAATACGGCAGCGGCGGCTTGGTCAGATAATTTCCACCGCGCATCATCACGTCGGCATAGTTGATGCCGGCAGTTGCGGTCTTGATGAGGATCTCACCGGTTCCAGCCTTAGGTTTTTCAACTTCGTCAACGGTTAGTTTCTCTGTTCCGCCAAATTCGTGAATTCTAATTGCTTTCATATTTTTCGTTTTCGTCCAATAAACTCTAGTTTGTTGCCATCGTCAAACTGAAGTTTGACGAACTTTTTTCTAGATCATCGAACGAATCACACCTCCGTCCGCCCGCACAGCCGCTCCGTTAATTGCCGAAGCAAGCGGGCTGCAGACGAATGCGACAACGTCTCCGATCTCTTTCGGTTCGATAAACCTCTTCAGCAGTGACGTAGGCCTCGCGGTTTCAAAAAACTGTTTCTCCATCTGTTCTTTTGCAATGCCCTGCTCGGCCGCCATTTGCTCGACAAAAGTCGAAACGCCTTCGGACGCGGTCGGGCCCGGCAGTACCGAATTTACGGTCACTTTAGTACCGGCGGTAGTCTCGGCCATTCCGCGGGCGATCGCGATCTGGGCTGATTTTGTCATCCCGTAGTGGACCATTTCCGCCGGGATCTGAACACCGGATTCGCTGGATATAAAAACGATCCTCCCCCAGTTTTTCGCCTTCATTTTTGGCAGGTAAAAGCGGCTGAGGCGCACGCCGCTCATTACGTTTGCTTCAAAAAGCCTAAGCCAATCTTCGTCCGGGATTTGCTCGAACGGTTTGGGCTCGAAGATGCCCATATTATTAACGAGAATATCGACATCCGAAATGCCGTCCATAACCTTGGCCGCTCCTTCCGGCGTTGAAAGGTCGGCGACGACACCGGTGATTCGGATATCCGGAAAACCGGCTTTTACCGTAATCACCGCAGCTTCCACACGTTCGCGCGTCCGGCCATTGAGCACCACATTTGCACCTTCGGCAACAAGCGACTCGGCAATTGCCAAACCGATGCCCGCCGTCGAACCTGTGACTAGCGCCGTTTTTCCGATCAATTTTAAGTTCATCTTATGCTCCGATCTTCACGACGATCTTTCCAAAATGCGAACCAGATTCCATGTGACGAAGGGCGTCGCGGGCCTCATCAAACGCAAACGTTCTATCGATCACCGGATGCAGCTTCGCGAGCGAAATGGCACGATTCATTTCTTCGAACATATACCGCGAACCGGTAAAGACGCCCTGCATACAAATCGTCTTCATGAACACATGAATCGGACTAAACTCGCCCGAACCCGAAAGCGCACCTATCACCGCTATGTGCCCGCCGATCCGTATTGCATTCAACGATTTGGCGAGAGTTCCTGAGCCGCCAACTTCGACAATGTGATCGGCACCGACTTTTCCGGTGAGTTCAAGAACGGCTTTGTCCCAATCTTCCCGCGTTTTGTAATTAACGGTTTCGTCCGCACCCAACTGCCTCGCCCGTTCGAGCTTTTCATCGCTGCTCGACGTCACGATCACGCGGGCTCCCGACAGCTTTGCGAACTGCAATGCAAATATCGATACACCGCCGGTACCCAAAGTCACGACAGTTTCGCCGGGCTTCAACCGGCCCGACCCGATGAGTGCGTTCCAAGCCGTCAATGCCGCACACGGCAGGGTCGCGGCCTCGTCATAGGATAAGTGTTCGGGGATTTGAACAACGGATTCCTGGCTGAACGTGCCGTACTCGCGAAGTACGCCGTCCCATTGTGCACCGGCCCCGAGCGATGTCCGCCGCTTTTCTTCGCTGCTGTCACCGTCAAACCAGCCCTGCGCAAAGATCGGCATAACCCTGTCGCCGGCCTTCCATTTCGTTACGCCATCGCCGACAGCCGCCACCTCGCCCGCTCCGTCTGAAAACGGAACGGCGGGCATCTTCAGTCTCGGATTATAAGTACCCGAAACCACCATAAAATCGCGGTAGTTCAATGATGCGGCGTGGAACCTTATCAAAACCTCGCCCGGTTTCGCCACCGGCTCATCACGATCCACTAACGCCAGATTATCGATACCAAATTGCTGAATTTCGTATACTTTCATTTTGGTTAGAGTTACGCCCTTAGGCGTGAAACGACAGGAAGAATCACGCATCCGGGCGTAACTCTAAAGTCATACTATTTTTTGCGCGGTGCCTTTATATCCAGCGTCAGAGCCACATCGTCACGGATCAGATTGTCAGACGGCCCTGTGTACGCGATACCGAAGTCCTTTCGGTTTATCCTGAAGCTCGCTTTGACTGTGACGGAATCGTCAGCAACGGTAATAGTTGCCGGAAATGTGATCGATTTCGTCTGGCCGTGCAGTTCAAGGTCGCCCGTAATTGTTTGCGTTTCGGGTGCCGTTGCTCCGGCTGCGATCTTCGTCGATTTGAAGGTCGCTTTCGGAAACTTTGCCACATCAAAAAAATCGGGTGATTTCAAGTGTTCGGTCAGCTTTGGATCGTCCGAGAAAACGGTGTTCGCGTCGATATCCACCGAAACCGAGCTCTCTTCAGGCTTGCCGTTCACGAGATCGATGGTGCCGGTAAACACCTTAAATCCGCCGTCGTGTTTGCCCGTGACCTTGGAACCAACAAAAAGCACGGAAGAATTTGCTGCCGTGATCGGCAACGCCTCGCCTTTTGCTGCGGGAACTGTCGCCGTATTACCCGTATTCCCTGCATTTGCCGGCTTGTTGGTTGACGGTTCGGACGTTGTCGCCTTCGGCTTGTTCGCCGCCGGGTCTTCGCACGCTGCGAGGAAAACGGACAAGGAAAGAATAGCTAACAATATTTTTTTCATAGATTTATCTCCTCAAAGAGTTCTGACATGCTTAAGATCTGCACCGTGAATACGGTGGCTTCCCGTATCTTACGCATTTGCTTTTGCAGCCGCCGCACCGCTCCATTCTTTCAGCAGAGTTTCGAATTCCGCCTGGATCGACCGGCTTTTGTCTGCGTTGTACCAGCGCTGAAGATTCTCCATTATAAGCGGCTTTTCAACACCGCGGTTTTTCAGTTCCTGAAAAAGCTCCTGTGCCGGTTTTGCGCGTGCTCCCCACGTTCCCAAAACTTCGAGCGTTCCGGCGTCAATAGCGATCAATTTCGGAATCGATCGAGCGCCGTCCGTTAAAAATTGTTCCATCAGATCAAGATTTTCGTCGCGCAGCAAATAACGAGTTTCAATATTATCGCTTTCGGTCGCAATTTTCTCAATCACAGGTAAATTTTGTGCTGCGTCACCGCACCAGCCTTCGGTCAGGATAAGCCAGATGAGTTTTCGGTCGAGAGATTTCGCTGCCGAGCGAACATTTTCGGCCAATTCAACAGTCTTATCCAGCCGATCCATACGATGCTTGTTCAGTTTCGCGTAGTCGAACATTGCCTCCGACTGGTTCGGACCCGTTGTCTTGCCATCCGCCAACAAACCGTCGATCAAGCTGACGTATTCCGCAAAAGTCATCGATTTTTCTATGTAATCCTTCATGTTTGTTTCGCCCTTAATTGTTCGATCTCTTTCTCTAACTTCCCGATATGCTCGTTTAGCGGCTGCGTCATCTGCCGTACTTCATCTATCGTGTACCGCGGAGTAATATGCTGCGGGCAGTTCCAGTCGAATGCCTCGACCTTCAATATTATCGCCCGTTCGATCTTTGCACCGTAGCTTGGATCGGCAAGTTTTTCGATCAGATCAGGCCGGTCTGCCGCGTCGTGCACCTCAACCGTCGCCAGCACTTTCAAACGCCGCCGGTTGGGATAATCCATAAGGAAAAGCGCCGCTTTATTGTTCGCCGCTAAATTGCCGACGCTTATGTATTGCAAATTTCCGCGAAAATCCGCATAGCCAAGAGTCTGCTCGTCCAAAACTTTCAGGAATCCCGCCAGCCCGCCGCGAAACTGAATATACGGCTGCCCCGTCTCACCTACCGTAGCGATATAAAATCCATCCCTCTGCTCGATAAAGTCGCTCTCGGCATCCGTTAGAAGATAATTGCTGTTGCGGCCCGCCTCGAACTTTGCGTAATGCCTGCGCGTTCCGTAATGCTCCTGCGCTTTCTTCACTGACGGTGTGAATGCGATGTCATGAAATTTATTCGGCATAGTCCTATTCCAAACTCAACTGAGAATTATTGAATCAGTCGCTGAAGCACGATGCTCACCTTCAAAAACCACGGATAAAACCGCATCAACTCGGTCGTCACGTTCAGCAATAATTGCGGCGGCCCAAATTGAATCGACAGACATTCGGATAATTGAGTAAACATAAAAAACCTCCCTTTGCCCGTAACTTCCCTTGTTCGATAACCTTCCCTTGCTCGTTCTGTTTTGTAACTTGTTTGTAACTTAATTTGATACAAATAGAACCAAAAAAAATTAAACCCGCCCTTGTTCGACCATCTCAATAACGCTTTGCAGCGTGTATTGCGACAACTTTTCACCGACCGACTTGTCGATCTCCTTCTGCAGATTGCACAACACCGCTTCAATATTCTTTCCAATCGGACAATCTTGATTCGGCGATTTTCCATGAAGGGCAAACACCTCTCCGCACGAAACCGCTTTGTAAATTTCGTCAAGCGTGATCTCTTTCGGGCATCGCGCAAGACGTGTTCCGCCTGCCGCTCCGGTTTGCGAGATAACCAGATTCGCCTGGTTCAATTGGCCAAGCAGCCTCCGGATTACAACGGCATTCGTGTTCACGCTGCCCGCGACATATTCGGATTTGATTTTGTCCTCACCCGACTTCGCTAGCATTGCCAAAACATGCACCGCCATTGAAAATTGACTGTTTGCCGCCATATCTGTAACAAGTTTAGTTACAGTTCGAACGTTTGTCAAGCCTTTGTGAAGAAATTTCTACTTTGCGTTCTTTGCGAAACGCTTTGCGAACTTTGCGTTTAAATCTTTTCTACCGCAGAGGCCGCAAAGTTTTTCGCAAAGGTCGCAAAAGATGATTTGCACCTGGACATGAACTCCGCTCAACCCGAGGTTGCGGCGTTAACGAGCTTTGGGAGCTTCTTGTGCCCGACGCCTAATACTTCTCGACGACTACCCATTCATCGGCTATGAAGACCAGAAACACGCGATGGACGCCGCGGCCGCCGAGAAAGGCATATGCATCGCGTCTCTTCCTACGGTCAAGGTCTTGCATTAAAACCCGCGTATTTTCTAACAAGCTAAATCGCCGAACCTACGCCGCATCAGCAATTATCTTCGGGCTGTCATCCACGTCGCCTAACGGCGCGTCATCAACCATCGGCGGGTCCTCTACCGGATAAGGATTTTCGACGTCCGGCGGAAGCGGCACAGGCTCGCGTTCGACATCGCGGTCCGGTACGTCCTCAATATTGTTCGGCTCGCGTTCGGTCGGCTGATCTGGATAATTCTGACTCGGATTCGTCGAGTTCACATCAGGATTCTGTTGATTTTGCATGGTTCGAATTCTCCTTTACTGATGTCGAACCAGTCTGCAATCATCGTGCCTGAGGGTTTCGTATCAAAAGCTTACACATCGCTTGCTCAACGAGATTCATAGATCAGCGATCCTTTCTTGCTTCGCCCGCCACTCACGCCGCCGATTATCGCACCGGCTGGTATCCCGTACAGAAATCCGGCCGCTGCGGCCAAGCCGTTTGTCTTTGTTGCGACGGCATAGATTCCTCCCACAAGGAAACCCGCCCCGGCTCCCGCAAAAGCTCCGATGACCGCTCGCTTTAATATCGAGCCTCGCCGCCCGAGGTAAACGGCAGCTACTTCACTCCGGTTCACCTCGATCGTTTTTCCACTTTTCAAGAGCCGCAAAGATCCATCTGACGCACTTTGAAACTTGGCCTTTATAGTCTCACCTGCCTTTGTTTCGACAACCACGGACCTTTTATCAGACAAGGCTTGAACATTCTTCCACTTATCGTCATCCGTTTGCGCGCGTGCAGACGCGGTAAGCAGCAAAATGCAAAATGTCAGCAATAAAATGGTTTGGAAATATAATTTTTGTTTCATTCGTGATCTCCTAAATAAAGTATTTCTCCCATCTTACGGGAAACTAAACACGAGACGTTTGCTTTTAGGACACTTTTTGAGACTGTCACGCCGGGCCTATTGCAACGCGTTTTTTAGATCGGAAAGCGAGGAATCGGAAATGAGGCGAAATGTCCGAACGCGGTTGTCGTTTGGAAAGTGTGTGGCGGCGGAGGAATCGCAGATTATAACTGAGGCCGTGTCCAAACCAACCCGCCAATTTTCATCTCCGGTTGAGCGAATTATAAGTGCGTCGGGATCGACACTCGCGGCCATGAGGTAAAGCCTTGCAAACGTAATAAAATGACCCCAGTCGGAAACCACGGCGACGAGTTCCGTTCGCAGCGGCCGTTCGGAACCGGCCATCGTCGTTGGCACTGAATTTACGTTCATGTAAACGCAGGAAACGCCCGGCGGAACGATCGCGTTTAGCTTTTTCTTCTCGTCAAACAACGCAGCGATTTGCACATCCTCGCCCGCCATTTCGATGGTGAAATCTTCTAACGCGATTCCCGAGACCGAGCTGCCGACGGCTGAACCGATCTCTTCAACAAGGATCGACCGCAGTCCACGATCCGATTCGACAACCAGCACTTCGCGAACACGCCCGGCTTTCAGCCAATTCTGCATCGCCGCACTTATGTTATCCCGCGAGAATCCGGCCGCAACGGCTTGCACAATGAATTGACCGAGCAAATTGTCTAGGCTCAACTCCGGTGCGGAGCCCGGCTCCATGTCGCTGACATAGACGCCGCTGCCTTTTCGAAAACTCACAAGGCCGGCTGCGGCAAGTTCGCGGTATGCCGCAGATACCGTGTTCTGATGGATACTAAATCGACGCGCTAGCTCTCTCGTACTCGGCAATTTCTCGGACGGGCTGAGATCGCGGCTCGCGATGCCGAGTCTTATTTGCGTGACAAGCTGCTCATGAACCGTCACCTCCGAGTTTTTCGAGATCCAAAGCTTCACCGCGACGATGATATGAAACACAGGTCCTAATATCAAACGACTGCGCGGCGGCCACTACTGACTTTTAGAACCAGCCCTCAAGCTTCCACCCGCGCGACGCAAACAGCGGAACGAACGCCGGTGGAAGAAATAGCCTGTCTTCCGGATTAGGAATACTAAAATAATTCTGAGGCCTGAGGATCACATCGTCATTTTTGCTAAGGTCGATCACGGCCCTGTTTGGAGCTTCGCGACGACCGAGGTAACGAATTTCAAATGCCTCGAAGCGAAGCGGATTTGCCGGATTGAAAACCCCGGTCCCGTTAGCACGAGCCTGTTTTACAAAGTCTCGCGCACGCTTTAAAGCGGGTGTGGCATCGGCAACCTTATTCGCGGTTCCAGGCTCAATAACCGAACTCAAAAGAGGTAATGAGCGGAACGGATCAATATTCGGCCAGATGAAATACGGGAGCGCCGAGCCGCTTTCAAGCATCCGCTCGTTGTAAGACAGCGGCCGCGGAGAAGGAGTGGTTGCACTGGCCTGATTCCGGTTTATAAAAGCGAGGAATCGGCCGTAAGTATCGAATACTTCGAATGAGAACGCGATAAAGAATTGGAAAGCCGCGGGAGTTTGGCCGAGAGCGGCAATGTCAGACTGGACAAGCGCTATCAGTGCTTGCTCGGCGTTGTCGCCGTGCAAACGATGGTTAATACCTGCGCCCGGCCCAATGCGGGCACGAAGATGGGATTCAAGATCCGCATCCATATCGAGCGGCCCGAACTGAGGCAAAAATGGATCGGTCAGATACGCCTCCCATTGAGCGGAGTTTAGATTTGAGCCGCCGGTGCCGGGCAGATCGATCGACTTTTCAGGTGTGTCGATCCCAAGGAAACGGATAGATCCGCTGCCTTCGAGATGAAGCCCGACGGTGTCGCCGTCAGGTATTGCGACGGGCAGGCTCTGCGGTTGGCCCGCCGAGTCGCGGCGGATGGATGCGATGGCACGCGGCATTCCGGCGGTGGCGGAGAATACGTTTGGCATGAGCTGTCCTCCTTAAAGTTAGGCTTGTGGCAAAGAGCGAGTTATCAACAATAAAATGTTCAAGATTATTTCTGGACTATACTGCGCAGACGGTTCGGATTTCAGTTTTTGCGGAAACAATGCAAAAAATTAACTTCTTTTTGCTCACGCCGAAAATGAACGCAGTCAAGAATGTTTTTTCCGAATTGAGTGCCTGCCCATACCTTCGACGAATAATGAAAAAGCCGCGTTCGAATATTCGAACACGGCCTCAAACCTACCCAATTTTCAGGGAAATTATTTTCCGGGAATCTTTATCTCACGCCCCGCACCCAACACTGAATTCGGGAGCAGGCCGTTGTATTTCGCAACCTCGGTCGGATCTGCTCCGTTCCGTGCTGCTAATTTTGCGACCGTGTCGCCTGGCTGGGCCTTTACAATCCGAGCCGAGATTCCGGGAGCAGACGTGTTTGGCGTTGTCGGACGACTATACGCGATCGTGTTGATCCTGTTGCCGCTGACCGGCACAAAAACCTTGCCCTTCGGGTCTTTCATGCCCGGATTTGCCGCCATCAACTCCGCCACGCCGACGCCCGTACGGTTCGATATCGTCTGCCACGATTCGCCCTGCACCGAGTTCGCAAGGTTTGTGTTATTGATCTTAGAAGCCGGAATGCGTCTAAAAACCGCGACAACGTCGTTGGCTTTGCCCGGTGGAACGTTGATCACGTACGGCTCGGGCGGCGTCGAGTTACCTCGAAGATGCGGGTTCAGATAACGGATATACTGAACGCTCGTGTCCGATGCCTGTGCGACCAGGCTCAAGTTGGTAGAAGCCGGAACACGGATGCGGTCGTATTGAAGCGACGGTGCCGGGCGGACATGGCCAAAACCATACTGGGCGGGGCTGTTTGCGATCAAAATCGTGGCCAAAATATTCGGAACGTAATTTCGTGTTTCTTTGGGCAAATGCGGGTATGCGGCCCAGAAATTTGCGACACCGGCACGGCGTATCGCTTTATCGACATTTCCTTCGCCACAATTATATCCCGCCATTGCGAGTTCCCAATTGCCGCCGTAACGGTTGGCCAAAAACTTGAGATAGCGGGCCGAAGCACGCGTGGCCTCGTCAAAACTGTTTCGCTCGTCGATATGCGCCGTACGTCGCAGGCCGTATCGCGAACCGGTTCCCGGAATAAACTGCCACAAACCCGACGCTGACGCCCATGACATCGCCGTCGGTTTCCACGCACTTTCCACCTGTCCAAGCCATGCCACGTTTTCAGGAATGCCTTCTTCCTTAAAGATCCGGCGGGCCATTCGCATAAACATTCCGGAGCGGTACAGCCCGACTTCCATCGTGCCGCGGCCGCGGCCCCGATAATAATTTATGTATTGCTGTATCATCGGGTGAACCTGGAACGAAAACCCGAGTGATTTATTGGCTACGGCAACCTGAATGTATTGGTACTGCGCCTCTGCGACCGGATTATTCTCAACCTGAAGTTCGTCCTGAGTAAGCTCAAGCTTAGAAAGTTCATCAAGCGGTGACGGTTCAAAACCCTGTTGGTTAAAACCGACGGCAGAATCGGGCTGAACTTGGGCAGTCACCGGATTCGCTGTTGAGGTCGAACTAGCCACCGTTGGGTACGCCTTAGCCGGTTTCGCCAAAGCCACAACGTCATCGGCCAGCTTCATGTCAGCGTCCGTCCAGTTCCAGCCACATGTTGCCGAAAGGCTGCGGATCTGTGGAAGCTGAGCATTCGAGGGAAATTCCAAACGGTAAACAGTTTCGATCAACTGCGTGTAGCAGCCTTGCAATTTTTGATCGCGCTGAATGTTGAGGGTTGAGTAAAGAAAAACTTCTACAGATTTGTCGAAAGCTGTTCCGGAATCGGATCTTCGGTTATCTTTCAGGGCCGTCATGCCCTCTTTAAAGGACCTTCCAGCGTCGTCAAGCACCTTTCGTACTGCATCACGAGCCTGCAAAACTGCCGGTGTGACATTCTCGCTGCTTGATGTAGAACTCGTGATCTGACCAAAAGCAATCGAACTAAGCGCTAAAATTATAAATGCTGATATATATATTGATCTGAAAATGGTTGTTATCATCAAACTTCGTCTATACTCCTTTACGATACTTTCTTCAGGGTTAGGGCGAATTCTTCGAACGGCCTAAATAAATGGTTCAGAAGTTCTAACGCTTCCAAACACGAAAAATTCCCTTTTGATGGCCTATTTGTAATTGAAAACAAGCGCAAACCGTCTATTAAAATATCACATGACCCAATAACGGTCAACGTTTTGGCGGCTTCACTATCTTGTTACGCCGCTTCTTCGTCCTTTGCGACTTTGCGACTTCGCGGAAAAAATCTTAATCTCTTGCAAAGTACAAGACGCAAAGCAGAAGATGCTAATGTCCGAATTCCTCTTTAATATAAACCGCACCTTTCGCCAAGCTACCTTTTGGCCGATTTAGCAACCGGTTTTGCCTCGAGCAATGCCTCGGCAAATACCTGGCTCACGGTTTCTACGAATATAAAGTTCAAATCCTCCAAAACTTCCTGCGGTAGATCTTCAAGATCGCGCCGGTTAGGAGCTGGAAGTATGACCGTTTTCAATTTTGCCCGCCGTGCCGCAAGCAGCTTTTCTTTGACTCCGCCGACCGGCAGCACGTTGCCCCTTAATGTGATTTCGCCCGTCATTGCCACGTCTTTTCTGACTGGCCGCTGAGCAAGTACGGACACTAGGGCAGTCGCCATAGTGATCCCCGCGCTCGGCCCGTCTTTCGGGATCGCTCCCTCCGGCAAGTGAATATGGATGTCGAAATTCTCAAGAGCATCGTCCGGAATTCCGAGTTCGGCCGAGCGGGCTTTTGCATATGAGAACGCGGCTTGGGCCGATTCCTGCATCACATCGCCAAGCTGTCCGGTGAGCATCAACTTGCCTTTTCCCTTAGTCTTGAGAGCTTCGATAAACAGAATATCGCCGCCAACGGCCGTCCATGCCAAGCCGGTAACAGTTCCGATCTGATCTTTCTTCAGCGCTCCTTCGGTAAAGATCTTCGGGTTACGCAAATAGTCTCGAACAGTCTCGGCAGTTACTTTAACCGGCTCGAAGGCGTCTTCCAACTCAGCCTTTTTGCGGGCGACTTTGCGCGAAATCTTGCCGATCTCGCGTTCCAGATGCCGCAGTCCGGCTTCCTGCGTATATTCGCTTATGATCTTAAAGAGCGCCTTTCGATCGAATTTGACGTCATCCTTTTCCAGCCCGTTTTCCGCGATCTGTTTCGGCACAAGGTGGCGTTTTGCTATCTCGTGCTTTTCTTCTTCGGTGTAGCCCGACAGGAAAATTATCTCCATCCGGTCGCGCAAAGCAGGCTGGATCGTGTCCAACACGTTCGCGGTCGTCATAAACATCACGTTCGAAAGATCGAACGTCACGCCGAGATAATTGTCCCGGAAACTCGAGTTCTGTTCCGGATCGAGCACTTCCAAAAGTGCCGAGCTTGGATCGCCGCGAAAATCTGCGCCAACCTTATCGATTTCGTCAAGCATTATCAGCGGATTGTTCGTACCGGCCTGTTGGATTGCCTGCAGAATTCTTCCCGGCATTGCCCCGACATATGTCCGGCGATGGCCCCGAATCTCGGCCTCATCATGCAGACCTCCGAGACTGAGACGCATAAACTTGCGTCCCAACGCCCTCGCCACAGATCGTCCAAGCGAGGTTTTACCGACTCCGGGAGGTCCAACTAGGCACAAGATCGAGCCCTTTGGCTTTTCCATCAGCTTGCGAACGGCCAATGCCTCAATTATTCGTTCCTTTACCCGCTCAAGCCCATAGTGATCTTCGTTGAGTATCCTCTCGGCCTTTTTCAGGTTGAGATTGTCCTTCGACGCAATTGACCACGGCAGCTCGGTCATTATATCGAGCCAGTTTCGCAGAGTTGCCGTTTCGGCCGTGTCGGGATGCATCCGCTCCAGCTTCTTGAGTTGGCGGAGCGTTTCTTCCTCCGCATTCTCAGGCATTTTCATGCTCAGAATCTTCTTTCGGTAAGCCTCGATCTCCTCATAAAGCTCGTTGCCGTCGCCGAGCTCGCCCTGGATCGCCTTCATCTGCTGACGTAGGAAATATTCACGCTGCGAGCGGTCGATATCGGCCCGTGCCTGCGAATTGATCTCCTGCTGCACTGTCAGGACATCGATCTCTTTATTCAAAAGATCGTTCACGCGGCGAAGACGCTTTACAGGCTCGGAAATATCCAAAACACTTTGAGCATCTTCAACCTTTAGTTCGAGATTCGAGGCAGAAAGATCAGCAAGCCGTCCGGCATCGTCAAGATTTGCGATAATCGCCAAAACTTCCGGCGAGATATTCTTGCCGAGGCTAGCCGAACGCTCCATCGATCCGCGAACATTGCGCACCAAAGCTTCGACTTCAAGCGAACCTTCGGGCGCCAGCGGCTCCGAGATAGGTGTAATATTTACCTTAACGTAATCGCCGCTGGAATCAACCGAATTGACGATGGTCCGCGACAGGCCTTGTATCAATATCCGAATACGCCCGTCAGGCAGCTTCAGCATCCGCATGATTATCGCTACCGTGCCGACCTCGTAAAGGTCGCCCTGGCCCGGATCTTCCTTGTTCACATCTTTTTGCGAAACAAGTACGATCATCCGGTTATCCTTCAGCGCCTCTTCAACCGCCTTTATCGATTTGTCCCGCGAAACAAATAGCGGAACGATCATAAACGGGTAAATGACAATGTCGCGTAGCGGCAAAGCAGGCAGTTCAGAAGGAATCTGCATCATCGGCTCGACAACATCGCCCTCGGCAAGCCCGATCGGAAAATCTTCGATATCAACCATAACCTATTAGTTTAAGCCTCAGGGCCATTGCTGGCAAATGGTCTGGAAAACGGTCTGAGGCCTTGCTCTTCTTACGCCTCTTCTTAGCGGCTTTGCGACTTCGCGGGAGCTCATTTCCTTTCCTTCTTTATCGCAACTTTAAACCTGTAGCACGACGAATTGTAGTTGCGAGAAATGAAAAAGGCAGGCTACGCTTTCACGCCTTCCTGCCTTCCACATCATTTGTTGTTATTAGACTTACTGCACTTCGACCCAATCGCCCGTATGGATTTCTTGCGCCGTCCTCGTTATCACCGCTGTCGCGGTTTTCTCTTTTACGTTGAGAATTACCATTTCACCGACAACTTTTCGCAGAGTCGCGGGCCGGTCTTCTTTGGCTTTTTCGGTCGTCACGACGCGTCCGCGGGCACGGTCGCCTGACTTTCTCGCCGCCTGGTTAGAGAATTTTCCTCCCCGGTATTCATTGCTTTGATAGCCTTCGTCACGAGCGCTGACGGATTCGTCCTCGTCCGAAATAAACAGTGCTCCTTTTCCAAGCGGACGGAAAACCGTGAGGCGGTCACCGACCTGAACGTTATTGTCGGCGCCCAGATCGACGTAAACGATCTGGTCGCGGGAGAGAGCTTCGTGGCCGTCGCGTGCCATGAAAACTCGTCCCGTCGCCTTGCCGGAAGGATCGCCGTAAAGATCTAGCATGCTCGATTGATGAATCGGACTTGTACGCTGCTGCATTGGCTGGACGAGATCGCCAAGCAACAAATTGTCGCAGGATGTTTTTACCCGGACCACCGAAACTTCGCTTTTGACACGGATAACCTCAAGCGCTCCGACTTCCTGAACGTAGAAACCAAGATCGTCTTTCGTCGTCCAGCGTGTTTCGACGCGGCCCCGCGGCCTTACCACTGCCATCAGATCGCCGGCCTGAACGCCTTTGTTCGATCCCATATTGATATAAAGAACGTCATTTTCGGCATAGAGAAATTGCTCTTGTTCTTCAACCGCTCCGACAACTTTATTGGCCGTGTCAATAGGTGAAGATTGCACATATCCGGCACAATAAAGGTTGTTCCTCGCGGCTACCGTCATGGGTTTCGCGGCAGCGACGATCACCCTGACCGGCGAAGGCTGCGGGCGTTGCGCCGACGCTATAGAGGTCAAAACGCACAAGGCAACGGAAGCGATCGCTACACTTCGTTTGAAAAAGACTTGAAAATTCACAATTTTCTCCTTAAATACTTTTCTGGATTCTTTGTTTCGGTAAAAAGCTCTCTTGGATTGAAAGAGTTGATTGGCAATGATGGCAAAGATACCCACACGGGCATCTACGATTGTAACGGCTAAGTATTCAAAAGGTCAACAAGTTTTTTTATTGTTAAACTCCCGGTAGTTGGACTAGTTGCAAGAGAGTTTTGTCACCTCACCTTATCTTCTTTGCGTCTTCGCGTCTCTGCGGGAGGTTGATCTTTTTTTCCCGCAACGTCGCCGAGACACAGAGGACGAGCGGAAGAGATGAGCGTAAATGTCAAATTTGATCATATTCCCTGAAGCTGACGGCGAGGTATAACTTGCAATCGAAGTGGTTGCTTTGCTAGTATCTTCGTTTGCGGCCGGCTCCGGCGGGTCCGTTGCCGGTGTAGCTCAGTTGGTAGAGCAGTTGATTTGTAATCATCAGGTCGGCGGTTCAAATCCGTTCACCGGCTCCATTTAAAATTAGTAAATCCAGTAGTTTACAAAGGAAAAAGGCAAGCGGCAAAAGTTTGCCTTTTTCCGTTGTGCAACTGGTGTGCAACACGTTCGAAATTCACGCACCAAAAAGTAGAGTTTCGAGCCGATCGGTAGCCTCTCGTTGCATTGTCGGCAAGACGTGTGAATAAGTGTCGAGCGTTAAGACAATCGAAGCGTGTCCGAGCCTTTCTGCAACGACCTTTGGGTTCTCTCCTGCCGAAAGCATCAAGGTTGCTGTTGTATGACGAAGATCATAAAGTCTAATTTTCGGAAGCTCGGCCTTGTCTCTTATTGGAAAGAAATGGCGATCTCTTAAATTCTTTGGTTGAATCGGGGTTCCGGCTTCGGAAGTAAAGACTAGATCAAGCCTCTTAATCTCGGGATCAAGTTTCATCGAGGCTTCGAGATTCGATCGTCTGTGATCCCTCAATGCCGTGATGAGCCTATCTGCCAAAGGTATACTTCGTCGGCTTTTTTTCGTCTTGGGTTCAGTGAAGAAGAATCCACCCCCTTTTCGTCGCCATACAATAGCGCGCCTAACCGACAGGGTTTGTTGATCAAGATCAATATCCTTCCATTGCAGACCGAGATACTCTTCTGGTCGTAAACCTGTCTGGACAGCCAGAAGGAATAATGAGTAATACTTATCAGCTTTTGCGGCGTCCAGGAAACGCTTAGTTTCGTCGGGTGTGAAGCATTTCATTTCGGTTTTCTCCATCTTGGGCAGATCGCAAAGATCGCACGGATTCTGGTTTAACATTTTCCATTTTATCGCTTGTTTGAAGGCTGAAGATAAAACACTGTGAGAGTAACGAACCGTTCGCGCCGAAAGCCCGTGCTCCTTTAGCTTGTTGTAAAGCCTCTGTATGTCATACGGCTGAATTTCAGGAAGCTTTTTCTTTCCAAGTCTCGGCCTAACGTAGTTTCTCAGGATCATTTCGTAACTAACAAAAGTACTTTCCCGAAGTCGCGGTTTGGCAACGTCATTAAGCCAGCCGTCAAGAAACTTATCTAAGGTTTCGGATGTTGGTTCAACGAAAGTACCCAAATCTTTTTCCCGAAGCTTGGCGGTCAGATACTTTTGGGCATCTTTCTTCGTTCCGTGAATCGTTTTGTTGACGTGTTTCGTCTTCCCTTCTTCGTCGCGTCCGACAAAGATCCTTACTAACCACGTATTCTCGGTTCGCTTTTTGATTGTTCCAGCCATATAGATTGCCTCCCACCTATCAATTTCTAACGATTTAGTATTCTAGCGTGTACAATAGAATAATACCAGCCAAAAACTTAGCATTTGAGATATAATTTCAAATAAACTACTATTCCCTCAGTGAAGTTACTGAACACAAAACAAACGGCTGAATTACTAGGCGTTTCCCCTATTCGCGTCCGGCAGCTTATCCAAGAGGGGAAGCTTCGGGCAACCCGAATCGGCCGAGATTATGTTATCGAAGAGAAAGACCTTGCTTCCGTAAAGACATACGGAAAGGCTGGAAGGCCGAAGACAATGATTTAGTTCCCTTGTTTTTACATCCGTCGATAACTGGTTCATTGGGCAGCAGATGACTTTGGGTACACCGGAGGCTCAAAATCACTCGTCGTTCCCGGACCATCCACGTTCCCGATATTTACTTGCTTACCGCCTTCCGACGCAATGTTCACCTGATTAGGATTGTTGATAGTTACAGGTGAGTATCGCCGTAGATCTCGCAATTGCCTGAGGGTCCTCATAAATATCCGATTCCACCGATCGGCGATTTGAATTGCCTGATCGAGGGCTTGCTCTTCTGTTACGGTTGGTCGTAACCAGTAACCGCCTTCTACGAAACCCATCTTCTCATTCATTTTAATCCTACGCGTTTTCCATTCGCTATAGTCCGGATGTTCTTCACGCTCACGGGTTTGTGACCGCTTCACGGTCTCTTCAAGCCAATATTGCCACTGAAAATACGCTTGGGTCAGCATGTCTATCAGGCTAACTTCGATTCCGCCCTTGGGTTGCCAGTCGGCGATAAAAGATTCTCGAACCCCGATATATCGAGCGATGTTCCACACGCCCTTCATGTAGCCGACCGGGAAGGAAATGTTAGCGGCAAGATGGCCCGACTCGAATTCCTTTCGTGCCTCCCGCTTAACGCGCTCCCAAAACCGTTCGGCTACACGCGGAGCCTGGCCGTGAAGTTCCATTAGATCGACGAAGTTAAGACTCTCCACAGGAAGGCTCATCAATGTGTCGAATATCTTTTTGGCTTCACCCTTACTTTCGCACGCGTGAAATGCAGCCTTTCTTGCCTCGTCGATGGAAAGCGATCCACCGGATGGAGATCGATAAAAGGCCACCGTGCGAACAAATGCGTCGTGCATTTGTCGAAAAAGCGAGCTGTAGCCCACCCTGGATTCAAGGGAATCGATGGGTATCCGTACCTCAAAGTCCTGGGGGTTAAATTCATGCTCATCCCATACGTCAAAAACGGCGTCGTTGTATGCGTTTCCGCTGCCCGCTTCCGGCTCAAAGGATAACCCAGACCGCTTTTCGATCTCGCCTACGTCCTGTGTACTTCTGGATATGTCCACAGAAGGTTTCTTTGATAAGGTTCTTTTCTTCGCATTGGCGTGCGACGGGGGCGCCAGAGCTTTCCCCGGACCTGCAGTAGCACGATCGCGGGCCTTAACCTTCAGAGAGTTTTTGGAATCTACGGCCATCTAATTCACCTCCGAACCAAGTTCATTGATTTGGACTTTAAGGTTGCGGAGGAGATCGCTCATTTTACGCACGGATTCTCGATTTAGTAATTTGATCGATCGATTCTCCGCCCGGCGAATCCGCGAGGCACCAACAAGTCCAGAGATCTCCATAATCTGAGTCTTGGGAACATAGACTTTTATAAATTTGCCGGCGACCCGGGTAAAGAAGTAATGACCCGTGTGAAGGTCTCCTTTCGCACACTTACAATTCGATTTGCCGCACCGGACACTCTGGGCATAGACACCGCCATTTGATATTTCGCTTGCCGTCTTAGGTAACACTTTTTTTGATTTTATTTTCACCACTACCTCGTTCCCACCCTCCCCTAGAGGGCCAGTATCTTTTTTCCAACTTCCGTTCGATCTACGACATTAACGATAAAAGCCTCCAATTCAGATCAAATTAGGCCTTTGGTCGTTTTTGTCGTAACCCACCACGCGAAAAACTTCCGCGGTCCGTCCTTCGGTCTTTTGTGTCTCCACGTCTATTCGACCCAGTTCAATGAGTACCTTTAACCCCGAGGTTATCTGGCTCGCAGTCGCGTTTCGCTGGAACAGATCCCTAAGTTGTGTCCTGGTTAATCCCTCCTCTGCACTCTGTAACGCTGCGTAGATTTTATCCGCCGTTTTATCGCCCGTTTGATTGCCAAATACATATCGCGCCGAATCCAGGCAATACTGCCAAAATGCCGCAGCCGCTTCCAAATGTTGCCGCCGAATCCAGAGGGAACAATCCAGCAAAGCGTAAAGACACGCCAGCCGCATCACCTGAGCCTCCGCCCTTGATGTTACCGAGCCAAGCAATCCGGCATGTCCTTTCGAAAGTTCGCCGTATATTTGGTTCCAGTACACGTCGGCATCAGCGTCGCGCTTCATTTCCGAAGTGCTTCGAGCATGGACAAGGGCATTATGAAGACGCATTACGAGTGGATTTAGGTTGGCCTCGTCTAAATTGCCGCCGAATGGTAAAAGTTTGCTTCTCCGGCTCAAAACCCATAAGAATCGATTGGCAAATCCATTCGCCATTTCGGTTTCGTCAAGATTTCTGCGCACCTCGAAGGTGGTAATATGCCCTGCAATTGAGATATGAGTCTCCGTCGCGATCAACGGGGTCTTTGTCATCACGCGTAGGCGATCGGTGTCCCACGCCTGCCGAATGACCGACGATAGAGTGTTCCCTTCGCGCTGCATGACCCTTAGCACGCGAGCAAATTCCGGTTCCAGAACAAAGGCTCGCTTCTCTTTCGCTCCCTCATCCACGATCTCATCTTGATACTCGACGATTCGTCCCTTGACTCTTATCGGACTTTTCTTTTTCTGCTCGTCGCGGACGTGAAATATTAGACCTTCGCCACTTGAAAGACCGTCTTGAATGCAATTCAAAAATGACTCCTCAACTCTAAGAAGCAGTCTTCGGATGTAACCCCATGAAGTACCTTTCCGACCCTTGCTGGAGGCCCCCACGATGACGCAAAAAATCTTTGTATAATGAAGGTCAGCTTCAGTTCGAAAATACGGAATCTTTCCAATCAGGCACCCGAAGCCAGCAAGCAATTGTACGAGGAGCGCGGCGCTATCGGCCTCAGTATGTGGTTCGATCGCGCGAACTATGTCACCGGCCACGCCATAAAGAGCGGCTTCGGGGAGGCGGGGAAATACGAGACTGTCAAAAGACTCTTCATTTCTGAAGTTCTTGTCCTTACGCGCAATCGGAGCTTCTGGGGGATACCGGATAACGCTTCGTGCAATTTCTGAGAGCTCGTTGTCCTGAAGAGGTGGCCGCACCCGAGTACGGTTAACTTCTGCCAACGCCGCTACGATCTCGTTTTCGCCGAGCCCGCGATTCCGAAGCGTGCCAGCAAGCGAGAAGAGTGCGTTGTTGCGATTGCCGTTTCCGATGATCTCAGCTCCATTTATCGGCGACGAAAGCGAAGGCGACTCAAACTTAGGAAGTCCTTTCCCAATTTCGTCGATTGCGTAGCGGCGTTTTGGATCAAACTGAACAACTTCTACGAGTTTATGGTTATACCCTCCCACGGTCTCAGGGTTACACGTCAGGTGCAAAAATCCAGGCAGCCTCATTAGGCGGGAAGGGTTCTTTATGGCCTTGTCTCCGTCGAAATACTGAATGAGTTGAAGCTGAACATTCTTCCATTCCTCGACAGAACAGTTTTCCTTGAGGAGCCAATATGCGTGTACGCTTTTTTTAGTGGTCACTCGAATCGACGTTGGCAAAGGACACGAGTCCAATGCGGCCAGTTGAGCCGTGATCGGCAGATTATCATTTTCGACAAATACCGCGTTGAACCGCGCAATGTCAGCGTCGGTGTGCCCGCCCGCATTCGGTATAAAATATAGCCCGCGAAGGTGATTCAATTTTCGGAGGGCAAGCTCCCCTTCCGCGGCTGCAAGTTGTTTTCGACTGAGAGATATCTTCGCCGGTCGATTCATTTCTGTGTCTGGAGCATCTTTGGGCTTGAATGCCCGAAAGCACATAGCCTCGTTTTCGTCCGGATAGAAGGCTTTTAAGAACTCATTTAGGTTCATATGAGCCTCCCACCCGACGGCCCTCCACAGCCGCACATTTCGTCGCACAACATGCCTCGGGAATTGCTTGCCCCTTGTGCTAAAATATTCATATCGCACCTCGTATGCATGCTCTTTTTATGAGGGTTCGAATAGATGCCGAGGGCTCAAACTTCGGCATCATCTCTTTTTAAAGGGTGTGACGGTTGTAACGCTTTTAGAGCATTACTGGATTCTTCGGACGCATCATCCTTCGTCGATCCGCCGCCGTTTAACCATCGGTTTATTGCGTCGGCCGCAAACCTGTATTGCCTATCGCCGATCCGGATAACAGGGATTCTGTTTGTCCTAACAAGTTCGTATACCCTTTGCTTATCAACCCGCAACAACTCAGCTACTTCGTCCGCAATTAAAATATGTTTTTCCACACTTATTACTCCATAAAAAAATCCGCCCACTCTATGGCGACGGATTTAGCTTAAAACAAAGTTTTAGGTGAGAATACCGGACTTTTACCGGTGCTCAAGATTCGAAATGTCCGGACTTCTACTAGTAGTCGTGCCCCCGTCGTTTTTTTTCTATAATTCCCTTGGGTCTCCCTGTCTTCGGTGCAGCCCGAAGTTTAAGACCCAGAACCTTGCTCAGACGCAATATTGCCTTTCTTACTGCGTCCTCAGAAATCTGCCTGCCTTCGGGCTCGCCCAGGGCAATTTGCTTGTAGCTCTTATATGGTGGGATCTGGAAATCCACTAGCCAATGGAAATGTGTGTTGTTATATTTCTCACGCGTCCTCTCATAAGTTTTCGGGACGAGTTTTTCCACTTGATTGCAATAGCTGAAAAGTTTTAGATCGAGATGTGACCTCACCTTCGAATCCAGCGATTTTGCCATTGCCTTAAAAAATTCAAATCCTCGTGTTAGTTCCTTGGTATATTCGCGAATAAACTCTGCTCGGGTCAATATTGAGGGGTCCCAAGTCGCCGCATTAAAAACGAGTTCATCTAGATGGCACACTGAACATGGCGGTACGCTGCTCCTATCCAGGTTATTCTTCAAAGCGGCCTCGACCGAGTCGCAATGGGTTTCGAGCTTGGGATAATATGATTTCGCATCAAAATCTGGAAATTTATCGAGATCGCGAAGTGCCCTGAAAACGGATTCAAATTTAGACCCAAAATCTGATATGAATTGGGGGCGAACAATTATGTGAGGAAACCAAGTAACAGGTTTCATCACAAAATCTTTATATTTAAATTCGAAAGGAGGGTATTGAGGCGATTCGTCATAACGCCAGATATTTATCATCACCCGTCGTGAATGATGCTCGAGTAGAGCCTCACTTTTTGCTTTATTGAAGACGGACTCGAAAATATAGGAATATTCTAGCGTTGCCGATTCATCGACGCTTATTTCAGTCAAATTGAACATCACGGTGTCAAACGCGACCTTCAAATTCTTCAACAACATCAGAATGAAATCTATGATCCAGTCTTCGTTCAAATTGTTCGCCATCGCCCAATCGGTGAGCGCCGCACTTAGTTTAGCTGCCGACTCCTGGTCTTTTAGATCTAACCAGTCTCCGACAATACGGCGTATCGCGTCGGACCGAACGTCTCTTTCCCCTTGCAATCTTCTATTCTTTCGTAAATCGCTCGCCTCGCTGTCGATCTCATCCGATTTTTCGTCAAGATAACGAACGAAATGATTAAACGGAGTATTAAAATTTTCGCGACAAATTTCCGCTTTTTTAATCGGCTTGCCGAATGCTGATACAACCAATACAAAATATATGAAATCTTGGTCCGAAAGACTTAATCCAGATAAAAAAAGATGCAGATTAGCCGGCAAAACAAGATCGCGCAACGCCTGTTCCCTCGCACTCACAACGGTTAGGAATTGATGGCGCATTTCCCAGGTCGAATCTCGAACTTCGACGTCCGCCTTTTCATACTCGCCAAAACCAAATCGACGTGCCATAACTAATTATTTAAAGCTGCGTTTTAGCTCATACTCTTTCACGCTCTCGCGGCACGCCCTCTTCCTCCCCGCATTGGCGACCCTTTGGCAAGCGAGATTGAGCGAATGCGCCGTGCGTGCTCTAATGGTTCCATAGATTGTCGAACGTAAACAACCTATTATTGACTTAAATTGAAGGGAATCGACATTTAGTGAACGGAGGAAAACGCAGGGAAACGCTTTATAATGATTGAAAAACTGACCGTCAATTTTTTGCAGAGTCGAAACGAATTCCATAACCTCAACTAAAATAGCGAGTTAGAAATCGGCAACGCGAACGCAATCGACGAGTTTGCTAATCGAGTGGCCTAGAGTGCGCCAAACAACCGCGAGTAGTCGCTAAGTCGCCTCTAATTCGAGGGAATTAAATTGGTTTGAATAGCAAGTCAGCTGTCTTTGGTACCGAGAGGATAAAAATTATTGATGTCATTTCGATCAACCAGTTCGAAACGCTCGGTAAAAGGATTGTTTTCTCGATTTGAAAGCTCATTAATCTTCAGAATAGCCGCATTCGTCCGGACGCCGCGTTACGAACATCCATTTGAACAAAATAACTTTCTGGAGGAACAATGCGCTTCTTGTTCAGCCAAATTCCAGACCGGCTAAGGTTAATTAAGTTCCCGAGTACGCCTTTGAACGCCGCATCTAAAAGAAAATCGTATTCTTCACGATCGTTCGTAACAAGGTAGCTGGTTGAATCTGAGTCTTGAGATAACAGTTGATCAAGGATATTTAGAGCGATCTTCTTCGTTTCGCGAGTAAAAACTCTATTCATTCCGTTTCTCCATGAAAATTCGGGTCTTGCGATAGATGGAGGCACAGTCACGGTTGCATTAATTCGGAACTTTGCTCGAAGGTAGCTGCGCCATACGTCATCAGCCCCATGCTCCTCGGTGAGAACCCTTGTTCCGTCATCCATCCAAACGTCGAAACGTCCATCAGGCAGTTGACCAATCGCATCGATCAAAGCCAAATCGATCAGGTTGCCGTTCACGTCGATCATAGAAACCAATGCTAAGGTTGAAATTAAAGATTAAGGAGAAGGTTGAATGTAAAAAAGCCAAATCCGAGGTACTGTTAACCGCCAGAGAGCTGTTTTGAACCTTTTGGAAACCCTAACTGCACGTACTCCAAAAATTAAGAGCCTGAATCTAAGAATCTGCTTTCACGAACTAAATAACCGAAATTAACCAAAAAATAACAGCGCCATTCTAGATGGGCTTCAGATCCAGCGGCGTGTCGAGACGGGTGCGTTAATCGTTTGTTTTCGATAGTTAATCAAGGAGGAATCTATTGCAAACGAGTAGAACTTGGGTCCAGTGGGGGGCTTAGGTCGTTGTCACTTATAACGTACAGAATGTGATGGCCGTCCGCGAGGTCCGGGCCCCATGCGAGTCCTTCGATCTTCTCAGGAATTGTCGGTACGCGGTTGAAAACGGGATCAAGCAGATCGATGAACAGGCTTTTTCCCACAGGAGCAACTCCTGGAGGCAGAGTTCCGCAGGAAGACTTCCGGTGTGGGAGAAGTCGGTCGCTCCGGTAAGGTCTATCTACATATCCTCTTACGAGTTGGTGCTTGAGGGGGGGGAGCCTACGCGTCGGATACTTCTCTCCGAGTATTTTCAACTTCTCGACGGCATTTTGCGTTCTTCAACTCACGTTGATAGTTCCTAATGGCAAACTCCTTGTCCCCCTTTCGCCATCTATACTTCTCCCAGACTGTCAGATATGTTCCACGACATGGGAAATATTCCCCCGCCTTAAGTCAAAACTACGGATAGTGGGCCGCTGGGCGTAAGAAAATTTAACCTTCTATTAACGCAACCCTCTGGCTATTTAGGCGTATCTTATTCGTATGCTTTCAAATATTATATATCTCGCATTCACCGCCTTTTGCGTGACGGCTCTGCTAACAGGTTCGGCCAACGCGGATGATTTACCGAACCCCGATCGAATACGATGGGGTCTCACTGTTGTCGTCATGGACGGCACTGATCCCTACGAGCAAGCTGAAATACCGGTTAAGGAAGCTGTTTCGTTTATTGAAGCTCGAACTCGTCTGTCGTTCGATGTTCAGTATGTTCCCGAATATTCATCACACGAACTAACGCCTTACCTTGTAGGCCCTGATTCCGACGGTGACGGCAAGGGCGACGAGGTAGCTTATCTCATGATGGGGTGGAACTTGTCCCGTTCGTTAATTCGCTCGTTGCCCGTAAGTAGTTCGTATCTTTTCCTATACAGACTGAATGGATACAGGCCGCTGCAGGGCGGTTCGGCGGTCGGGCTAGAGTATGGCATCCGGAAAGGTGGAAAGCGTCGTCCGTATGCGACCGCTCCGACTGACCAGTGGTGGTATGTAAATGAGCCGCACGAGGGATTCGAGAGCCGCGCAGCTCAAATTCTGACACACGAGTTAATTAATACTATTCAGGGGAAGATTGAGGCGGCTCCATACCGATGCCGGCCGCTTACTGCAACGCCGGGTCTGCCGGCGTTGCAGTATGAGTCCGAACGCCTCTTGAAGCTGACTGACGCGTGCTACAACAAACTAGGTAAAAACGCGAACTAGGCGTATTTCGGGTAGTGCTTCAGTTTGAATTCTACTTTAATTGACACGCCTTCTCTCCGACCTCAGCGTCTGTCTCTGTGACCTCCGCGTTGAAATAATGCTCAGCAAAAACTCAACGCGGAGGGCGGAGAGTCTTTCGCTGAGATCGGAGAAAAGAATTCCATTTCAAACTGATGCACTACCGTATTTCTCGAAAGTTCGCCAGCGATTCTCTTCTTGTTCATCGACCTTCGCTGTTAGGCCTCATCCTAGTCCGATCCAAAACTTACGAACCAAACCCTAGCAATTTGCTTGCAGTGGAGAAATTTCGGCGTTTCCTGAGTAACTAACGTTAAAGGTACAGCGAGCTTAAGAGAACCATAAAAAACGAGGTTGGGAACCGAATCCCAACCTCGCGGTCAATAACCCGGTAGATTCGGGTTTAGAACGTATTGTATCTGGCAGCCGGGAGGTCGCCGGTCTGGCCCCAGTCTTTGGTTGTGATCAGTCTGGTGCCAACCGTCATCATGTAGAAGGTTGCCGGTGTTCCAGGTCTCCAGATGGAGTAATCCGTCTTACCGTCGCCGTCGTAATCTCCCTGAGTGGTGAGATCGCCCGGCACGCCCCATGTGTCAGAGACAACCGTGCTGCCGGCGGTTCCGCTGGGCTCGAAATCCCAGACATAGAAGCCGCCCGTCGTGCGTACCGTGGCAAGGTCGGTTCTGCCGTCTCCGTCATAGTCACCCGGAACAACATCGTCGGTCGCGAGGCCGAACAGTTCAGAGCTGATCGCTCCGGTCGCCGATCTGATCCAAAAACGTCCGTTTGCTCCATCCGCACGCTGAACTACGAAGTCTGCCTTCCCATCGCCGTCATAGTCGCCCGGGGCCGGTGAATCTCCCGTCTGTCCCCAATCGACCGCTGTCAGCAATGAGTTTGGCGATGTCTTATAGAACCATGTGCTCTGCGTTCCCGCACGGTAAAGCGAAAGGTCATCCCGGCCGTCGCCATTGTAATCTCCGACAACCCTCGGGTTATCACCAGCCTGGCCGAACTGGTCGACCCTGATCGTCAGCGTCGCACTCTCGATTACGTAAAAAGTTCCGTTCGACGCTCTGAAGACCGCAACGTCATCTTTCCCGTCACCGTCGTAATCGCCCGGCACCAACAAGTCGCCGTTTATTCCCCACTCACGCTGCGAGGTCGGATTGCCACCCGACAAACTTGTCAGCCACGTCGATTGCGTTCCCGCACCGCCGGTAGACCGTACAACAACAAAGTCCGTCCGTCCGTCGCCGTTAATATCTACAACAGTATTCCGAGGCTGCGTTCCGACATTCGGAGCGCCCGGCGTTAATTGCCCTCCAACTGGAAAGTTTGCGCTTTGAGGAGATGTGTATGCCGTGGAACTGTCGGGCGGACCAAGAATTTCACCCCAATAAAATGCGTTGGCATTTTGAGTGTTGTTATTCCCAAAGAATCGAGTCGCCGCATCCGGCACATCTCCCGTTCCTGTTATTACCAATATGGGACCATACGTGGCCTGCAAGTCAGGGTCTACCGCCCACGCAATCGAGTCGATTATGGTGATGCTAAAGGATGGGTCAATCACCTTATTGTCGTTTAGATCGATGTCGTCGCCTTCGATAAGCACTGTTCCTACGGGAGCAGTAAACACGGCAAACGTTTCCGCAGATTGCCCCAAATTCAACACAGTGTCCACGGGTACAACCGTCGTTCCTGCCGGAAATGTACGCCCTGCACATGTAACACCCGCGATGACAAGCGTGATTGTTCCATTTGAACCTAAGATTTTTCCGCCCAGATTGGACACAAAGCCAAGCTGACCGAAAACCGAGCTATCTCCATCAATCGAAGCGAAATAGGTGCCTGCGGGAACAGTTGCTCCCGGAGTTCCCCTGAGTTCGACGTACTGGCACGATTCGTCGGTTTCGGCAGGCGGATCGCTTTCAACCTCGTTAATAACTAATTGGGCCGAGGCGTTAATCGTCGCCCCGATCAAAAACAAAAGAATACAGCCGAAAGAATAAAAAGTTTTTAGTGATTTTCCCATGTAATTGTGTTTTCTCCTCCTTGAATGATAATGAACGTGCTAAATCAAATTTAGCTTATTCAGAGTTGCGGGGATTTACAGTTCCCGCAAGCAAATTCCGAAGGTTATTCCGTCTTCGGTCCAGTTTTCTTCGCAGTCTCCGCTTGTTTTTCGGCGACCGTCTTAGAAGTCAGTTCAAGCATCTGCGTTTCCGTGTCTCTTGCCCGTTTCATGCGGTCGGTGAGCTCAAAAGCAAAATCCTCCGGCAGGGATATGTTCTCGTCCCGGATCGCAGCGTCCACAAACTTTTGACGCTTTTCCTTCTCAAATTCGGTTTTGGCGATCTCTTCTGGCGTTAGGAATGGAGGTGGAATATCCGGACGTCTAATTCCCGGTTCTTCGAATCGTCGCTGCAGCAGGATGTGCCTTACGTCGTAGTGCACAGTGTCTTTTCCATCCTGGCCCTTCGAAACCCTTTTGTTTATCAGTTGTACGATGTGGTAGCCATCCTTCGTTTCAACCAGGCCGTCAACAACCTGACCGTTTTTGACGGCGAGTGCGGCGTCTTGAATTTCAACCCAAAAAGCGCCTCCCTCAATCAAATCTTTATAAACTCCACCCGAATCTTTGGTTGCACGATCTTCGCTGAATTCGGCCGCAAGCTTGGCAAAGTCCTCCCCTGCCTTTACTCTTGCCAGAATTGATCTGGCCTTTTCACGCTTTTTTGTCAGGTCGTACTCAGGATGAGCGGCAAGGTAGGCTTTAATCTCTTCATTAGAGACTCGAATCTTGCCGGGCCAGTGTTTATTAAGATAGTTGTAAGCTAAAATGCCCGCTTCAGCGATCTTCAATCGAAGAGCGATTGCGGGCTGCTGCATGAACTCCATATCGGCTTGGGCCATTCTGGAAAAAATTCTAATCGCCGCCCATAGTTTCCGATTCTTTTCAAGAGCTTCCGCGCTAATCTCTCCGACTGCGGCGTGAGGATTCCCCGAACTCTCAGCAGAAGTTTGCCGGATTGCTTTAACCGCTTCCAGTTCCGCACTAAAGCTCGCTTCGTTGTCCGCATTAGCCCAGAATTCGTCGAGCTTCTCTTTTGAAATGTCCGTTTCCTGCTTTGTGTCCAGAAGTTTTTGCTGATACAACTCTGCCAACAAGGAATTTTTCTTGTTTTCGATCGTCAACTTAATGTTTCGATCTTCAGCAAGCCCTTCGCGGCGGGCTTTTGCAGCTAGAGCAAGGTATTCGGTCATTCCCCTTAAAAAAGCCTTGCGTGATTCGGCCGTATTTACAACATTCAAGGTTTTAAGAGCGTCAACGGTGGCCTGGTTTTCCAAAACCAGGCGTATTTCCTCCTCCGTTAACCCTTTCAGTATTTCCGACTCAAGCTTTGATGACTTAGCGTTTGCATCCTGAACCTTCCAGAAGACAAATGCGGCTCCAACCAAAATAACAACTGCAACCAGCGTAAATATAATTTTCCTATTCATATAATCCCTTCCCTAAATCTTAAAACCGAAGTTTCGCGCCGAATTGCATTACTCTCGGTGCTCCGACGGTTCGTGTAATCTGTCCAAAGTCCGTCTCATCAAGCAGATCAGCGTTTGGATTTGCGAAGTTGACGACGTTAAATACGTTAAACACGTCCATTTTCAGTTCAAGGGAGATTTTCTCGGTAAGCTTTGTCGACTTTTGCAGACTTATATCGATCCTTTTTTGAGAAGGCCCGCGAAGTACATTACGGCCAAGATTGCCAAAGCGGCCATAGGACGCCGCCAGAGCCGCATTCGGGTCAGCCGAAATGGGCTGATTAAAAATCAGAGTATTGCCGACTGCCACTTGATTGGTGTTAAAGTAGCAACGAGTAATGTCTCCGCAGGTACGCATCATCAATAACGCGAGGCTGAGAACATTTGGCCGGGCAAAAGCCGCATTGTACAAGAGGCCGCTCGACCGTCCTGCGTTGTAAACCACGCGGACCAACTGTTCGAAGGCTCCACTCGGCAAGAGCACACCTGAGTTAACGCGAAAAACACCATTCAACGATTGATTGAAGGCCGAATCGGTATTCTGCGGAAGAGGCTCAATGTTCGTTCCAAGAATCGTAAACGGAGAGCCGGACTGAAACTGACCGAAAGCCGCAAGCTGCCAGCCACTGAGGAACTTGTTGTTAGATTTGTTATATGGCAACTCCCAGACAAAACTTCCTCCAAGCCTGTGTCGGCGGTCAAAATCGGAAGCTGCTCTATTGCTGTTCAGATTGCGCTGATCTCCCTGTACGACCAAGCCCAAACTGGGCGTATCCGGCCTGCCCGATGCGGCCGTACTGCCCGGATCGGTCGATCCGATGTCAATCGAATTCGAATAGGTGTAAGAGAGATTCAAGGCATAATTCAAACCGTAAAATTTCGATAACCGTTTGCTGACGTTGAGTTGCCCGGCATGATAGTTCGAGTAGCCGCGTGATTGCAACATAACCGCATCGGACGGATCGAGGCCGAGATATGGCACCCGCAGACTGGCATCAATAAACCCACGGACGTCGTTAGGACCGGCCGCCAGGATGTCAAAGTTATAATCAAACGCCTGTGGAATAGCGTCATCCGGCTGGGTACCAAAATTTCCAACACACTGCGGTCCGAACGGATATGGAAAGCCGGGCACAATCGCAAGGGAACCTTGCTGTATGGAGTTTCCAAAAGCAATTCCGCAGCCGCGCTGACGGGCAGTCGCTCCTGCCCGCAAAGGAACCGAAGAAGGGTTGCCAGCCAAATAAGCTTGATTCAAACGCTCAAAGATATAATCAGGCGTGTCCGGGTCGTTAAGGTCATAAGGCTGGTTAAATCCGACGGCGACAAGAAGTTTCTGTCCTTTTGTACCGACATAGCGGGCCTCCACCACCCAGTCCTTGCCAAAACTCTGCTGTATTCCTACGTTCCACTGCTGTACAAGCGGAGTTTTCAAATCGCGGTCGACCGCCCTAAACTCGAGTGGTTCCGCAAACAGTCGGTTCTGGTCACTCAATACGAAAGGCGGATCATTTGCAAATCTACTATATCCAACGCGAAACGGAAGGTCGCTGCTAAATGGACGTGTCGTAGATTCGTTGAGAAAAAGCCTATTGAACGGGGTCGCAAAAGGGCTACCTTCATTCCTTTCCTCGATCTCCCTCAAATACGGATAATTCGCGTACACCGTGTTTATGAACGACGCGCTTGGCCGGTCATAGAAAATTCCGTGCCCGCCTCTGATGACGGTCGTACCGCTTTTGAACGGCGTCCACGCAAACCCAACCCGGGGTGCAAAATTGTTGAGATCCTGGCCATTAAGGCTGTGGTTGTTCTTCGACCGGGATATAGTCGGCAAACTTGCATCGATGGCGTTAAATCCGGTGTCGGCAGCGTTGGACGGCAGGATGAAACCGTCACGAATGTCATCTGGATTGGTAAGCAGCGACGGGTCAAAGTTTGTAAATCTGCCGTTCTTCTCATAAGGGCGGCCAAACCAATCCCATCTCAATCCTATGCTTACCGAAAGCCCCTCGCTGAACTTCCAATCGTCGGTCGCGTAGAACGATAAGTCGTTAAAGCGAAACTGCTTGTCCGTAATACCGAATGCCGTGTCCGCTTCTGGAACGTAGCCTAGAAGCAATTGCGCGAAGTTATCGAATTTTTCAAATTCGACGCCCTGCTCTTCCGGCAAATTCGTATCAAACGCATTACGTTTGTATTCGACGCCGAACCGAAATATGTGCGGCGCGATGTTGTAAGTAATGTTATCGGCAAAAGTAAGAGTTATCTGCTTGCGGCGGTTATAAATGTCATTCGGAGCACAAACCGAAAAATCCTGCAGGTTTCCGCGGCCCGCCTGTCGGGCACATCGGGCCGTTGCTGGGCCCGGCTCAAAAAATACGGCCGGATTGGGGATGTTCAATCCCGGATTTGTCAGCTCGGGCTGTGTCAGCAGCAGCGGATCAAGTTCCCGCGTGTTATTCAGGAGAAAGTAACCGAACCGGGCCTCATTTATAAGAGTTCCGCTAAAGTAATGCTTGTCAGTGATGGCAAGCGTCCGGTTGCGGTCATTCTTCAAAAGTGGGAAAGGGGAGACAAGAGAACTGTCCGTGAACGGTTCTGTCGCCGGGAAGTTTGCAAAAAAGAAAGTACCGTAAATTTCGTTGAGATTGTTGCCGGAGGCATCAGGAGGCGACAAGATATAATCAAGACGAGTCGTAAACTGATCCTGCTTGAACTTGGCCGGAGATGCATTGCGCTGCCGTACTAGTGGATTGCCCCCGTTCAATCCGGACTCCCGTCCTAAATCGATGACGGGAAACCCATTTGGAAAGCCTGTACCGGCCGCGTCGCGGCTAAAGAAATTATTTAGCGGGTTTGCAACTAGCACCTCGAAACCCGGCCGCAACGTGGGAATCACAAAATCCCCGGTAACCGGATTTCGAGCCGATAGTAGCCGGAAAAAGGGACTTAGAGAATTTGCACATAGAGTATTTGGAACATCACCGGCGACATAAAGCCGGTTAATCAGGCAGCCCGGCCGGAAGAAGCCTTGGTTGGCGTTCACACGCTGATCGCGTCTTGCCGTTCCAAATGCGTTTATAATATCCTGTGGACTTCGGTCCGTTAAGAACTGTAACGCCGCCGGCAGGACAACAAAACTCTGCGCGGTCGGTACGTAAGCGGTGTTCGCATCAGTCCTTTGATATCCACCAAAAAAGAATAACTTTTCTTTGATAATCGGCCCGCCGAGTGTAAAGCCTCCCTCGATCCTTCTTGCCTTTTGCCGGTCTATTCCGTCGCGGTTAAAGAAGAAATCGTTTGCGTTGAATATTTCATTTTGAGCCGAGATAAATGCCGAACCGGAAAATTTTGCACCACCGCTAAGCGTCACGATCTGTACATTACCGCCACCGGTTCTTCCCAGCGAAGCATCGTAATTTCCGCTCGCCACCTTCACCTCCCGGACAGTTTCCGGCGATGGAGCTATATTCTCGGTAAGCGATCCGGTACCGACGACGTTGGTCGCGTCGATTCCGTCATAAACGAGTCCGACGCTGGTCGTACGGCCGCCGTTTATAGAACCTTCCGGATTCCCGTTCCCGCCAGTTAGAGGATCGGACAGGTTGCCCGAAAAAGAAGTGTCGTTTTGAACAACGGACAGCGTATTGTTATTCGCGAGCGGCAGTTCACGGATTCTTCTACCTGAAAAGGTTGCGGAGGTCGCACCACCTGAATCATTATTAATAACTGTGTCCGTTGACGGGGCCTGGACGTCGACAACTTCTCCAACTTCTCCAAGTCCCAATTGAAAATTTAAAGGCGTCGTCACGCTCGACGATACCGTTGCCGTTTGTTTGGTCTCCGCAAAGCCCGATGCTATTGCCGTAACTTCATAATTTCCGGGAGTCAGGCTAAGGATCGTAAATCTTCCCTCGTTGTCGGTAGTAGCTACTGGGCGTTTTTGTCCTGTCTGGACACTAGTAGCGGTAACCGTCGCACCTGGAACCAATGCTCCGGCCTGATCCGTCACCGTCCCGCTCAGCGATCCGTTGTCACTTTGCTGAGCTACACCGGAAATTGCGCCGAAGCTACAAATGACGAGTGCGAATACTAAAGTTCTGCCCAGATTGCTAAATTTCGTCGATAATTGCTTGATATTATTCATAAGATTTCCCCTGTTTTTCGACTCCGTGCAGACTGCGAAAATGTAATGCCGACAATTTGATTTTCGTTCATGTCTCAAATCGTATCTGTAAAATTCCACCGGTAATATTTGCTATGAATAGAAAATTATATGTTCCTGAAAACTATTAATACAAGGCGTTAACAACAAGTTAAGTCTAATGTTACTTTAGTGTTGCAAGTTCTTGAATTTGTCGAAACCGAGCGTGCGATTGAGGCCTGGATAGTGAAAAGCATCAGAGCAGATTGCTCTGCTCTGATGCACAAGAGTTGCTGCTTCGGACTAATTTCCTAAGCTAAAAACCATACCATTACCTCAGGGCAGGCTGCGGAATATCGAAGCCTTCGAAGTCGCGGCAAGCACCTGCAGTCGCGGCTATACCGTCTTCAAATGCGATAGCCGATGCCCCGCGGCATCCCGCGATACGTTTGGTAGCTGCACCGCCGCCGGCACCGAAATTGGTCGCTGCCGTGGTGGTTCCCATTGTAAGTCCGACCGTGAACGGCGTTCCGCCTGCACAAACCGCGTTTGAGCTGTAGATGATTCCGCGTTCGTTCAAGAGGAATAGCGTACCGCCGCGATGGGCAAGTCCGCTATCTACGCCAAGGGGCGCCGGAACGAGGAAACGGCAAAAAGTGGCAACGCCGGTCGCAAGATTGAGCTGATACAAACCGCCGGCGTCATCCGCCAAAGGATCTGCATTCACCGGGTTACTGGCTGAAAACCGGAAAGCCGTTGCGAAAGCCTGGCCGCCCGGAAGGATTGTCAGGCCGTCAAGATACGGTCTCGGATCGCCGAAGGTCGGATTTCCTATCGGGTCGGTCGATATCAGATTGGCGTTTTCGATCGGGGCTACGAATGAGGCCAGACCGGTTGTCGGGCTGATACGGTACAAGTTCGAGCGAACTGCGGGCAGTAACCTTTGATCTTCACTTGAGATCGAATACAAAAAGCCGTCGATCTGGCTGTAGCCCAATGCCGCTTCCGTACCACCGTCGGTGTCATTGATGCACGTCTGGCCAATTTGCGGTCCAAGGATCGAATTGATCCCATTTGCGTTCGCCGGAACTAGCGGCACCGGAGCCGGATTCGAGTTGGCTGCGCTTGGTGTCGTCTGAATCGGGCCAATACGGAATGTGCGAAGATCGCTCGACAAACCGCTGATCGGGTCTTCGGTCGCTCCACAGTTGTTGCCAACCAGGTTAAGACCGGCAAATTCGGATATACCGTATATTACCGAACCGATTGAGGCCATTCCCTCATATTCTCTGTTTACCTTTTCGCCGCCAACCAGTTGAACGCTCTGATCGATAACTCCGTCGCCGTTCCTGTCCTGGACGAGGTCGCCGAGGTAAGTCGTCGCGCCGTTGATGACGTTGATGCTGTAAAATTGTTGCGGCCGATTGGTTGCGTCGTTATTGTTGTCAACGGCCGAATAGCCGATATTTGACCCTTGGGCGAATCCAACCATTTGGATGCTTGCGATCAAAACGATCGCCGTCATTACTCTTAAGATACTTTTCATTTCTAATCTCCTGATTTACGTATTCCTTTTCTTTGTAGACCTTTGAACCGCCGTACATGGCAAATTCGTGAATATTTATTGAATTTTTATCGGGTGCGTTCCTGATTTAAGAGGAACGCACCCTCGTCTGTCAGCCAAAATATCGGTGGTTACCAATATTCAGGCTACGGCACGTTTGGAGCACCCGGAGTCAAAGCCCCACCGGCTGGGAAATTCGGACTGAGCGGCGACGAGTACGTCGTCGAGTTCGCCGCAGGACCCAGTAACTCGCCCCAATAGAATGCAGCAGCACTCTGTGGATTGGTGTTACCGAGGAAGCGGGTTGCCGCATCAGGCACATCGCCCGTTCCTGTTATTACCAGAACCGGTCCGTACGTGGCTTGTAGATCAGGGTCTACTGCCCACGCAATCGAGTCGATGATGGTAATGCCCAAGGCCGGATCGATGACTTTGTCCTCATTTTGATCGATATCGTCACCTTCGTTGAAGATCGGCTGCGTATCAACCGGTACGTTCAACAGGGCGAACGTTTCAGCTGATTGCCCCAGGTTCAAGACAGTGTCGACCGGAACAAGCGTCGTACCCGCCGGATATACACGTCCAGCACATGAGCCACCGTTAATCACCAGCGTGATAGTTCCGTTCGATCCGACCTGAACCCCGCCCAGATTGACTACAAAGCCAAGCTGGCCAAATACCGAACTGTCTCCATCGATTGAAGCGAAGTATGTATTTGCCGGGACGAACGAATTCGGAACTCCCAGAATTTCAACGTACTGGCAACCATCGTCACCCTCGACCGGCGGATCTGCATCCACTTCGTTGATCAGAAGCGACGGAGCAGGTGTCGGCGTCGGCGTCGGCGTCGGCGTCGGCGTTGGCGTTGGCGTTGGCGTTGGCGTTGGCGTTGGCGTTGGCGTTGGCGTAGGCGTAGGCGTAGGCGTCGGCGTTGGCGTTGGCGTTGGCGTTGGCGTTGGCGTTGGCGTAGGCGTAGGCGTCGGCGTCGGCGTTGGTGTCGGCGTCGGCGTTGGCGTCGGCGTTGGCGTCGGCGTCGGCGTTGGCGTGGGCGTCGGCGTGGGCGTCGGCGTAGGGGTGGGAGTCGGGGAGGGAGTGGGGGTTGGAGGCGGGGTAGAGGTCGGGGGGGGGCT
>JANNST010000014.1:0-14879 GCA_031402865.1 Chloracidobacterium sp. | reverse complement strand
ACGGTTTCTCCTGTCAAAGATCCGAATCCTTGTCGTCAACATTGATTCTACTCAACGTCGGAGAAACCGTCTTTATAACATCAGTCTGAACCCTCAGCGCCCTTTGTGTCTTCCCTTCGTGCTCTTTGTGTTGAAGAAAAGATCTAAACACAAAGACCACGAAGTACATACCACAAAGGTCACAAAGAAGAGGCCGGGGAAATCTTTCGAAGTGATGCACTACCAATTTTTGACTTTATTTGGGTTTCGCCGATAAAATAGTGTTAGATTTTTAATGGAATCAACTTCCATGTTTGAATGCTAAACGGCCCGCTCGGTTTTTTCACACACAATAATTTAGACAATGTTTCGAACAATTTTACGCTCAATTCGTAATGCAGGTGTGTTCCACAGGCTACCGGAAGTTGCGCGAAAAGAACGTGAAAGTGACGATTTGGGCCTTCCGGATCAGGATGCGCCCATAGATCAGGTTCTAAAGGAGTCGGTCGAATGGTTAGGCCGCGCTCAGGACAACTCCACGTCGAACGACGGTGGTGTGGCTCGCGATTACAGCTTGCTCACCGGCTGGAATTCTTCTTATCCCGAAACCACCGGGTATATAATTCCGACGTTGCTCAATTACGCCAAGCTGAAAGATGATGAGAACTCGAGGCACCGTGCAAAGCGGATGCTTGACTGGCTCGTTTCCATCCAGTTTCCCGATGGCGGCTTTCAGGGAAGTGTTATCGGAGCCGTACCGCAGATTCCCGTAACGTTTAATACCGGCCAAATCCTGTTGGGATTGGCGAGCGGCACCGAGGAATTCGGTGCCGAATACAGAGAGCCGATGCGTCGAGCCGCTGATTGGCTTGTCAGGACCCAGGATGACGACGGCTGCTGGCGTAAACACCGCTCGCCTTTTGCTAACCCATCGGATAAAGCCTACGAAACCCACGTATCATGGGGCCTTTTCGAAGCCGCCCGGCTCGAAATGGACAGTGGCTATGCGGAAGCCGCGATCGCGAATATTGGTTGGGCCTTGAGTCTGCAAACCGATAACGGTTGGTTCGAAAGCTGCTGCCTGACTGAACCGGAACAGCCGTTGACCCACACGCTTGGTTACGTGCTCCGGGGTGTTGTCGAGGCGTACCGTTTCACCAAGGACGAAAAGTTTCTTAATGCGTCTCTGAAAACAGCAGACAGCCTTTTAACCGTTCTACGCAGCGACGGCTCCTTGCCCGGCCGCCTTGATGCAAATTGGCACGGCACCGTTTCCTGGTCCTGCCTGACCGGGAATGTTCAAATCGCCGCCTGCTGGCTTTTGCTGTTCGAATACACCGGCGAAAAAAGATATCGCGATGCCGCCTTCGCCGCCAACAAGTTTGTCCGCCGCACCGTTAAACTCGACGGCAGCCCTGAAACAAGGGGCTCCGTGAAGGGATCGTTTCCGGTCGACGGCGATTATTGTACGTATGAATACCCGAACTGGGCGGCAAAATTTCTAATCGATTCGCTCCTGATGGAAGAGGCCGTAAGGGCCGAGGAATCAAATGATGCCGGTTGAATTTCGAGCGGTTTCCGATCCATCTCGTGACCTCATGGAACGAGTTTCAGCGTTGGCTCCGGAAAATCCCTTCTTCACGTTCGAATACGTCGACGCGAGGCGTACACGGGGCGTGGATGCCTATGTAATCTACCTGGAAGAAGACGCCCGGCTTTTTTCTGCTTGCACGGCCTTTTCGACACGGGGCAGGCTCAACCATAGGCTTGAGATAACATCTTTGCCTCACATAGACGATCCGGCGGCATTCTGGGAAGGACTTCGCCGGTTTTGCACCGAAAGCAATGTTTCGATCCTGGATGTTCATACTTTTGCCTCGGAAGAAGCGGAGATACCACACAATGAAGGCGAGGTTTCGCGAAAGGTGCGTTACGAGTTCCAACTCGACCTGAAGAACACCGATCTCTGGCGCGGGTTGCACAGGCGCCATCAACGACACATAAAGAAAGCACTGAATGCCGGATTAACGTTGACTCGTTCGATCGACCCGCAAGCGTGTGAAGTTCATACACGGCTTGCCAACATCGCCTTAACGCGTCGGCGTGATCGTGGGCACGAAATTGCGTCGGAGATTCAAGATCAGGACTCTTTAGCCTATCTTCAAAGCAATGTGGGTGAAATATTCCAAGCCGTTCTCGATGGTGAAGTGCTGAGCTCGATTCTGGTCCTCAAAAGCAGTAAAGGCGCCTATGCTCAAACATCTGGAACGACCTCCGGCGGTCGCGATCTGGGTGCTTCCCAGTTACTTTTCTACGAAACGGCTTGTATTTTGCAGAAAGAATCGTTCGATGTCTTTAATTTAGGCGGCACGGATATGGAAAGCACAGGGCTCCAGGATTTCAAGGCGAGTTTCGGCGCAAGGCGTTTACAACTTGAGGCGGTCGAATTTCACTTTGGAGGTGTCGTAAAAAAAACGATAGGAAAATTGATAGAAAAATTTCGTGCCTAGCAAACGGCTCTACGACCTGGTGCCTAAGGCCGTTAAAGCAGATTCGCATCCCAGACCCGCAGCCAAAGCTCGAGAACGACGAGGACCCAAGTGCGCTCACCTCCGCTGCCTTTGCCAAGCTTTGCCTGATCGATCATGCTGCCGATCATTTTCTTTGAAAACACATCTCCTAATTTACTGTCGGAACTCAACAATGTTTCCCTTGCCCAACCGTCCAATCCATTTTGCAGCCATTGGTTCGCGGGATCGGGAAATCCCCGCTTTGGCCGATCGACTATTTCTTTTGGTAACCTTTTCTCACTAAAACGCCGCAGAACGCTCTTCGTCTGATACCTATTGAATCCGACCCGTTTTACCTTGACGTCGTTACGCTGACGATTTGCCCACTCAACCAGCCTGTAGTCCAAGAATGGAGTTCGCGCTTCGAGCGAAGCCGCCATCGTTGCCTTATCCGCCTTCATCAAAAGATCTTCGACGAGCCATGATTGTTGATAAATCGAAAGCATCTGCTGTAGCGGATCGGTGGATTTCGTCGCAGCATATTGCCCGGCAATGATGCGGTCGCTGTTTTGATGGGTTTCGTTCGGCCAAAGCACTTCCTTTTCTTTTTGAGTAAAGTGACTGGTTATGTGAGGCAGTTCGATTCTGTTCCAATCATCAAGCGGTACGTTTGCCAACTTCTCCGCCTTCCTTTGCAGGCCTTCCGAGAAACCGAGCCGGGAAACAGCTGCCCCGATCTTCAATGCATTATTTGGAAAGCCCTGAAGAAAGCGCACCCGGGACCAGTCGCGTTCGGCCCGGTCGAAATCATACCCGGCCAATACCTCATCGCTTCCCTCACCCGATAAGACGACTTTCACGTCCTTACGCGCCAACCGCGACAGAGCCAAAAGCGGAACGAGTGAGAGATCGGCAAGCGGTTCGTCGGACGCGTAAACGACTTCGGGCAACGTATCGATGAATTGTTTTTGATCGATCACCACCTCGTGGTATTGTGCACCGACGTGTTTTGCGACCTGTCTCGCAAACGGCAGCTCCGAAAAGTATCCGCCGTCGTCAAATCCGACCGAGAACGTATGGAAGTTCTTGTGGCCAAGCTCTACCGCCGCCGCCGCTATCGCGCTTGAATCGAGCCCGCCGCTAAGAAATACCCCGACCGGAACATCGGACGCGACCAGCCGCAGCTCGACCGCATCGAGAAACAAGGATGCAAACTCTTTATCTATCTCTAGCTCAGAACGAACATCGCGTTCGTCGCTGAGGACATCGGATGCCCAATAGCGAACCTCTTCCGGCTTGCGGTCAGGCCCGAACCTCAATAAATGTCCGGGCGGCAGCTTTCTGATCTGCTGCCAGACAGATTCGGGCCCCGGAACATATCGATAAGTAAGATAATCCCAAATTGCCTGTTTATTAATGAGCGGCTCAACCAACCCGGAGGCCATGAGTGCCTTTATTTCCGAAGCAAATAACAGCGTTCGACCGTCCCAGAAATAGTACAGCGGCTTAACGCCCATCCTGTCACGGATAAGCGAAAGCCGCTTTTCTTTTTGGTTCCATGCCGCAACGGCAAACATTCCGTTCCAATCATCAATGGCTTTCTCGCCAATATTCACCAAGCTCTTGAGAACAACCTCGGTGTCGCTCTCCGTAAACCAATTCAGATGGTGCTTCGCCTCGAGGTTCGAGCGGAGGGCCTTATAATTATAAATCTCGCCGTTGAATACCAGCCCGATTCCCGACGGATCGTCCCACATCGGTTGATGGCCGCCGGAGAGGTCGATGATACTCAAGCGCCGCATTCCAAACCCGAAACCGTCTTCTGCCCATACGCCATCATCGTCCGGGCCGCGATGTGTGATCGCCCCGTTCATTCTACCTACAATTGACAGGCACTCTTCACGAGAAAAGTCCCCGACTATTCCGACAATACCGCACATTGAAATTCCTTTACAAAAAAAACGACTATCAGTTTGAGCTAACGGCTATCGCTTTATTTCCGCAGTCAATATCGTTCCGCCAAAGCCAACCGCGAATCCACGCTCACCGGCAAACGAAATGCTCTCCAGCCTGTGTTTACTGCCCGTCACCTCGATTTTCCAACTAATGCCCGCGTCGGCCGTTCGCAGGACTGTTCCTTTGTCACCGACGGCAAATCCTATTCTCGCATCAACAAAGGCGATGCCGAAAAGATCTGCGGTAACGTTTGAGGCCTGTTCATGCCAGACTCTACCGCCATCGTCAGTCATGTAGATGGCGCCGTTCCGGCCGGCAGTCCAGCCCGTGTTTCGATCGACGAAATCAACAGCATTAATCTTTGCCCGCACCTTTGAAACGGCAAACTTCGGCTCGTTCCACGTTGATCCGCCATCAGCGGTGTTAAGGATCGTTCCACCGCCGCCGACTAAAATACCGTTCAGTTCGTCGACAAATATGCCGTCGAGAATAAGGAAGCGAACAGGAAGCGGCAATCTCTTCCAGTTCTTTTTCTCATTCTGCATGCGCAAAATTATGCCGCCTTCGCCGATGGCAAATCCCGTCCCGTTCCTCGAAAAGAAAAAGCGGACCATTCGCTCTTTTCCTTCGGCAAAATCTACGGTCTGCCAATCAGCACCGCCGTTTGAAGTCTGCAGCAAATAAGAGGGCGGATCTCCACCTGATCTGTAAACGCTGCGTTCACATAAAATCCAGCCGTGCTGCCTGTCCGAAAAGTAGACATCGCGAAACATATCGCCCGTTTTGGTTTTCTCCTTAACCCAACTGCGGCCGCCGTCTTTCGTCGATAAAAGCGTTCCGTTGCTGCCGACTATCCAACCGTAATCCTTATCAACAAAATATATGGAATAAAGCCACGCTAAAGTGCCGGACTCTTGCTTTTTCCAATCGCCAGATGCAGTTTGCGAAAAATAAATGCACACCAGCGAGAGCAGAATTAGCTTAGCGAAGTTCATAGTTTGCCGAGGACAATCCACGCGACTAAAATGGCACGCCGAAGAGTATCCGAATCGCACTTGCCTTGCCGACAGCATCCAGCACCTTCGTCAAACTCCATTTCTTTTCAGGCACGATGATTTGATCGCCGGGCAACAAATAAGGCACATCGGCCTTGCCGGCCATTACCTTTTCGAAGTTGATGACGGTTTGCGAGAATCCGCCCTGCAGATTAAGCCGGAGCAGCAGAATCCTTTTTTTGTCGCCGTCTTTTGCAATTCCTCCGGCTTCGGCGATCGCCTCGTAAACATTGTAGCGGCGATTCATTATTTTAACTCCCGGCGTCGTCACCTTGCCCATAACGCCATATCGGGCCGATCCGACCTTATCGAGCGTCACGGTGACCTGCGGGTCGATTATGTACTCGTCAAGTTTTTTCTTGATCTCCGCCGACACCTGCTCGGTTGTTTTGCCGCCGACAAAAATGCCGCCCGGGATAAGCGGATATGCGATCCGCGCAGTCGGCGGAATGACGATTCCGGCTTTCGAATAATTTGCCTCGCCGAAAACTTCCACAGAGATCACGTCCTCCGGGCCGAGATGGTATGTCTTTAAGTAATTGTTGTAATAAGGTAAAAGTGCCGCCTCTTCCTCGGACACATCTATGTTCTGAGGTTTCTGCGCAACTACGCAGAGCGCAAAGACGAAGATCGAAATCAACCCTAAAACCTGTCGCCGCAAAAATTCTTTGGACATAATAATTCCCTCTTCAAATAGACAGGACACGTAATACAGTAAGCATATTCGTTCTATTGCCTCTCACCCCTTATTTTCGCCGCAAACTACCTTCCACCCTTCCCGAACAGCACCGTCTTGACCGTTTCAAATACTATAATTACGTCTAGTGCCAATGACTGATTCTTAATATAATAAAGGTCGTACTGCAATTTTTGCCGTGCGTCTTCGACCGATGCTCCGTACGGATATTTGATTTGCGCCCAACCCGTTAATCCCGGAGCGACAAGATGACGGTGGTCGTAGAACGGAACTTGTTCGGCAAGCTCCGCAACGAAATGCGGGCGTTCGGGTCGCGGGCCGATGAAGCTCATTTCGCCCATAATAATGTTCCAAAATTGCGGTATCTCGTCAATGCGTGCCTTTCGTATAAATCGTCCGACAACCGTCGTGCGTTCATCATCCGAAGCCGCCCAAACCGGTTTCCCATCCGCTTCGGCATCAAATCGCATCGAGCGGAACTTTATCAGGTCAAAAATGCTGCCGTCTCTGCCGACCCTTTCCTGCCGGTAAAATACTCCGCCCTTCGACTCCAGCTTTATGAAAATGGCAGTGAGAAGGGCGATGGGAAGCGACAAGATCAAACCGAGCATCGCCAAACCACGGTTAAGGACATCACGAAAGGCAATCGTTAAACGGGTGTCCCGCGACCGGCCCGAGAATATCAGCCACGATGGGCGAAGCATATCGAGATGGACCTGTCCCGTAACGCGCTCAAAAAATGACGAGCATTCTTCAATGTTAACGTTGTTTTCCAGACTCATGCGCAACAAAGCTTCCGTCGGAAAATTCCCGCGCCGCTGGGCCAGAGCCACCACGATCCGGTCGATCTTCTTTTCGCTGACTATTTTTTCGAGTTCGTCGGTTTTGCCCAAAATGGTCGCATTTCCCAATTCCGCCGCAGACCTCGGTGCGTCTCCGTTTCCAACACCGTCGACCGCAATAAAACCGACGACGCGATATCCAGCGTCGCGCCTCTGAAACACTACATTCGCGGTTTCGACCGCCGACTTTCCGGCTCCGATTATCAGGATCTTTTCACCCAATTCCGGGTGGCCGGTAAGAAAATGAATCACCGTTCGCCACGCCAAGAGCATTACCAGCGTTAAAACAACCGAGTAAATCAGCGTTCCACGGCCGATCATAAGCGGCGGCATCAAATAAAAAACGATAGCGAGAAATGTCCAGGCAATGCCCATCGCCTGAATCAGACGCAGGAGCAATTCACGCCGCGTGTTCATAACGGCGTAATCATAAAGGTCGTACAGATAAATGGTGATCAAACAAATGGATGCCGCGAACGCGACTTTGTTCAAGGCGTTATTCTCACGTATTTGAAACGCCGTTCCCACCCAACCCAAACGCAGGTAAAGCGCTAAGATGATCGCGAAATATAGAATCGCGATATCGGCAACTATCAAGCCGATCGTGCGTGGGCTGAATTTTGTGTTCATCTCTAAATCGGCGCCTATTCCGCCGGCTTATTTTTGTCATACAAGCCATACTTGTAATAACTTTCGTCCATCAAAGTATCATCCGATTGGTTCAAAACCGTTCCAAGAATCCGCTCTCGGGGAAGCGTATCCAAAATCCGGTCGATATCCTTGTAACGTGTCTGATTCGCTTTTACGACAAGTAATGCTCCATCAGCCAAATTGATCAAAACCGCGGCATCGGTAAATATACCTAGCGGCGGCGCGTCGATGATAACGAAATCGAATAACCCGCGTGCTTCATCGAGAATCTCGGCAAACTTGGGGCCTGAAATTAGTTCCGCAACGTCGCTGCGCGCCTCACCGCCCGGAAGCACATAAAGCCCGGCGGGTTCGAGCTGGACGATTGATTCCGTCAGCGTTGCATTACCGACGAGCACGTCCGACAACCCTTTTTTACTTTCGATACCAAGATAGCTTGCCAGACTCGGCAAACGCAGATCGCTGTCGATTATCAGTGCCCGCACACCATCGGTCTGAGCAAAAAGCCACGACAAATTCAACGCCGTGATCGATTTTCCTTCCGAGGGCCCGACACTGACAACAACGATAGCCTGCAGCTTCCGCTTTTTACTCTTATGGAGAATCTGAGTCCGCAAACTCCGATATTCTTCACAATAGGCCGAACGCGGGTGGGTGATAGAAACAACACGCGGGTTCACGGTTTCGACATTAACCTGTATTTTTGGAATGTTTAATGATTCGACCGAACTTGTTTTAACAGCCGAGCCATTCGTAGCCGCCGATTTACTTCCATTACCGTCCTCAACCGTTCTCTTAACTGGCGTTCCAGTTCTGACACTCAATTCTATTTTCGGAGCTCCGATTCGAAGATCACCAATAGAAAGCAATCCGGGCGGCTCATTGTCGCCGGCTTCGACGGCCCCGGCGCGATCGGCAAAGCTATCAAGGTCATCCACCTTGAGCGGCTGTTCACTTTCTCGCTTTTGTAAGGTCTTTAGAAATCTCATTCAACAATCCTAACTATCGTCCTCTCACACGCCGAAACTCGTAATCGAACCTTGCTTACTTTGCCGAACGGTCCCGCTTGAGCCTGCTTCGATCGCTCAACAGCTCTTCATGCCCGACCGGCGTCAACACCCTTGCCGAACCTACGACCTCTACGGCTCTATCGCTCGGAAGCAGACCGTCTTTGTCTGGCAAAAGATCCAAATTCTCAGCCACTGCTTCGATCACGCTGCGCCCGATGACCTGTTCGCCCGCCGCGTACGCGGCAATCATGGCGTTATCGCATAAATTATTAATTAGACGCGGAATCCCTTCCGAACATTGAAAGATAAAATCGATGGCGTACGGCGAAAAAATATTCGGCTGCTTTGAACCGCCAATAAAGAGCCTCTCGGTAATATAACGTTTGACTTCCTGAACATTCGTAAGGGCTGGCATTTCGCAACGAAGCGCGATGCGCTGTTTCAATTGCCTGAGATTCGTCTTGCGCAGTTTTTCACGCAATTCAGGTTGTCCGGTCAATACGATCTGCAGATGTTTCGCATTGTCCGATTCAAAATTGAGCAACAAGCGTATTTCTTCCAGAACCTCATCCGAAAGCTCGTGCGCCTCGTCAACGATCAAAACAGTCCTTAGCCCGCGACGGTGCCGATCTTCCAGAATCCGGGCCATTTCCGTCAAAAGCTCTGTTTTGTTCGCCCATTCCTTTATCTCGAGCATTTCTGAGACATGATGGTAAAATTCCTCGATCGAAAGATGCGGGTTAACGATATAGGCGGCAACAACGCTCGAATCGAGCCTTCGGATAATCCAGCGAAGCGCCGTTGACTTGCCGGTGCCAACCTCGCCAGTCAAGACGATCAGCCCCTTTGCCATTTCAATTCCGTAGTAGAGGCTTGCCAAAAGCTCGTTATAACTCGGCGTAAAAACGATGAACTTCGGATCCGGCGTTAAGCTAAACGGATAATCCTTTAAATTGAAAAACTCTTTATACATTTAAGCAACATCTATCCTTGTAAAAATAAGGGCTTGTTAACTGATTCGTTCCAGTATCCGCGACATTTGCATGACGGTAATTAACACCGGAATACTTAAAATTGCTACAAGTATTCCTGCCGCAACTTTCAGCAAATGTAAGCGTTTCTGCCATGAAATCTCGCCGTCAGTCAGCAGCGGCGGCACCGAAGCTAGGACCGGCAACCCGGTGTAGTGTTTTGCGTCGTCAATATTCTGAATCCTGAACAACCGCGGAATTTCAAAAGCCGCTGCCAGAAGCAAACCGATACCAAGACCTAGCAACGCACCCAGAGCCATAAAAAACGGCTTCTTCGACGCATTTTCAGGCGTCTGGGGAAGGTTGGCCGGGTCGACGACTCTAATCGTTTCACCCTGGGCGTTGCTTTCAACGACCACCTGCTGCTGCGCGTTATTGAATTTTTTCAACAATTCATCATAAGCCGATTTCGCCGACTGATACTGATTGCTGACGCCTTCGAGAGCTACTTTCACATTCGGAATCGAATTTATTTTGGATTCCAGCACCGCGATCTGGCCGGCATTCTGCCGCAATTCCGCATCCTTCGTCTGCATCTGCTGATCGATCTGCACTATTTGATTTTCGGCCTTCTCTTTCTCGATCTCGAGGCTCTTCTTTTGAAGTTCAGCCTTGCGCGAGCCGGATTGGTTCGCCTGCTTGACGCGTTGATCCGTATTCTTTGCCAATTTTTCCAGTTCTTCGTTGATCTTGTTGATATCGGTCTGCGTCTGGATTATCTCAGGATGTTTATCGCGGTATTGTTTCTTCAAATTCTCAAGTTTCGCATTGAACTCGGCCCGTTTTTGAACAAGTTGGCCGTATGCCGGCGTGTCTTCAATGCGGGAAGCCTGCTCAACCGCTTGCTGCGTTTCTTTTTCGCCAAAATTTTCTATAAGCCGTACCTGGCTGTTAAGCGCCCGGATGCTGTCCTGCACGCGACCTTTTTCCGTGATCAGTGTTTCCTTGTCTTTTGAGATCGTGCCCTCGCGTTGACGCAGGCCTTCAAGCTGCGCGATCAGGCCTTGGGCGGAATCGGGTAAGGTTTCAACGTTTTGCAGCATTATGTCCAGACGTTGTTTCTCGAGCGCGTCAAGAGTGCTTTTTGCCTGCGCCATTTGAGTATTGATAAACTCACGCGTTGTCTCGGCACTCAACGTTGATTCGACGTTCTGCGCCGTAACGTATTTGGCGGCAAGGTCTTTTGTGACATCCCGTGCCGATTCCGGTGAACGGTCTCTGAAGCTGATTCGAAAACCTACAACCTTTTCGTTATCGGCTTTTTCCGGAACAACATTGATATTATTCCTCACCCTGTCGACGATTCGCTCGACGGGAACCCCCGCATCTCGCTCTTCTCTATAAAGATTGTATTTCCCGACCATCGGCTCAAGCGACGACCGGCTTAGAACAGTGTTGTTAATTGCCTGAAGACGTTGTGATAGATCTTCATCCGTGAGCGACGGAGCGACCTTTTCTGAGATTGTTGGCGGTGTCAGGGTCAAAAAAGTTGTTGAGGTATAAAAGTTCGGCAGGCCGCGTACCACCCAAAATACCGCAAGAAAAACGGCAATCGTGGGTAAAACGATATGCCATTTCCGGCGTTTCGCCATTCGGACATATTCGCCGATACTCCTTTGTTTAAATTCAACGCTCATACACGATGCCGTCCCGTCTTCCACCCCGATTTTAAGAATGTCACTATAAACTAGTACGAAAGCACATAAAATTCTAGGAAAATCGTCAAAAGCGCGTTAATCAGGTAAAAATGGCGAAATATTGTCGGCTAGCAGCGATGATAGCTCCAACGCTGCCTCCAAAGATCTGCCTTCGTCTTTGCCCACCGGTGTCATAATTCGGACCATTGCTCCGTCCGATCGACGCCTCAAGATGCTGTCCACGCTTGTGTACAGCTTATCTTCGTATTCGCTTGGGGTTATACGGCCCCGGCCCTGATACCAATAGATCAGGATCTCCCGGTGACTTCCCCGCTGCACAATATAGCGATTGACCTTGAAATTCCGCCCACCGGGAGTTGTGACCTCTAACAACTGCGGCTCCTTCATCTCCCATCCGGTACCCGGCAAGCAACTCTGCGGGCTGTGATAAGTCGCACCAGACCTTTGTGACGCGTAATAACCGACATAAAGATTCAGCCGCTTTCCGGGCCCGAAGTAATCACGCATGACATAGTCACTTGCCCGTAGAACCTTCTCGGTCTCCTCGTCAAAGCGGACGTCGCGTCCTTTTTGCTGCCAAATGCCCAACTGACTCGGAATCTCACGCAAAGGTCGGCGATCAACCTCCGCCTCGCCCCGATGCTGAAACCAATTTATGAAAACCCCGCCTATTAAAATAACGGTAAATAATAGAACCGTCTGACGCTCCGTAGCCAATGGGCCATGACTGGTCTTTTCAACCTTATAATCCGTACCCTCATGATTCGGACTATGGGTGCGAAAGATCCGCTTTAGGCCGTAATTGACCATGATTAGAAGTACGAGTGCAGTCAGGAACACAACCGAGCCCGACAAATCATGCCACGGGCCTTCGGCAGTTTCCTGGCCATAAAAATATGTCAGCAATCCCGTCGTCGTTACGCGTGCGGCATTGGTGACTAAAGCGATAGGAATCGCCGACGCCATTAGCAAAACGATTCTAAGTGAATCAGGATTACGAATCAGTTGGTGCCAGCCTTGCACAACACTATTTCGGCGTTCTCTGGTGAAATATCCGAGAATCAAGGCAAGCGTCACCAACGTCATAAGTGACCGAATGCCGCTGCAGGCTTCAACGACCTCAAGCCCTACGACCTCAGTCAATCCGAGAGGTACCAACTCGATCACGTTTCCTCTACGCACCGCCGGAATGCCGAACAGCCGGATTCCCCATTCGGCTACTTGCGATGCCCATATCTGCAAAGGAAAAGCGATTTTGTTAAAAATGATTTGAGGTATCGGCATTGCCAAAAGCATCAACGCGAACGGCAGCAGGAGCCGTCGCAGCATTTGTTTGCCAAAGAAATACACAACAACCCCGGCAATAATGAAAAGCAGCGAAATCCGTTGGGTAAAAAGTTCTGAGGCGAGCGTACCGCCGAGCAAAAGCATTACCGCAAACACGGTAATAAGAAGTCCGAGCCATACCTCAGGCTTTTTCCGCAAACTCCGCACGGCGTCGAAATCGAGCCATATGATGTAGCCGATAACGAACGGAACAAGAAGGCCGTGGGAGTAATTGTCATCGGTCCACCAATCGTAACCAAGTTTCGCCAGAACGGATGCGTACAAAAACAAAAGCCCCGCGACAATTAGAAGCGGTTTCCAAATCGACCTTAAAGTGAGGGCTGAAAGATTCATTCGGGGAATGATACCAACCAAATAAAAAAACTCAAGCTGTACCGCTACTCAAGAGCAACAATACAGCTTGAATTCCTATTGACACCAAAATAAACCTTATCTGATGTTATTCCGTACGTCTTAACCGTCGGCGCGCCGCAAATCCGATTCCCGCAAGTCCCGCACTAAACAGGAGTATTGAAACGGGTTCAGGAGTCGGAACGGTACCGGGGCAATCTCCACTCGGTCTTTCTTCGTCCTCATTGCGGTCGTAATCCTGGCAGGGCTCGGTTTTCTTAATTCTTGTAGGCCGTTCCGTGGACTCGTCCGCACTGACCAAAGTGGCTCCCGCCACCATGATAACCGTCATTAGACCAATTGATAAAAATAAGCTTGTAAGTTTCTTCAGCGACATAAGTTTCTCCAGATGACTAAATATCAAAAAGATCTCGAATTCAAGATCTGCAATAAGAGTGCTACCGCTCCATCGTCTAAACAGCGGGATTCAGCCTGTCCAAAAACGCATCCGTTTACACATGGCTTGGTGAAGAGAAACCAAGCAAGGATAACGAAAAGGGCTTCAAACATTGAAATGCATCCCACCAAGTATGGAAAGCGCAACTCCCGAATGTCTGGTCTAAAGGCTGATAAGAGCGAACTTTCCAATAATAACAAGGAAAAATCGCATGTTCTGTACGCTAGATTACAAAAACTGCATGTTCAGTGGCTTACTCACGTTTACGATTGGATCGATTACCACATTTCTCCTGAGGCCCACGCCGCAAAAGCGAGAGAATTGGACCACCAGCCCCGTGTTTATTCAGCCAGGCAAGCTTGAACGACTTGGAACGAATCGGAAATAAAAGGCGTATAATTAGATAAATTTAGGAGGATCAGGTATGGACTTTTATTTTCTGTTGTTCTCGCTGTTTTTTCCGAGGATCGTGCTGGTCGTGTTTTTTCTACAGCACTGGTATCCGGCAAACAATGTTCCGCAATGGGCAGATATCCTGCTTGGTTTGTTTATGCCGCGCGTTTTGATACTAATCTACATTTATCAGAACATGGGCTATGACAACATCTGGTTCGCGGCCCACCTTGTTGTGACCATCCTTGCATATTTCGGCGGCAGCCGCGAGACTGTGAGGAGACGCCGCAAGCGAAACGATTAGCTGCGGCCGATAGCCTTAAAGCATTAAAAGAACTTGCACTTTCGTTCGGGCACTGTACTCTGGATTACAGAATCTGAAATGGCGGACATGCTAAGATGCCGGTAAGTACGCCAAGTCGATCTTGGGGAGCAGAATTTCTGACCAGAAAGTATATCGCGAGTTTGCTGGATGATCGTCGTATATGACCTTCTGCTGATCGATAGCTTTTTTCATGTTGGCCGAACTAAAAAAAGGCCGGAATCAAAGTTTAGGATTGCCAACCATCGTTTTGATTCCGAGCCCGAGTTGTTTTCACCATGCACACAGCAGCCTGTGTGCATGCCTAGTTAAAACCCGAATAAACCGTACATTCCAGTTCTACCTCAACCATTTCTCTAATACAGGTGCTTTTTACCTGATCGCAACGGCCCACCACAAGCATCTTATTCAATAGCAGGTACTGCTTCAGTTTGAATTAGACTTCTTCTCTCCGGTCTCCGCGACAACCTCGGCGACCTCAGCGTTGAATATTGGTTGAGGGTTTTTCAACGCATCTCTAAAGACGGGACCGTTGTCAAGATGGAATTCTAGTGTCCCGCCGATGGCGGTTGGTAGTTTTTAGGATCTTTGACAATACAGATTTTGTTCACTTTTTCTTAATGTATGTCTCCCACCGCTCC
>JANNST010000013.1:0-14119 GCA_031402865.1 Chloracidobacterium sp. | reverse complement strand
ATTCGCTTTGACGAAGCAATGACATTCGTAAAATCGCCGTCGTTGGTGAGGATTATTAGTCCTTCGGTGTTGTAATCGAGCCGCCCTACAGGGTGAAGCTTGCCGTAGCCTTTGACGAGATCGGTTACAAGTTTTCTGCCTTCGGGATCGGACGCGCTTGATAAATATCCCTTCGGCTTATTCAAAAGAATGTACGTCTTTTCCCGCCGTTCGAGGCTTGGGTTTATTAGTTTTCCGCCGACCTTGATGTGGTCGGTTGCGGGATCGGCTTTCGTTCCCATTTCCGTAATCAGCTTGCCGTTGACGGTCACTTCGCCAGTTGCGATCAGTTCTTCAGCGTGCCGCCGTGAAGCCATTCCAGCCTGGGCGATTAGTTTTTGTAATCTTTCTAACATACAAAGAATTTACCACAGAGACACGGAGGACACAGAGAGGGAACGAAAAACACGAAAATTCTCTGTGCCTCCGGGTCTCTGTTTTGAAACCTATTGAACAAGGTCTTCAAAATCTTCGATGCTCGGCAATTCGGTCAGATCTTTAAGGCCGAAATGGATAAGAAAATCTTTCGACGTGCCGTACTGCATTGGGCGTCCGACGGTTTCCTTGTGGCCCTTGGTGATTATCAAGCGCTTTTCAAGCAAGGTTTTTATTGCCGAAGCCGATTGGACACCTCGAATTTCAAGGATCTCGGGAACTGTCACGGGCTGTTTATACGCAATCACAGCCAGCGTCTCCAAGGAGGCAAGGGAGAGCTTTGCCGAAGGGCGGGTTTTCAGGAATTGACGGACCTCTTCGTGATACTCCGTTCGGGTCGAAATTTGCCAGCCTCCGGCGATTGCACGGACCTGCAGGCCGCTCTTGCGTTCATTGTACCGGCTCGTCAGCGATTCTACGGCGGCCTCGACAGCATCGCGATCTTCTTCCAGTATCTCCGCCAGAAGCTTTGTCGGGATCGGCTCGTCGGCAACAAATATCAACGCCTCGACGATCGCCGCCAGTCTTTCCGTACTACGTTTTTCTTGTGCCTCAGCGGCCTGTTCCATCGCTAAACCTTCTTCAAAATAATATCGCCAAATGTTTGCCGCTGCATCAATTTAACGGATTCGCTCCGCACGATCTCGAGGACGGCCATGAACGCTGTAACAAGCTCTCGTTTTGTATGCAGTTCTTCAAAAAAGCTGACCAGGTTCAGCTCTAATTCTTCAAATATCCGCCGTTTCAAATTTCGGATCATGTCTGATAGGGAGACCTCTTCGCGATGGATCTCCATTGTTACTACCTCTTTATGACGATGGAGGATCTTTTCAAAGACCGTCAGCAGGTCAAAGACTGTCGCGCTGATCTCGGCGTTGTTTTCGTCGGATTCGATCTTGCCTCGAGCGAAAACGGCCTGTTCAATTGTCGTCCGCTCATATAGCATCTCAGCGGCGGATTTGAATTTTTCGTATTCCAGCAGCCGGTCAACAAGCTCCTTTCGCGGGTCTTCGATCTCATCTTCGGCTTCGGTGGAGATCTCACGCGGCAGGAGCATTTTCGATTTGATCTCGATCAGCGTAGCGGCCATTACGAGGAAATCAGCCGCCACCGAGATATCCAATCGTTTCATCAAGCGGATGTAGCGGACATATTCATCCGTGATCTTTGCGATCGGGATGTCAAAGATGTTCGCCTGCTCCTGCCTGATCAAAAACAGCAAGAGGTCGAGCGGGCCGGCAAATTCGCCCATCTGGAGCCGCAGCTCATCTCCCGCACCTGCGGCGATCTGCGCCGTTTCGGTGTTAAAATCAAAGCTGAATTGTTCGGGCTGCTGCGTTTCCACTAAACGTATTTGGTTTCCCGCAAATAAATAATGTAATCGATCGTTGGCGGCTCGAAGCCTTCTTCGCGAAGCGTGAGCATAATGTTTCCCCGATGCGTCGAAGAATGTATTAGAACATGTGACAGCATTTCGCGGAAGGTGTTCTCGTATGGAACTCCTTCGCTCGTCTTATACTTCACATACATCCCGATAGCCTCGTCATCGAAACGTTTTAGCAGTTTCTCATAACGCCCGGCATTCTCTTTTGCGAGGGTCGAACACTCCTGAATAGTCATTTTCGGGAAGAAATCGAAACCGGTCGAGTCCTTGCCGTACAGACGTTCGAAATATTCCTTCTCAGTGATTAGCAAATGGACAAGTATCTCGAGCGAGCGTTTTGATCCGTTGTCCTTTAGCGAAACGATCATCCGTCGGTTCGCCCAATCGTTGAATTCAAAGAGATGACGGAGATGTTCGGCCGAGTACATCGTTAGTCTTCCAGATACGCATACTGCTGTAGATTTTCGAGCGGAATCACCTTCAGCACCGATTCGTGGCAGGCTTCGAGAACCACCTGTGGGGCCATTCCCGCTTCAAACGCCTCCCGCCATCGCAGCATGCAAAGGCACCATTTGTCACCTTCCTTGACGCCGGGAAAGGCATATTGCGGCATCGGTGTCGAAAGGTCGTTGCCAACGGCTTTTGAATACTCAAGGAACTCGTCGGTGGCGATGATGCAGACCGTGTGACGTCCGGTGTCGTCTGCACCGGTCCGGCAATAGCCATCGCGGTAAAATCCGGTCATCGGATCGGTGCAGCAAGACAGCAGTTCGCCGCCGAGGACGTTTTTCGGCTTGGGGCGGTGACCGTTACCATTTCCGTTCGTGAAGCTCATAAGAACATTTTGCCACAGAGTACACGGAGAACACAGAGGGGTAACTGAGAATATAAAAATAAAGCATATCTCCGTGAACTGTGTGGCTAACTCCCTATAATTTCCAAGGCCTTGTCTATCGGCCTCGCGATGACCGCCTTGTCGCCGACCTCGACGATGGGCCGATTGAGCAGGCCGGGGTTGGCGACGATTGCCAAGATTATTTCTTTATCCGAAGAGTCTACAGACAGGCCGAGTTCCTTGAATTGCGACTCTTTCTTGCGAAGTAGATCGAACGCGGGAATTCCAAGCTTCTGTAAAAGATTACTCAGTTTAGCTGCGGTCAGCGGCTCAGCGAAGTAGTTGACTTTGTCGTAATCGATGCCATTTTCACGAAACAGCGTGGCCAGATTGCGGCAGGTCGTTCAGGTAGGTTTTTCGTAAACGATGATTTTGTTTTGCATATAATTTTTGCCAACGAATTACGCGAATAAACGCGAATGAATTTAAATTACGGGCGGAAACGCGAGTGTAAACGAGCGTGCCTCTTGAACCGCGATTTTGCACGCTTCCTTACGGTAGCGTTTCTGCCCGTAGTGAATCGCCGGCGTGGGTTTCGATCAGGTTTTGCGATTCTTCAAAGGTGAATACCCGCGATTTTGTTACGAAACGCACTCCGAGCGGTATCTCGAGAGAAAAGCTTGCTCCGCGGCCGGGGACGACATCGATGGTCAATTCCGTATGCTGCCAGAATTCGAACTGGTCCTTTGCCATGAAAAAATCGCAGCCAGCGATCTCGCCGAGCCATACATCGCTTGAGCCAACTATAAACTCACCTTTCTCAAAACACATCGGCGACGACCCGTCACAGCAGCCGCCGCTTTGATGAAACATCAGATCGCCGAACTTAACCCGAAGTTGATTCACGACTTTTGCCGCTTCGGCGGTGACTATAACCCTCGCAATATCTTTCATAAAACTCAAAAGAAGATTTTGCCCGCGAATTACGCGAATAAACGCGAATTAAAGAAATTCATATTCGCGCTTATTCGCGTAATTCGCGGGCAAATAACTCTTAGAAGAAACCCATCGCCTTCTTGTCGTATGAGATAAGCATGTTCTTATTGTTCCGGTAATGGTCGAGCATCATTTTGTGATTCTCGCGGCCGAAGCCCGACTTTTTGTAGCCGCCGAACGGGGCGTGTGCCGGGTAATTGTGGTAGCAATTTACCCAGACGCGGCCGGCCTTGATGGCACGCGGGACCTGGTAGAGCTGGTGAGCGTCGCGCGTCCAGACACCCGCTCCGAGGCCGTAGAGCGTGTCGTTGGCTATCTCGATAGCGTCGGCTTCGTCCTTGAACGTTGTTACGGAAGCAACCGGGCCGAATATCTCTTCCTGGAAGACACGCATCTTGTTGTGGCCTTTGAGAAGCGTCGGTTCGACGTAGAATCCGTCTTCGAGACCGTCCGGATTCTTATGGGCCTTGCCACCGCACAGAACCTCGGCACTTCCTCCTTGCCGATCTGGATGTAATTGAGGATCTTTTCCCACTGGTCTTGGCTCGCCTGTGCACCGATCATCGTTTCGGGATCGAGCGGGTGACCGAGCTTGATTGCTTTTGTGCGTTCGATGAGGCGGGCGATGAACTTATCGGCGATGCTCTCCTGCACCAGGATTCTGGACGGGCAGGTGCATACCTCGCCTTGGTTTAGGGCAAACAGTGCGGCCCCTTCGAGGCATTTGTCGAAAAATTCGTCGTCGTGGTCCATCACGCTTTCAAAGAAAACGTTGGGCGATTTGCCGCCCAATTCGAGCGTGACTGGAATAAGATTCTGCGACGCGTACTGCATGATCAAACGGCCGGTGGTTGTTTCGCCGGTAAATGCGACCTTGGCGATGCGTTCGGAGGTTGCAAGCGGTTTTCCGGCTTCGGGGCCGAAACCGTTGACGACATTCAAGACGCCGGGTGGCAAAATGTCCTGGATCAGTTCCATTAAAACCATGATGCTCGCCGGAGTTTGCTCGGCGGGTTTAACGATGGTGCAGTTTCCGGCCGCGAGTGCTGGTGCCATCTTCCAGGTCGCCATCAGGATCGGGAAGTTCCAGGGGATGATTTGCGCCACTACACCAAGCGGCTCCTTGATGTTAACCGACAGCGTGTTCGAATCGAGCTCGGTCGCTCCGCCCTCTTCGGCGCGAATGACGCCGGCGAAATAGCGAAAATGGTCTACTGCCAGCGGCAGGTCAGCCGCCATCGTTTCGCGGATCGGCTTGCCGTTGTCCCATGTTTCGGCACGGGCGAGAAGCTCGAGATTTTCTTCCATCTTGTCGGCGATCTTCCACAGCAAATTGCTCCGCGTGGTGGCCGACGCGTTGTTCCATTCGGGAGCCGCCTTGTGCGCCGCGTTGAGGGCAAGGTTTACATCCTCTTCAGTCGAGCGGGCGACCTTCGTAAAAGCCTTTCCGTCTACGGGCGAAATATTGTCAAAATACTCCCCGCCCTTCGGTGCGACCCACTCGCCGCCGATAAAGTTTTCGTACTGTTCCTTGAATTTGGGGATATCGTAAGATTTTTTAGCTGCGTCCATGAAATTTGCCTCCTCATTGATGAGTCACTCGATTGGAGATTCGGGTGCGTGATCCGGTTTGGATGGCTGGATTTTACCACTTTCGATTCTGAAATTCGAACTAAATCTCAATCGAAAAGGCATTAGGGCGAAAACAAGCTATCAAAATAATTTGGCAGGATATGCGCGAAATTCGGAATCGACTGTAACCACTGTAAGATCTTCAACAATACTTTGAGCTATCAATATGCGGTCAAACGGATCTTTGTGATGAAAGGGCAAATTTTCCAATTCGAGAATGTGAACGGTCGAAATACGTAAAATTTCAATTTCATTTTCCTGTTGCTGGCTTTCGATCAAATCTTTGAGCGGCAGCTTCAGTTCTATCTTTCCAAGTTGAACCTTGATCTGCATTTCCCAGATGCTGGCGTCACTCAAGAACAACCGATTGTTTTCATTTTCCAACGCGGTTGTTACAGATGCCGCAAGTTTTGCCGGTTCGTCCGCCCACCAGATGAAAACGTGGGTATCAAATAACAAATTCATTCTTTCCCCAACCAAAAATCATCAGGCAACGGAGCATCAAAATCTTCACTAGTCCAGATTGTGCCACGATTAAGGCCCGCGATACGCTTCTTTTTAGTTTGTGGAACTGGCTCCAAGCGTGCGAGCGGTTTGCCGTTTTGAGCAATTAAAATTTCGCCGTCGTGAGCAACAATTTCAAGCAATTCGGCCAGTTGTTTCTCGACCTTTTCAATATTTATCGTTTGCGTCGCCATAAGAGCCTTTTCGAATCGGGATTATATCACAAATTCAAGGACGAATCGGCAAAACAAGCGGCCGCAACTCTAGTTGGACGGGCCGGAAATCCCCGTCTTTTCATAAACCAGCCGCAACGTATCTTGTGCGATATTGCGGGCTTTTGCGGCTCCCGACGCGAGGATTCTGCTCAACTCGTCATCTGAATAGTCCTTGACGCGGTCCTGGAAAGGCCTTAAAAATTCTATGGTCGCTGCGGCGAGTTCGGCCTTGAACTGGCCGTAGCCTTTGCCTTCGAAATGGGTGACGCATTCGTCGGCGGATTTGCCGGTTAAGAGTTGATAGATCGTCAACAGGTTTCGGATCGCCGGACGGTCGGGATCGAAATTAATCGCGGTGCCGGAATCGGTAACGGCTTTTTTGAATTTCTTTGTTATAGTGTCGGCATCGTCGAGCAGAAATATCGAGCTATTCGGGTTCTCATCCGATTTGGACATTTTCTTTGACGGGTCCTGGAGCGACAGAATGTTAGCCCCAAAGGGCGGGATGAAGGGTTCGGGAACGACGAAGGTCTCGCCGAAGTCGCGGTTGAAACGTTCGGCGAGATCGCGGGTTAGTTCGAGGTGCTGTTTTTGGTCTTGGCCGACGGGGACGAGATCCGTTTGGTAGAGCAGGATGTCGGCGGCCATCAATACAGGGTATGTGAACAGCCCTACGCTAGAGCGCTCCACGTTTTCTTTTTCAACCTCTTCAAAAACTTTGGCGACTATACCAAGAGCTTTGAGCGGACCTCTATCTTTCAAGCGGGAACCCGCTTTTTCAATGACTCTGCCCATATTGGCGTAATAATCATTGCTGATCGCTGCGTCGTTTTCTCCGTATAAATCTAGTTCGAAATCCTTCGCAATTTGAATGTATTTTTCAGGATTATTTGAAGTCAGAATCGCTTTTTGGGATTTATCCTTGAACTGCGTCATCCGCTCAAGCTCGCCCATGCGCGCAATGCAAGACAATATCCAGGTCAGTTCGGCGTGTTCTGGTACGTCGGACTGGATAAAGATCGTCGAAGTTTCCGGATTGATCCCGGCGGCGAGATAGATTCGGGCGAGATCGAGCGTTTTTTGGCGAAGAACTTTCGGGTCTTGCGGCAGCGTGATCGCGTGGAGATTTACGATGCAGTAAAACGCCTCGTATTCGTCCTGAAGCGCGACCCAGTTTTTTAACGCCCCGAGATAGTTGCCGATGTGTAGTTCGCCGGTTGGCTGGGCACCGCTAAAAATGCGTTTCTTCATAAACGTGGGGCGGTCTTGGGTTAGCCGTCGGCAAGAAAATTGGGAGATCTAAGCGGCCTTCTTTATTTTTGTTCCGATTCTAATATTTCGGTCCACTTTTCCGGCTAAAAGGGAGGGAACGGAAATGTCTTCGTCAAGATGATCCCAATGCAAACCGACGCCGCCGCCGCTGATAAGGTATTTCTTACGCTGAGCGGGTGAAGCTTTGGCAAGACGCGGAAAATACGCCAAAGGAACGCCGAGCTGCCGCCCGTCAGTGAGTTCGACCCACATATTATCGGCATCAAACGAAACCGCCGCCGCTAATGCTTCAAAATTCAAAGTGCTCATTCCATTTTTCCTCGATCTCTGCTTTTCTATTATCAATAACTTTCGCAATTTTGTTAAGTTCTTTTGCAGAAAATCCATAAGAATCGGCCAACTGCACAACCTGGGTTCAACCAGAACTTGGCCAAATTTGAATCTCTTCGCACATGGATGTATACCGGTTCTCTCGGATCGCCTTCATTTGAAAAGAAGAAAAACTTGTATCCATCAAGAAAGAAAACAAGGGGCATGGCTGATGGTATCACGGGTACTTCTCAACTGCACGAGAAACGAGCAGGGAATTCGCCCGTCGGCTGGGCACCGCTGAAAATGCGTTTTTTCATAAACTAGATCGAGAGTAAATACAGCAGTGCGTATAAAAATGGCGTAATTATTAGGCGGAATACTCCGATATAGATCAATGCCATCAGGATGATAAAGCCAAACTGCTCAAGCATTTCAAACACCGGTTGAAAGCTTGCGGGGAGAAAAGTTGAGAGAATCTTGCTGCCATCCAGCGGAGGAAAAGGAAGCAGGTTGAAGACGAAAAGCGAAAGATTCAGTGTCATCATATTGCCGACAAGGATCGCGACCGGATTCTGGGAACGGCCGAAGAAGTCTCCAATGGCAAAACCCTGTGACATCATGATCTTTGCGGCGATGAAACCGATCGTTAACAGGATAAGGTTTGCCAAAACTCCGGCAATCGAAACCATCACGTTGGCCAATTTATAGTTGGTCCATTTTCGAGGGTTGACCGGTGTCGGTATGCCCCAGCCGATCAGCGGAATGCTGCCTAATCCGTTGCCGATCGCACCGAAGAGAAATGCAAGTATCGGGATGAGCAGTGTACCGATAGGGTCGGTGTGCTTGACCGGATTCAAAGTCACGCGGCCCAGCATGTAGGCGGTGTCGTCGCCGAACTTATAAGACATCCATGCATGACCGGCCTCGTGGGCAGAGATCGCCAGAAGCAGTACAACCATGTAAATCACAAGGTGACTAACCAAATTTGCCAGATCGATATCGCCCATTGTTAACCTCAAAAACCTGCAAATCTCAGGTGCTAATGCCTATGATCAAAACCAACTCGTTTATTGTCTTTAAGCCTAAATTGTGCCATTCTTTGAGCGCAAAATAAACCCTGTGATGGAGAAAGTCGAATGCTGAAAAAAATATTGTTTGGAGGCGAATCGGGGCTGTCACCGCTTGCCAACGCCGGGCTGACGCTGCTGCGAATCGCGGCTGGTGGGGCCTTAGCATTAAGTCACGGCATCGGCAAAATGCCTCCATCGGACGGTTTTATCGAGGGCACGGCGAAGATCGGATTTCCGCTTCCTGTGGTATTTGCGTGGGCGGCCGCTCTATCCGAATTCCTGGGTGGAGCATTTCTCGCTCTGGGACTATTTACAAGGGTTTCAAGCTTTTTTATCGCGGTTACGATGCTTGTAGCATTGATTGGCGTTCACCGTGCCGATCCTTTCCAAAAGCAGGAACTGGCGTTTCTGTATTTATTCATAGCGTTGGCATTTATGCTCAAGGGCTCGGGTGACTGGAGCATAGATAGTTTTTTGAGGAAGTGAACGGAGTGGGGACACTCCTGTCCCCATGAGTGCGAAGCACGATGACAGCTCGGCCGGCTAGACCCTTCATCCACCTACGTTGGTCGAGGCGGTTTCGCCGCAAGCGGCGATGGGGACAAGAGTGTCCCCGCTCCAACTTATGAAACATCACATTGTCTGCATCGCAAGCGAATTTAAGGGAAACGAGTTCTTGGACGAATGCCAGAACGCGGGTTGGGATGTGACGCTTGTCACCCGCAAAAAGCTGCTTGACGAGCGGTGGGTTTGGACGGCCCTGAACGAAGTTAAGACCGTCTCGGACGATGCCTCGCCTGACGAATACGTTCGGGCAATCGTGAATGTGGCGGGCAATAAGTCGATCGACCGTGTGGTCGGGTTGGATGAATTCGACGTGTTGACAGCCGCAAAGGCACGCGAACATTTGCAGCTTGGCGGCATGACAAGCTCGCACGCATTGCGATTTCGCGACAAGCTGGCGATGCGGAATATTGCATGTGAGTCGGCGATTCCTTGTCCTTCGCACGTCGGTGTTTTTCACCCGGATGCGATAAATACTTATCTCGACAGCGGTCCGGGCCCGTGGGTTGTTAAGCCCCGCAACGAGGTTTCCGCATTTGGCATTCGAAAATGCGAAACGAAGGATGATGTTTGGGATGCAATTAAAGACTTTGACGCACGCAACACGTGGCGCGATCATCCATCGCAATTTCTCATCGAAAAGTTTATTGCGGGCAATGTTTTTCACGTCGATTCGGTCGTGTACGGCGGCAAAGTGATGGTCTGCGGCGTCAGCCAATATGGTACGCCGCCATTCAGCGTTTCGCATTATGGCGGGGTTTTTACGTCGTCTATCGTTCCTTACAAATCCGCCGATCGCTTAAAACTGGAAAGGCTGAACACAGAATTGCTCAAAGCATTCAATTATCAGCAAGGCGTATCGCACGCCGAATTTTTGCAAAGCTCGGACGACGGCAAATTCTATCTGTTAGAGGTGGCGTGCCGCGTCGGCGGAGCCTATATTGCGAATGTTCTGGAACACGCTTGCAACTTCAACCTTTGGCGCGAATGGGCAAAGCTGGAGACTTCGACGCCGGCAAACCCATACAAACTGCCAAAGCTGCGTAAAGATTTCGCCGGCGTTGCCCTCGCACTCGCGAATCAGGACGCGCCCGACACCTCGCAGTATGTTGACGAAGAGATCGTCTACCGTGTAAGCAAACCGAAGCACGTCGGGCTGATCTTCTATTCGAAGAAGCAGAAACGGTTGGAAGAGCTTTTGAGTGTTTATTCGGAGAGGATTGCGAGCGACTTTCTAGCCACGGCTCCGGCGAAAGAGCGGTATGATGATTGAATGCGAACCAAAACTTTTTGCGATTCAGGCGGGCACTACCCGCCTTTTGTTTTGAGGGCCGATTGTCTATCCTAGAGTTCTCGTATGGCCTCTCAAATCTCTTCAAACGTTGGATCGCCCGACATGCTCGACCACGATCTCAACCAGCATTTTCCCGAACTGCTGAAATTCGAATCAACGCCGGAGATGGAGGCGTCGGAGCTTTATCGGGATATCAAGCCGGAAGTTGAACGGATATTGAATGCGGTAGTGTATGAGGATTTGTCAGAACCCGGAGTGGTAGCGACGGGCCTCCCGGGTGACGGTGACAAGAATCCGATCCCACCACCCCGTCTGCGCAATGCAGCCATCCCGCCTCAAACCAAAAGGGGAGCTCGAACTGACAGTATCACGGCACTTGCGTGGAATATTGAGCGCGGATGTGTCTTTGACGGCATCGTCGATGCTCTGAAGAATCACAGCGATCTTAACGACAAAGATCTTCTCCTTTTAACCGAGCTCGATTACGGCATGGCGCGGAGCGGGAACCGGTTTGTCGCACGGGAGATTGCGAAAGAGCTAAAGCTGCATTACGCGTTTGCTCCGGTTTATATCGCACTTCAAAAGGGAAGCGGTGTCGAGTCGGAAATGGAGGGCGAAAACACAAAATCCATCCACGGCCTCGCCATGTTCTCGCGGTTTCCGATGAAAAACGCACATGCTGTTCCACTGCCAAATGGTAAGGACAAGATGTGGGGAAAGGAGAAGCGGATTGGATATCTACGAGCGTTAGTAGCCGATATCGAGCATCCGGCCGGCGAATTTCGGGCAGTCACGATCCATTTGGACGCTCATTGCTCTCGCGCCCACCGGCAGAAGCAGATCAAAATTATCCTCGATCACCTCGACACGCTTTCGCCGCTGCCGACGCTTATCGGCGGTGATTGGAATACGACAACGTTCAACTCGCAAAACTCGACGCGGGCGATCATGGGTTACTGGCGTCGTGTTTTTATGGGGCCGAAGAATGTGGCTGAAAACCATCTCCCGCACCCGGAACGATACTTTGAGCGCAACCTGTTCGATTCGCTGGAGAAACGCGGCTACGAATTCCGAAGCCTGAATAATGTAGGGACGGGAACGCTTCATTACCAGATCGACAGCATCGAAAAGAACACCAATCTCCGTGACTGGGTGCCTGAATGGTGTTTTCCGTTCATCTTTTGGGCGGCGGGTCGTGTGGGCGGCAGCGTGTCGGGAAGGTTGGACTGGTTTGCGGGAAAACGGATCACTCTAGCAACGGGTACGGCACCGAAAACGATAGGAAGTCTCCTTGATGCGGACGGCGTTCCACTGTCCGATCACGATGCCATCACTTTGGACTTTACGATTACAAAACGATAATATTACTTTTTGCTCACGACTCAAGACTCTAGACTCGTGACTTATTTATATGGAAGTAGCTTTTTGTCAGACATTGAGTTTCAATGCAGATACGTTTGAATTCGAGGCGGTCGCCCACGAAAACGGCAACGCCACCATCATTAAATTTCCGGTTGACGAAAAACAGGTCAGCCCCGGCGATGTCGTTGTCGTCGTGTCGAATGACGAGATCAGTTTTCACGGCATAATCGGCAAGATCGAAGACGGCCACGCCTACGCGGCAGACCCGAAAGGTTCGCTCTTGCCGGCAGGGGTGCAATAGATAAGGTTCAAAGTTCCAGGTTTAAGGTTCAGAGTTCAAGATCAGTTCCGCGAGGGAACTTGAAACTTTGAACCTTAAACCTCGACCTTTCCCGGTCTGGGGATGTAGCTCAGTTGGCAGAGCGCTGCGTTCGCAATGCAGAGGTCAGGAGTTCGACCCTCCTCATCTCCACCAACATCAAAAAAGAGAGAACGATGGTCCGTCTTTTCATTTTTGCTTACGGGAGTAATTTGCAACATAAGCCGGCACTTCCGCTTGAACCTCAAAACGTGCGTCTCGAACTGCGGCACCGCATTGCAATTCCAGCGGCAATACGCCGGCCCAAACGTCCATCGCGTAATCTTCCTCATCATCTTTCGGATCGCCCGTGCGAATCTTGGCCGAGGCTTCCTGAATGGGCAGTTTCAAGACGGACGTGGCTGTCAGTTCAAGCTCCGTCGGCCAGCGAACTTCCGCCCAACGGCCGGGAATTATGTGCTCGGTGAACGCTTCCAAAGCTTTGTTCTTTTCGTCCGCGTCTTCCACCAAGGCCGCTTTTCCCAGTATGACAACCGAACGGTAGTTCATCGAATGATGAAATGCCGAGCGTGCCAGCACGAGGCCGTCGAGCAGCGTAACGGTCACGCAAACGTCGATGCCTTTTGCGATATTTCGCAGCATCCGGCTGGCCGATGAACCGTGAATGTAAAGATCGTCGCCAATCCGTGCAAAGCCGGTTGGTATCACATAAGGCTGGCCTTCAACGGCAAAACCGACGTAACAGATAAGAGCCTCGTCAAGTATCGGATAGATCGTTTCGCGGTCGAAATGTCCGCGTTTCGGCAGCCGTTTGAGTTTTGTGCGTCTGGTTTCTGCTATTCTCTCGCTCATATAATTTAACGAAGAGTTTAGCCACGAATTACCCCGAATAGCACGAATAAGAGAGTGAGAATTCGTGTTATTCGTGACATTCGTGGCAGAAAATTCCTACTTAGCATTCATCCAATCGTTCCCAACGCCGATCTCGGCGATCAACGGAACGTCGAGCGTCGCGGAGGCTTCCATTTCGCGTTTGATGATCTCACTCGCCTTTTCGACCTCGGCTTCTGGGGCTTCGAACAGAAGCTCGTCGTGAATCTGCATTATCATTTGGGTCTTCAGGCCTTCCTTTTTCAATGCGGCGTCCACTTTCAACATCGCAATCTTGACGATGTCGCTCGCGGTGCCCTGGATCGGCATGTTGATCGCTTCGCGTTCGGCCCGCGAGCGGACGCTGAAGTTGCGGTCGTTGATCGAAGGGAAGTAGCGGCGGCGGCCGAACAGCGATTCAACATAGCCTTTTTCGCGGGCCTCTTCGGGAGTGCGATCCATATACGCGCGGATGCCTTTATAGGTGGCAAAATAATCGTCGATGACCTTGCGGGCCTCGGCACGTGAGATACCGACACGCTGTGACAGCCCGAAAGCCTCGACCGCGTAGGCGATGCCGAAATTGACGATCTTTGCCAGCCGCCGTTTTTCCTTCAGGTCTTTTTCGTCCGTTGCACCGAACACAAGCCGAGCTGTTTTGGAATGAATGTCTTCGCCGGTCTTATACGCTTCAAGCATTACCGGGTCCTGAGTGATATGGGCCAGAATCCGAAGCTCAAGCTGTGAATAATCGGCGGATATCAGCTTATTGCCTTTTTCGGGAATAAACGCCCTTCGGATACGCTGGCCAAGCTCGGTTCGGACAGGAATGTTCTGTAGATTCGGATCGGTGGAACTGAGCCTGCCGGTTGCCGCGACGGTCTGTCGAAGGCTTCCGTGAATGCGTCCGTCGGCATCGATCAGTTTTGGCAGGGCATCGGCGTAGGTTGCTTTCAGCTTATCGAGCTCTCGGTATTCGATGATGAAACGGGCAATATCGTAATTTAAAGCTAGTT
>JANNST010000012.1:0-19553 GCA_031402865.1 Chloracidobacterium sp. | reverse complement strand
CCGGTGCCAGCGATCTGTACGCCTACGTTGACGATCACGGAAACGCGTCCGGGGGGAGCAGGCCAGTTTGATTCGATAACGTCCGGGCCTGGTTCAGTTACGGTCGACGCGATCAATTCAGGCAGCGGATTGCAGGGTTACTCAGTGGTCAGTACAACGAATGCTGTAATTAACATTCCGGCATTCACACCGGGCGTTACCGGTCCCGTGACGGCGACATTCACGGTTCCGAACACTTCACAACCGGTCGATTTCACCTTGAGAGCGACAACACGGTTCTCGGGAGTGCTGATACAGGGACAGTGTACCGGAGGCCCACCACCGACACCGACACCAACACCGACGCCTAATCCGACGCCGACGCCGACGCCGACGCCGACGCCTAATCCGACGCCAACACCGACACCGACACCTGTGCCGGGAGTCTGTACGCCGACGCTGACGATTACGGAAACACGACCGGGTGGAGCAGCCCAGTTTGAGGCGATCACGGCCGGATCGGGATCTGTGACGGTCGATCCGATCAACACCGGAAACGGGTTGCAGGGACTATCACTGGTCAGTGCGACAAACGCGACGGTGAACATACCGGCGTTTACGCTTGGCACGTTTGGTCCGGTGACGACGACGTTTACGATACCGAACACGTCGCAACCTGTTGACTTCACTTTGAGGGCGACGACGCGCTTCAGCGGAGTGCTGATCAGGGCACAGTGCGGAGGTACATCAGCCGAACCGGCATTCAGCCTGAACGCACCGGATGTCTCATTCTGGCTGCCGAATAACCTGACAGCCGGCGTGAATAGCCTGATTGGAATATTCCGGACGGAGGATATAAAACAGGAAGACGCCCAAGGCCAGTAACTCAAACTGGATTGGCATAAACCAAGGGGCTGGGGTCATAGCTTTATGACCCCGGCCTTTTTTTTGATTTGTTTAGTTACGATTGAATTACGGATTCGACGAAAGTTAGCGATTCAGTATATCGAATGCCTGAAGACGGCTGCCGTCGGTTGAGTAAAGCAGACTCAATGTCTCATCCGTAACGAAGCGATAATCTGGGTCCGAATTAAGAATGTACCGTCCGTCGCGGCCGTTATGGACATTGACGCCAACAAGGCCCTTGCTACCCAATGGCTTTGGCAGATCGGTATAAAAGTACATGTGATTTCCACGAAGTTCGGCCAAACGCTTACGGCGAAGAAGGTAATCCGAAAGGCGTTCAACCTGACGGACCGGATCGAGGCGGTCGAGAATGCTTTCCTGAACCTCGGCCCGTGAAGGTGTTGCTCGATCTATGACGCCGCCAATTACGCGTCCGCGAAGGTTTGCAGGCGTGATGATTTGAAGGCCGACGACACGGTTCAACAGGCTTGGAGTTCGTGCGAATGAGCCGTAAGAATAAATGCGGTTGGTTACATAATTTCTCGCAGAATTGCTTGCAAGTGTTGACAGGTCAAACGAACCGAAACGCGTCCTCAGCCCCGACCAGCGGAACGAATTTATTGTACCGGCCAGATTGAATCCAGTGCGGGCAAAACCCAAAGCCGACGTCGCCAGCCCGCCGTAGCGAAAATAGAGAGCAGTTGCACGAAGAGCAATTCCCGCGACAATCCGGAAAGCACCCCGATCCGGGGCCTTGTGTTTTACACGCCAGCGTTCCTGACGCGGAGAATCCGAAACGCTGTGACGCGGTGAGAAGGAACTCGACGGGATCAGGTTTGGCGCAAAACTTCGTCCCGCTGCGATAAATGTTTCCGAATCTCCGCGTCTCCGCGTCGATTGGTCGCCGCGTCCAATCGAAAACGCTGCTATTTCGTCCTTTCCGCCGACCACCGCTTCACCCCGTTCGTTTATCAGTACAAACTGGGCTTTCTCTATCTTGTGCTCAAAATTCGTCATCCGCTTGCCGGTTTTGGCATCGATCGATATCAGATCGTCGCGGTCGGCTATTATGATCGTATTGGTATCGGCGAACGCATAATTTGTCAGCCCTTTATCGGCGCCCTTGTAACGCCAGAGCGTCTTGCCGTTTTGTGTGTCGATGGCGGAGACGCCGTACGGACCTTTCGAAACAATTTCGCCGTCTTTCAGCCGTGTAAACTGGCCGCCGGTACGGACAAAAAGGGTCGTTCCGATCAGCGCCATTTCGGCTGCATTTCCGAGATCGTTGGCCTTCCATTCGACATTCCCGGTACGTCGGTTGACGGCCCGAATGCGGCCGCGCCCGGAAATGTATATTTTCGAATCATCAAATACCGGATCGGCCTCGGTCAATGCAAGTCCGTCTTCATTGATTTTAAACTTCTCACGTTCCTTTTCCTTTCCGGTACGGGCGTCGAAGCTTGTCGCTCCTTCATAAAAAAGAAACAACCGGTCGTCAAGCAGCAGCGGCGCCCGATAGTTGTCGAGCGTGTAGGCAATTTCACCCAAATTTTCGCCAAACCGCGACGGCATCATTTCAATATCGCTATCAAGCTCGCGTTTCCAAAGCTCATCACCCGTGGAAAGCTGCAGCACATGAAGGACCGGTTTCTTCTTGAACTCCTGTCCTGCATTTCCTCGCGGATTTTTCACCAAAACGACGGCAATCAGATCGTTTGCCGGATCGACCGCAAGCTGCAACACATCTCCCTTGACCTTTTCGCTTTGCCAAATACGGCTGCCGGAAATGATATCGATCGCTTCTAGGATCGATTTGCTGCCAACATCGCGGGTAAAAAGAATCAGGTCGGTATCGGGAATCGGCGTGACGGCCGTTTCGTTGATCCTGCCCGTTGCACGCCGCCAGAGCCGCTCGCCCGTTTGTCCGTCAACGGCGTACAGGCTATTTTCGGTCCCGGCTATCACCACGCCGAAATCGGTAGTTTGGTAAAACTGAATTTTGCTGTCGAGATTGGCCTGCCAAGCGGGCTGGGCGGTGGCTGTGCCTGAGAAAAAACACAAAACGCACGAAAGAAAAACTACTGCCTTCATGCGGTTATCATAGCGTGGATTGGTCGAATTTGTGAAGAATTAATCTATGCGGAAAGCCTTATCCTTCCATACAATGACGACAGTGCCTGGAAAACTGTCGGCAATATAACGTAAACCGCTGTCGAGTTTTCTAAAGTCACCGGTACCGCGGCGAATGTTTGTAGTCGTCTGTCCGCGATATGCCGATTCATACCAGACGCCCTGCCTGAGGTCGAAGGCCTTGCCGGCGACCTGCCTTCGGTTTGACACAGCGGCGGCGGCAGGCGTCGCGGTTTTCTTCGAGGCAAGCTCATTTTCCCGCATACGCGAATCGCTCCGCTGGTCATTTCGGCTGGGACCTTTTTGAACCTTAAATGGCCCACCAGTACCCGCCGGAGCCTGCTCCTGCATAACTTTGGATTCGGCTTTCTGTTTATCGGCGTCTTTCAAAAGCACAGCACGCTTTTCCCGGCCAAGCATCGTCGTCTGATCATCCGCCTCGACAGGCCTCTCTTTTGGCGGCGGAGGCGGTTGCGGAGCCGCGGCTGTCGTCGGAGCATCGCGGCCGGTTTCAACTCTATCGGCCGATATTGCGGGTGGCGGATTCTTCGCATCCGCCGGTGTCGCAGAAGTGTTGGAAGCAAAGGCTGGATTTGGCGACGACGCCGATGAATTTGCTGCCGAATTCGCGGCGTTTGCCATGGTGTTCGCGGCAGTATTCATAGCATTCGCGGATAAATTAGAGTTATATGAGCCTGCTGCGTAGTCCAAGTTAGGGCCGCTTGCCGTCGGCTCGTCCGCACGGATCTGCGACACATCGGGACTCGAGTCACCGCCTGAATTTCTCATAACCGAGATCGCCAGAAAACCGCTAAACAATAGAATAACGCTTCCCATTAAATAGGCGAGATTTGCGAGATTTGGGAACAGGAAGAGCTTTCGATACCATGGCACGACATTCTCGGCGATTATGGGCGCGGCAACGGCCGTCGCCGGCTCGACGTCTGTTTCGGAGTTAAGCAGAATGACGCTTGAGAGCGTTTTTCTGCAACCCTCACAGTCCGCGAAATGGGCAAAGTACGCCTGTTTTGTCGCTTCCGGAAGTGCACTTTCGGCAAACGCGGCGATCTCATCCGCGTCGAGATGAGGTGATGCGAATTCACTTATCGTGATGGTTCGCGCACCTCTCTCCTTTCGCAAAAGAGCATCTATTTCGTTGTCGAATTCCATTTCCATCTTTGTTTAGCCACAGAGATCACAGAGGAAAGAGAAAAATCAATAAGGACATGCAAAAAACACGTCGCCCGCCATTCGCGGCCCTGCGTTTTAAGACGCCAAATTAATTTCCAAATATCTTTGCTCTCTGTGCACCCTGTAGCTACGGTTTTCGTAACCCATTTACAGAACGACTCACGCAAAAAAATCTTGCAGGATCGTCAATGCGATCAAGACCGCGAACAGCTTTTCGAGGTTTAGGCCGAGCTTTGAGGCGGTGTCGGATAGATACCGTTTCACCTCATCATCGGTCCAGCCATGTTGCTCACGCAGCGTTTTTTCGACCGATTTGCGTATTTCGGTCTGCACACGAACCAGCTTCCTGCTAGCCGTAGCCTCGTGATAACCGAATGTCGCGGCGATGTCCTTTAGCTTTAGATCGTCGAAATAATAGAGCTTCAGGATCAGCCGGTCTTCGGGGTCAAGCGTGGCGATGGCTTCGCGGACGGCAGCAGAAACGTCGCCGGCCGTCTGTTTTTCGGTTAGTATATCTTCGGGATTGTCGGCATGTGAAACTACGTGGTGATTGTTGTTATTCTCCGACGCCTCGTTCGCGAGATTTTCAAATTCACGGTTTTCTTCGATCTGGACGAACTTCGATTGCTTTCGGAATTGATCTACCGCAAGCTGCGAAACGACGGCACGTAGCCAACCCGCCAACGATCCGCGGCCCGAATAATACGCCAGCTTGCTCTTCTTGTTGCCGTCCGCATCTACCCGCAGGCCGTAAAGCTCTGCCCAAATTGAACTTGCGAGATCTTCTGTGTCCTCTGTATTCGAGGCGAACTTGCGTGCAGCCGACTTTACCGTTGCATCAAAATTCGCTACAAGGTCTTCCCAGGCTTTTTCGTTGCCACGTTCGCACGCTATCACCAGACACAGATCATCGGCCCGTATGTCGTCTATAAACGTTTTGATCTCAGAGTGTTCCGGCCGTGCGTTGTCGCGAAGAAGATACTTGCCCAAACTAAGCTGGACCCGAACCGATAGATCCGCACCCCGAAGCCCACGCGAATCGACGGCGCGCGACAGCAAGCGGTCAATCGCGTCGGCAACAGTGCTATTCAGATTTTCAGCGATAGCATTCATGCGTAAATCTTCAGAAGTTTAGCACTTATTGGATGAAAGCTGGAATATTTGAGTTTGTACGGTGTCTAATAGTTTAACAATGATCGCAATGTCCGCAAGGGAAGGAAAATTGGCTACTTGAGAAAGTTTTCTACTATAAAGCGGCAAAGTGTTAAAATTGAGTTGTTATGGAAGTTACAGTTTCGATACCCGATAAGTTTATTCCGGTCAACGAGCCTGGCGGCGATCTGCCTCGCCAGATGCTCGAAGCATATGCAATCGAAAACTATCGCCGGGAAAAAATGAGTCTAGGGAGGATCGCGGAGTTTTTGGAGCTTTCTATCGATGAGACCCACGCATTTCTAAAGGAACACAAGGTTCCGCTCAATTACGATACGGAAGATCTTGCTCGTGACCGTCGTACCATAGATATCTTTCTCAAGAAATGATAGTCGTATCGGATACAACACCGATCCACTATTTGATTCTCATCGGAAAAGAATCGATCCTGCCCCTACTTTTCAGCGAGGTCATTATTCCCGATGTCGTCCTATCGGAAATGACGCATCCGAACGCACCTGCTGTCGTTCGTGAGTGGGTAAGTTCCAAGCCAGACTGGGCCGTAATCAGGTCCGGTTCGAAAGAACTATTAAAGCAAATCACGGGGCTGGGAAAGGGAGAAACATCAGCGATCGCAATAGCTATCGAGGCTCGCGCGGACGCCGTCTTAATGGATGACCGGCGGGCGATCCGTGAGGCGGACAAGAATGGATTGAATATACTTACAACCTTTGCCCTACTCGAACTGGCGGCAATCAAAGGGCTCCTCGATTTTGCGGAGACCATTGATGCTTTATCGACAACTAGCTTTCATTTTCCACCTGACAATATCGTCCAGGAGTATTTGCGCCGGAACACCTAAGACGTTCATTTCAAATGCTTGTGCAAGTACGAAATGATCTTATATCCGTCCAGATATACCCACGGCTTTTCGCCTAGGGTATAATGTCCACAGGGAATTGCGGCTTTGCTGTGTTTGATTTTGCGGCGGCGGAGCTCGCGCATTACGTCACGCGAGAGATCGACGGGGAAGCTTAGGTCGTAGAGCGTGTAGATGTAACGCTGCGGGCGTTCGGGTAATGCCGCGAGCTTGTCCATATAGGCGAGCGGCGAGATCGGCAGCCAGTATTCGCGAAGTTCTTCGAGCTCGAGATTATTCCCGATGCCTTGCTTTACGTGATAAGTCGAAAGGCCGTGCCATACGACATCCGCCGGATAACCCGAAACGTGATTGAAAACGGCCGCATCAATCGTCATATCGTGGACGAATGCGAAAAAGGCGACGCACGAGCCGATGCTTGTGCCTACGATGCCGACCTTTTCGTAGCCCTGCTGTTTGAGCCATGCGACTGCGGATCGCGTATCGACGACGGATTGTCTTAGCGATTGCAGAGTTCGCCCGACGTTCGGTGCGACAAGATAGTCGGCCCGTTCAAGCTCCGGCGGCATGCGTTCTTCGTGATACGGCAATGTAAGGCGAAGGGCGGACAGCCCGACTTTGTTGAAGAACTTACACAGGTCGTGGTAGGTGCCGGCCTTTGCGTTCCAATGGGGAAGTACGACGACCGCCGACTTTTTGTTTGTCGCGTGCGGAAAGTATGTCGCGACCGCGGTATTGTTTTCAAGCGAGGGTGTTTCGATTCCACTGGTCCAGGTCAAGGTTTGAAGTTCTCGCGGGAGAGAACCACCCCGTCCGCCCACCACCCCGTCAGCCGAGGCGGCTGCCACCCCTCCTAAGACAGGAGGGGTGCTTTTTGCCGCCTGAAGGCGGAACTCCAAACTGAAGTCATTAATTTCCGGTGCGTAGAAGAATTCATCGCTGTTCGCAACCATGCGCTTCGAGTATTCGCTGAAAAGCTTTCGCGGGTCGTCGCCGTTGGGATGATCGGTGATAAATTCAGTGCCCCATTCAAACGGGCGCACAATGCGGTTGTCATTCAACATCGCAAAGTAGCGTTCCCGGTTGTGCATGTAACGTTTGAGCATAATGGAGCGTGGACACTCCTGTCCGCAACGCCGCGTTTTTCAGCGGCGTCAATCGCCGGTTTGTCGGTCTCGTTCGTGCTTCGCACTCATGCGGACAGGAGTGTCCGCGCTCCGCCTACGCGGCGGCCGCATTTGCCTTTGTGACGATCTTTTCGTAGAAGGCGATGTACTGCGGAATTATCTTTTCCGTGCTGTAACGCTGGATGGCAAGCTCGCGGCCTTTTTCGCCGAACGTACGCCGCATTTCCTCATTTCTCAGTAAAACGAGGGTGTCTTCGGTCATTTTTACAACGTCGCCAACGTCGCTCAAAAAGCCGGTTTCGCCATCGTTGATTACTTCCGGGATCCCGCCGATCCGCGTGGCGATGACCGGGAGTTCGCAGGCTTGGGCTTCAAGAGCCGCTAGGCCGAACGACTCCAATTCTGACGGCAACAGGAACACATCGGAAACGCCAAGATAATCGGCGATATTGGCTTGTTTGCCGACGAACTGCACCTGATCTTTTACATTCAGCTGCTCCGCCCGGTAATAAATAGCTGACCGCTCTGGGCCGTCGCCGACCATGACGAGCTTTGCGTTCTCGCCGTTTTCAATGACTTTCGCGAGGATCTCGACGCAATCTACGGGTCGCTTTACGGCGCGAAAATTTGAAACGTGTACAAGCAGCTTTTCGCCGTTCGGCCCCAATTCCTGACGAAGCGGCGAGTCTTCCAGACGCTTGTAATGGAGTGCGCAGATGAAATTCGGGATAACTTCGATCTCGTCGAAATCGAAGGTTTCGATGGTTGCACGCTTTAGAAACCTGGAAACAGCAGTAACGCCGTCCGACTGCTGCAAGCCGTAACGCGTGATCGGCAGATAGCTGCGGTCCGCTCCGACAAGCGTAATGTCGGTTCCGTGGAGCGTTGTAATTACGGGGACGTAACGTTTTTGCTTGATCGATTCGCGTGCCAGGACCGCACTGATCGAATGCGGGATGGCGTAATGAACGTGCAGAAGATCCAATTTTTCGGATCGCATTACGGTCGACATCTTTGTCGCAAGCGCGAGATCGTACGGCTGATGCTCAAACAGCGGGTACGACATCATCTCCACTTCGTGAAAATGCACACGCTCGCCAAGCTGTGTAACACGCGTCGGCAAAACGGACGAGATAAAATGCACGTTGTGGCCGCGTTCAGCCAAGCCCTGACCAAGCTCAGAACCGACGATGCCGCTTCCGCCGTAGGTCGGATAAACCGTAATTCCGATATTCATCTTTTCTAGTCTAGCGAGTCTTGAGAGTCTGGCAAGTCTGGGGAGTGTTAAATCAGTCGGGAGAGTCTAGGGAGTTTTGAGAGTCGTGTGAGTCAAGCGTCTTGCGCGACTGAGACGCGTCTATGTTTTTCTGAGGTGATGGCTTAGGCCGATAATCATTCGGGAGCATTCGTCGAACTGGCTGAAAATTAAATCGAAGTCCGCTCGGGACAAATAGTCCAGATCCAAAGCTACATATAAATGCGATTGGCATTCTGCTGCCGATCCATGGGCATAATTGAGGAAATTGGCAAATTCCTTCCGAGATGTTTGCCATCTCACCGACACACTTGCTCTGCGAAGCTGGTCACGCAGTCCGAAATCTTTCGAAAACTGATTTCCATTTGACAGTCTATAAGCCAATTTGGTTATTTCTCGGGCCTTCTGCCACGCTAAAATATCTTCGAAACGTTTAAAGGTCGCCATCTGTTTACTCCTAGAGTTCGGAATCGCGGAATGGATTAGTCGAACATGGTCGTTTTACTCACAAGACTCGCCAGACTCGACTCACCCGACTTTCTTCCTTACCAAATAAACCACACCATCGTGATCGTCGGTGAAGAGGAACGAATTGGCGTCGAGCTTCAGGATGTCGCATGGCCGGCCGTTAACCTTTTTGGCATTTAGAAATCCGGTTATAAAGTCTTGAATCCGCTGGCCTTTTCGCATGATAGCTATCTTATAGCCACGGCCAATGTCCTTATCCGTCGAACCGTGCAGCGATACGAGAAATGCATCCTTTATCGCCGGGCCTGATTCCGGATCGTCAAAAAACTCAAAACCGAGTGCGGAGCTGCGGGCGGGGAAGAATGCGTATGGTTTGGTGACGTTTCGGCAGCCGGTTCGGCGTTTTAGCTTTGGGTCGGCGATTATCCTGCCGTTTGCGGAGTGGCAATATGGCCAGCCGTAATCCGCTCCCTTTTTCACCGCGTAAAGCGTTTCGTCCGGACGGTTTGTGCCGAGATGGTCCGAGCCCTGATTGCTTGCCCACAGAAAATTGCCGAACCATTTTAGCCCGACGGCATTTCGCAAACCGGATGCAAATTGGCGTTGGCCGCTTCCATCGGCGTTCATCTCGATGATGCTTGCGCGGGCTTTCTCCTTCTCTTCGCAAGAATTACAACTGCTGCCGATGGAAACGTAAAGCTTTCCGCTCGGCGAGAAAGCGATCGTCCTTGTCAGATGCCAGCCGCCGTATTTGTAGCTCAGACCGTAATCGGGAAATGTCGCAAGTAATTGCGGTTTGCGGTCGGCTGGTGCTTCTTCGCCAATCGTAAATCTGCGTCGCGTCAGTTGGTTCGTTTCGGCGATATACAGCCAGTCAACGCCTTGATCATCCTTGTAAAACTGTATGCTGTTCGGATTGTGCAGCCCGGTCATGTAGGAAATAATCTTGGCAAACTTGCCGGTTTTGCCATTCCAACTGTCGAGGATATAGATTGCTCCGCGTTTGTTATCGGTCAAATTGTAAAGATCGGTCACAAAAATCCGTCCGTCCGGCGACTTTGCAAAAAAACGCACGCGTTTCAACCCTTCAGCGGCCGGAATTATTTCGAATTCGGCGGGAAGGTTTAGATTGAACGTTTTGCCGTTTCTGAGAGTTACTTTTTGCGCGACAAGTTTTGGCTGGCCAAACAAAGGCGCTGAGCTGAAAAGTAAAACGAGCAGGAGCATTGTCAGTAGCCCGCACGTGAGTAAGGGCTCGACCGTACACAGATAAGAGCCCTTACTCACGTGCGGGCTACTGACACACGGGTTGCAACTAGTTAAACCATCCATAAATAATCTGTGGTAATCTTGTTTTCACCTATGAAAACCGACAAATTTCTTGTACCCGAAGGATCGAAGCTCGATCTCAAAAACCACCCGACCGATTTCACCGGCGATTATACCGACAAAAAAGAGGCCGTCAAAGACCTTGCGAAAAACGTGCTGCGGATGGATGAACTCCAGGACATAATGTACGCCCAGGACATTCATTCGCTTCTCATCGTCTTTCAGGCAATGGACGCAGCCGGCAAAGACGGGGCGATCGAGCACGTTTTGAGCGGCCTTAACCCGCAAGGCTGCCACGTCGTTTCGTTCAAGCAACCGTCGTCCGAAGAAATGGACCACGATTACCTGTGGCGATGCCAAAAGAATTTGCCGGAACGAGGCAAGATCGGCGTATTTAATCGCTCTCATTACGAAGAGGTTTTGGTCGTTCGCGTGCATTCCGGAATTTTGCAGTCACAGCGGCTGCCTGTTGAGGCAAAAAGCGATAAGAATGTTTGGAAAAAGCGGTTCAAACAGATCCGCGATTGGGAAGATCACCTCGCCGAAAACGGCACGCATGTAATCAAGTTCTTTCTCAATGTATCGAAAGAGGAACAAAAAGCGAGGTTTTTGTCGCGGATCGAGGAGCCGGCAAAGAATTGGAAGTTTGCAATGGGCGACGTCAAGGAAAGAGCATTTTGGGATGATTACATGAAAGCTTACACAGAGGCTTTGGAATCAACCTCAACGGAGAAGTCTCCGTGGTACGTTATACCGGCGGACAAGAAATGGTTTACCCGGTTGGCCGTTTCGGAAGTCATTGTTAAGAAACTTGAATCGCTCAATCTGAAATATCCCACGGTCTCCGAAGCTCATAAGGTAGAGCTGGCCGAAGCGAAGAAGATGCTGGAGGCCGAATAGTGCTGATTCCAAAAACTAAAAACTGAAAATACCGGTGATCCGTTTTTTCTTTTTCAGCTTATCCGAAGGGTCGCTTTTAGAAGGTCGGAACAAGCCTCAATATTCGGTCGTCATCCTTTGCCGGTGAGCCTCTTCCGTCCCGGTTTGAAGTGGAAAAGTAAATAAACCCGTCCGGCCCTTCGGCGATCTCGCGGATGCGGCCGAGGTTGCCTTCGAGCATGTTCTCCTGGCTGACGACCTTTCGGCCGTCGAGCACGACGCGGATCATACGGGCACTGCGCAGGCAGCCGAAAAAGAAATTGCCCTTAAACGCGGGGAACTTGTCGCCGTTGTAAAAGGCTCCGCTCGCCGGTGCACACGCGGGGGAATATTCAAGCAGTGGCGGCTCGAGACCGGGAGCAGTCGTTTTGCCATAGATTGTCGGCCATCCGTAATTCTTGCCGCGTTCGACTATATTCACTTCGTCGGCGCCGCCACCCTTGCCTTCAAAACCGCTGGGGCCGTGCTCCGTCTGAAACATCAAACCCGATCCGGGCTGCCAGGCTAAACCTTGCGCGTTGCGGTGGCCGATCGTCCAAATCTCCGGACGGTAGGCGGGCTGGCCAACAAAGGGATTGTCCTTTGGGATCGTGCCGTCGTCATTTAGCCGCAACGTTTTTCCTGCAATCGAATCGGTTTTTTGCGCAAGATTCCAATCGGTCGCATCACCCGTTGTTACATAAAGCTTGCCGTCCGGGCCGAATCGGGCACGGGTTCCGGCGTGATTCGGAGCGGCCGGTATGTCCTGGACAATATTCTTCGGTTCCGTGAATTTCCCGCCAGTGTATTTGTACCGCACTACTTTTACGCGTTTGCCGTCGCTGTTGTAGGCATAGGCCAGGTAGATAAACCCGTTTCCCGCAAAATCGGGATGAATCGAAATGTCCATCAAACCGCTTTCGCTCGAAGGTTCGACATCGGGCACCATGTAAATCGGTTCGGGCCGGAGTTTTCCGCTCTCGATCAGACGTACGCGTCCGGGCCGTTCGGTGAACAGCAGATCTTTGTTCGGCAGAAACGCAAATCCCCACGGGACTTCCAGCCCGCTCGCGACAGTTTCAACCCGAAAATTTGTTTTGTTCTGCGTTTCAAAAATCGTATCTTCAGTTCCGCCCGTCGGGGCCGCATTCGCGCAGCCAAACGATGCTGTGAATGACAATACGATCAGTAGTCTGATTCTTTTCATTTTGATCGACCCCTTGAAATGTTGGTCTAAAACAATTGTATGAGGTTTAGACGGCCGACGCCGCGAATATGTTTGCTCGAAAATGTGTTTCAGGTAGAATCGTAGGAAAAGCGGGCGAAGTCAAAAAGTATGGATGTTCTGAAGTGGGGATTGATCGGCGCTGGCGACATTGCCCGAAAACGCATTGCCCCGGCTTTAGTTGATCTGCCGAACTGCGAGCTTGTGGCAGTCAGCCGTGGCCGGCCGGAATTGGCTGAGGTGTTTGCGGCGGAGTTTGGCGTCAAGCGTTGGTATGCGGACTGGCGCGAGATACTGACGGACGAGATCGACGCCGTTTATATCGCCACACCGGTGTTTCTGCACGCTGAACAGACGATCGCTGCCGCCGAAGCTGGCAAACACGTCCTATGCGAAAAGCCGATGGCCCTGAATGTCGAGGAATGCGACCGGATGATCGCGGCGTGCAATGCCAATAATGTAAAGCTCGGTATTGCATATTACCGGCGGTTTTATCCGGTGCTCGAACGCGTCCGGCAAATTATCGCGTCTGGCGAGATTGGCAAAGTCGTTTTTGCCCAAATGAATGCCTTCGAGTATTTCGATCCGGCGCCGGATAACCCGCGGCACTGGCTGCTCGAAAAAGCTAAAAGCGGCGGCGGCCCGATGATGGATTTCGGCTGCCACCGGCTTGAAGTTTTGACGGATCTTTTTGGTACGGTCCGGCGGACAGAAAGCATAGTCAGCAATATTGCCTTCGAACGCGAAGTCGAAGACACATCGGCCGTTCTGCTTCAATTCGAAAGCGACACCTGCGCCGCGTTGATCGTTACTCATGCCTCGCACGAGCCGCAAGACACGCTCGAAATTTTCGGCACAAAGGGCTCGATCCACATTCCCGTTTTGAATAGCGGAGACATCCGAATAAAAACCGCTGCCGGAGAAACGACGGAATCGCATCCACCACACGCAAACATCCATCAACCATTGATCGAGGATTTTGCCGACGCCGTGCTAAACGGCAGGGAACCGAGAGTCAGCGGCGAAACAGGAAGATTGATAGCTTTTTTGGAAGATGAGATATATCGGCTGGGTTAAGAGTTTTAAGAGAGCTTTAAGCGAACATGCACCTAATAGGTTGGTGGTTCAAAGATTTTGAAAGGTCGCTAAAACGTTTCAGAAGTTGAGTATGAAAAATAGATTTAAACCTTTTTGGGTTCTTCTGTTGTTGCTTTCTTCTGTTTTGGCGGCACAGGCTGATTGGATAGATAAATTTGTTGTCGGGCAGATGAAAGAACGAAAGATCCCGGGACTTTCGATTGCGGTCATACGTGATGGAAAGATAATTAAAGCAGCAGGTTACGGGTTTTCAAATCTCGAATTACAAGTTCCCGCTACAAAAGATACGGTCTATGAGATCGGGTCCATTTCGAAGCAGTTTGCTTCTGAAGCCGTAATGTTATTGGTCGAAGACGGCAAACTGAATCTTGACGATCCGATCCGAAAATATTTGCCCGCGAACGCGCCCGAAACTTGGCAAAAAATAACCATCCGACATTTGCTCAACCACACTTCGGGTTTGAAAGATTGGACGGAGATCAAAGGATTTTCCTATCGCCGCGAATATTCGGCAGAAGAATTTGTTGGTTTGCTCAACGGTTTTTCTCTGCAATTTCAGCCAAACGAAAATTGGGCGTATTCGAACACAAACCTGCCGCTGATCGGAATTATCGTTGAGCGCGCAAGCGGAAGATCATTTGAAGATTTTGTAAGCGAGCGGATATTGAAGCCTCTGAATTTTGCGTCAATTCGTTTTAAGCATCAGGAAGATGTGGTCGCCAATCGCGCGACCGGTTATGTTTTACGAAACGATGTGTGGAAGCACGGCGAGCCTTTTCGCCCGAAGATTATTGCTGCAAGCGGCGGAATTTTGGCAAACGCCGTTGATTTGGCGAGATGGTGGGAAGCCGTTCTTACAGGGCAGGTTGTAAAACAAACAAGCCTTGAGCAAATGCTGATGCCGGCAAAATTAAACGACGACAGAACGGTCTCACACGGTTTCGCTTTTTTCACCGATTCATTTAATGGTCATAAAATGATCCATCACCACGGCTCGACGGTTGGCGGTTTCGGGAGCGTCGTGCGTTATTTTCCTGCTGAAAAGATCACTATCGCAATTATCGGCAACCTCGAAGACGGCGGTTTCGGGCCTGAATATATTTCGAAGCGAGCCGCAAACTTTTACATTCCGGGAGCATTTGCCGGCGGCATGAAAGAAGTAGTTGACGCCAATCAGACGGAAAAATCTCTAAAAATTCTGAGAGATATTGCTGACAATAAGACCCCTCAAATTCTGTCGGAAAACTATGCGTCAAAAGTAAGTGAGGCGTTTCGCAAGCAACTTGCGGAAAACCTGAAACTGATGAGATCGTTCGTCTATCTGGGCAGAGAAAAAATCGGCGAAGATCACTTTATGCTTGATGCGACCGCTGTCGAATTCCTTCGCTACAAAATGACGCTTGCGAACAAGACGGTTTACTATCATTTCCGAATGAATAAAGAAGGGAAAATCGGTTGGATCGTGTTCGAAGATTAGCGGTTTTGAATTCTTGAATTTAGCAGCCGGTCGACTTTCGACCTTTGTGCGTCATCAGAGACGCCGCATCCGTTCCGGGTATTTGAGCCGAAACGGACACGGTATTGTGTCGATAATTTTTGACCTTCCGGTTATTTTGTTACCGTCGGGATATAAAATGATTATGCACCACCGGCGGCGGAACCCACTTCGCTCACTTCATCACCTTCGTCGAAACCTGCTGTCGCCTCTTCGGCTGTTTGCGAGAGGGTCACGGTATCGCCTTCAACTGAATCAGCCATATCGCACGGGATAAAGTTGTGCTGGCCGTTCGGCGAATCGTTTTTTGTCAGCTTGATCTGGTCACCTTCGACCTTATCAACCGTTCCGACGTGTTCGCCGTCCGAGCCGACGACCTTCATATCTTCCTGAATATCATTCTTGTCTATCATGTTTTCTCCTGGTTTTAATTGTTGTTTAGGTTTACTTATGCGCCAACCGCCGTTTGACGGTCAGATGTGTTTTTTCCGGCGGCTGCACCGGGCTTGAGCACGACTTTTGTCCAACCTTTGTCCCGCTCGTTAAAACGCTCGTACGCTTCCGGCGCATCGTCGAGCGATAACGAATGCGAAACTATCCAAGAAGGTTTGGCCTTACCTACATGGATCAGATCGCACAGATAACGGTTGTAGGCCTTCACGTTTGCCTGGCCGGTTGCCATGCTTTGACCCTTTGTCCAGAATGTCCCCATATCAAATTCGATCTTGCCTACTTTTTGCAGTACATCGTCGGCCTTAGGGTCGAGCGGGACAAAAACTCCGACAACGCCGATACCGCCGGTGGCTTTGACCGAGGCGACAAGGTTGTTCATCGTAATATTCGGCTGTTCATCGCCGTCTGAGTCGTGTGCCTGATAGCCGACACATTCGCAGCCGCGATCGGCACCCGCGCCGTCCGTCAGATCCAATATCTGTTCGACGGGCGAGCCAGCGTTAAAATCGATGGTGATGGCTCCGATCTCGTTGGCGAGAGCAAGACGGTCCGGGAAGCGGTCAACGACGATGATCTGGCTGGCACCTTGTATTTTTGCGGAGAGTGCGGCCATCAAGCCGACAGGCCCGGCGCCATAAATCACTACCGATTCGCCCGGCATTAACCCGGCCAGTCGCGTAGAGTGCCATCCGGTTGGGAAGATATCCGAGAGCATCACATAATCGTCTTCTTTTTCTTTGGCGTCTTCCGGCAGCACCAGGCAGTTAAAATCGCCATACGGCACACGCAAAAACTCGGCCTGTCCGCCCTCATAAGGTCCCATTCCCGCAAAACCGTATGCAGCGCCGGCAACGCCCGGATTCATCGTCAGACACGCTCCCGTCAACCCTGATTCGCAATTTTTGCAGTAACCGCACGCGACATTAAACGGCAAACAAACCATATCGCCGACTTTGACCCGGGCGACCGCATTGCCAACCTCGATCACCTCTCCAAGATTCTCATGGCCGATAACTTTTCCCTTCTCGAGATTAGTTCTGCCATCGTACATATGCAGGTCGGACCCGCAAATATTTGTCGTTGTAATTTTTACAAGCACGTCTGTCGACTGTTCGATCTTGGCGTCCGGCACCTCCTCCACACTGACATCACGCGGACCGTTATAAACTAATGCTTTCATGTTGAACTCCCCCTGTTTTAAATAAAATTATCCTTAATTGAGATTAAGACCAAGATTGCGTGAAGTCTGTGCGATTGCGAACACTACGGAAAATTCCTCGATGAACAGCTTCTTTTTATCGAGAATCAGAAAAATCTTGAAGATGAACGTGTAGAAAATCTTAAGTCTTTTTGATGAATTCAATGAATGCGATAAGATTACAGCGTAAGATAAAATTAGCAAAAGTTTTCAGGGGAGCATTGGCTGAGAGTTGTTCGTGGTGAACATTACCCTAAAAACCTGATGCGGATAATACCGACGAAGGGAGAAAAACGATGAGTAATAAGTCAGAAATTAGTAGTCAGAAGTCAGAAGTAAGCAGCGATCAGGTGAAATTGCCCGCCTCGCGCAAGGTTTACGTTGAGACCAACAGTGTCGGCAGCCTGCACGTAAGTAAGGGCTCTTCCGAAAGCAAGCACAACTTCAATCTACGAATTCCGTTTCGCGAAATAGCGCTGTCGCCGTCAAAGGACTTTGACGGCAACCTCGAGGAAAATGCGCCCGTTCGTGTTTACGACACAAGCGGCGTCTGGACCGATCCTGAAACTAAATGCGATGTCCGTGAAGGACTGCCTGCATTGCGGCGGGATTGGATAGTGGGCCGAGGTGATGTCGAGGAATACGAGGGCCGTGCCGTACTGCCGCAGGACAATGGTTATCTGACAAAAGGTGCCGAAGAGTTTGCCCGTGCCGGCAGCCTCCGCGATGTCAGTAGCCCGCACAGTGTCAGCAGCCCGCACAGTGTCAGTAGCCCGCACGTAAGTAAGGGCTCAGCGTCACGCAAAGGAGCGTTGGAAGAATTCCCCGGCCTTCGCCGCGCTCCGCTACGTGCGAAAAATGGTGCGTGCGTTACACAAATGCACTACGCCCGTAAAGGCGTCGTCACTCCCGAAATGGAGTATGTCGCGATCCGCGAAAATCTAGGCCGTCAGGCCGCACGCGCACATCTCGAACTGTCGGAACGCAGCGACCGCTCGTCGTTAAATCACCAGCATAAAGGCGATTCGTTCGGTGCGTCGATACCTGAATTTGTCACGCCGGAGTTTGTCCGCGACGAGGTTGCACGCGGGCGGGCGATCATCCCAAACAATATCAATCACCCGGAATCGGAGCCGATGGCTATTGGCCGCAATTTCCTAGTCAAGATCAATGCGAATATCGGCAATTCGGCGATTGCTTCAAGCATCGAGGAAGAGGTCGAGAAGATGCGCTGGTCGACGCTGTGGGGAGCCGATACGGTGATGGACCTTTCGACCGGCAAGAATATTCACGCGACGCGCGAATGGATATTGCGAAATTCGCCGGTGCCTATCGGGACCGTGCCGATCTATCAGGCACTCGAAAAAGTGAATGGCAAGGCCGAAGATTTGACGTGGGAAATCTACCGCGACACGTTGATTGAGCAAGCCGAACAAGGCGTCGATTATTTTACGATCCACGCGGGCGTCCGTTTGCCGTATATTCCGATGACAGCAAAACGCACGACGGGAATCGTCAGCCGCGGCGGTTCGATCATGGCGAAATGGTGTCTTGCACATCATGAGGAAAGCTTCTTATACACAAGGTTTAGAGAGATCTGCGAGATTATGCGCAACTATGATGTTGCGTTCAGCTTAGGCGACGGACTGCGGCCGGGAAGTATTGCGGATGCGAATGACGAAGCTCAATTTGCCGAGCTCGACACACTTGGCGAATTGACCAAGATCGCCTGGGAAATGGATTGCCAGACGATGATCGAAGGGCCGGGCCACGTACCGATGCACCTCATCAAAGAGAACATGGACAAACAGCTTGAGATCTGCGGCGAGGCTCCGTTCTACACGCTTGGACCGCTTACCACGGATATCGCGCCGGGCTACGACCACATCACCAGCGGCATCGGAGCGGCGATGATCGGATGGTTCGGCACCGCTATGCTTTGTTATGTCACTCCAAAGGAACACCTCGGTTTGCCCAACAAACAGGACGTGAAAGAGGGCGTGATTACGTACAAACTCGCCGCCCACGCCGCCGATCTCGCAAAAGGGCATCCGGGAGCTCAATATCGCGACAACGCTCTGTCTAAAGCCCGCTTCGAGTTCCGATGGGAAGACCAATTCAACCTCGGCCTAGACCCCGAAAAAGCCAAAGAGTTCCACGACGAAACCCTCCCCGCCGAAGGTGCCAAACTCGCCCACTTCTGCTCCATGTGCGGCCCGCATTTTTGCTCGATGAAGATCACGCAGGATGTTCGCGATTACGCTAAAGCCCAAAACATCGAAGCCGAAAAAGCCCTCGCCGTAGGCATGAGCGAAAAGGCGAAAGAATTCGTCGCAACCGGTAGCGAAATCTATCACGGCACCCCGGAAGGCTCCGACGGCCACCATTGAAAGATCGCGCTCCCTGTCTGATAGGAGATTGTGTTGCATCTGTAAAAATCTTGACAATAGATGCAACAAGTGGCATGCTTTTAGTCGAGGTATTGGGATCTTTGAAAGCTGAATTTACTAGTATGTCAGAGGCTGCGTCAGTGGTTGCATTAAATCGGGGTTAGTTGCTGTAAGTGATGAAATAGCAGGCTTTACCGCGAATCGTTCCACTTAAGGCTTGTCTTGTCCTGAAATAGGTTTACACATAAAGTGGGACAGAGTGGGACAAGATGGCAAGTAAAAAGATCAGGCAGAAGATGATAAAGGAATACGTCGGCGGAGGGGGGAGTTATCGGGAGTTGGAGGGTGTTTACGGGATT
>JANNST010000011.1:0-7720 GCA_031402865.1 Chloracidobacterium sp. | reverse complement strand
CTCATTGATGCGCTGCGTCAGCCGCGCATCAATGAGCTGACCGAGCATTTCAAGATACACAAGAAGGATAACAATTCCCGAAGAGGCTTGCTTATAATGGTCTCGCGCAGGCGTAAGCTGCTTGATTATCTAAAACGTGGTGATATTAACGAATACCACGAGATCATCAAGAAATTGGGATTAAGAAGGTAAAACGAGTTACAGGTTTCTAGTTTCTGGTTTCAAGTTGCTAACAAACAACTGGAAACCTGGAACCTGAAACTGTAGAATGGCTGCTTCGGTCATTAAAAAGAAGTTCTCACGAAGAATTTGTCGGCGGCTGCTGAACGTGACAGCGAATGGGCCACATGCAAAAGAGAACCGATCATAAAAAGAAAGAAATTTCCGGGAACGGCAGTGCTTCACGAAACAGCATCTGCCGTTTTTGTTTTTAGAGGATAAGAAATGATAAAAAAATATTTGAAAGAGTCGATCAAATTGGGAACAAAAGATTTGATCGTCGAAACAGGAAAAGTTGCCAAACAGGCCGATGGTTCGGTTGTTATCAGATACGGCGACACGATGATCCTGGTCACAGCCGTCAGTGCGCGGACAGCGAAGGAAGGACTCGACTTTTTTCCGCTTACAGTTGAATACAGGGAATCCAGCTACTCGGCAGGACGAATACCGGGAAACTATTTTAGACGCGAAGGCCGCCCGAGCGAGAAGGAAGTTCTCACATGCCGCCTGATCGACCGTCCGGTCCGCCCGCTTTTTGCTGACGGCTACCGTTTTGAAACTCAGATCGTCGGCAGCGTGATCTCGGCCGACTTTGAAAATGATCCGGACGTTATCACGATCACAGGAGCCTCGATGGCACTCTACCTGTCGGACATTCCGTTCGAGAACCCGATTGCCGGAGTCCGCGTCGGACTTATCGACGGAAAATATCTGATCAACCCGACGTACGACGAGCGTCGCGAATCGCAGCTTAATCTGATCGTCGCCGGAACCGAAGAAGCGATTTGCATGGTCGAGGCCGAAGCACAAGAGGTTGCCGAAAGCATCGTTGTCGAAGCCTTGATGCTTGCACATAAAGAGATCAAACGTCTTTGCCTGTGGCAGAAGGAATTGGGCAAGGCACTGAATATTAAGAAGCGTGAATTTGTCGTTGCTCAACTCGACGAGCACATCGTTGCTGATGTTGAAAAGACCTGGACCGATAAGCTTCGAACTGCGCTCGATTCGACCGGACGCGACAAGATCGCGGTTTACGCCGGGCTCGATGCTCTAAAGAAAGAGGTAATCGAAAGCTACCCCGAAAGCGATCCGGGTGCACGCGGAACGGCGGGCAAGGCGTTTGGCAAGCTCAAAGAAAAAATCTTTCGCGAGGACATGCTCGGCAACCGACGCCGTCCCGATGGACGCAAGTTCTCTGAAATTCGCCCGATCACATGCGAGATCGGCTGGCTGCCGCGGGTACACGGTTCAGCGTTATTCACGCGTGGTGAAACGCAAGCCATAGTTACGACAACCCTCGGCACGAAAGTGGACGGGCAGTTCATGGACGACCTGGAAAAAGGTACGATCGATCGTCGGTTTATGCTGCATTACAACTTCCCGCCGTACTCAGTCGGAGAAGCAGGACGATTTGGCGGGACGTCGAGACGAGAGACCGGCCACGGTAATTTGGCCCGTCGAGCTATCGAAGCCGTCCTTCCGGACGATAACGATTTTCCATACACGCTCCGCGTAGTATCGGAGATCACCGAATCAAACGGTTCGTCGTCAATGGCTTCCGTTTGCGGCGGCTGTCTCAGCCTGATGGATGCCGGTGTGCCGATCAAACGTCCGGTCGCCGGTGTTGCGATGGGATTGGTAATGGAAGGGAACCGATACGCGATCCTTTCGGATATCGCCGGTGCTGAAGATCATTACGGCGACATGGACTTTAAGGTGACAGGTACGACCGAAGGCATCACGGCTTTGCAGATGGATATCAAGGTTGCGGGCATCAACGCGATGATACTTCAGGAAGCATTGGAGCAGGCACGAAAAGGCCGGCTGCATATTCTGGAAATTATGGAGAAGGCTATCGCGAAACCTCGCGAGGAGATTTCACCTTACGCGCCGCGTATCATCACACTCATGATTTCGCCGGATAAGATCCGCGACGTGATTGGACCTGGTGGTAAGATGATCCGCTCGATCACCGAAGAAACCGGAGCCAAGATCGATATTTCCGATGACGGAACGGTCCTAATCGCAACCGCCGACGGCGAAGCCGCGCAGCTTGCAGTTGCACGCATCAAGGCCCTTACGGCGGAAGCGGAGATCGGCGAAACCTATATGGGAACCGTCTCGCGTATCGTCGATTTCGGTGCGTTTGTTGAAATACTTCCAGGACTCGACGGCCTGCTGCACATCTCCGAGATCTCGGATCGGCGGGTAAAAGACGTCCGCGACGAACTGAAGGAAGGCCAGCAGATTTTGGTTAAGTGCATCGGCAAGGAAGGCAACAAGGTCAAACTTTCCCGTAAGGCTGTATTGGCGGAGGAAGAGAAGGCTAAAGCAACCGGCGGCGGCGAAGAATAAACAAGTCAGAACCGGGAGCGATAGCGACTGGGTTTTTGTTATAGCTTGCGAATCAAAAAAAGGGCAGTTAAGCGCTGTCCTTTTTTCGTGTCTCGAATTACGACAGATGTAAGGTTAGTCTAACCTCATTTTCTCTAGATCGCCTTGCCAATCGATTTTGCCTCTTAGATTTCTAAGCTCGGCTTGATGTGCTAGCCTCTCCTCGTTGGCAACTTTTAATGAGTTTTCTACGGTCAGCTTAAGATCGTCCCAAACTACCACGGGCCATCGAGTCAGGGCTTTTGATAACAACATCGACTGTGTTCCCCGCGTTAAGGTACAGACCGGAATCACCATAAATTTCCACTGAGCCGGGTCAACCTGATCAGCTATTTCAATATCTGTTTCGTCGTGCATTCCAAAAACAAACAGATCACAAAACCACCCTTCGGTTTCGATCAACTCACCCGGATTGTCACGTTCGAAATAAGAAGGTGCATTTGGCTTCCAGTCGAACTTAAGAGTGCGTCGCACGGTGTTGCCCCAAAGTTGGATTGCCGCAGTTTGCTTTACTTGGATTCGGACGCGTTCGAAGCCGTGACCACGCTGCAAGTCCCAAGGATGCCAGCCCAGACCAACATGTTTCCACTCCGATCCCAACCCGGCAAGAACCATCATTTCCACAACATCACCACGATGCGCGTTGTTGAGAATTCGGCCGCTATAGATCTCGCATGCGACCATATCGATTATTTCAGAGCGATTTGGAATATTTTGATTGCTCATATTGAGAATATGAATAAGTTTGTCTTAGCGTCATTTTAACATACTAAGGAAGTTCGTCGTTTAGTGTTATCCATTGTAAAATACCCCTTTAGCGGAATAGTAAGTGGACTAATTTATTCTATGCCAGCACCAAATATCGAAACTATCGTCTCTCTTTCAAAACGTCGCGGTTTTGTTTTTCCTGCTTCCGACATTTACGGCGGGCTTGGCTCGTCGTGGGATTACGGATCGCTGGGCGTCGAGTTGGCTAATAACATCAAAAAGAGCTGGTGGAACTGGCTCGTCTATGAACGCGACGATATTGAGGGGCTTGATTCGTCGATCATTCAGAACCGAAATGTGTGGAAATATTCGGGGCATGAAACGACGTTCAGCGACCCGCTGGTTGATTGCCGCGACTGCAATTCGCGCTTGCGTGAGGACAAGCTCGACGTCGACCCGGCCGACGGAAAGCATATCTGTTCGAACTGCGGGTCGAAGAACCTGACCGAATCGCGGCCCTTCAACTTGATGTTCCGAACGACGATCGGAGCAGTTTCGGCGGATGACGATCCAATGGCTTTGGCGTATTTGCGGCCGGAGACGGCGCAAGGCATATTTATTAATTTTGCGAACGTGCTGAATACCTCGCGGCGGAAACTACCGTTTGGCATCGCTCAGATCGGCAAGGCATTTCGCAACGAGGTGACGCCGGGAAATTTTATTTTCCGAACACGCGAGTTCGAGCAGATGGAAATGGAGTATTTTTGCAGGGGTGAGGACGCGCCGAGACTGCATCAGGAATGGATAGACGGATTTCAGCAGTGGATTCAGTCGCTGGGGATTTCGGCTGAAAACCTCAGTTTGTATGAGCAATCGAAAGAGGAACTGGCCCATTACGCGGAACGCACCGTCGATATCATGTACCGCTATTTCCCTGAACGCGAGGACGAGGAAAAGCAGTGGGATGAGCTAATGGGAATCGCGAACCGGACGAATTATGACCTTCGCGTTCATTCGAAAAAGCCGGAGGACGCCGAAGGCAAACGTATTAATCCCGACTCGACCGAAGATCTTTCGTACTTTGACGAGGCAACCAAGGAGCGGTTTTATCCATACGTGATCGAACCCGCCATCGGCGTTAATCGAACGCTGCTCGCTGTAATGATGGACGCCTATACCGAGAAAACGAACGACAAAGGCGAAATGCGGGTCATATTGAAGCTGACGCCGGAACTGGCTCCGATCAAGGTTGCCGTGCTGCCGCTTGCGAAAAATAAACCGGAGATCGTCGAGATGGCAAAAAAACTGAAAAAGGACTTGCAGCGATCGATGCGTGCGGTTTACGACGACACCGGCGGCATTGGCAAGCTCTATGCGCGACAGGATGAGATCGGCACGCCATTTTGCGTCACGGTCGATCACGAAACGCTTGAGGACAATGCGGTAACCGTGCGCGATCGAGATACGTGGGAGCAGGAAAGGGTAAGTGTCGATCAGTTAAAAGAATATCTGACGAAGCGTTTAGGAAGTTAATTGTTAACAGGATGAGCAGGATGTTCAGGATGAGATTTCCGGATCTTGTTCATTCTGAACATCCTGTTTTTTTCATATGATTACGACGCCTGAAAACGTTAGAAATCTTGCAGAGTGCGTGGAAAGTTCCGGGGGCAGGGCGATGCTCGTCGGCGGGTGCGTGCGCGATGCGCTGATGGGCGTTGAACCAAAGGATTGGGATGTCGAGGTTTACGGCATCGCGCCCGAAAAGCTACGCGAGATTCTCGAATCATTTGGACAGGTGAATGTGGTCGGCGAGGCGTTTACGGTTTACAAACTCGGAAACGACCTGGACGTTTCGCTGCCGCGACGTGATCGAAAAGTCGGACATGGACATAGAGGATTTGTTGTAGAAGGCGATCCGGAGATGTCTTTCGAAGAGGCGTGTTCGCGGCGTGATTTTGCGGTGAACGCGATTTTGAAAGATCCTCTAACGGGTGAGATTGTCGATCCTTTCGATGGGCGTGCGGATATAGAAAGAAAACTTTTACGGCATGTGTCAGCCGCTACATTTGCCGAGGATTCGCTGCGCGTTCTGCGTGCGGCACAGTTTGCAGCGAGGCTGGAATTCGACATCGCGCCCGAGACGGTAGAGTTGTGCAGAGCTATCGATGTCACCGATCTTCCAAAAGAGCGCATTTGGGGCGAGATTGAAAAGCTGTTATTGAAAGCTCGGAAACCGTCTATCGGCCTGAAATGGCTTTACGATCTACGCGTTGTCGATCAGATTTTTCCGGAGATGGAGGCCTTGGTCGGAGTTCCACAAGAAGCTGAATGGCATCCCGAAGGCAACGTCGATGTTCACACGCTAATGGTCGTTGACGAGGCACGGAAGCTGATCGACGATCTGCCGTACGAGCGTCAGGTGGCCGTGATGATCGGGGCTCTGGCTCACGATTTCGGAAAACCGGCGACGACCGAGTTTATGGATGGCCGCTGGCGTTCACACTCGCATGACGAGGCCGGTGTCGAACCCACGCTGGCGTTTCTCGACACGCTTGGCATTTTTACGTTAAACGGTTTCGATGTACGGAATCAGATCGTGCAGCTTGTTCGCTACCACTTGAAGCCGGGCGAATATTATAAAGCGAAGTCGCCGGTTGGTGACGGTGCTTTCCGACGGCTGGCACGAAAGGTGGAGCCCGACCTTTTATATCGCGTCGCAAAGGCCGATTCGCTCGGACGAAACCCCGATTGGCTACCGAAAGAAAAATGGTTTGGGTCCGAGGCTCAGGAATGGTTTATCGAAAAGGTGCGCGCGTTGCAGATAGAGCGAAAGGCACCTGAGCCGATCCTGATGGGCCGGCATCTGATCGAGATGGGAATGTCGCCGTCGCCTGAGTTTAAGAAGGTTATCGACGCGGTTTACGAAATGCAGCTTGACGGCAAGATAACTAGTTTGGAAGAAGCGATTTTGGAGGCAAGAAAAGTTTTGGCTTAACCCCTGGGTATGAAACAGCAACGGCGGTCAAGACCGCCTCTAAACGACGCAAAGTCCATTAATCGGAATCGATCTTTTCCTTCACCACTTCGGCCAGCAAATTTTCGTGCTTGATTCCGACGCGAAGGCGCCGGTATACACTCATCCACTGATTCGCCAGCCATGGAAGCAGGAAAAATGCCAGAATATAGCCCCGCCAATCTTCGATCAATATGCGGAAGCCTGTAAGGATCAAGATTAAGAGTGTTACCCAATGGCTGAAGCAGTATTCGCAGGTGAAAACGTAGAAAAATTTGCGGACCAAAATATTCGACGCGGTTTCACTCTTTTTCTCGAATGCATCACGCCACTCGCTGAAAATCTCTTCCTGAGTGACCGTCCACGCGATTGAGGCGACGATCACTGAGAGGATCAGCATCCAGAAGACTTGGGTCGAAATTGGCATGTGTTTAAAAGAGTTTGCGGTTTCGGACGGCAAAATGCAATCAGAAACCGTAAGGATTTGAGCGGGTGATAGGTACAGGCCGTTGTTAGATTTCGGTAGGGCGTTTATTTAACCCGGGTCAACCAAACGACCAAGAAGTATAAGAGTGCCGCATTGACTAGAGCACAAACGAACGATACGCCAAGCGACAAGGTGCATGAGTTGTCTAAGTTGTAGCAGGGCACGACCATTCTCCAAGGGACGGTCAGCCCCAAAGCGACAGTTTCAAGTAAGCCATTGAATCGCTGAGAAAGCAGAGTAATGACTAAGGTGACTGCTACATACCCGACCGCTACTACCGCGCCCTGCCTTGACTTGTACTTCTTCAGCCCGTAAATCAACACAGCACCGCCAATCAGCGCGAAGAAGCTGTGTATTAAGAAGCTGAATAGTATCCCTTCACCGTGGAAATAAGCGAGCGGCATAATTGATGACGTATCCTACTATGGATGTAACAAGGGAAGAAAATGCGAAGCCGACGCTGCCGCCGGCTTCCTCAGAGCGAAATTTGCGAACTACTGTTTGCCCTCTAAAAAAGCCTTCAATCGACGCGACCGCGACGGATGCCGCAGCTTTCTGAGGGCTTTTGCTTCGATCTGACGGATTCGTTCGCGGGTGACACGGAATTGCCTGCCCACCTCCTCAAGTGTTCGCACGTTGCCATCGCCAATGCCAAACCGCAGTTCCAGCACGCGGCGCTCGCGTTCGTTGAGGCTGTTGAGCACGTCTCCAAGCTTGTCCTTGAGGAGGGTGAAGCTCGTGAGATCGAGCGGGTTCTCAGCAGCCTTGTCCTCGATGAAGTCGCCTATGTTCGTGTCGTCGTTGTCACCCACGGGTGTCTGAAGTGAAATTGGTTGCTGCGCCATCTTGAGGACTGCCCGCACGCGCTCGACATGGATCTGCATGTCGTCGGCTATTTC
>JANNST010000010.1:0-85454 GCA_031402865.1 Chloracidobacterium sp. | reverse complement strand
CCCGCAACAGACCCAGAAAGCTTAGCGGGAAGCTCGGCGATAGTTTTTATGTGCTCGCTTCGTGTCGTCGCGTTGTCGCGGTCGAATTGGCCGATGGGATACCGTAGATCTTGTTCTTGAGATGTTTGGGTCATAGTCTATGCGACTGGAGCGACAAGCATCCCTGCTTGTTCGGCCGCGATAGCGGCCGGTTAACTGCGGGCAACGAGCCATTTTGCGTTTCACGCTCAGACAAGCAAGGATGCTTGTCGCTCCAGTCAGTCGACTATATGCCCGTCCCGCATTCTGATCGTTCGCGAACAAACGGCCGCGGCTTCGGGGTTATGCGTGATCATTATGATCGTCTGATTATATTTCGTATTCAGTTCTCGAAACATATCCAGCACGATCTGCGAATTTTCGGTATCGAGATTACCGGTCGGCTCGTCCGCCAAAATTATCGCCGGGCTGTTTATCACCGCCCGCGCCAGGGCAACCCGCTGTTGCTTGCCGCCCGACAGTTCGAGCGGTTTGTGGTGCATTTTATCTTCCAACTTCAGCAGGCGCAATACTTCTAGTCTATTTCCCGAACTATTCCCGCCGTTTTCCGAATGTATCTTTTCGGCCAGCTTCAGATTTCCGTCTGCCGTCAAAGTCGGAAAAAGATTGAAGCGCTGAAACACAAAACCGATCTTTCGCCGCCGGATATCTGTTCTTTTCGCGTCGGAAACCTTCGAAAGGTCTTCGCCGTCGATCAGGATCTTTCCGCTTGTCGGACTCAAGAGCCCGCCCAACAAATGAAGCAGCGTTGATTTCCCACAGCCCGACGGCCCCATAATCGCAACGAATTCGCCCTGCTCGATTTTAAGCGAAACGCCGCGAAGTGCGGGCACTTCCATCTTCCCGATCATATATGATTTGACCAGGTTATCAGTTTGTAAGATCGTTGCCATCGAAAGCGTTTATTGAAAGCGCGTAGCCGAATTATTGTTACGGTTGCTGGTTGATCCCTCGGGTTTTTGGGCCGTAAATTCCTGCAATTTTTTGTCGAGATCGACCTCTTCAAGGTTCCAAGTATTTTGCAGGACAAAGGCCGTGTCCGGATATTTCCGGCCGATCTTTACGGCTTCCGGCATTTGATATGTCAGCTTCATCGAATATTTTTCCTGCGGACGCGTCACAATTATTTGCAGCGGCAGCCGTTTATATTCGCCTGTATCGGTCAAATTACCTTCGAGGCCGTATACGATATCCGATTCGATCTCGCCTTTAGCGTCAAAGATCTGCTGTCGTGCCAGGCGGATGCCGCCCACGCGGTCGAACCAAAAACGGCGCGAGATGACCAATTCACCTTCTCCATGTTTCGCAAACTCGTCGAGCAAATAGTATCCGCGATTCACCTGTCTAAGCGGTGAGCTTTTCGAGTGCGTCTGGTCTTCTTCGATCTGAAATATCGTGCTGTGTGTGTAAACGTGTGATTCATCGGTCGGGCGGACGAGCATCGCGTCCGTAAAATGCTGCGGTCGCAAATTCGCAAATGCATTCACGTTCTGTTTTATCGCCTTATCGCCGTTTGGTTCCGCGTCAAGGTCCTTCTGAAGTTTCGAATAATCAGCGTTGTTCGTTCCGATTACGAACTTTTTGTACTTGCCGCTGCCGCCGTCCTGCAAGATGGCAACCCGAAATTTTTCGCCGTCCGATGTCATCTGAGCAACATCGGTCTTAATCACAGGAACCTTCACGGTCAGCAAAATGCTGGCGGGACGCTGCACGACGACCTCGCCGTCCGCCGCCCGATAAACTTCCTTGCTTCCAAATTGTGCAAACGAATTATCCTCAAATTTGAGGTCCATCTGGGCCTTCATGGACGCGACGCCCGCAAAACGATTCACTTCGCCCATGAGCTGTGTGTGGGTCGCCTCGGTAGTCGCCAGTAATGTCGCCGTTTGCTTGTTGTCCTTCACCTTGATACATCCCGAAGACAGGGCTGCACAGGCTAAAAGTATTAATATATATAATCGCAAACTATTGATATTGATAAACATCTCCCGTTTCTGATGTGTCTGCCTACCGTCTGTGTTGTCTACACAAATAATCGCGTAAATAGTACGCCTAACATATCAAACCGAGAATACTAACATGTAAAAAGTGATACGTCTAACCAATAAAAGACGCGGCCACAAAGGATTTTTCCCCTCGCACCGCGTTTCTATATTCATCCTCGACGATTTAGATCGTAAAAACTCCCGACGAACGCGTCAGGTAATCCTGCATAGTGTAAGCAAACATTATCGCCATCCAGAAAAAGCTTGCGATGGCGGAGAGCCAAATTAGTTTTGGGCTCCAGTAAACATGCATGAAAAAAAGCATGACGAACGTCATTTTCGTAAACGCAATGACAAGTGCAACAAGCGTGTTGGCCCCCGGAAATATCCAATCCAGGTCCATTTGCGCGGTGACATAGGTTAAAATCGTGCCGACCACGAGAATCGCGAATATTCCGAGATATTTCGGAATATTCATATGCTCATGCTGTACGTGTTCGTCGTGTGCTTCGTGCGCGTCCGCCATTTATTCTCCTCTTCTAATGCAGAAAGTGTCTGCCCAGCAAATACAGCAGCGGGAACAGAAAGATCCAGACAATATCGACAAAGTGCCAGTAAAGACCCGACATCTCGACCGGCATGTAATAGTCCGCACTGTAATATCCACGCCACGCCGTCCACAGCAGCCACGTCATCAAACCAAGGCCGACGATCATGTGTAGTGCGTGCAAGCCCGTCATGACAAAATAGATCCAGTAAAAGATCTGCACCTTATCGCGGAATTTGTCGGCGTCGATCTGTCCGTTCGAGAAGTAACCGATCTCCTCCGCTTTGGTTAGGTACTTGCCATCCTGCGCCAATTTGGCCAATGAACAATCCGCCCAAAGGAATTCGCCACGCGGATTTACATAAGCATGTTTCGTCTCGCCGTGTTCAACCTCATAACAGGGTTTTTCGACGGCCGCCGAATGGTCAGCGTTGTGGTCAGGCTTAACCTTCTTGTTGAGGCCCGCCACCGGAATCAGTCCATCATTATACTTAGCTGTATATTCGACCGCTTTTACGCCGAGAAACACGGCACCGAATATCATCGTCAGTACGATCAAGACGACCTGCTTCATCCGGTCGCCCTTCTGCGCGTAGTAAACCGTTAAAGCCATCGTCAAGCTGCTGACGATCAAGACGAGCGTGTTCACAAATCCCATCACCACGTCCAGATGATTACTGCCGGCCGCGAATGCCATCGGATACTTGGAACGGAAAACGAGGTAGACCGTAAAAAGCCCGCCAAAAAACATGATCTCCTGCACCAGAAACATCCACATCCCGATTGAGACGCTTTCTTCCTGCTGCTTCATGTCTTCGAACTGGTGCTGTAGCCCCGGCTCGTGATAAACGAATTTGTCTGATGCGTGTGACGACATTATTTTATAAAAAAGAATTTTCAACAGGATATGCAGGATGAATAGGATAAAAAATCATAAATCCTGTCTATTCTGTCAATCCTGTTAAAGAACCGTCGAAACGGCTTCCCGGCGTCTGGCTTCTTCAATATCCAACCCGTTTTCTTCGCCAAATTCGTATGCTTCCCAGGTGACGACCGGCATAACTTCGAAATTCTCGGTCGGCGGCGGTGACGATGTTCGCCATTCCAATCCCGGCAGCATCCACGGGTTATCACCGGCAGGCTTGCCAAAGAACAGCGAATGGAACAGATACACGACAGGCATAATCAACCCGACGCCAAGCACTGACGCACCGGCCGTCGAGAAAATATTCAACACCTGAAACTCATCAGGATACGAAGCATACCGCCGCGGCATTCCCTGATATCCGAGAATGAACTGCGGGAAAAATGTCAGGTTAAACCCGATAAACACGAGCATCGCCGAGATCTTGCCCCAAAATTCGGAGTACATTTTACCGGTCATCTTCGGCCACCAATAATGGATGCCTCCGAGATACGCGATCACCTGTCCGCCGACCATAACGTAATGGAAATGGGCGACGACGAAATACGTGTCCGTCAAATGGACGGTCAGGCCAATCGAACCGAGGAACAACCCTGTCAATCCGCCGATCAGGAACAAGCCCATAAACCCGATAGCATAGAGCATCGGTGTGTCGAACGAAACCGAGCCTTTATAAAGCGTCGCCGTCCAATTAAACATCTTGATCGCCGACGGCACGGCCACAACCATCGTCAGGAACGAGAACACAAGCCCCGCGTAAACCGATTGGCCGCTGACAAACATGTGGTGGCCCCAGACGAGGAAGCCGAAAACCGCGATCGCAATGCTCGAAAACGCGATGAACTCATAACCGAATATCTTCTTGCGTGAAAAATTCGAGATAAGTTCGCTGATGACGCCCATGCCCGGCAGGATCATGATGTAAACGGCCGGATGCGAGTAAAACCAAAACAAATGTTGGAACAATATCGGGTCGCCGCCAATTGCGGGGTCAAAGATGCCCACTTGAGCCAGCCTTTCGATCGCGAGAAGAAGAACCGTGATCGCAATAACAGGCGTGCCGAGGATCATCACAAGGCTCGTCGCGTACTGCGCCCACACGAACAGTGGCAGCCTGAACCAGGTCATACCCGGCGCCCGCATAGTGTGAACCGTGACGATAAAATTCAGCCCGGTCAGGATTGACGAAAAACCGTTGATGAAAATACCCAGGCCGACGGCCATCACGAAGGTGTTCGAAAACGTGGTGCTGTACGGCGTATAAAACGTCCAGCCGGTATCGATGCCGCCCTGAAGCAACGCAAATAATGTCAAACCGCCGCCAATCCAGTAAAAATATAAACTCAGCAAGTTGATGCGCGGCAACGCAAGGTCTTTTGCCCCGATCATGATCGGCAGCAGGAAGTTACCCAAAATTGCCGGGATCGACGGGATCAGGAAGAAAAAGATCATCAAGATGCCGTGCTGCGTAAACGCCTTGTTGTATGTGCCGGTCTGCATCAGATCGCTGGCAGGTGTCAGCAATTCGAGCCGGATCGCTCCCGCATAAAGTCCGCCCATGAAAAAGAAGGCGGAAACGGAAATGAGGTACATAATCGCAATGCGTTTATGATCCTTCGTCAAAAGCCACGACTTTATCGTCGAACCATTTGTTATATAGTTCAATTTCGGCTCTTGTGCAATTCCTGCGTTGATCAAATCTGCATTTTGCATAATCGTCTTACACCCTATTTACTGCTATTGGCGGCTGTATTCGTATTGCCCGTTTTTGCCGGTGGCGCTGTGTTTGCGGCCGGCGGCATAGTTGCCGTCGAAGAGCCCGGCTGCACGCCGCTCAGCGACTTAATATAGGCGACAAGCGATACGATCTGCTCTTCGGTAACCTGTCCCTTGAAGGTCGGCATTATCGGCTGAAATCCTTCGACGATCTGCCCGCCCGGATTGAGTATCGATTCGCGAATATAAGCCTCGTTTGCAACGACGGTCTGTCCGCCCACCAATTTTACGTCCTTGTTAAAAATGCCCTCTAACTTCGCACCGCGCTGCTGCGGCCCGCCCGCATGGCATGACGCACAGCCCAGCTTGTTTTCAAACAGGTCACGTCCCTGCTCCACCGGCGTTTCGCCCGAAACATTGCCGCTCAGCCAATTATCAAAATCGCGCTGCTCCATCACATAAATGAATCCGCCCATCCCGGAATGGTTCAGCCCGCAATACTCGGCGCAAAATAGATGATATTTGCCCGGCTTTGTCGCGTTAAACCAAATGTAGGTATATCGCCCCGGAACAACGTCGGCCTTCGTGCGGAATGCCGGTATCGAGAAATCGTGCAGCACGTCTTCGGTCGTCATCGTCAATTTGACGTTGCGCCCGACCGGCACATGAAGCTCGTTTATTTCCCGTTGTCCGGTTTCATGCTGCAGCTTCCACATCCACTGTTTACCGACGACGTAAACTTCCATCGCGTCGTCGGGTATTCGGAACTGATTGTAAAAAACGATCGCTCCGCCAAGAAAGATCGTCATCGATATGACAAACGGAATTATCGACCACACGGTCTCAAGCATGATCGATCCGTGCATTTCTTCCGGCGTCGCAAACTTTTCCTTCTCGCGGTATTTGATCGCGAAAAAGAATATCGCGGCTACGATCGGTATCGTAAACGCAACGCTGACGACGATCAGGTAAAAATAAAGTAGGTCAACCTGCCACGCGAAAGTCGAAGCTTGTTCCGGAAATAATGGCACCCACGAATCTGTTTGCATAATCTTTTCGTCAATCGTGAATCGATAATCGTAAATCGCCTGTGTATTCTTTTCCTGGGCGATTGACGATTAACGATTTACGATTGACGGTTTTTTTTATTTCTTCGCCAAAAAACAAATCCCATCGCTCCCATGCCCAAAAGCGTAAACACGGCTCCAATCCGTATGACGCTCAATATCGCCAACCCGTATTTGCCGGTCGAAGGATCGTAATGAAAGCAATAGAGCAGAAGTTGTTCGGCGGCATTGCCGACCCTGCTTTGGGCCGATTCCATCACGCCGAATTTTACGTCCTTCGGCGAGTAATCGATGCCGTAAAAATAACGCGACATCTTCCCTTCGGGCGTTGCGACCATAATCCCGCCGGCATGTGCGAATTGATCGCTCTTCTCATCCCAAACAAAACCGAAACCGGCAGCCTTTGTTGCGGCTTCGATAGAGGCGGGCGTTCCCGTCAAAAAGTGCCAGCCTTTTTCGGTTCCAGGCCGTCCGTACCGCGACATGTAGGCGTCTTTCTTGTTCTTAGCCAGGTCGGGCTTATCGTTTTCGCGTGCGTCAAAGCTGATCGCGACGACATCGAATTCCTTCCCCGCATCGAACGAAATGCCCTTAAGCGTTCCCGTCAACCCGTTCAAAACCTCGTTGCAAAGCATCGGGCACTCGTAATAGACGAAAGCCAAAACCACCGGCCTTCCCTTGTTAAAAAATTCGCCTAATTTGACGGTGCGGCCGTTCTCATCCTTAAATTCGGTGTCGAGCGGAAGCTGCTCGCCCAATTTTTGCTCGATCCCTGTCTTCTGCAGAGCATCCGGCAAACCGTTGCTTGTCGTTTGCGACGGATCGTAGTATTTCGGCGAATAAAGCGGCGAATTATAATGCTCACTCTTTTGCGCCAAAAGGTTCCCCGCCAACGCCACAAAAAGCGTAACCGAAAAAAGTGTCAGCCTTGATACCGCTAATTTTGCCAAACTTTTCTTCATTTAATTCCGACTGCTCATTCTCGCTGCTCAAGAATCCTTTGTGCTCTTTGCGAATACCTTTGTGATTTTTGTGTTGGATTCTTTCCAATCACAAAGTTCACTAAGCGAAGGCCACAAAGGTCGCAAAGAAAGCTAAAGTCTACCTTCTCTTCAACGTCGCCATACGCCCCGCACTGGAATCCGAAATTACCATTCGCGAATCGGTCATCACTTTTTCAGCTTCAGCACCCGATTTGGCCTTTACCGACTGTTCTAGGAATTTTTTCTTTGCGTCGTCGATCGCCATCGAAACGACAGTTCCGGTTTTTTCATCTTTCCGGCCGTTCTTCCACGCATCTTCCCACTGTTTCTTTAACTCCCAATATTCGGATTGCGGAGCTCTCAGCTCAAGATTAACCCTGCCCTTATCGCTTTCGACTCCAAATCCGGGCGCGCCCTGGATCCTCGGTTCGGGCGGGAGCCGCTCTTTTTCGTTCATGATCATCGGATTTGTCGAAGCTTTACTTTGTTTCGCTTCTTCTTCGAGTACCCCTTCAAACGCCCACATCAGGGCAAATGTGATCACGATCAGAACAAGAAGCCCGATCCCAAAATAGAATATGCCCTTTAGCCCGATGACATTTTGCTCATACGGCTTTTCAAAATCGACAAATGACTTTTCGTGTTCCATAAATTCGAGTCTTAAGTCTCTTTAGTCTGGAGTCTGGAGCAGGAGACAGAATTTCCGACTCCAGACTCTCGACTCTCGGCTCTCGACTAATCAGTGTCCTTTCCCGTGCTCTATCGCATTCTCCAAAAACGGGTCCATGACCGGAACAAGCGGCCGTTTCATCAACTGGCCGAAGAAATACCACAGCCAAATGCCGCCGACGGCGACCGGTGCGACAAGGTCAAGCCAGCTAAAGCTTGCCGAGAGTGGCAGACTCTTTCCGCCGGCCGAGATCCACGGGTTCGGGCCGATCAGGTAATACATATCGATAAGTCGCATGAACAGGATAAACACGGCGACCGTTGCCAGCAGTCGCGACTTTCTCTTCAGATCCTGCCGCAAAAGCAGCAGGAACGGAAAGGCGAAATGCAGCAGTACCAAGCCGACGCCGATAGCGCCCCAACCGCCCGTCATCCGCGTGATATACCAGCCGGTTTCTTCCGGGATATTTCCCGACCAGATGATCAGGAACTGCGAGAAATTAAAGTATGCCCATACCATTACTAGAGCGAGAATGAGCTTGCCCAGATCGTGAAAATGGCGGAAGCCCAGCACGCGGTTCATTGGCGCCTTATCCGACAGATACGCCAGCAGTGCAACCGAGAAACAGAAGCAGCTCAAAGCCCAGCCGGCAACGAATAGCAAGCCCCACATGGTCGAAAACCAGTGCGGATCAAGCATCATCACCCAATCGACAACGGCGAACGTGACGATCAGTGCGTAGATGACCATGATCGGCCCGCAAAAAGCCGTCGCCTTCCCGAGAAATCGTTCTGCATCTTCGTAATTGTCCGTTTTGTCCTGCTCTCCGCCCCATTTGTTGAGCAGATAGACGATCACTCCAAACAACGCAAAATAGATCGCCGAGCGAAGTATCCAACTCTCCGGCGTCATGAACCATCCGCGATGTTCCACGACATAATCGGTCGGCGGCAGATGAGTAAACTCATAAACATTGTGCGTATAAACACCGATTGCGAGCGGAATAAATAAAATTGCGATTACAGGCAAGGTGCGCGAACCCGCTTCGACGATACGGCGAATCACCACGCCCCACGCACCACCTGTCAAATACTGGAGGATTAGCACGCCGAGGCTGCCGATGCCGATGCCGCCCCAGAAAATATATCCAAGAAGCCATGAACGCAGGGCCTGTTCAGGTTGGAAATATAGCCCGATCGCCCATACGATCAGTCCGATACCGCCAACTCCAAGGGCGAGCGTGCGGAGCCGGTTAATTTCCGGAGGTGCCTGAAAGTTTCCGAGATCCGCCATTATTTAACGCCTCCGTTCGTAACTGCTTTCGGAGCTTCATTTGTTTTTGGCGCCGTGTTTGCGTTCATTTTCAGCATTTCGTCAGGATTCTGACTCACCTGTAACGCCCGAATATACGAGACGATTGCCCAGCGGTCAGCCGCCGGAATTTGGGACGCGTACCCGTTCATTTTGCCCCAGCCATTCGTGATCACATCGAAAAAATGTCCTACCGGAGCGTTTCTCAGACGGTCGTCATGATACGTCGGCGGAGCGCCAAACCCGCGGCGTACGATCATCCCGTCACCGTTGCCGACCGGCCCGTGGCAGACTATGCAATATATGTTGTAACGTTCCTGACCGCGGTCTACTAACTCTTTCGTAACCGGAATCGGGAACTCGTCGATGGCATTTGGAAAGCTCGTCACTATGGTATTGCCGGCTGCGTTCGTCGTCGTTTCGACCTGAACGTTAAGGTTCGGATTATCGATCTTGCCGGTGTGCAAAGCTTTGTTTTCCTTCAACAATCCGCGAGCAACCGTACCTTCCGGCAGATCACGCGAACTCCGCCCGTCACTGAAAAAATCGCTTTTCTTATAAGCCTTGTAACGCGGCTGGTCCTGCATATCGAACCGCACACCGCAGCCTGCCGCCAGTACGCAGAAGGCGGTAAGCAGAAGGCAAATTTTGTGACGCGGTGACGCGGTGACGCGGAGAGGAAGAGAGAACCACCCCGTCAGCCGAAGCGGCTGCCACCCCTCCTTCGTAAGGAGGGGAGCTTTTCGCCGCGACTCACGACTCTCGACTCTCGACTCTCGACTATTCCGGTACATCAAAAACCTCCTGCGGCTTAAGACTTTCCATAAATGTTCTTGCATCGTCGTATTCAAACTTCGGGTCTTTCGATTCAATGATCAAAAAGAACTTTTCGCGGGTCGCCAGTGCAAATCTCGGCACGTTAAAAACCGGGTGGTACGGACTAGGCAGCCCGTTCAAAAACAGCATCCCAAAAACCGCCGTAAAGCCCGCAAGCAAAATCGTCAACTCATAAGCAGGCGGTACGAATGACGGCCAGCTAAGATAAGGACGGCCCCCGATGTTCAAAGGGTAATCGATGTAATGAACAAATACCTGAAGCCCAATGCCCAGCATCAACCCGGTCAGCCCGCCGGCAAACACCAGGTATGGCAGGATGCTCCGCTTGATGCCGAGAGCTTCATCGATCTCATGCAGCGGAAACGGCGAAAACGCGTCGGTTTTCGTATATCCCGCAAGGCGCATCTTGGTCGCCGCGTCCACCAAATCGGTCGCCGTATCGAATTCCGCCATTATCCCGTATAGATTCTTTTCCATACTCTATCCTACCGGCTCATCCTTATCCTTTATCCTTCATCCTTTATCCTTTACCTATTCGGCGGATCGGTCCTGTCATATGTGTCCTGCACGTCAAGCACATTCTCTTCAAAATCCTGCTGATGTCCGTGTACATTCGCTTCGGGCAGCAATGTGCGAACCTCAAAGATAGAAATAACCGGCAGAAACCGCACGAACAAAAATATCAGCGTAAAGAAAAATCCGATCGTCCCGATAAACATCGACCAGTCAAAGATTGTCGGGCTGTACATCGCCCACGACGATGGCAGAAAGTCGCGGTTCAAGCTTGTAACAATGATGACAAAACGCTCCAGCCACATGCCGACGCTGACAACGATCGATATCAGGAACAGCCAAAACGGACTCTCGCGAAAACGCTTGAACCACAGCAATTGGATCGACAATCCGTTGCAAATGAGCAAAAGCCAGTAGGACCACCAGTACGGGCCTTCCCACATCCGGTTCTTGACCATGAAGACTTCGTACTCGCTGGCACTGTACCAGCCGAAGAACGCTTCCATCGCGTAGCCATACACTACGATCAGCCCTGTCGCCAGCATGATCTTTGCCATGTAGACGAGATGCGTGTCCGTAATGAAATCCTTCATGTTGTACCAAACACGCAACGGGATACACAGGATGAGCACCATGGCGAATCCGGCAAAGATCGCTCCCGCAACGAAATACGGCGGAAATATGGTCGCGTGCCAGCCGGGAACCTGGGAAACCGCGAAGTCGAACGACACGATCGAATGCACCGAAAGCACAAGCGGTGTCGAGATGCCGGCGAGCAGCAAATACGCTATTTCGTATCGATGCCAGTGCCGCGCCGAACCGCGCCATCCCCAGGACAAGGCCCCATAAATCAGCTTAAAATACTTGTTTTTTGCCCGGTCGCGGAGAGTCGCAAGATCCGGGATCAGGCCGACGTACCAGAAGAGGAGCGAAATCGTCGCATAGGTTGAAACCGCAAACACGTCCCAGATCAAAGGCGAGCGGAAATTCGGCCAGATGCCCATCGTGTTCGGGTACGGGAACAGCCAGTAAGCCGCCAGCCACGGACGCCCCGTATGGAGCAGCGGAAACATGGCCGCGCAGGCGACGGCAAACAGCGTCATTGCCTCGGCAAAACGGTTGATCGACGTGCGCCACTTCTGATTTAGGAGCAGAAGAATGGCTGAGATTAGCGTTCCGGCGTGGCCGATGCCGATCCACCACACAAAATTGATAATATCGAATGCCCAACCGACCGGCTGATTATTTCCCCATATCCCGATACCTTTTGCCAGCAAAGTCGTAACCGCGAAAAGCAGAAGCTGTGCGACCATAAACGAGATCGCGAACCCGATAAACCAGAAATACGGCGTCTTTTTCTTTAACGTCAGGTCTCCGATCTTGTCGGATACCGTCGCAAAAGAGTGGTCGCCTTCGACCATCGGCGGATAAACTCTTTCCTGAATTTCTTTTAAGTCAGCCATATTTTTCGGTTTGTCCGACAAACTTCAGCTTGCCGTTGTCGTGCGACAAACTGAAGTTTGTCGGACATTTCCACCGCATGCTTCTAATGTCCACCTTCTCCGCTGGTTTTTGCTCCTTCTTTCTTCTCGACGCCGTGCGATTTCGGAACCTTCAGTGGCCTGTAATCGGGCATTTCCTTATTCTGATTCTTCAGGCCGGCCAGATATGTCGTTCGCGGCTGAGTGTTTAATTCATTCAGCAAATTATAGTTACGGTGATCCTTCTTCGATTTTGAAACCTTACTAAGCGGATCATTCATATCGCCGAAGATGATCGCTCCCGTCGGACATGCCGATTGACATGCTGTCACCACCTCACCGTCGATGATCGCCCGGCCGTCTTTTTGAGCTTCTATACGTGCCGCCGCGATACGCTGTACGCAGTAAGTACATTTCTCCATCACCCCGCGGCTGCGAATCGAAACTTCCGGATTGCGCATCAGCTTATACTGAGGCGTATCCCAATCCTGGTAAAGAAGAAAGTTAAACCGACGCACCTTGTAAGGGCAGTTATTCGAACAATAACGCGTTCCGACACAGCGGTTATAAACCATGTCGTTCAGGCCTTCGGGATTGTGTACCGTCGCCGTGACCGGACAAACAACTTCGCACGGAGCCTGTTCGCATTGTTGACAGAGGACAGGCTGAAAATGAAGGCCTTCCGGATGATTTACATCGCCGCCTGTAAAATACGAATCGACCCGCATCCAGTGCATTTCCCTGCTGCGTTCAACCTGTTCTTTGCCTACGACCGGAATATTGTTCTCCGATTGGCAGGCCAGAACACAAGCGTTGCAGCCGACGCACGAATTCAGATCGATCGTCATCGCCCACTTGTTATTTACGGCGTACTGCTTAGAATAAACATCGTCGTAGGCCGACTTGTACATCGACTTATCGTAAAAGTTTTCCTGATGACCGATCGTTTTATCAGCTTCGAACACATCGACGTCAAAGACACGAAGTATGTCTCGGCCTTCCATGTTGAAGTGGATCTGCGTCGTGGCGATCATCGCCTTTTCGCCGGTTTTTACGATGTCGCCCGAACCAAAATTCATAGCATCCGAACGCTGCACATCAAAGGCGCTATAGCCAAGTCCGGTTCCGATGCGTCCGGCACGCGTCCTGCCGTAACCCATAAAGATCGTTACGACGTCATCCGGCTGGCCCGGCGAAATCCATACGGGTACCGGCTTTTCGATCTTCGATCCCTGATAGGTAAGCGTCACCGTATCGGCGGTCATATTCGAGCCCTTTGTGTTGATAAAGGCAGTGCCGCGTTCGCCGCCTGAAATTTCGTCGGGGTCGTTGCCGCGATTCAGCTTGAGTCTTGTCGCCGTATTCGGACTGACGAGAGCGACGTTTTCCCACGTAACTTTTGTCAGCGGATTAGGCAGTTCCTGCAGCCAGCCGTTATTCGAAAACCGGCCGTCATAAACGCTTGGATCGGGCAGAATCGAGATCTCAAGACCACCCGAATTTGCCGGCTTCGTTTCCGGCTGGCTTAAAAATGTTGTGCTTGCGGTAACGGATTTTGCGGGCAATGCCGTGTTTGGAACAACGCCGTCATGAACGACCTTTCGCCAATTATCTTCGAAAGTTTTTGGTGCGGCCGCAGCGGTGGTAGCTGCCGCCGGTGTCGGAGAAGCCTGAGGACGCTCGGCTATCGTTATCGTTTCTTTTGCGGCTGCCGGCCGGCCTTTTGGTTCTGTCTGGATAAGGCCGCCGCCCGCGTGTGTTGACGGATCAGTATGCTCTTCCGTCTTAACTGGAACCACCACCGGAACAGGTGTCGCAGCCGCGGCAGGTGCTGGCGTAATCGTCTGCGTTTGCCAGAAACCTTTTACAATGTCGTAATCTTTCTTGTCGAAATTCTCGCGGGAGAAGAGCTGCAGCAGTTCGTGAGCGCTTTTGCTGTCATAAAGCGGTTGAATCAAAGGCTGGACGATCGAAACGGTGCCGTCGTAAGCACGGGCGTCGCTCCATGTTTCCAGGTAATGCTTCTCGGAAATGTGCCAATGGCAAAGCTCAGCCGTTTCGTCGACGTGCATTCCGAGATGGACGCGAAGGCCGACCTTCTCCATCCGCTCTTTATTCAACTTGAGATCTACCGGCGTGTTGTAAACCGGATTTCCGCCCAGAATCAGCAGCATCTTCACCCGTCCGCCGTCGATGTCGGTAATCAGCTCGCGTAATTGCTCGACCTGTGTTTTGACGGAAGGCGTGAGAGGCTCGGTGTAAACGACGGTCTGTCCGACGTTGCCGAGCGCGGCATTCATCGCGTGCGCAAGCGCGTGGACGACAGGCGGCTGGTTTTCACCCGCAACGACGAGCGATCTGCCTTTATGCTCGTTCAGGTCTTTGGCCATCGCGGCGATCCATGCGCCATTTTCCGTGTACGTCGAATTCGCTCCAGCGACGCCCAAAGCCTTTGCGACAGCCTTTGCGATCTCCGGCACTTGGCTCGGCTTAACCGCCAACCGGTGGTCGGCCTTCGAACCCATCAATGTAGTTGTCGTTTCAACAACATACATGCGGCTCATTCCCTTTTTCTCTTCGGAAATGGCACGGGTCTTTATCGCGTCGCCCATGTATCTGGGATTGAAACCGGAGAAGATATCCGCGTCGAGCGAAAGCAGACGCTCCGCTTTGTCGAATTTGTACACGGTGTGTGCCGGTGATCCGAAAGCGAGTTTTGCACCGGCGATCGCGTTGTCGTTATTTACCGGCTCGTACTGCACCCATTTAGCGTTCGGCAATTCCGCAACAAGCTGCTTAATCTGGGCTTGCAGCGTCGGCGACGTTACTGTTTCGGTCAAAATGCGGACGCCCGCTCCGCCGTCGCTACCGTTTTCAGCAACAGCGGCTCTGAGGACAATAGTAAAATTCTGAAATGTCTTCGGCGATCCGCGAAAGGTAACTTCCTGCGAACGGTCCGGATCGTACATATCAAGCAGCGAAGCCTGTGCAAGGACATCGGTCGCCCCGAGACTGCCCGGATGTTCGGGATTTCCTTCAAGCTTGATAGGCCGCCCCTCAAACGATTTTGCCAAAAGCCCGGTCGCGATGCCGCCGACCGACATTGCGGTCGCGAAGAAAAGCGGTTTGCCCGGCAGCATATCTTCCGGCAGCCGAACATAGGGAACGATCTTCTCGGCCGGCTGAATAACACAGCCGCTCAAACCCGCGAATGCCAATGTCGCACCCATCACTTTTAGAAAGTTGCGCCGTGTGACCGGGTCGTTCCATTCTTCGCCATGGGCTGGGTATTCCCGCTTGACGAATTCTTCGAATTCCGGAGCATCGACAAATTCTTCGACGCTACGCCAATAGTCCTTGCCGCTTTCGCCAAGGATCCGGTCACGCATCAACGCAAAGTTTTGTTTACTTTCGGGACTGGGCATATTTTTAATCAGTTGCCAGTTGTCAGTTGTCAGTTCTGACCACTGATCTACCTGTGACAAGTCGAACAGCTCGTCATCATTTCCTTGCTTCTGATCTTGTATTTCGTTTTCAACTCCGTACGTTCTTCGGTTGTCAGATCGCCGTCCTGCCACTGCATGTTGAATATCTCCGATTTCGGCCGAATGAATTTTTCCGGTTCTCGGTGGCACGCGAGGCACCATTCCATCTGCAGCGTATTTTCCTGGTAGACGGCGGGCATGTTGTCGATCTGGCCGTGACACGTTGAGCAGCCGACGCCTTTCGCAACGTGAATACTATGGTTGAAATAAGCGTACTCGGGCAGATCGTGTACGCGCTCCCATTCGATCGGTTTATTTTCACGGAAGCTGGCGCGCACCGGTTCGAGATAAGGGCTGTCCGCCCATATCTGGCTGTGGCAATTCATACAAGTCTGCGTCGGCGGCATTCCGGCCGAAGCCGTCGTTTCAACCGTTGAATGGCAATATCTGCAATCGATGCCGTCATCGCCGACGTGGTGCTTATGGCTAAACTGAACCGGCTGCTGTTTCTCCAAATATCGGCCCGTAAGGTACGACGAGCGGGCAACCTGCGTATAAACAAAAAAGGCAACCCCGCCCAGCACGACAGCCATCACCATAGAGATCTTGGCGATGTTATTTGCACTTTTATTGAAAAATTGCGCCATTTTATAACTCTCTTCAGGCCCCGCGGTTTACAAAAAATTATAGTCCGCCATCTCTCAGGGTTCTAGGAAAACCTCGATCGGGGGAATTTGCGAACTATTTTTGCTTAGAATGCTAACCGTAAAACTTTTACCAATTCTACTAAATCTTTTGGAATCCGCAACTTCCTTGATATAAAAATAAGTTGCTGAGCCGAATTGCGCAACTTAACGTAAAATTAGGTTAACTCATAAGAGAAATTACCTTTTGGCAATTACCCTTGGTCTTCGTTCGCGATGAGGGCGACACCGGCGGCCGCGGCGTTTTTGCCAAGCTTGCCGGCAACGATCTGCGTGGTTTCGAATGACGGGCCAAACGAAAGTTCTTTAGCCCGGCTAATGACCGAATCGAGGACGAGGCTGCCCGCCTCCATTATCTCGCCGCCGAGAACTATCTTCTCGATATTTAATAGATTGATGACGCTCGCGATGGCCGTGCCGACGTACTCGCCCGTACGCTCGAGCATCATCTGTGCAAGATCGTCCTCGGATTTTGCGGCCGCGACTATGTCTGTAATACTTATTGCCTGCTCTTCCAGGCTGCTGAGCGATGATGTACTGTCCTGCCTTACCCGGCTTCTCGAACGCCTAACTATATTCGCCGATGACGCCACATCTTCGAGCCGCATGCCCTCGGAGTTTATCGCGACGTAGCCAAACTCACCCGCAAAGCCGGCCATGCCGCGCCAGATCTTCCCTTCAAAAATGAACGCCCCGCCAACGCCGGCACCGAGCGTTGCGTAAAAGATATTGCTGCTGTCGCGGCCGGCCCCAAGTTTAAACTCTCCGTAAGCCGCCGCGTTGGCGTCGTTCTCGAGTATGGTTTTGACGCCGGTCGCGTCCTGCACTCCGCGAGCCAGGTCGATCTCCGAATGTTCGGGCGTATGAGCCGAAAATGCCACGCGATGTGTTTCGCGGTTGATAAGTCCCGGCACGGCGACCCCCACCGTGTCGAAATCGCCAAAGCTTGTTTTGAGGTCCTTGATAAACGCGGCAAGCTGCTCAATCGTTCCCCTGCCCTTCTCAAGCTCAGTCGTTCGGGTGGCCGATACTGATCCGCCATCGTCAATGCAAACTGCGTTGAGCGCGGTCATCGATGCCTCGATGCCAACAAACTTCCGCACTTGACTCTGAATTTCAGCCATTTTCCAAACGCCTTTCCTCGTCATGTATCCTGGTAAACTAACGCGATTTTAGACAGTGGGTGTAGAAGTGTCAACAAAGAAGCAAAGGTTTCATCCATTAAAAAAGGCTGTCTATCCGGCGTACACACGCCAAATACGACAACCTTTGCAACCGGTTTAAATTCTTAGCCGGTTCCCAATTAACATCCCATTAGACCGCAATCATCATGGGGACTTAATTTTGCCGAGGGTCCTTTGCTCTTTTTACCTTTTCGTCAAACAACTGCCTTTCGAACCGGTTATTTTCGTTCCGCGACCGACGTTCGGCAACCTTGTCGCTCAAGATTCCCGCGAGATAGCTATCAGGATAATCGGCAACAATTTTATCGATTTCCGACATGAGGCTTTCTCCAATACTTGGATTCCTGTTGGGCGCGCTTCCCGCAGTCATAAAATGACCTATTCGAAGATCTGATTCGATAATCTTCCACACCTTGAGATCATCCCCTTCCGGCTGATTGATTTTGATGGTAATCTCCTTAGACTCCACCATTCCCGTTGGAAAAACTATTTTGGGCGAATCATCCCGTATGACGCTGGAGTTATCCATTACGTCAAACGCCACTGAAGCTTTTAACCGATAGGTTCCGGGCTTCGGAAAAGCATAGTCGGTTAGAATTCTACCTTCGGTAATATGCTTTATCGCACGATCACTTAGATTTGTCGTATCCTGCTTAGAGTCGAAAAAAATGATGTGGGACGAGTGGATGCTACCATCAGGCATTGCCTTTCGGCGGCCAGACGAGTAATGCGGCCATAAAAATTTGTACCGCTTGAATTCGTTGTCATCACCAGCGATATACAATTTCATTCCGGCGTCGGCTACGGAAAGATCTATGATTCTAAGATCGAATTTTCCCTTTCTCTTGAAGAAGACATCTAATTCTATTGGTTCGCCGAGCAAAAACTCTTGTTTTTGGGTTGAAACCGTCAGTTCCGCAGAATCCACAGGATTCTGCGAGATAGTACTTGATTGAAGAAATATTAAGTTGGCAAATACGAAAAAGGCTGCGAAGAGTAATCTGGATTTTTGTTGTTTCATTTTTTTACTCCGTGGATTCTACGGGACAGTTTGCTCCCGAATCTTTCTCAATGATGTCGACGATAGTACATTGCTTTGAAGATCAAGCAATCCTTCATCTCCCGGTTGCGCACCAAGCGACCGGGCTACTTCGCGCGCGGTAATTATTGAAATATTGCACATGAAGGTCGGCTGCTGTCTGGTGCATTCCTTAGGCCCGCCTGTCTCGACAAAAACAAATGATGCTAAACCCGGCACGGTTTCGCCTACGTTGGGTAAATCATCCTCATCTGGTACCTCATCTCGCGGATCCCAATCTCTATCAGTTCTCGCCTGATAGGCGTTGAGAAGGTATATCGTCCAAAATTTCTCGTCTTGGTTAGTTCCGGCATTGTCGAACGCAATTATCGAGTTCAGATTCGCTTGGCCGAAATCATCAATATTGGCCTTGAATTGCTGTGCAAAGCCGGTGCCGAGGGTGTTGGCGTTGTAATAGACGGGCCGAATGTACGCCAGGGCGAGGACGTTAGAAGTCCGGACGTCACCGGCACTGCCTTCCGGGAGGAGGAACACGTCCGGTAACGGTATCGCCTCGCCGTTGTCCCCGGTCAGATTGGCTCCGTCATTATTGCTGAAATCGTCGTCATCGTACAGGAAAAGCTTGGATCGATTGTCCATAAAAACTTCCTGTATTCCATTGTTAGTGACAGTAACGGAGCCAAACGTGCTTGAGCTTATCGGCAGCTTATGAATCCCAAGGACCAGTAAACCGTTTTCGAATTGGTCGTCGGGAAAGCCGCCTGGGTCACTCGGGTCATACACAAGTAACTGTTTTGTTTCGCCCGGCAGGATTCTGATCCCTTGCTGGCCGGGCGGTAGAGGCACGATCTTCGCTTGTATAAAATTTCCAGAAACCGACGGCATCGCATCCGTTTCGATGTGGACCCTTCGCCAAACGGTAAGCAATCGGCTGCGGCATACCTTTTCCGACGGGGCGCATTCCGAGTTGATGACAAGCGGAGGCTGACGAGAGGCTGACGTTAAATGCAGACCATCGTCCGGCTTGAATCCGACCGAGTTGATTTCGGTCTCACTCGTGCTCGCGGCGATGGCAAAATTATCACCCGGCTGCATCGTGACGGTGAAATCGACAATCGCTACCCCTTCGGAATTTGTTGAGCACCTGACGATACCGTTCGCTAATGCCCTGCAGGCCCGCAACGTACTGCTCAATCGCCCGGTCCCTGTCCCGCCGGGAACACTTCCGTTGTTGTCGTTACCCAGCGTGTCGGGATCGACCTCCGAATGCGCAGACGGATCATCCATGTCGAAATTTCGAAAATAGACCATCTTATCGGCTACTGGCGCGTTTATGCTGGCTTTTACCCGTATCGTTTGACGGTTTACATTTTCAAATGGTACATCATCATCCGGGAAAACCCTCAAACCATCGTCCGTTCCCCCATCATCGTCGACAAGCGGGTTATTACCTATTGGGATGCTGTAGCTTGGGCGGAGCGATTTCCTCGAAGCTGACCGAAGTAACGTTCGAAGGGCTGAGATTGAATGTCTTCGGACTTGCCAACAGAACTTTATTTACATCGCCTGTCAAATCGATTCCATAGGCATAAAGAGTATGTGGTTGATTGTCGCGATACTGGGCGGGAATAGAAAACTCATAGCCATGATTGCCGGGATAGCCGGTAACCTGATTCACGTCGGGGCGAGGAATGTTGGCCCAGATGTCACCTATGAGCGTTCCACCGCCGCCAGATGGGCCATTAACATAAAAATGTACTCTGTCTGATTGAAGCGGAACGTCTGGATCAAGGCTCCATCCGGTTGCCACACCATCTTGGATGAAATCGCCTTGATAGCCGATCGGAGGATTAAATTTAAAGGTTTTTGGTGATCCTGTTAGGAGAAAGTTGGGATCACCACCTGTAACGTCAAGCCCGTAACAACTGATCGAATGCTGGACTCCATCGCGGTATTGGAGGGGAATCGGGAAAGAAAATCGATGATTGCCCGGATGCGGCACATCCGGGCTTGGCAAATTGGCCGGCGTCGCGCCCGCAAAAGTTCCGTTTATATAGCAATGAACAACATTGCTTGCTGAGGGAGTGTCGGGATCAACTGACCAGCCGACGGCGGCGGCGTTTTGAATTGAAACGGAATCAAGGTTTCCGATTGGCGACACTGTTGTTATTGGAGTGAACTGAAAATTGTCGACAAAGATGTGTCCGTACAGCTCGTTGAAAACCGTCGGGCGAACCAGAATAATTCTCTTGATTCGTCCAGCATAATATTGGTTGAGCGAAACTGATGTCCAGGTTGCCCCGCCAAAATTGACCGGAACTGAGGCGACCAGTTGATAAGCATTGTCATAGATATGAATCGCGGCGGAACCGTATCCCGAATCGCGTCCCCAAATCAAAGCAACATCGGTGGCGACATTTGTAAAATCGATAAACCTGCCCCGGTCGAATAAATGTCATCATACCCGGTGTTGGGATTGTAAACTGCATTTCCGGTTATGAGAGAGTTCGGAAACGAAAACCTCATAAAATGTGTCAAGAAAGTTTGGCGGCCCGGATAATAGAAGCTTACGCCGGTATAGCGGTTCGACGAGATTGCTACAGAATTGTCATCAGAAAAAATTAGGTCGTCAAAGTTGATTGACGTCAGGTTCGGCGACAGCAGACTCTCCAACTCAACTGAGGATTGAAATATGTTCTTTGTCGTTGATTTCGAGTCAGTGCGAATTCCTTCGTCGTCGTGCTTCAATGAATCAACCGGAACCGTGGGATTTTGGCCGTGCGACAACGTGAAAGGAAAGACGAAAATTGCCGTTAACAAGACGATAGGGAGAATGGTTTTCATAGTTTCGATGGGAGAACAAAACTAATAAGTACGGACCAAATTCTTTCTGATTACTTCGAAGTGCAACTTATACCGCGAATGTCAGTACCGCGAGACTATACGTACAGGCACTCATCTGTCAACATATATTTTTTTGCCGCGTTTCTGACCCGTCCACAAGTTTCTTTGACTACTCGCCGCTGTAAAGCTACTCTTTTGTCAGTCCTACGGATTTCGAGATCCCGTGTTTTTATGGATCAACTTGAACAAATCATACAGCAGTATGGCATCTATGCTGTTTTCGCACTCTGCACAATAGAGGGCGATATTACGCTGTTGATCTCGGGGACGATGGCACATGGCGGATATTTTGGGCCTTATAGTTTTCTTAAAGTCTTTATTTTCGGAACGCTTGGCGGGATGGTCGGAGATTGCATCGGTTATGCCGTGGGGCGTACATTCCACGAAAAAGCCAAGGACTACCGCTTTTACCAAATGGCACAGCCGCGGATCGAACGCTTGATCGCTAAATTCGGAAAGTCCGCCATAATAATATCGAAATACATATACGGTATCCGCGTTGCGATGTGCGTTTTCTACGGGATCGGCAAGATGCCGTTCCGACGTTTCATAATATTGGACGCGATCAGTTGCGGGCTTTGGGTCTTGCTTTTGGCCGGAACCGGGTACGTTTTCAGCGGTGCGATCACATCGATCATCGGAGATTTCCAGCAGATTGGTATTGCGCTTTTCTTTGTAATCCTTTTTGCAGTGATCATTATTTATGCCGTCGAACGTTTCTGGCTATCTGAAAAGGTTGAAGAGGCTAATCCGGAAACAATTGGAAAGATCGAAGAAAGGCTGCACGCCGTCGAAGAAGTTGCCCAGGAAAAACTGCACGATCTCACCGAACGCCTTCACCTTACACGAGAGCCCAATCGAAGCGATGTTGAGACTGAGAAGGACGCCATAAAAAAGGAAACCTCAAAAGCCGCAAACAAGTAACCGGCAGCAGTTAGTTTGCCCGACTTTGTGATCTTTGTGTCTGATCTTAGTGACCTTTGTGTTAAAAAAAAGCTCCTTAAAAACAAAGCACACAAAGATTTCCACGGAGTTCACAAAGGAAGAAATGTTACAGCAAACGAATCTCAGTTTAAGATGACCCCTGCCAAATAATTTCCCGATTACTCATTGTTAACCTTTTTACGCTACTATAACGGGTCATCCTGGTGACTACTGACAACTCACTACTGATTACTGACTTATGATCATCGAAACCTCCGCACCAACGCGGGTCGATCTTGCGGGCGGAACAATTGATATACCGCCCCTTTTCCTGTTTCACGAGGGAGCCGCGACGGTAAATTTTGCCGTCGATCTCCTCGCAAAATGCCGGATCGAAACGCGCGACGACGATAATATCGTGCTTGAATCGATCGATCGAGGTGTCACGTTCGAAACATCGCTCGATAAAATGGGCGAATTAAAAAACGAGCCGCGTCTTGAACTTCTTTCAAAGCTTGTCTATTTTTTCAAACCCGAAACCGGCTTTAACATGATTACCGATTCCCAAGCCCCTGCCGGTGCAGGTCTTGCCGGTTCTTCAACGCTGAACATCGCCTGCATTGGAGCGTTAAATACCCTCGTCGGGAATCGCTATTCGCCCGACCGGTTTATCCCGATCGCCGCAAATGTAGAATGTCAGGTAATAAAGGTTCCAACCGGTTTTCAGGACTATTATTCTGCCCAATACGGCGGTGCGGCAGCAATTCACTTTAGTCCCGAAGGCATTCGCCGCGAAGCTCTGGACATCGACATCAAGACGCTTCAGGAACGCATTGTCGTCCTTTACACCGGCGAGCCGCGAAATTCCGGCACAAACAATTGGGAGATCACCAAACGACACATCGACGGCGACCGCGAGCTTTACGACGTCTTCGAAGGCATCCGCGATTCATCGCTCAATCTCCGGGCCGCCCTGCTCGAAAGCGACTGGAACCTCGTCGGCGAAATTCTGGCCGTCGCATTTCCGCACCGCAAACGCCTTTCTCCGATGATCACGACACCGCACATGGATTCACTCGTCGACACCGCGTTGAACAACGGTGCTATCGCAGCAAAGGTCTGCGGCGCCGGCGGCGGCGGCTGTATCGCCTTCTTCTGCGAAGAAGGCCGAAAACAGGATGTCGAAACCACTCTCTCCGCCGAAGCCGGCGCCGAGGTCCTTAATTATAAGATCAGCACCGATGGCCTGGTCATCAATGTTTCGTAAACCTGGAAGCAGATTCGTCGTGTATTCGTTTCTATTACCTTTGGCCCTCATTTGTGGTTAATGGTGGCAAATTGTGATACTATATTCGTGTGAGACGCAAAGACAGGAAAACGCTTGAGCTTATCTTTGCCCGCCCTGTTTCGGGAAATATCCGTTGGACTGAAATTGAGTCTTTGTTCAAAAGTTTGGGAGCGGAGATTTCCGAAGCCGAAGGTTCGCGTGTCCGTGTTTTCTTGTTTGACGAGATTAGAGTGTTTCACCGTCCGCACCCGCGTCCGACAACTGATAAAGGAGCTGTCGAGTCGATAAGAAAATGGCTTGAGGAACACAATGTAACCGGAGAGTGAGTTATGCAAAACGTGATGAAATTTGGCAAATACGAAGCGGTTATATCCTTTGATCCCGAAACAGAGTTGTTTCGAGGTGAGTTTGTAGGACTTAACGGCGGAGCGGATTTTTACGCCGAAAGCATCAAGTCGCTTCGCGACGAAGGCAGCATAAGCCTGCGTGTGTTTCTTGATTATGCAAAAGAAAAAGCCATTGCCGCCCGTAAACAAGCGTCCGGCAAACTTACCCTGCGTCTTGATCCTGCAATGCACCATAAACTTTCCCTGCTCGCAAAGGCCAAACATACCAGCCTTAATCAGGTCATCATCGAATCACTAGAAACCGCCGTCAGCTAGATCGCCGCTTGGTTTTGTATTTTATTTTTCAGGATTTTCCCCCGGGCGCGAAACTCTGGATCGGCCCGGCAATCGAGGAGATCGTACTTATCGCCAAATGCAGCCGAGATGATGAATGGAACGACATAGTACGATACCTGCCACTGTGATAAACGAGGCCTTTTGTATATTCCGTGCTAACATTTCGTTCGTATGGAATCGGCGTCTAATACCATGCTTTCTGCGGTGCGAAAAGCTCGACCTGATAGGATGATAACGACCGCAGATATTCGTTCCGTAATTTTCGATGGCGAGATCATCGAGAATTATCCCGAAGATGTCCGAGGTCATAGCTGTCTTATGCTCGGCCTTGACGACGGAACACGCGCCATTCATCTTGTCTGTTCGCCAAAAGACGAGTATCTTGCAATTATCACGGCATATTTGCCGGACGCGGACGAGTGGTCCTACGATCTTAAATTGAGGCTATGAACGACATGAAATGCATATACTGCAAAGGCAAGATGGTACCCGGCACCGCACCGTTTCACGTTGACCGAAAGGGCTATCATCTTGTCTTCGACAAAGTCCCGGCATTAGTCTGCCAACAATGCGGCGAGGTCTATTTCGACGAACCTCAAGTCGACTCCATCCAAACTGCGATCAAGGCCATCGACATCCAGGCGGAGAAGATAGCGGCCTGAGCTTTATTTTGATCGCTATTCTGATGACGGAAGCCATGCCCGCGGACGCCCCTGGACGAAAAGGGCGACGCCGGAATGGGAATGTAACTGGGAATGCAGGCGACTCGCCTGTATAACGCATGAGAGTTCGTGCCGGAGATCTAAGAAGCGGCTAAACGAGCAAAAACTAAGGCCGTAGAAAACGAATAAATCCTTTCTACTCCCAACCAACCTCAACCGCTAAGTAATTCCGGATAAGAATCCTTACGCGAGGATTCCAAACATCCTCAGCAACGGCGAATTCATAGTTCCCGTCTTGGACGGTTACCCAAGGGTATCCTGTCGCATAGCTCCCAAAAGTAAAAGCCATCCTCTGCATTCCACGACTACCCACTTCGGGCCAGCCGGAAAACGGCGACTCGGACCGAGACGAGAAGAAAGCATTTTTCTGATCCTCGGTCATGACGTGTAGAGTCGATACGGAAAAGTAAACTGGCTCCTCCACCTTTGGTTCGCTATGTTCGTATTTCGCATGAGCGCAAGCTAATTTCATTAGGGCCCGCTTCACTGGAATTTCTTCCGGTTGAAAATAAACCTGGCCATTGATTTCTGAACGAGCCGACTCCAGACGCTTTCTAAGCTTTTGATTTCGAGTAAGCGCGCGCCGAATATTCTCACGTTTCAGTTTCTCGACTTCCGTGGTTCCAGCTAGCACACATTCAATTAGGCAGGCGAAATATTCTTCGTCCGCAGAGAATTCGTTGTTGCATGGCAAACAACAATCAACCGCCATAAGGTTCGTTGGATAGGGCTTGTCCATAAGAACTTTGGACGGAATGTGATCGACAGTTTCAGGCGGGCCGCCACAATATATACAAAAGCCATCGAATCTCGAATCGCTATAGGAGTTCAGTTGGATCATGGAGATAAAATAGCACGATTTTTTTACTCCGTCGTAAAACACACGGCCTGAATCAGCCATCCGTTTCAATCCACGGTGAGCGGGCAACAAATTCCTGTCGCGTCAGCGACGGCTGATGTTTTTTTATTCAAATTGCCGCTAACGCGGCAAGGTCAGTTTTCCGCTGAGGTTCCGTGGGTTGGAACACCACAGCTTGAATAATCCTGCCGCGGAGGCAGTGGCGATCCGAATCAGCCTCGTTCACGGGGCTTTCCCGAAGGGTTATAGCCACGCCGTTTACGGCGTGGACAGGTTGGGATGAAATGCGGAGAGGGCGTTTTAACGTCCTTTTTCGTTCTGGCTTAAGCCGCAAACGGGGTAAGCCCGTTGAAACGGGCTGAGGATAATCAATCTAACCATTCCCACGCCCTGCTCCCACCACCCCGTCGGCGAAAACGCCGCCACCCCTCCTCGGGCAGGAGGGGAGTTGTGGCTATGTGCCGCGAAACGCGGAAAGACGGCTGAAGCCCCCTATATTTAGCACGGTGCCCTTGTCGCCAACGGCGACGAACATTAAAGCCCAGGGTGAAGCCGCTTCGGCGAAACCCTGGGTCAGGTTGCAATATGTCCGGCTCTCGCTGTAGGCGAGCAACAAATTGTCTGTCGCCCCACAGCGACCAAAATCGATTCGGAACGGCTGCCTAGGGTCCCGTTCGCTTCGCTCACCTGCACCCCAGGCTTTAATGTCAGTCGCCGTTGGCGACGAAACAAAAGTGAGCCCGATGCCCGGCGTTATCCTCGTCCCGCAAGACTACCCGATCCGCAAAGCCATTGACGAACTTGACCTGATCGCCCAGTGCCTCGAACCCGCTGACTTTAACAATAAGGTTCGGCGGCTGCCTTTCTAGTTGTGAAATTCTTGACACAACGTTGCATCTATGCAACAATATTTCAGCCGAGTAAAAGCGCGGCATGGATACAGATCTTTGATAATTCGAGGGCGAAAAACGAGACAAAAAGGCGGAACTGTAAACCTTGAACAGGACTAACATCAAAGTGGAAACCAATACCAGGATTACCACTAAAATGTGTCAACTTTTTTTAGGACGACACAAAGTTAAATCGTCTCACTTAACGAGCTTGGTAAAAACACAAGTGAGACGATTTATGTCTGTAACCACTTACAATTACTAGAGTTAAGTCGTCTCTCTTTTTACGCTTGTTACAACGTAAGTGAGACGATGACCAATTGTAATTTGACACCTAGCTGGCTGCGTCAGAGCGAGTAAATATCCGAAAATCGGTAATTTTTGTCACAAAGCTTCGCAATGTGGTGTTTTCTTTCTTAGAAAGGCAACTTTTATATCAAAAACATCCAATCGGAGGAAACATAAAATGAACTTCAGGTCATTAATAACGCGGTCTTCAATGCCCGCTCTCGCGGCGTTGTTGTTATTTGTGCTGGGAGGCGTAGTTCTCTCGCAGGAAAAAGCGGAAAAAGCCGAGAAGGCGGAAAGGACTTACAAAGCCGAGTACAAGACAAAAAACAAGGAATTTTGTTCGAATAATTGGTCGAACGGCGATAAGGTCTCGATCAGCGATCTTCGGGAAACGACGGTGTCTTCGGCTGGTTCGCTGAACATCGATGCGGGACGTAACGGCGGAATAAAGGTCAAGGGCGAGAATCGTTCTGACGTGCTTCTCAGGGCTTGCGTCCAGGCTTGGGGGATTTCGGAAGAAGCCGCAAAGGGCATTGCTTCGAGCATCAGGATCAACACGGCGGGCGGCATGGTCAAGGCCGAGGGCCCGGACGAGAATGGCTGGTCAGTATCTTACGAAGCACGCGTCCCGAATTCGACCGATCTCAAACTGACGGCCCATAATGGCGGAATCTCGATCGGCTCGGTCGAAGGCACGCTTGAATTCGAAACGACAAATGGCGGCGTTAGCGTATCGGATGTTGCGGGCAACGTTAAGGGCCGCACTACGAACGGCGGTGTGAATGTTTCGCTGTCGGGCAGCAGCTTCAAAGGCAGCGGTTTGGATGTAACGACAACCAATGGCGGCGTTAATTTGTCGCTGCCGGAAAATTATGCCGCGAATATCGAGACGGGTACCGTCCACGGCGGATTTAGCAGCGATATTCCAAGCCTGAGTGTCACGACGGAAGACCTCAAAGGCGATAGTTACGGCGGTCGCACCAAGTCCCGCAGGATCAACATGGCCCTGAACGGCGGCGGTCCGGCGGTCCGAGTTTTAACGACAAATGGCGGAGTAAGGATCAACTCGGCTGAGAAGGCCGCGAAGTATTGATGCAGATGGCTGAAACGCGAGTGTGAACGAGCGTGCAGGTTTTACACGCTCCATTACTGTCGCGTTTCAGCCCGATGCGATCAAACTCTTGCTTCCGCGGCCGTGACCGCTTTCGCCAGCGAACGGAAAATGTCACGTCCGTCGTTCGATCCAAGCAGTTCTTCACAGGCACGCTCGGGATGGGGCATCATGCCGATGACGTTTCGATCTTCGTTGCAGATTCCGGCAATATTTGACAAGGCGCCGTTCGGGTTTGCCTCCGGCGACAGTTCGCCGTTTTCATCGCAATATCGGAAGACGATCTGGCCGTTTTCTTCGAGCGCTCTCATGGTCTCTTCATCGCAAACATAATTACCTTCGGCATGAGCGATAGGGATCGAGAGCACCTTTCCCTTTTCAAGTTCGCTGGTGTAGGGCGTGTTCGTGTTCTCCGTCCTGATGTTAACGTGCCTGCATACAAAATGAAGATCCGCGTTTCGCATCAACGCCCCCGGAAGCAGGCCGGTTTCGCATAATATCTGAAAACCGTTGCAGATGCCGAAAACAAACTTCCCTTCGGCCGCAAAATCCTTGACCGCATTCATCACCGGTGAAAAGCTTGCCAACGCCCCGGCACGGAGATAATCGCCGTACGAAAACCCACCGGGAATCAGTATCGCGTCGTAGCCGCTTAGATCGGTATCTTTGTGCCAGACAAAATCGACCGGCTGGCCAATGTGCTTCGACACGACGTGATATGCATCGTGATCGCAATTGGAACCGGGAAAAACTATTACTCCAAATTTCATATTGAGTGATGAGTCATTAGTGATGAGCGATGAGCAAAAATGAAATTCTTACATTCACCACTCACCATTCACCATTATCGATCTATTTCTACCCGGTAATCCTCAATGATGGGATTCGTCAGCACCTCTTTCGCTATCCTTTCCGCCGCTGCACGGGCGTCGGTTTCGCGAACGGCATCGTTAAGTGCGATCTCGAAATATTTACCCTGCCGGACGTCCGAAATGTCATTGTATCCGAGCGATTCGACCGAATGATGGATGGCCTTGCCTTGCGGGTCAAGAACGCTCGGTTTCAGCGTTACATATACTTTTGCTTTCATGAAACTCCTCAAAATAAATTGTAGATTCTGACGTAAAATGTTGTTTTAATCAACGTCATATGGTAGATTTCCCGTGAACTCATTTTTTCTGCAAGTATCCGTACGTTTCTAAAAACCACTCAGAGGAGACAATTTATAATGCAAAACATGTCAGGCGGAAAAACCGCCCTCGGCCTTGATAACAACATAGGCGCTCTGCTCTGCTATATCGCAAATTTCGTCTGTTATCTGGGGCTCGTATACAGTATTGTCGTCCTAGTTACTGACAAGACCAATAAACTTCCTCGTTTTCATGCAATGCAGTCGATATTGCTCGCCGTTGTCGGCGTTCTGCTGGTGCCGGTTTACTTTGTAATGATGGGCTTAATGTTTTCAGGATCGACAATTGGAAGTTTACTTGGCGGCTTACTTGGATTAATTGTTGGATTGATAGGACTGGCGATTTTTGTTTTTATGATTATTTCCGCAATTAAAGCCTATAATGGCGAGATCTACAAGATTCCCGTCATCGGCAATTTCGCAGATCAGTGGTCGAATTAACCAAAAACTCTTTCGAATACAACTTTTACATTTCGTAAATAGTGCTTTACGTCAAAAACGCGGGCAATTTCTTCGGCGGATAAACGCGAAGAGATGTCCGCGTCTTTCGTTACCAGGCCTTCGTATTCGCCGCCTTCGTCCCAAACTTTCATTGCATTCCGCTGCGTCCATGAATATGCATCTTCTCGGGAAACACCTTTTTTGGTGAGAGCTAAAAGGAGCTGCCCGCTGAAAACGAGGCCGCGAGTCAAGCTCAGATTCTTTAGCATATTTTCAGGATAAGCAATGAGTGTATCCAAAAGGCTTGTCGTTTTCGCAAGAATATAGTCGAGGGTCGCGGATGAATCCGGCAATACGATTCGCTCGGCTGACGAATGTGAAATGTCACGTTCGTGCCATAGTGCAACATTTTCTAATCCAACGATAGAATTCGCCCGCACCGTTCTTGCCATCCCGCATACTCGTTCGGACAGGATCGGGTTGCGTTTATGCGGCATTGCCGACGACCCTTTCTGGCCTGTTTTAAAGAATTCCTGAGCTTCTCGCACCTCGGTCCTCTGCCAGTGTCGCACTTGAAGGGCCATTTTCTCGAGCGTCGAGGCAATGATAGCCAGCGTACAAAGATATTCGGCGTACCGGTCACGCTGGATCACCTGTGTCGAAACATCGGCAGCTTTCAATCCTAACTTTGCACAAACACGCTCTTCGACATCCGGCGAGAGATGTGCGAATGCACCGACGGCACCGCTGATTTTTCCGACCGAAACGGCCTCTTTTGCTCTAACAAGGCGCTCCCGGTTACGCTGCATTTCCGAATACCACAAAGCCCACACCAATCCAAAGGATGTCGGCTCGGCATGAATCCCGTGCGTGCGTCCGATCTGCGGCGTGTCCTTAAATTCGTAGGCACGGCGTTTCAGCACAGGCAGAAAAGCGTCAACCTTCGCAAGCAGAACATCGCAGGATTCTTTCAACAACAGCGCGTTTGCCGTATCGACAACATCGCTCGATGTCAGGCCGTAATGTACAAACCGTGCTGCTTCGCCGATGTTTTCGGCGAGATTTGTCGTAAACGCGATAACATCATGGTCGGTCGTTTTCTCGATCTCATTTATGCGTTCGACGGTAAAAGCTGCCTTCGATTTGATTTGCTCAAGCGCGTCGAGTGGGATCACGCCGTCATCGGCATGAACTTCGCAAACAGCGATCTCGACATCCAGCCACTTCTGAAATTTATTTTGAAGCGACCAGATCGCGCCCATTTCGGGCAATGTGTAGCGTTCGATCATATTCTTAGTCGTCAGTATCCTTGCTTTTGAGCGGGATCGGATCTTCTTTCGGCAATTCACCGCTTTCGCGTTTGATCTTCATTTCCCCCAACTTTTCGTTCACCTCGGTATTCCTATCTCCCAGAACGTCCTGAATATAGACCATCTGCACCAGCACCATTATCACGGCCAGGAGCGGCGTTGCCAAAACAAGGCCAAGTCCGCCGACAAGCACGGCTAACGCAAGCTGAAATACAATCGTCAATGCGGGCGGCAACTCGACCGTTTCGCGTTCGATAAGCGGCGTTACGAGATTCGATTCGATCAATTGAACGCCAACAAATAAAGCCAGCACGTAAACGGCTTTTATCGGGCTGTCGATAAAAGCCAGCAGCAGTGCCGGGAGCGCAGATATTATCGGGCCGAAATTTGGAATAAACGAAAGCAGTCCAGCGATCAGGCCGAGCGTCAACGCCAGCGGAACACCAAGAATTGACAGCCCGATCCACGTCAGCAAACCGATAAAGATCATCGAGCCGACCTTCCCAATCAACCACCAGCGAAGCGTATCGCTGATCGCGAAAAGCACTTCCCGTACACGTGTGCGTTTATCTAGCGGGAAAAGATTTGTAAATCCGCGACAGTAAAATCTGGGCTCGCTCGCTAAATAGATCGCGAGCAAAATTACGATGAAAAAATTGCCGATAGCTCCGATGGTCGATGAGAAAAAGCCGCCAACACCGGAAAGGAGGGTCGAAGCACTGACGTTTGAGCGAACGGTCTCGATACTCGGAAGTTGTTCGATAAGCGCCCGGCCCCAACCGAACTGCGAGATGTAATTGCCGGCCGCAGCGGCAGATTTCGGAAGCTCTTCCCGCAAATGCCTCATCTGTTCCGCAACGTCGGGAGCAAGGAATGCGATAGCTCCGGCGAGAACAGCGGTCAGCAGTACCGATACGAGCAGCACGGACCAACCCTCGCTGATGTTTATATATCGGCTTACAATATCGGCGAGGCCGCGGAGGAAAATTGCAAGCAATGCCGCAGCAAAGATGAGAAGCAAAACGTCGAATGTGAAGTAAAGGACGCCCAGCAGGAAGATCGTCAAGACGACGATACCCACCGCCAACAGGAGCTTATGAACAAAGGGCTTATCCGGATCGGCCATTGAATTTATCCCGGGTTCTCTCGACATAAGGATTTTCGGCCTACACTACCGGCAATCAGTCGCATATGCCCATAGCGGCAGCTAGATTATCCGCTTATCGATCAGCAGTTCGGCATTGAGTATCGCCGAACCCGCGGCACCGCGCACTGTATTGTGGCTCAAAGCGACGAATCTGTAATCGAAAATATTGTCGGGGAATACGCGGCCTACCGTGATAGTCATACCATCGCCGTTATCGCGGTCTAGCCGTGTCTGCGGGCGTGAAGGTTCGTCCGTAACCTCGATAAAGTGTTCGGGCGACGAGTGGAGGTTGAGCGACGGGAATGTCTTCATCGCTTCAACAACCGCTTCCAGAGTCGTCGTCTGCTTCAGGTTCACGCGGACCGATGCCATGTGGCCGTCAATCACATTCACCCGGAAACATTGTGCTGAAACCGCGAAATCCGCTTTTACGATAGCTCCATCGACAAGATTGCCGATTATCTTCTGCGCCTCGATCTCCACTTTCGGCTCTTCGCCCGCGATGTACGGAATGACATTGTCCAAAATATCGAGCGACGCTACACCCGGATAACCCGCACCCGAAACCGCCTGCATCGTAGTGATAATCGCCGATTCGACGCCGAATTTGCGGTGCAGTACGGCAAGCGGCGGAGCGAAACTGATAACCGCGCAATTCGGATTTGTGACGATGAATCCTTTTCCAAACCCGCGATTCTGACGCTGCTTTTCTATTAATCCTAGATGTTGATGATTTATCTCCGCGATCAAAAGCGGCACGTCCTCGTCCATCCGATAGCTCGACGAATTACTAATTACCGGATAACCCGCCCGAGCGAACGCTTCCTCAGTTTCTCTCGCAACGGATGACGGCAGGCTCGAAAAAACGATGTCGCAATCCAGCGGCGGCTCGATCGGCTGGACGACGATTTTCCCAACGGCCTCAGGTATAGATCCAGCCAACTTCCACGCACATGCTTCCGAATACGGCTTGCCCGCCGACCGGTCCGACGCCGCCAAAGCCGTTACCTCAAACTGCGGATGATCTTGTAGAAGTTGAATAAATCTCTGGCCGACCGTACCAGTGGCACCGAGAATTCCTACGCGATATTTCTTCATAAATAGTACGACGGACTTTGTTAGTCCGTCGGGCAATGTTACACGCTAGCAATCCATATTCCAATGAGTGAACAGGCTGAGCAGCCTGTTCTACAACAATGCACCTTTCATCCGACTAACGCCCTCGACCATTTTCTCCTCAGTATTACAGAACGAAATCCTAAGAAAACCTCTCGCTTCAGTGCCAAAAGCTACACCCGGAACCGTAACAACCCGATTCTGCAAACACTTTTCCGCAATCTCTATGTCATCGCCAAGCGAGCGAACGTCGAGCATTGTATAGAATGCTCCTTCAGGCGACGTTGCCCGTAAACCAAGTTCTTTTTCGAACAGATCAACCAAAAAGGCCCCGCGTTTTTTGTAAACATTGCGGGCATGTTGTTTGGCGACCTCCGCTTCTTCGGTCCACCCGAGCAACGCCGCTTTTTGCGTGATCGTCGAGGTGCATACGGTCAGAAATCCATGCAGCGTTTGTATTGCCTTCATGATCTCCGGCTGCGCGCTGGCCGCCCATCCCATTCGCCAGCCGGTCATGCTCAGCGATTTTGATAAACCACTCACAATAATCGTCTTATCGTAATATTCCGACGCCGAATGCGGACGCTCGCCAAAATAAAGATCGGCGTATATCTCATCAGAAATGAGATAGATACCGGTGTCCTTCAAAACATCGGCGATCTGTTTAAGGTCTTCGGGAGTGAAGATTTTCCCTGTCGGATTCGAAGGGCTGATAACGACAGCAGCCTTCGTTTTAGCCGTGATCGCGCGTTTGAATTCGTCGATATCAAAGGCAAAATCTTTTTCTGCGGGAAGCCGGTAATAGACCGGATTTCCTTGTGCGATCCGCGTACAGGCGTCATATGCCGGAAAGCTCGGATTCGGGAGCAGAACGTCATCGCCAGCATCAACAGTACATAGAAAAGCCGCCGTCATCGCCTCCTGCGAACCAACAGTTACGACAACGCCGCTCATTGGCAAATTCAAATGCGGATATTGTTCGGCTATCTTCGTTCGCAACGCGGGAATTCCGGGATGGGATGTATAGCCGTTCTGTTCATGCAAAGCGACGCGTGCCGCTTCTTCACGCAAGAATTGCGGCGTCGGAAGGTCCGGCTCGCCAAGGCCGAAATTTATACTATCCGGCAAGGCCCGCTCAAAAAATTGCCGGATAAGCGTCGGGTTTAGGCCCCTAAGACGGCTTGGCAATTGGAATTCGATCTTTTCAACAGTTACACTCATTATTCTTAGGCTCTTTGTTGTAACACGGCCGCCAAATCTGTCGGAATTGCTAGCGGATAAAAGATTTTCGCCTCAAACAGATAGTCTTCCCCATCCTCATCAATCACACGAAGCATTTCATCGCTTTCGACAGCTTCGTCCGAAATTACTTCGTACAGCTTCCCTACCTCCAACGAGGCTTCAAAGCCCTTATTATCGATGCATACCGCAAATCTTGTGTTCATAATCAATCAAGCCAGCGCTTTATCTTACCGTTTCGTTTCCCTATTCCGTGCGCTTCATACCAGTGAATTTCTGCCCGGCGCGTTCTCGCGTTCGAGATTCTTTCAACCGTCGCGATGCCTTTTAACTTTCGCCACCTGCCCTTGCCGTATTGCTTCTGCAAAAAACGAAGTATACGAATCGACCGTCCAACAGCAATTATCTCGATTTCTTCGATTTTCCCGATAATTCTAAACCCTTCTAACATGAAATCTTACACGGCTTTTGATCACTTTATGCGACGGGGTTTTCGTCAGGCCGTTCCAAATCTTCCTCAAGTTCCTGCCGCACGTCGCCGACCTCGACGTTATACTCGCCTTCCGCTTGCGTTATCGGATCGCCAGTCAAGATCCCGCCGATGGTTTCGATCTCGCCAAGGATCTTTTGCCCCAGGCCGGTAATGCTTTCGGCAAGTCCGCTTTTTTCGCTTTCCTGTTCGTTATCGTTCATTTTATTGTTACTCCTTGCTTATATTAAGCGATTTCGGGCTATTGATAAATCACGCCGAGGAAAGATTTACATTCTGGACCACCCGCGTTCCGTTTGGGTGAACTGTTCCGAGGTCGCAAGGACAAAGCCGCTCGAGTCTATATGGCATTCAAAACGCTTCACCGTCAAAAAGGGCCTTTCGATTTCGACTAGATTAAACGAGTTAGCCTCGCCACGGGCTCGGTTCGATGCGGCCGTTCCGGCCTGTATTATCAACGCCGCACGGCCGCTTTCGAGACGATAACGGTGGGCTGAATTCGTGATGCTGCTGACGTGAAGGTGTCCGGATAGAAAAATATCCGCTCCGCACTCGGCGATCTGCGGCATAAACGCACCGGCGCGGCCGACAATGTCATCCTCGTCAAAGCCGCCTGGCAGGTCAAACGGATGGTGGGTAACAAGTATCTTCGCCAGCTTTTCGTCTAGATCGCACAGCGTTCCCCGTATAACATCAACCTGTTCCTGCGCGATTCTTCCGCTCTTTATCGTCAACGAGCGCGCGGTGTTGATGCCAAGCACGGCAATCTCGCCATCTCCATAAAATGGATAAAGATCATGCGTAATGAATTTTTTATAGTTCGCAAGCGGAGATGCAAACCGGCGGAATATGTTGTAAAGCGGCACGTCGTGGTTACCGGGCACAACGATCTGCGGCATCGGAAGTTGATCTAGGAAACGCCGCGCTTGGGCAAATTCAGTTTTTCGGGCACGCTGTGTCAGATCCCCTGACAAAACTACAAGATCAGGGCTGATCTCACTGATCTTTTCAATCAGGCTTCCTACCACGGCGTTGTTCGCCATGCCAAAATGAATGTCAGAAATGTGAACGATCTGTCTCATGCCTCTTATTCGCCGGGCGTTTCGGGTTTGGGAACGATTACCGTCAACGCTTGACGGCGAATGCGGTAGCACAGCGGGCTTTCTAGTATTCGCACCTCTCCGTCAAAGGCAACGTGAAGCCGTTTCCGCCGCGTGTGAATTACCGTTTCCTCCGTTTTTACGGCCTCAAAGTCTTTCCACTGTTTTACCATACCGAAAACTGTCCGGACTAACAGCAGAATGACGCCCCAGCGCCCGCCGCGGTGCAGAAAATATACGCTAAGCTCACCGCCGTCCATTTCCAGGCGTCGGCCGATCTTGTACAGGTCCATCTCGTATTCGTTGTTCCCGACAAAAACAAAAGGTGTTTTGCGAAGAAAGCTCACGTCCCCGAGCTTTATCCGAACTTTGAGAAAAGGAGAAAGGCGAAACATTCGAAGCGTCGCCCACAGTGCTGCCAACCATTTTCCGCGTCCCAGCCGCTGCTGCCTTTCCCGTGTTCGAACGATTTTGGGGTACAAGCCGATGCTCGAATTATTGATGAAAATATTTTCATTCACTTCACCAACATCGACCAGGCGCGTATGTCCCTCCGCGATGATGCGAACCGCTTCGGACAAATCCTGCGGAATTTGAAGGTCCTTTGAGAAATTATTTAGAGTTCCAAGAGGCAGTACACCAAGCGTCTTTTTCGATCTGACTGCTTCCGCCGCGACCGCACTGATCGTGCCGTCACCGCCACCGGCAACGATAATTTTCGCATCGCCTTCCGCCGCCCGCTTCGCCAGCTCGTTGATCTCGTCGCCGCCCTTTGCAAAATGAATGTTTGCCTCAACGCCGTGAGCCGCAAACGCCTCGGCGAGAAGCAGTTCCGTCTCGCCCTCGATTATACCGCCCGAATTCGCATTGATGATGACCTCGATCGGGCGCGGCATTTTATTTACCTTAAATAATCCTCAAGTTTCGTTGAAGAATCCGTCTTTTCGTCGCGATATTTGACGATGATGGGACAATATATCGATAGTCCGTTTTCTTTGCCGAAACCGGCGGTTATCTCGCGTGAGCCCTGCACGACGACCGCGCCTGCCGGCACTTCGAGCGGCTTATCGCCATCGGATTTGATGATCGTTTTGTTCGGGAGATCGAAGAGCGGAGTCGAGCGCGTCAGGATCACCCCGGACGCAAGCACGGCCCTTTCACGAACGACCGTGCCTTCGTAAACGCCGGTATTACCGCCAACGAGAACGTCGTCTTCGATTATCACCGGAACGGCACCTACCGGCTCCAAAACGCCCCCGATCTGGGCGGCTGCCGAGAGGTGTACGCGCTTGCCGATCTGGGCACATGAACCAACCAAAGCATGCGAATCGATCATGGTGCCTTCATCAACATACGCCCCGACATTTACATAGCACGGCGGCACTAGCACTACATTCGATGCGACATACGAGCCATCCCGAATCGTCGAACCGCCCATAACTATTCGCACTCCGTCGTCGAGCGACATGGGCCGCAGCGGAAATGTGTCCTTGTCAAAAAAGCGAAAAGTCTCGGTTGGTTTCGACATTTCGACCATCTTGCCCATCCGGAATCCGAGCAAAATCCCTTGCTTCACCCATGCATTTGCGTGCCAATTCCCATCCGCGTCTTTTTCAGCCGAACGGATCGTGCCGCGGCGAAGGGCGGATTTGAAATCCTCGTAGATAGTGCGGTCGTCCGCTGAGAATTCGTCTTTGGAAAAGAGATCTTCAATTTTCGCCTTTAAGCTCATTCTTATATGTCTTAATAAAAGTGTATCCGTCTTTCTCGAATTCGCTTAATACGAGCTTTCCTTTATAGGTCACCTCACCGTTTCTCGTAACGATCTTAAGCTCAACAATATTGGTCAGGCGGCCTTCGTCGTATTGAATCGGATTATAGGTTCCGCTTTCGATTTTCACGGCCTGCTTCGGTCCAATTTTGACAATCCGCCGAAGAGCATCTGGATCGGTTACAAAATTACTCGCGAGAGGCTGCCACGGTTTCTCGTCCTCCCAGAGATTGTGTATTCCTTTTCTTGAATTCCAGTCATTAAGCGACTTTACCATCGGGTCATCAAAAACATCTTGATTTCCAATCTTGTAAACAACCTCAACCGTTTCTTCCGAGTCATTTACGATCACAACTTCATAACCATACGAACAACCCGTAAGAGCGATTGCCACGGCCAAGACGATCGCGATCTTTGCTCTCCTGACAGTCCATCGGTACATCATTTTTTAGACTCCAAAGTAGAATGGTCTTTATTGCTGTTTGCCGTAAGTTTTTCAAACTTATCGTGCAATGCGTCCGCCCGGGCGGCGTAGATCGATGTAATGACCGAACGGTCGGTTGGCCGAAACGCCCTCAGCATAACCCTTCGCGACCGGATGATCCCTTTTGCGTCTATGATAACGATCGCCCGCGTTAGTACCGTCGGCAGCAGCCAATGAAAGCCGTATGTTTCGGTTATCTTTCGCCCAACGTCCGCCAGAAGCGGTATTGGCAATCGCTGACGCTGCGTAAAATTACTATGCTCCTCGACGCTGCCCGGAGAGACGCCGACCACCGATGCCTTGGTTTGCACGTAATCACTCCAACTGTCGCGTACAGAACAAAGCTGCTTTGTGCAAACTAAAGTCTCGTCTTTCGGATAGAGCAACAATGCGACGACGTTGCCGATCTGATCCGACAGACGCCATGTTTCACCCGTGTCGGTTTGAAGCTCAAAATCCGGCGCTTTCTCGCCGACCGCCACCGACGTCACCTGTGTTAATGTCACCTTAGATTTCCCCTGTAAACTAGCCGCTTCAGATCTCCAACGTCATCCGTGGGAAGCTACCGAACGTGCGACCAATCCGATCCCGCCGGCAAAAAGTATCAGCATCATGATCGTGTTGAACAGACTGGTCGGCTGAAAATAGATCTGCAGATTCATTAATATCCCAGCGCCGATTATGACCGCGCCCACGAAAACAAGCAGCCAACCAATGACGGATCGGCCGTTGAAAAACACAAAGCCGATCCCGAAAATGAGCGGTATTAGTGAAAGCCCGAACGTGTTGTAACCGCCCCAATTCCAGAAGCCGCTGGTTACAGTTACGCGGCTGATCACCATATAGGAGCCCGCAACCGCCATTCCAAGTCCGATAAGGAACTCGAAGAGACCGCCGGGCGTGCCCCCAACATTCTTAAGCTCGTCAATGTCCATGTTAGGTCGATCTCCATCCTTAGATTATTCAAGATTGAACGTTCCCGTCCAAAAACTACTTTCTAAACGCATTCGGGCCGTGAATCCATGCCGAATTCTAGTAATCATTTTGCCGGTGTTTGTTGCGGCGCTCGTGCCGTTTGAAGGGCGATAATTTGCCATCGACCGTCTTTTTTTATAAACACCGCCGTGTACCGAAATGACGAACTGCTTTCTTTATCTCCAACGACGAAGTTCATGCGCGTCAGAGCAGTAACAACCGCCATCTTGTCGAACATTCTAACCTTGATATCATCATTGCTTATCGACACCATCTTCATCATGCCGTTCGGTTTTAGGATCTCCATCTCCTCAATTTTGCCACGCGTTGTGCCGTCAAAAGAGGTAATTATCACATCGGTTTCAAATATTTTATCGAGGGCCTTGGCATCGCGATTTCGAACTGCATCCGCCCAGTCGGCAATGGCTGCAAAGATCTCTTTACCCGAGCTTTGATCGGTCTTCTGAGACTCCGTTTGAGCCGCAGTTCCAATACAAGAAGCTAAAATCGCAGCAATAACCAAAATGACCGTTCGCATTTCGAAACCTCCTCAAATCGACAATTCCTTCATCACCGCTTTAAGCCTCGCACGCGTTTCGGCCGTAACCGGCACCAGGGGCAGCCGAAGATTTTCTTCGAGTAATCCCATTTCCTTCATCACATATTTACACGGAGCGGGCGATGATTCGATAAAATTCGCCTCCATCAACGGCAGTATCTGGTAATGCAGCTTCCGCGCCGCCGTCTGTGCTCCATCAAGGGCTTTTTCGACCATCCTCGCCGTTTCCTTAGGAATTTCGTTCGCACAAACCGATACAAGCCCGTCTGCTCCGAGAGCGATCATCGGCAGTGCGTTCGTGTCATCGCCTGAAAAAATCTTAAAATTCTTCGGGCGATTTCTCATTATCTCCATTACCTGCGAGTAGTTCCCGGACGCCTCTTTTGTGGCAACTATATTCTCGAATTTCGCGGCAAGTTTGAGCGTTGTTTCGGCTGAGATGTTCGATGCAGTTCGCGACGGCACGTTATAGAGCATTATCGGGAATCCTTTGACGGATTTCGCGATCTCCGAAAAGTGGGCAAACATTCCTTCCTGCGTCGGCTTGTTGTAATAGGGCGCTACCAGCAAGGCGGCGTCCGCACCGGCTTCGCGCGCTTTTCGCGTAAAATCGATAGTGGCGGCGGTACTGTTGCTTCCCGTACCGCCGATCACTCTAGCCTGCAGTTTGCGGGCTGTCTTAACTGTCAGCCTGATGACATGCAGACGTTCCATTTCCGTCATCGTCACGCTTTCGCCCGTTGTACCGCACGGCACAAGAAGCGCGATGCCGTTTTTCACCTGCCGTTCGACCAGCATCTTGAAGCAGTCGTCGTCAATCGATCCGTCTTTTTTAAAGGGTGTCACGAGTGCCGTCGCACAACCGCGCATCCAATCAACCTTCGTCGTCATAAATCGTTAAAACAAACGTTCACGAAATTTCGTTAAGTATATTCTTAACATCGAGTAAGATACAAAAATAGATAGCAAGAATTTATGGCATTGATAAGATTTTGTTTCGCTGTGGGCTTGTCGATTATTTTCGCCGCGTGTTCGAAAACGGAAAACCCGCCTGCCGAAACTCCCGCAAACCCGCCAACCGTTGCAGACTCATTCGCCTACCCGATCGGTCGCAAAGAAGCCGTAACACAAGCCAAGGACTCTGACGAATGGTACAACGCCCTCGATTTTGGCGAAGAAAATCACCTTGGCGAAGACTGGAATAGAAGCACAGGCGGAAATACTGATTGCGGCGAGCCTGTTTATTCGATGGCGAATGGCGTAATTACTTATGCTGCCGACGCGGGAATTGGTTGGGGGAACGTCGTAATCGTCACGCATACTTTGGCGGACGGTAAGAAAGTGCAGTCGCTTTACGGCCATCTGCAGGAAATCACAAAAACGAGCGGAGAGATCCAAAGGCGGGAGCAAATCGGCAAGGTCGGCAACGCGAACGGCAAATATTTGTGTCACCTGCATTTCGAGATCCGCGACGAAAGCTGTCCATCATGGAACATGGTTTTCGTCGGATACAGTGCAATCCGCTACGGCTGGCTTGACCCATCGGACTTTCTCGACGAAAGGCGGAAACACGACCGGTAGGGAGTGTGCGGTCACTAAATCGAATTTACCGAACGAAAAAAGGATTCAAGCTTGCTGAGATCCAACCTGCCATCCGCCCGCACTCCCGAACATAGATCAAGTCCAAAAGGCTGAACCGTTTCGATCGCCTCACGCACATTCTCATGATTCAAGCCGCCTGCCAAAAAAACCGGCTTGCCGCACGTCTCGACGATTTTCCGACTCAGCCGCCAATCATGCCGCCGTCCCGTTCCGCCAAGCTCTTTGACCGCCAGTCTTGGGTTCCCGCTATCGAGCAGAATGGCATCGACGAAACACGCCAATTCTGCTGCTTCATCAACCGAATCCTCGCCGGCAACATGAATGACCTGCACCAATTTCACGTTCGGCAACGCAGCACGAATAGTTTCGTAATCTCGATTCTCAAGTTCGTCGACGATCTGTATGGCGTTCGTTTTCGTCCGGTGGTGATGGTCGATAATGCCTTGCGCGGTTTGTTGGCTCGTCAGCAAAAACGTAGCGATTGGCGGCGGCAGGGTTCGGGCGATTCTATAAATCTCGTCATTAGAGATCGGCCCGGGACCCGAAGGCATTTCACCCACAAGCCCAATCGCCGACGCTCCGAACGAGACAGCAGCACGGGCCTCTTGTTCGTTTGCGATACAGCAGATTTTTATCCGCGTAGTCATAGTCACACCAGACATACCTTATCGCCAATAGAGCAATAGAAAAAGCGTGAAAGCAGCGATGCACTCCCACGCTCAATCTAAATTGTCCGTTTAAGCGGCTCTCTATTTCAAAACTTTATCGAAAGCCTTGATATAGTCCTCTTTTTTACCGTTGTTCGAGGTTTTATAAACGATCTTGTTGTCTTTTAACACCGCGACGGTTGAGGTCTTGCTTTTATATTCGCTGAAAAAATCGGTCAAACCGAGTTTTTTTGCGGTCTGCATTGCAGCCGCCGTTGTTTTTTCGTTGGTAACATCAAACATCACGAAATTTAATTTTTCCGAGTATGTGGCCATAACGTCTTTTACAACCGGGTCAATGCGTTTGCAATACGGACACCACTCGGCTGCTATGATGGCAACAATCGGACGTTTGTCATCCATCATGTCGTCGCTTTTCATTATGGCATCTTTTTTCATCGTCTCATCTTTCTTCATTGAATCTTGGGCGAAAGATGTCGAAGCCGAAAAAAGCGTGAAAATTGCAAGGAATAGTAGTGCGGTCATCGTGTACTTGGATTTCATTTTTTACTCCTGAAAATTTGGATCGAGATTTCGTCTACTAACGATCTGAGTTAGTAATACCCAAATAATGTCCGTTTGGAAGGCTTTTATTCCTGCTCCAACCAGACTATCCTTCGAGCATTTCGTCCAATACCTCTTGGAATTCATAGAAACCCTTCTTCCCGACGATCCACTCCGCAGCCTTGATCGCTCCGAGTGCAAATCCTTCGCGCGTGCGTGCAGTATGTTCAAGCAGAATTTGATCGGCCCGGCCGTCGAAACCTACGCGATGCGTTCCGGGAATGTTCCCCGCGCGTGTCGCGGTGACGCTAAAATCTCGATCAATATATTCCGCAATAATGTCTTTGATTTTCAAGGCCGTCCCGCTCGGCGAATCTTTTTTTCGTGAATGATGCTGCTCTTCAATAAAGGCTTCGTATTCGGGGAGTTTGGCGAAAAGCTTGGCGGCAAAGTGGGCAAGGCGGTAGAACAGATTCACACCGATCGAAAAATTCGCCCCAAAGACCATCGCCCCGTTTCCGTCGCGGACGATCTGCTCGATTACCGTCCTCTGTTCATTCCATCCCGTCGTTCCCTGAACAATCGGAACACCAGCCAAAACGCAAGCCTCGACATTCCGGCTAACTGCTCCGGCCTCCGAAAAATCGATTGCTGAATCCACGCGGTCAAGCTTTTCTGCTAATTCGGCAGCCGACAACCCCGCATCGGCCTCATCTATAATTACCGCAATCTCATGCCCTTTTTGCGTGGCCAGAGTTTTTATGAGCTTCCCCATCGCCCCGTAGCCGATCAATGCAATTCTCATATTACGTTTGCCACGAATTGCACGAATGTCACGAATCCAAATCTAACTATTCGTGTTATTCGTGCAATTCGTGGCCAATAATTTCTTCACCAAATCAACATAAAGTCTAACCGCGTCTTGCAAATCTTGTTTCAAAACAAATTCATCTTTCGTATGTGCGACAAGAATCGAACCCGGCCCGAGCAGCAGAGGCTGGCCCCAATTAGGCAGGTGCGGAATGTCGGTGGTGAACCGCACGACCTTTTGATTAAATCCATCGACCTCGAGCATTCTGACCGGCTCGCTGAAAGACAGAACCTCGATCTCGCCGCGATTCCCAACCACGGTTCGCAGAATCTCTTCAACCGGTTCGCGTTTCGTCGTGAGCCTGATCGCGATCCCGGCTTCCGCTTTCGGCGGAATGATATTGAGTGCAAGCCCGCCCTCGATCATGCCAATATTTACCGTGGTTTCGCCAAAAAAGTCGTCGTTCGGAAACTTAGTTTGCCGAATATCGCCCAGTATATCGAGCAATTTTTCAATCGCCGACTCGCCTTCTTCCGGATAGGCCGAGTGCGCTGCCTTGCCGCTTGTGTGAATTTTCAATCGAAACGTGCCCTTCGAACCAATGGCGAGATCGTTGTCGGTCGGCTCTCCGTTTATCATGTATTCGCATTTAGCCGCAAGCGGATGGAGGTTTGCAACCTTCGCACCTGTAGAAGCACGCTCCTCCTCTACGGTGTAAAGCAGGCCAATATCTTCTAATCCTTTACTCCTGAATTCCTCCGCTGCCGTGATCTGAGCCGCAATTATCCCCTTCGCATCGCACGAACCGCGCCCGTAGATCTTCTCGTCGTCCTCAGTCGGCCCAATAAACGGCGGCACTGTGTCCATGTGCGTAGAAAACCATACCCGCGGCGTGTCATTCAGATACGCCATCACATTGTTCTGCGTCTCTGAAACTGCCTGCATCTCAACCGTCCATCCAAGCGATTCCAAATGATCACGCAGCCAAAACCCGACCGCTTCTTCGTCCCCGGAAACGGATGGGATGCTCATTAGAGATTTTGTTAGTTCAAACAGATTCATCATTTCTATTGCCTTTCGCTAACAAGTGTTCTGTCGGCTCGCTTGTCCATTCTTTCGGATCGGTTTTGTAATCCTGACGTATAACCTGCCCCAGTTCGAGAAAGTTCTTTGAACCTTTTACGATTTCTTCCCACATCCGCTCGAATGCAGGCAGTTTCATATTTACCTGGACACCTTTCTGCCAATCCCGCCAGGTGTCAGCACGAATTCTATTCTTTGATCGAAGAAAGATCTGGTCGTTGGTCAGACTAAAGTAATGGAACAAGTATTTGCGCGCATCAGCGAACTCTTCGTCAGATAACTTGGAACCCAAAAGAGCTTTTACTGGAATATTCTGCATAAGCTCTCGATACTCACGAGCGAGAGCATCTTCAAACTGAATTCTATGCAGATCACTTGTACGCTGGATTTGATAGGCCGCCACAAACACTCCAACTGTGGTCGCCAATGACGAGACTAATGTGACAATTTCGATCCAATTCATATTCTTCCTCGGAAAAGTTCCTTATGTAAGCGTTTTATAACATCTGAAACACATTCTTCTTTCACCACAAAGGTCAAGTTCACGCTCGACGCTCCGTGTGAAACGAGGGCGATATTTACGTCGTCGATGGTTGAAAATATCTTTGAAGCCATGCCGGTGCTTGCACGCAGGCCTTCGCCAACGACGCAGATAACCGCGTAGCCGCTTTCCACTTCTACCTCGCCGAGCCGACGCAGGTCTTCGACAACCTTTTCGATCGTATCCGAATTATCGAGCGTGAGTGCAACGGAAACTTCGGATGTTGAGATCACGTCAATCACCGTACGATGCCGGTCAAAGACCTGGAACACCGCGCTCATAAAGCCGTACGCACCGAGCATCCGCGCCGATGTGATACGCAGGATCGTGATGTTCTTTTTGTGGGCTATCGACTTGATCTTGTTCGGTGCTTCACCAGATTCGTTCAAAACCATCGTGCCGATCTCAGTCGGTTCGAACGTGTTGCAAACCCGCACGGGTATCGCGTGATCCACTGCCGGTTTGATAGTTTTCGGATGCAGCACCTTTGCGCCGAAATACGCGAGCTCTGCCGCTTCTTCGTATGACAAAACCGGAATTGTCCGGGCGTCGCCGCAAATTCGCGGATCGCAGGTCATCACACCCGTCACGTCGGTCCAGATTTGCAGTTCCGAAGCTCCAAGTGCGGCCGCGACCAACGCCGCCGAATAATCCGACCCGCCCCGGCCAAGTGTCGTCGTCTCGCCGCCCCGACTGGCAGCAATAAAACCGCCCATCACAGGCACTTCGCCTCCGGCAATTAACGGCTCCAGTTCAAGCTTTACCAGCTCTTTTGTTTCGTCCCAAATCGGCTGAGCGGCCCCGTATTCGTCGTCGGTCACGATAAGCCGCCGTGAGTCCATCTGCCTCGCGTTAATGCCCTTCGCCTTCAGAACTTCGGCAAGTAGCCGTGACGAAAGCTGTTCGCCGTACGAAACGATCGCGTCCTTCAGCATCGAAAGCGGCAGCGAACGCCGCGATACGCGCATCAGCAGATCGGAAAGCTCGCCGCGTGCAAATTCAAGCTCACCATTGAAAGCATTGGGCTTGCCTTTGAAGTCAGAACCGCGAGCGGTAGCGACCGGGTTCCGATCTTCATTCTTCGGAATAAAATGATCCGACACTTGCACGTGCCTTTCGAAATGCGGCTCAAGCGACAGGAACGCCTCGGCAAAATCGCCCTTCTTAGCGATTTCGAACGCGTTCAAAAGAGCATCCGTAACCTTCGTCATAGCCGAAACCACGACGACCGGACGCTTTTCAATTTGCGTCGAAACAATATGAAAAACGCGCTCGAACGCTGCCACGTCACCCACCGACGTGCCGCCAAATTTCATTACTGTCGGATGCAAGTTTTCGCCCACCGAAAGGATTTTGCCACGAATTACACGAATAGCACGAATCAAAAGAAAACATTCGTGACATTCGTGTAATTCTTGGCTAGTTTTTTATCCGCAGAGCACAGCGCCGCCGTTGATATTGAGGATCTCACCGGTGATGTGCCGCGACCAATCCGACAGCAGGAAGCAGATCGAAAGTGCAACATCATCGGTCGCCGCCATCCGGTTCATCGGGATCGATTTCAACACACTTTGTTTGTACGCATCGTCGGTGAACGCTTCACGGACCATCGCCGTTTCTATCCACCCGGGGGCGACACAGTTGACGCGAATCCTTGGGCAAAGCTCGGTCGCCAAGGCCTTTGTAAACGAGATTTGCCCGCCTTTCGAAGCGGAATAATTTGAATAATTCGCCTCGCCTCGTTGTCCCGAAGTCGACGACACCATCACGATAGCCGCCGAATCGCGTTTTTTCATTGCCGGAACACAGGCTTTTGTCATCGCCCACGCGGATTTCAGGTTTGTATTTATGACCTTGTTCCAGGTCTCTTCCGTCATGTCTTCGATCGGGGCACCTTCCCAGATTCCCGCGTTTAGAACAAGCAGATCGATCCGGCCAAATTTTTCAAGCGTTTGCTTTGCTATCGCCGCTGCGTGCAGAAAATCTGACGTGTCGCCCTGAACGGCAATCGCCTCAACGCCCTTCTCCTGGCACATCCGCACAGTCTCCGCCGCCTCGCCGTCATTGCTCAAATAATTAACAACAACATTCGCTCCGCCCTCAGCTAATCGCAAGGCCGTCGCCCGCCCGACGCCGCGCGACGAACCCGTGACAATTGCCGTCTTACCGGCAAAAAGGTTGCCCGGCAAACCTATACTTGTTCCTGGCTCTGTCATTTGGGATATTTTGCCACAAATTACACGAATGACACGAATTCAAACGTCTCTTTATTCGTGACATTCGTGTAATTCGTGGCTAATTTCCCTTCTTAAAAATCCGTGTCCATCTGTGTTAATCTGTGGCTAATTTTCTTATGCAGGACACAAACCTTCTCGAAGATCAACCCATCGCATGGACGCCCACACCCGAGATTATCGAACGCGCGCAGCTCACGCGCTTTATGAAACAGGTCGGGGTATCAACCTGGGACGAGCTTTATAGGTTTTCGATCAACGATGTCGAACAATTCACCGAAGAGGTCCTGAAATTTCTCGACATCAAATTCGACCCGCCGTACGAGAAGCTGCTCGACACTTCCAACGGCGTTGAGTTTCCGAGGTGGTTCGGATGGAGCGGGGACACTCCTGTCCCCATCGGCGGTTCCTCCGCCGCAAATTCTTCCGAACGCCGAAGCGACGTTCGTGAGGACAAGAGTGTCCTCGCTCCGGCCGGCCTCAACATCACCGAAATGTGCCTCGACCGCTGGCAGACGGATGAGATGAAAGACCAGCCTGCGGTAATTTGGGAAGGCGAAGAAGGTGAAGACGTAGGTGAGGAGCGAATTACGTTCCATGGCGAATCTTTTTCTCCATACGTAATAAAGTACACCTACGGGGAGCTTTTCGAAGAAATACGGGAATGCGCCAAAGGTCTTAGACATTTTGGTTTTCAGAAAGGTGATGCGATTGGTATTCATTTGCCAATGATGTTCGAAACAGTCGTTGCGCTCCTGGCAATCAACAGGATAGGGGCAATAGCAGTGCCGGTCTTTTCGGGATATGGCGTTGAGGCCATAGCTAGCCGAATGAACGCTGTCGGGGCAAAGGCGCTATTCACATGCGATTATTTCCCGAGGCGTGGAAAGAAGTTCGATGCTCTATCGGTGGCTCTCGAAGCCATCGATACTGTGCCTACAATCAAGAAGCTTTTCGCAATACGTCGTTCTAGCAATGAACTTCAGAAAAATGATTCAAGAATCGTGGACTATGTTGCGTTGATCGAGAAAAGTTTCGATGAACCAAAGGAGAACGTTGACGCAGAACCCACCTTCGCCGAAGACCCGCTCATCATCCTCTACACGTCCGGCACGACGGGCAAACCAAAAGGCATCGCCCATACGCATGCAAGTTTTCCGATAAAGGCGGCGCAGGATATGGCGTTTGGAACGGATGTTGGGAAAGGCACGCGTATCTCGTGGTACACCGACATCGGCTGGATGATGGGGCCGTGGCTGATCTACGGGGCGTTAATAAACGGTGCGACGATCTGCATCTACGACGGTGCCCCCGACTACCCAACGCCCGACCGGATGTGGGAATTCTGTGCGAAACACAAGGTCGAGGTGCTCGGTATCTCTCCGACGCTTGTTCGGTCGCTAGCACGGAGCGGGGACACTCCTGTCCCCACGGACGCCGCTTCGGCGTTCGAAACAACTTCTGCCGCAAACGGCAGTGGTGACAAGAGTGTCGCCGCTCCGCGTAGAGGCTGGAGCCGCACTGGCAAACTTCCGCATTTTGATGGCGAAGTCGCCCAGTTCATTACATTTCGGCTAGGTGATTCCCTTCCTCAACCTGTGCTTGAGCGCCTGAAACTTCAGCTTGAACATGACAAACTCTCCGATGGTTCCGAGGAATATCGACAAAGAATAGAAGATTATCTGGACGAGGGAGCGGGCGAATGTTTGCTTAGAGATCCAGAGATCGCCGCGATCGTTGAAGAAACTATTCTCCATGAACACGGTGCAAGCTGTGAGATCAAAGCTTGGGTTGTAATGCCCAATCATGCACACCTTCTTTTAAGGCTTAATCCCGGCTATGACCTTGCGGGTTTGATGAAGCGAGTCAAAGGTATATCCGCCAGGAAGATCAATATTGCCCTCGGTCGGACAGGTTCGATTTGGCAAAAAGATTACTTTGATAGATATATTCGAAGCGAACGACATTATCGGAAGGTCGCAAACTACATTGAGAATAATCCGGTAACCGCAGGTCTTGTAAACTCTCCGGACGAGTGGGCGTTCAGCAGTCGGAGCGGGGACACTCCTGTCCCCATCGGCGGTTCCTCCGCCGAAAGTTCTTCCGCCGAGAGTTCTTCCGCCGAGAGTTCTTCCGCCGAGAGTTCTTCCGCCGAGAGTTCTTCCGCCGAGAGTTCTTCCGCCGAGAGTTCTTCCGCCGAGAGTTCTTCCGCCGAGAGTTCTTCCGAACGCCGAAGCGACGTTCGTGAGGACAAGAGTGTCCTCGCTCCGCATGAACGACACGATCTTTCCTCGCTCCGCATCTTCGCTTCAACCGGCGAGCCGTGGAACACGGCACCCTGGTGGTGGCTCTTCGAACAAGTCGGCAACAGCAAATTGCCTATAATCAATTATTCTGGTGGCACCGAGATCGCGGGCGGCATCCTGATGGGCAATCCGCTGCTGCCGATCAAGCCTTGTTCATTTCCCGCTCCGTGCCTGGGAATGGACGTTGATATCCTCAATGAGAACGGCGAACCGGTAAACCCCGGCAAGGTCGGCGAGCTTGTAATCAAACAACCCTGGATCGGCATGGCACGGGGCTTTTGGCAGGAGAACGAACGCTATCTCGACACATATTGGCGCCGCTTCAAAGATATTTGGGTCCACGGCGATTGGGCTATGCGTGACAAGGACGGCCATTGGTTCATCCTCGGCCGCAGCGACGACACGCTAAAGGTCGCCGGCAAACGCGTCGGCCCGGCCGAGGTCGAAAGCCTGCTCGTCGCCCACCCGCTCGTCACCGAAGCCGCCGTCATCGGCGTACCCGACGAATTAAAAGGCACTGCGATGGTGGCGTTTGTTGTACGGAGCCGGAACACTCCTGTCCCCATCGGCGGTTTCTCCGCCGAGAGTTCTTCCGAACGCCGAAGCGACGATCGTGAGGACAAGAGTGTCCTCGCTCCGCTTGAACAGGAACTCAAAGCCCTTGTCGCCAAAGGCATGGGCAAGCCGCTCGCCCCGTCAAAGATCTACTTCGTCTCTGCTCTGCCCAAAACCCGAAACGCCAAAGTAATGCGCCGCGTAATCCGCTCCGCCTACCTCGGCGAAGACCCCGGCGATCTCTCGGCCCTCGAAAATCCGAGTTCAATTGAGGAGATACGATTATCAAACCTTTAACGATCTACACCATCGGCCACGGCCGGCATCCGTTCGCGTATTTTCTCGAATTGCTCCAGCAGCACGAAGTCGAGTTCGTCTGCGATGTGCGGGCGTTTGCACGGTCGCGGTGGCCGCAGTTTAATGGGGCGGTTTTGCGCGAGTTGCTGAAAGACAATGGGATCGGGTACGAGCATTTGCCGGAGACGGGTGGAAAGTTGAAGCCTGATCCAGAAGACCTGGCTCGCGGAGTCGGCCGGATCATAGAGATCGCCTCAGATGTTCGGACAGTTATGATGTGTTCGGAATCTAAGCCGCTTTCCGATCATAAAGTTCCGCGTGCGAACTGCCATCGCGTCGGAATGCTCGCCCCGATGTTGCGGGCACGCGGCGTGGAAAAGGTCGTTCACATCCTGCCGAACGGCGAATCGATAGAGTTTGACGAATCGGCCGTACCGTCTATATGGTGAATCCTAGACCTCGATCCTCACTCTTACACTGCTAAAGGCCGCGTTTCCGGTCAATTCATCTATCACGGTTTCATCTGTCAGATCGTTGATCGAAACGCCTGCGTGATCCGTCGCAATATCAAGCCTAATGCCCTTCCGCCCGTGGCCATATCCGTGCGGGATCGAAACGACGCCGTGTGCGATATTATCGGTGATCTCAAGCGGCAGTTCGACCACTCCAACACGTGACCGGACGCGAACGGTCTGTCCATCTTGCAACAATGAACTCTCCGCATCCTTCGAATTTATCATCACCGTGCATCGATTCTTGCCCTTCACCAGCCGTTCATAATTGTGCATCCACGAATTGCAGTCGCGCAGATGCCGTCGGCCGATCAGGCTGAACGGAAACTCATCATCATGCGCGACACTGGATTCCTTTTTAAGGCGTTCGAGATCGCTAACGAGAATGTCGGGAGCAATATCGATTCGCTTGTCAGCGGTCTGCAGCCGTTCGGGAAAGCACGGTTGAAGCTCTCCCAGATCGATGCCGTGCGGAGCTTCTTTCAGTGTTTCCAACGAAAGCTGATGCTTGCCAAACGCCAACGCGAGAGCAAGTTTGACCTCTGGCTTTTCGGCAGTAAGCAGTCCGTCTTTACCCTTCAGACGATGTACGAGTTCCTGAAAGATCTCCCAGTCATATCTTGCGTCCTCGGCTTTCGCGAATAGCGGTTCCGAATATTTCGTTGTATTCCGGACGGCAAAGGTATTGAAAATCACATCGTAATGCGAGCTTTCCAGATTGGTCGCGGGCGGCAAAATGATGTTCGCGTGCCGCGTGGTTTCGTTAATGTAAAAGTCGATCGAAACCATAAACTCCAGCCTTTCCAATGCTCTATCGAGCTGCGTGCCATTCGGCGTGGACAAGACCGGATTGCCGCAGCTTGTGACAAGTGCCCTTATCTGCCCGTCGCCTTCATTCAGCATCTCTTCAGCGAGAGCCGCGACCGGCAACTCGCCCATAAATTCCGGCAGCTTTCTGACTCGGCTTTGCCAGCGGTTATAGATGTCACCGCCCTTCGATGTTTGCAGCAGATCGAACGCCGGTGCCGTGAACATCGATCCGCCCGAACGGTCGAAATTGCCCGTCAGAATATTGATCGCATTGATCAGCCATTGGCATAGCCCGCCAAACTTTTGCGTTGAAAGCCCGATCCGGCCATAGCAGACCGCACTTTCCGCATTGGCAAACTCCCGCGTCAGCCGCCTAATATCGCCGGCAGAAATTCCGGTCAAGCCTTCGGCCATTTCCGGCGTAAATTCGCTCGACACCGTTCGAAGCGTTGCTATTCCATCGGTAAACTCTTCCAACCTTTCGGGTTCGACCAGATCTTCGGCAAACAGCGTATTCACCATCGCCAAAAGCAGAAACGCATCTGACGCCGGCCTGATAAAAAAGTGCTCGTCCGCTACTCGCGTAGTCTCGGTCCTGCGCGGGTCGATCAGCACGATCTTGCCTCCGCCTTTTTTGATCGCGTCGAGTCGGTTGATAATGTCGGGCGACGTCATCAGGCTCCCGTTCGAAGCAAGCGGGTTTGCACCCAGGATCAGGAAAAATTTGGTTCGGTCGATGTCCGGAACCGGTATCAACAGCGGATGCCCAAACATCGCCCAGCTCGCAAAATGGTGCGGAAGCTGGTCGACCGATGTCGCCGAATAATTGTTTTTGGTCTTCAGGGCTTTCAGCAGTTCCCTGCCGTTCATCATCGTTCCGAGATTGTGAACCGACGGATTCCCTTGATAAACCGCCACCGCGTCCCGCCCGAAACGTTCCTGAACCTCAATCAGCCGCCGTGCAGCCTCATTAAACGCCTCGTCCCAGCCGATCTCCTGCCATCCGCCTTCAGTCCGCCTCACCGGCATCCGCAACCGGTTCGGGTCTTCATAAATGTCTTTTAAAGCGACGGCCTTCGGACAAATATGTCCCCGCGAAAACGGGTCGAGTTTGTCGCCGAGGATCGAAAGTATCTTGCCGTCCTCGTGCGTGATCTCGATCCCGCAGATAGCTTCACAAAGGTTGCAGTTGCGATAGTGTTTTTCAAGCATCCGCATCAATGAAAAATAGAATTAGTTTAATAAACCCTGAGCCGTCCCGTCAGACCCAAAGCATAATGTAATCAGGTTAAAATGCCTAGTGAAATCGAGGCCGGTCGGGGCCGTCCGCGTACCCGAGTGTGCTAACCTAAGCAAAAACCTTCAGCACGACACTTTACCAACAGATAAATGGACAAAACGTACACGCTTCAAAACCTGGAGTTTGAATGGGACGAAGAAAAATATTTGCTCAATTTGAGAAAGCATGGTGTAACATTTGAGGAGGCCGTCGAAGTCTTTTTTGATGAATTTAGTTTCTCGGGCGATGCGTCGGTCAAAGATGAGGCTCGAACGTTCGTCGTAGGATTCTCGTTTCGATTTCACCTTTTAAATACCGTTTTTGTGGATCGGCAGGCGAGAACAAGAATTGTCTCAGCCAGGCGTGCCAGCGAATCGGAAATACGCAATTATGTCAGAAGAAAATAAGACTACCGCCTCCCCCGATGATTTCAGGCTTCATATTCATCAGGAAGAATTGGCCGACATCACGCTTCAAGTGCCGGAAAAGGCGTTGCGGTCGCTCACGCGAGTGGCCGAACGACGCGAACTTCCCATCGAAGCGGTCATCAAATTCTACATAAGCAAAGGACTCCGCGAAGACCTTGCCGATCTTTTTGCCGGTGATGTGATCGAAAAAACTGAACATGTTCTATCAAAACATCTGAAATCGAAAAAGGAAGTATCAGCCATCATTCACGAGATAAAGAATGATTTAGCAGCCTGAGCTAAGACAATGCGCGTTTACACGGCCTCTGATTCTGACCTGAATGGCCGCGAACGCGGGATCCAGCATTTGACACCGTTCTTGTACTCCTCATACGGCCCGCCAAACCGCTCTGCGAGATTTTCCTCTTCCAGCGGTCGAAAGATAAACTGCCAGATCAGCGAACCCATCAGAGCGTACAAAACGACAAGAGGCGAGCCTATAAATAAGGCGACAGCCAATCCCTGCCCGACGCCCGAAACCGCCATCGGATTTCGGACCCATGCGTACGGGCCAAGAACGACCAGATTTTTCGCGTGGTCGAGCGGCAGCGGCGTTCCTCTTCCGACGCGTGACATTATGAAAGAACTGTAAACGCCGATCGAGCTGAGAGCGACGAATAACAATCCCGATAGCGGTTTTTGAAAAGGAAATTTTAGCCTCGCGATCCCGAGTTTATCTTCGACAATAGTTATCAGATACGGAAACACGACCAAAATTATCGACCAGACGACCACGATCTGAGCAAATGTTTTGAAGATTATCCATCCGGTCGATGTCTCGGCCGCCCGGCGGAACATCGTTTTCTCAAACGACATTCCAACGGCGAAAACACCGCTCCATATCATAGCCGAAAACATTAGTACGACGCCGAGCCAGCCGTGATCGGTGATCATTGCAAATGCAAAACAGTAGATCGCCGCATAGCTAACCGCACCGGTAACAAACCATGCCGCTATCTGCGAATATTCATGACGCCGAAAACAAAGCCATGCCGCCGCGAGCGAGCCAAGCCCAAGGAATGATAGGTCGGCAAGCCAGAAGGCTAATAGGGAGAATTCGGATTGGCGTTCCAGAAGGAAAAATTTGCGAGACGCAGGAACAAAAAAAAGTACAATCCACCAAGCAATTACGGCCAATCCCTGAATTGCGTAATAAACTGCGGCTGATCTATAAACTCTCATACGTTTACGGCCTTCATTGAAAAACCCTGCCGCGGCGGATTGAGCAGTGCAGCGAGTTTCGGGATAATGCTATGGCGGCGAGATTATATAAGCAACCGCCATAAATATGAAGCAGACCGCCAACAGTAAGGCACTAACGCCGCGTACGCTTGCAGCCGCTTGCAGAATGCTGGCGGACGCCGATCCGCACCTAAAGGCTGTCTACGATAAATACGGCACTCCGCCGATGTGGGAAAGGCCAACGGGTTTTGCGACGCTGCTTCAGATCATTCTCGAACAACAGGTTTCGCTCGCTTCCGCAAAAGCCTGTTTCGACAAATTGGCAGCTTGTTTGGGAGAAGTTTCGCCTGCGGGAATGTTGACTCTTAGCGACGCCGAACTGAAAACTGCAGGTTTCAGCCGCCAAAAAACTGCCTATGCACGCCATTTGTCCGAGGCGGTCATGGAAGGACGAATCGACCTGGACGGCCTGCACATGCTGACGGACGCCGAAGTGAAGGCCGAACTCATAAAGCTGAAAGGCGTTGGACAATGGACGAGCGACATTTACTTGCTAATGGCATTGCTCCGGCCCGATGTCATGCCAAAGGGCGATATCGCGCTCCACGCGGCTTATCAAAAATTGACAGGAGCCGATAAACGGCCTGCGTCCGACGAATTTTTGGCAATGGCCGAAAAGTGGACACCTTACCGGTCGGTTGCTGCTCGCCTTTTATGGCATTTTTACCTTTCGGAAAAGGCTGTACGGGCAGAAACGCGAGTGTAAACGAGCGTGCTTTTGATCAACGCGGTGGCACGCTCCTTGACAGTCGCGTCTCTGCCCATAGAAACTGACCACGATGACTAAAATTCTCGATGTTGGCTGCGGCGTCAATAAATACAAAGGAGCGATCGGCGTCGATTACAATACCGGCACAGACGCCGATGTGATCCACGATCTCGGCCAGTTCCCTTATCCGTTTAAAGATAACGAATTCGACCTGATCGTTTCATTTCACGTTCTGGAACATGTCCCGGACGTAATGGCCCTCATCACGGAGCTATACCGCATTACGAAGCACGGCGGCCGCATCCGAATCGTTACACCGCATTATTCCAATCCAGACTGGGCCTCCGATCCAACGCATCGAAATCATTTTAACTCATACACGTTCAACACTTTCGTACCCGCAAAACGTGAATTCAAATTCTATACCCAAGTGAACCTCAAACCTGTAAAAACGGTGGTTACGTTATTAAATCTGTGGCGGGCACTCGGATTCGAGTTTCTCGTTAATTTGGACAACCGCTCGCCCGGCCTTCGTTTTCTTCGCAAATTTTGGGAGCATTATTTGTGTAATATCGTGCGCGGAAAAGAATTGCAGTTCGAATTTGAGGTGGTGAAGGACAAGCGGGCTGGAATCCTGGAACAGGCGAACGGCTGACAATCATCGCCACGTTCTCAAAAAGCAGCCAACTTTTTTATGAACTTGTATCATCTGTTATCGTTAGTATCTCCGATATACAAGTATTTTTCCGAGAGGTTTTCAATGAAGAACAGATCAATTTCGCTATTGTTGCTCGCAGTTTTGTTCCTTAATCTGGGCGTGTCGTCATTTGCCGATTCAAAGGCCAGAAAATCTAAAAAGTCGCAGGCCACGCAATTGGCGTTGATGTTGCCCGCATCGGATGGCGTTGTCACGCTGGATGTAAAACGGTTTTTCAGCGTCGCCCTGCCCAAGGTTCTTTCGGCAAATCAGCCGATGCTGACGGAAATTATTGCTAAAATCGACGAAATGAAGTCGAAGACCGGCATCGACATTCGCCAGTTTGAATACCTCGCGGCCGGTGTAACCGCCAAAAAAATTACGGAAAAGGAATACGACATTGAACCAGTCGTGATCGCGAGAGGCCAGATCAATGCCGGAGCGTTGATCGGAACGGCAAAGCTGGCGGCGAACGGCAAATATCGTGAAGAAAAAGCGGGCGAAAAGACTATCTATATCTTCACCGCGAAAGATATTGCGGAGCAGGCAAAGAAGCAGGTTCCGGCAGGAAAAACAGGCATGGCGGACAAACTGATCGGCAAATTGTCCCGCGAGATAGCTGTTACGACGATCGACGCAAATACGTTGGTATTTGGCTCGCTTCCACTCGTCCGTCAAACGCTTGATGCAAAAACCGCGGTCGGCACTGACCTTACCAGCCTGCTCGGCAAACGGGAAACATCGGTCGTCAGCTTCGCCGGCAAACTGCCGACGGGTATGAGCGTCTTTCTTCCGCTTGAGAATGACGAACTCGGCAAAAATATCGAATCGATCCGCTACGTATACGGAAACATGGATGTTGCCGGCGAAATCACATCCGTTAATCTGACGGCGAGAACAGCTCAGAGTTCGCAGGCGACGTCATTGCTTCAAACGCTTGAAGGCCTGCAAATGCTCGGTAAAGCATTTCTCGGCGGTGCAAAGGGTGCCGACAAACAGGTTTACGTAAGGATGATCGAGAACGCGAAGTTTTCGGCTAAGGGCAATGAAGTGATGTTCGATCTGCAGGTGCCGCAGAGCGACATCGATGTGCTGGTTGCTTTGCTGAAGTAACTTCTAATAGTCAATATCAAAAAGAAAAGGCGGCCCATGCGGACGGCCTTTTTTTGTTGGAATGAAGTTCTCCCGCAAATACGCTAAGTCCGCTAAGCTAAAAGCGTGTGCATCCTTTGCGACTTTGCGTCTTTGCGGGAAATTACTTCATTATCTCCGTCGAAATGATCGCCTCTTCTCCGCCGCGAACTGCTCGATATCACGATTCATCCCGCCATCTTCGTCGAATAGAGGAAATAAACGCAAATCGGTCGATAAATAAGCGGCTCGCAGTTCTACGGGCCGCGAACCAGCACGATTTATTACGCGAACGCTTGTTCCCCGCACATCTTCAATCCAGCGTGCAAATTGTTCCGCCCGGCCCACGGTCGCCGACAGCAAAAGCATCCGTATCCGTGGCGGCGTAAGAATGATTGCTTCTTCCCAGACGTGCCCTCGGTCCTCGTCAGCCAGATAATGTGCCTCGTCAAGAATTACGAAATCCGTCCGCACCTGTTCGCCCCCGCGAAGGGCGTCAAACAGCTGATTTCGGTATATTTCGGTCGTTCCGACGATCAAGGGAGCGTCCGCGTTTTCCTTCCGGTCGCCCGTCAGAATTCCTACATTCGCGTCTCCAAACTCTTTTGAAAACTCGACATATTTCGAATTTGTGAGTGCTTTTAACGGCGTTGTGTACCACGCTCGCTTCCCTTGCGCCAGAAGTCGGCGAATTTCTTCACGCGCGATCCAGGTTTTCCCGCTTCCGGTCGGAGCGGTCACCAAAACATCCTGCGTTTCTATAGCTTCCAGGGCTTCAGTCTGAAAATCATCGGGTTTTAGTGGTTTCTGTTCTGGTACGCCTATTCCGGAGAGGAGGCGTTCAATTGACCGCGTCTGTTGCGGGGTCGCCGTCGCTTGCGACAAACCGGCGGAACTTTCGCGTGCAAGAACGCGTTTATGTTGACGTTCTTGGTTCGTACGGTCCGGACGCAGCCGGCTTTTGTTGTTTCGTTTGTTATCGTACCGTGAGCGGGCCATATTACAAGAATATTAAGGGTTTACGGCATCAAAGTCTATTCTTCCAATTGACGCCGGGAAGTGATAAAATTGCAATTTGCACCGCAACTAATATGCGGTGCTCTGCGTCTAAAATCTACGGCGAGCAATTTTAGCTGGGAGATATTTTTTTACGCGGATATAACGGATTTATGTTTGAGCAGGAATCATACAATAACGCTACGCAGGTTGAATCGCAAGATAGCGATCTGTTTCGTAATTACGAGATTAGGAATTGGAACTACTCCTCCACACTCTATAAAATACTGGCGATTTCGGCTGTCCTGAATATTGCCGTTCTCGCATTTATCGGCCAAACCAACTTGTTGACGCTTCGAGGCTGCGACAGCCCGTTTGTCGGCAGAGTGTGCCAGGTTTTGGACATGGCCTATGTCGGCACCGTTCTTTTTGGAACGGAACGCGAATACGTCGATATGGAGTACGAGAAAACCGATCTCGGCGACGCAGAAATCACTTACATCGACGTCAGCGGAGAAACTCCGCCGCTGTACTACCCGGCAGATTATTTTCAGATCGCAAATCCGGTCCAGTACGCCATGCTTCAGCAGCAGGGTGAAAATACGATAAATCTCACAAATTTACCGGGCATGAACATCCCTGGATTCTCGGCGCCCAGGAACAACGATAGTGATCTGTTGAACCAGCGGGCAACGCCGCCGCCATCGAATCCGAATCCTTTCCAGGAGGACGTTCCGACGGCGACTTTCAAAGGTGGCAATGGCTCCAACGCAACCGTCCGAAAGGGTGGACGTGGCGGACGCATAAGAAAAACCGATACCCCTGATGAGGTTAAAAAGCCCGATGATAAGGATGTTGCGGCTCTCCCAACTCCGACGCCGGACCAACAGGATACAAAGGTCGATCCGATAACCGGCAATACATTAAATTCACGGCCGTGGAAAGATCTACGAGTCGCCGTGAAGGAAACGATAGACAAGGGCGGACTTGATCTTCAGACAAGCTTCACGCTGAGGGCGAATGTGAAATTGACGAAAGACGGGAAGATCGATGAGAAAACTATCCGGTATTCAGAAGTGGCCGGAGATAAAAGGCTAATAAAAATCGTTCAGGACGCCCTTGCGGCTCTTAGTGACAGCGGTCAGTTGCAGGTTCTTAAGGCATTGAGCGGCAAGGACTTGAACTTTGCAGTAACTCAGGATGAGATAAATGTTTCCGCCGTCGTGCAGTCAGAACTTGAAAACGAAGATCGGGCGAAGGCATTAAAATCGTCTCTTGATTTGCTGATCGGTATTGCAAAAGCCGCCAAGAGTGGAGCGAACGCGGACGAAAACGATAAGGTCGATCTAGCGCTGCTTGAAAAGGCGGTGATCGAGGCTAACGGAAAAAATCTGATCATCAAGTTTGATATCCCAAAGGACATGGCCCATCAAATGGTCCAAAAGATGCTCGAAGAAAAGGCGGCTGATCCAAAGAAGCCAAGCGGAAACGCAGAAGTGAGACCCGTCAATAACGCGGGGATGAAATAAGCAATCGAAGTGTTTCGAGCAGCCCGGACTAGTTATTCGTGAACAATAGAAAGTCTCAAAACTCATTTCTTTTTCTGACCACGCTGGGCGTGTACCTCGGCCTTGTGCTGGTCGGGGCGACGCCTGTTTTGGGTCACGCTGCGATGACGCGGAACTTCGAGATTAAGGATGAGATCGAAGTTAAGGACGACCTTGACACGAAACCGGATGATGAGCGATCCAGCGTAACGGATTCAATCCAGGGTTACTTGCAGGATGTTGAATTTTTTCTTCAGAACCTGCGAAAGCTTAATCAAAGCGGACGGTTTGATCTAAGAAAAGACTCCTTTGAGATTGCTCAGTCGACCCTGCTTCCGTGTGTTGCCAATAACAGGGTTGGAAGTTACACCGCCGAAAAATTTTCCCTCAATAACGAGTTTCTGCGGCCGTCGCTTGAGCGGTTCAGCAAGCTGCTGACGGATGGTTATTCGCTTGCGGATTGCCTGCCGAACGAAAGATTTCAAGGCCAGGAAGTAACCGAATCGCATTTCAATTGCAAATTGAACGGCTCGGAATTTACGGTCGAAGTTGCGGTCCGCAAAAGCTCGCCGCAAACCGCCAGCCAGTACCTGGATTCAATTAACCAGACACACCGGGCTTTATTTTCCAAAGAAACGGATACTGTCCGGAAGACGATTTCCGATAACACGTCGTTCAAATCCCGCAAATCACAGATCTTTGTGGTCACCCGCCTTCCTCGTGCCGGCCTCGATTCGCTGCTTGCCAAAAGCGCAAAGTAGCGGCGAGCGAAAAGTTCATTTCGAATCAAAACTTGCCATAATTGTGGACACCGTGTCAGTAGCCCGCACGTAAGTAAGGGCCCACGTTAACCACGAAAAGCCCGTACCTACGTGCGGGCTACTGACACGAAGAAGTAAATTTTGAGGAATATTATGGCTGTCAACAGTTTTGCAGATAAATTAGTAAAGAAAATTTTCGGATCTAGCAGCGACATCTTTTTAAAGAGCGTAAAGGAAACCGTCGTAGAGATTCAGAGTTGGGAACCGGCAATGGAAAAAATGTCGGACGACGAGTTGAAAGCCCAAACTCCTAAGTTCAAGGAACGCATTGCCACCGCGCTAAACGGGATCGAGGACAAAGCCGAGCGCCGGGATGCCGAACAGGCGATATTGCATGACATCTTGCCCGAAGCTTTCGCGACCGTTCGCGAGGCTTCGAAACGCGTAACGGGAATGCGTCACTTCGACGTACAGATGATCGGCGGTATCGGTCTCCACCAGGGCCGAATCGCCGAGATGAGGACGGGTGAAGGTAAAACGCTCGTCGCAACCTTACCGTCGTACCTGAATGGTTTGACCGGACGCGGCGTCAATGTCGTTACGGTCAACGATTATTTGGCGTATCGCGATGCGGAATGGATGGGTAAAATTCACCAGTTTCTCGGAATGTCTGTCGGCTGTATCCAAAACGACATGGATGACATGGAACGCAAAGATGCCTATGCCGCCGATATTACCTATGGAACGAACAACGAGTTCGGCTTCGATTATCTTCGCGACAATATGAAATTCGACGTTGAATCTCTCGTCCAACGCGATCACTATTTTGCGATCATCGACGAAGTTGACTCGATCCTCATCGACGAAGCCCGCACGCCGCTCATCATCTCCGGTGCGACCGACGACGCGACGGACAAATATTTTTCCGCGAATGAGATCATCCCGAAGCTTGAACGCGGACACAAGGACGAAGAGACCAAGGTAACAACCGGCGACTTTTTGCTCGACGAAAAGAATCATTCGTCAGTTCTGACGGAACAGGGCGTTACGAAAGCCGAAAAGCTGCTTGGCGTATCGAACCTGTACGATCCGGCGAATATGGACCTGCTCCATTGCGTCGAACAGGCGTTGAAAGCTCACACGCTGTATAAAAACGACCATCATTATGTCGTGCAGGAAGGCGAGGTCATTATCGTGGACGACTTCACCGGCCGTCTCATGTCCGGACGCCGATGGTCAGATGGTTTGCATCAGGCCGTCGAAGCAAAAGAAGGCGTAAAGATCGAGAAAGAAAATCAGACACTCGCAACGATCACCCTGCAGAATTACTTCCGCATGTACGAAAAACTTTCGGGCATGACCGGAACGGCGGAAACGGAAGCGGAGGAATTCGGCACGACCTACAACATCGATGTTGTCATTATCCCAACCAACCAGGCGATGGTCAGAAAGGACAACTCCGATATGATCTATCGCACGCTGCCCGAAAAATGGGATGCGGTTGTCGATGAGATCAAGGAGCTTCATGCCGAAGGCCGGCCTGTTCTGGTCGGTACTGTTTCGGTCGAAAACTCGGAGTTGCTTGCGGAAAGACTAAGGTTGATCGGCATCAAGCACAATGTTCTCAATGCCAAATATCACGAACGCGAGGCCGAGATTATCGCACAGGCTGGCCGCAAAGGTGCGGTGACGATCGCGACCAACATGGCCGGCCGCGGTACGGATATTTTGCTCGGCGGAAACCCTGATTCACTCGCCGAAGAATACCTGAAACGGATGGAGATAAATCCGGACGAGGCAACGCCGGAGCAGCTTGAAGAGCAGTTGAAAAAGGCAAAAGCTGTTGTCGCCGCTGAGCACAAGGAAGTCGTCGCCGTCGGCGGACTGCACATTCTCGGCACCGAGCGGCACGAATCGCGCCGTATCGACAATCAGCTTCGCGGCCGAGCCGGTCGTCAGGGCGATCCGGGTTCGTCACGTTTTGTTTTGTCACTCGAAGACGATCTGATGCGTATCTTCGCGGGCGACAAGGTCCGTTCGATGATGGAGTGGCTCGGCATGGAAAAAGGCGTGGCGATTGAATCGAAGACGGTTTCGAAACAGATCGAGCGTGCCCAGAAAGCAGTCGAGGCCCGCAACTTCGAGACACGTAAACACGTTCTCAAATACGATGACGTTATGAACAAACAGCGCGAAACCATTTATGGCTTGCGCCGACAGTTGATGTTCGAACCGGAACATCGCGACTATTTATTGGGCGACTCGGGCGTTGCGAAAGATCTTCTGCATGATCTAACCGCAAGCTTCTTAAGTATGGAAACGGGGCCGGACAACTGGGAAGTGGAAACATACGCCGCCGAGATCGAAAGCATATATGCACTCGATCCGGCACGCGATGCGGATGTCAATTTCAAACGCATGAACCCTGAGCAGATCGAGGAAGCGATTTGGAAACAGGCATCCGCAATCTATGCGGCAAAGGAAAAGATCGCCGGCGAAGAGAGCCTGCGGGCGTATGAGCGATACATCATGCTCAATATCATCGACTCGCAATGGAAAGATCACCTTGCGTCGATCGATCAGGTCAAACAGGGCATCGGATTGGTCGGATATGGCCAGAAAGATCCTCTGGTCGAATACAAAAAGCAGAGCTTTACGATGTTTCAGGACATGCTCGACCGCGTCGACACGAACACCACAAAGGCCCTGTTTCATCTCGAGGTCGTCACGCAGGACGAACGCGACGAGCGCGAGCGCCTTGAACGCCTCGAACAGCAGCGTGCAAGAAAACAGGCCTCCGGAATGGCCTTTACCGGCGCGATGGCCTCCGCCGCAAGCGCCGGCGAAGAAGCAATGCGCCACACCCCATTCGTCCGCGACCAGCCAAAGATCAAACCGAATGAACCGTGCTATTGCGGATCAGGCAAGAAGTTCAAGAAATGCCACGGGGCTGGCGTTTGATGAGTAAAAAATGGTAAGAAGTAAAACGGCAAAACGCGGGATACGCTCCCGGTTTTGCCTTTTTTCTCTTCCAGCTTTTTCGCCGAATTTGGGGCAAATTGAACTCGGTAATCGGATCGTCGCCGTTTACAGCAAAACTCTACGGCAATACCTTCTGTAGATTTCCAAAGATACCACTGAGCCGTTGACGGCCTGAACACGGCCACATCGCGGCCTGTGCCGGCCAGTCACGGCTACAAGGATAACCATAAAACCCGTTCCGCTTGCTTACTTCGGCTGACTTTCTAATTCGTTCGCCTTTTGGCGGTCTTTCTCCGCCAGCACTTTCTCGCCTTTCTCTTGGTAGACTTTCGCACGACCCTTGTAAGCCGCAACATGTTTAGGATTATTCTCAATTGCCTTTGAGAAGTCCGATATTGCAAGTACGTATTCTTTTTTATAAGCGTAAATATTGCCTCGATTGTAGTAAGCCGAAGCAAATTTAGGATCAAATTCGATTGATTTCGTGAAATCCGCTATTGCCCGGTCGGATTCCTGCCTTTGCATGTAGACCGCACCCCGGTTGTAGTAAGCCGCAGCATATTTAGGATTAAGCTCAACCGCATTTGTTAAATCCGAGATGGCAAGAATGTATTCTTTCTTATCGGTGTAGCTGTTAGCTCGAGCAAAATAAGCTCCGGAGGCAGTTGGCTCAAGCTCAATAACCTTTGTCAAATCCGCTATTGCCTTGTCAAATTCTTTCTTATCATTGTAGGTCAAACCCCGATTGAAGTAAGCCAACGCTCCTCTGGGATTAAGCTCAATTACTTTTGAAAGGTCCGCTAATGCCTTGTCATATTCTTTATTGGCACTGTGAATATGACCAAGTCGGGAGTAAGCGTCAATATAGTTTGCGTTTAGCTCGACTGCTTTTGTGTAGTCGGCTTCTGCGTGTTCATTCCGCTTTTTACCCTCATTGGCGCTGCCGCGATTGTAATAAGCCCATGCGTATTTCGGATCGAGCTCAATCGCTTTTGTGCAGCTGAGGATCGCTTCATCGTATTTTTCTAGTCGCCGTTCCGCATAACATTTTGCTTCGAATTCTTCGGCGTTCGCCGGATTGTTAAGTAAACGAAGCGCCGCCACAGCATCCGCTTTGCCCTTTTCCGGCTCGATATTTCTATAATACGCCGACGACCGCATTCGCAACGCGACCGCATTTTGCGGGTTCTTTGCCAGCGCGGCGGTCGTTTCCTGAATAAGAGCCTTCGCATCTTCGTAAACCAGTATTTCCCATCGGCTTCGCGTTTGCTGAGCGGTTGCTTGTGCCGACACGGAAATGTTCGTTTGAAGAATCAGTGCAGCAGCGATAGATAACCACCACCATCCAAACCGCATAGTCTCGTTTACGGTGAAACTTTTCATACTGCTTAACTCCAAATCGGAAAATGTGATGCACGCCCTCCCGGTACGTCGAGTAAACACTGCCCGGCGATCCTATTAAAAGAGGACCATAACCTGATCGTTCGCACCAATCTCCCACGTCCATGTTATTCGCGAGGAATCAACCCCGCGCTCGGAAAACCATGCCTTCAGGACTTCGATCTGCGCCATGCCGAGCGCAGCAACCCACATCGCGTCGCCACTCTTCACTATTACGCGAATCTCCGGCATAAGGCCCGCATCGGCCCCGATCCTGGTAAGCACTCCTTCCAATTTCGCTTTCGCGTCGTCGAGCAAATCAATACCGTCCAGCACAAACAGGCTGCCGAGCGAGATCGTTCCGTCCCCGCCGGGGGGAGCCGCACAGGTAACGCCTTCACGGCAAATGCTCCACGAAACCGTAACGCGGGAACCGGGCGGAGTCCGCGTATAGCTGCCGATCATGCGCCCGCCCGCGCTGTCCAGGGAGCGAATCTCAGGGTCCACATAATCGTCGGCGAAGTTGTTTAGTGGAATTCGACCGAACCCAACCATGTGGAAATTATGTTCAGTGGTGTCCACCATGGTCTGATCCGGATACACACATGTTTGCGTGGATGAGTACTTTGACGGGACAGGGTGCAGGGCGATCACGTAAACGCCCGGGCCGGACGGGATGTTCCACCCCACCGTCGGGGTCGTATCGACGTTCGAATTCTTCTTATAAATATGCGATCCGGCCGATTCCGGCAGGAGCGTGGTCGATCCATCGCCAGTGTTGGTGCACAATACTCCTCCGGATTCTTGTCTGCCTCTGTATTGCGTCCTCACCCTGCCGCCCTCAACGACGAAATAAGTACGGGTACCGATCGACCGCCGGCCTCCGGGCACCGGCATCCAGAGTGAATCCACATATTCGCGCAGGCGGATACCCTCGATCGTCGTCAAATGATATAAAGGCCCCCTTACGTTTTGTATCAAGAGGTCTTGGCGTCTGGTGACCGTTCCGGTCCATAACCCGCCGCGCCGGCCGGTCGGCACCGGATCCGGCCCGGGCGTCGGGCTCGGGGTTGGTGTCCGGGTTGGGGTTGGAGACGGAGTTCCGCCGGGCGGGCCGGTGTTTGATGTCCTGCCCTTCGGCGAAAGATAGACCCACGCTACCATCGCCCGCGGATGACGCCCGCGGTCGGTTACAACGTATAACCCATTGATCGCACTCATGCGGCCTGGATGAACCGAGCCATCTTGATAACGGACCTCATCGCGCGCCGGATCGGTGGGCGTGGGCGGCGTCTTGTTGGTGACATTCAGCCCGATCCACACGATCTTCGACCGTCTTATCGATACGTTGTCCATCGAGCAGACATCGGCGACGCATCCCGAGAGCTTGCCTTCCTGAACTCCGCTACTCGAAACAATGACGTCTTTGGTCTGGCCGGTACCCGACGAAATTTTAATCTGGGCCGCTACTGTGGAGAAACAAAATGAAGCAATTACGGCGTTTAACAGAAAGCACTTCAGCGAAACGACCGTGATCGGGGCAGCGGAACACTTCTTTTTCATACTCGCCTCCACCAAGACAACCTGGAATCTAAAGTCGGCCGGTTTAACTCAGTTTGGATGCTCACCTATTTTCTTCTTCGCCATCTCAAGTTTCCTCTAATACTTCGACTGTACAGGGAACGGATAAAGCCGAAATTTTTGCTGTCGTAGTGAGTATTTCTAGACCCTGCTTTCTTTAGCTCGGAAGCGGGGAAAATTTTAACTGTTCGGTGTTCAAGCTTCAGCACGTATTTTGGCAGGTTCGGACGGGACGCCAAAGCTTGAATCCGAGCACTTTCATAATTGATTCTCGCCCGTGCTCACCGGCCGCTGATCAATGTTCCCTGCGACGCCCATGCCTGCCAGCGGCCGTCGCGTTTTATCCAGGTGTCCGTGTAGCGCGCCCGGCGGTCATATGCGACGCCCTTGTCGTCCTTTCCTTTAGTTCGGAAAATTCCGGTAACGACTGCCATATTGCCTTCGACGCGAATGTTCATATCGGTGGTTTCGGTAAGTTCCAGGCTCTTGTCGTTCACGATGTCCGAGATTTCCTGTGATTTGTTCGCAAGGTTTGCCGACGTGCTGCTGATGCCGCTGAAATCGGACGCATAGTTCTTTTCAAACCACGCCCCGTCGCGTTTCATCAGCGCGTTGTTCCAGTCCTGTTCCAGGTACCAGATCGTGGCATTGTCGTCCAGGCTGTTACCGGCATTGCTGACAACCTGCCATTTGCCGCCGCGCTTTTCAAGAATATGAACGCTCCGGGAATAGGTCGTGCTACCGGACTTGGCGACCGTAGCGTTTCGATGCGTGATCGTCGCCGATACAGGCGTACAGGAAATCATGTAATGGTCGGCCGTAGTCGTAGCCGTGGGCGGATTGACTTTATTAAGTTCGAAGGTCGCCATTGTCGCGTTGATGGCTGAGGTCTTGTTGACCATCGCCGGGAAACCGACATAATCGTCGGCGTAGATACTCATTAGCGCGGTTTTATCACCCGCTTGTCCGGCTTTACTCCACGAAGTGTCTAACGCTTCGAGAGCCTTCTTGTCGGCATTGCTGCACTGACCGAATGCGTTTCCAACCGCAAACACAACTAAAATCACAACTCCAATTATATGCCTCATTTGCATTCCTCCTTCTGATGTCGGCTCCCTCTTTGGAATACGTCAAAAAAAGCAAGGAAAGATATCTCTCCTTGCTATTCATTAAAAAAACTAATCTTTGTTTGCAGCGGGCGGTGGCGGTTTTGCCGTGTTCGCGGCATTATTTGCCGCAGGCATCTTCGAATCATCGGCCTTTGCCGGTGCGGCGGCAGTAATTGATGTCGCATGGCCGCTGGCCTGGCGCCAACCGTCCTTTGTTTTTGCCCAAACCTGCGTGACGCGGATATTGCTCGCCACCGGATTGCCTCTGTTCATACCCTTGGCTGTGGCACGAGCGATAACTACGGCACCGGTGCCTTCGGGATTTGAACGGACCGTGACTTCATCGTAAGCAAACGACTCAAATTTTGTCTCACCGGATTTAAAGGATTCCAGCCGCTCCGCACGGGTTTGTACGGAACCGTCGAGATTCACAAGCATGTAGTTGTCGGCGTACAACTTTTCGAGGGCCGCAACGTCGTTTTTCGCCAGCGCGGCGGCAGTATCGTTGACCAGTTTTTTGACATCCGCCTCCACTGCGGCCGTATTGGCCGCCGGGGCAACCATCGCATTATTGGCGGAATTCACAGCGTTAGCGGGTTTATTCCCGGCATTTCCGGCACCCGGGTCGCCGCATGAAACTAAAGCCAACGATGCCATCGCAAGCATCGACGATACAAGAAACATTCTTCGCATACATTTTCCTCTCTAAGAATCGAAGATGCGTAACATGAGCAAAACGGGACCGCTGCCGCATCGTATGACAGCCGCCCGCTCGCGGAGTATTTCTTAAAATTGTCTAAACTTATTTGTTCGCCGGAGCCGTGTTTGCAGCCGCGGGCTTATCGCCTTCGGCTTTCTTGTCGTCCGCTTTTGCGGGTTCCGCGGCAGCGGTTATCGGCGTTGTTTGTCCATTCGCCATTCTCCAGCCGTCCTTCGTTTTCGACCAGACATGACTGACGCGATAAAGTCCATTGACATCTCTGCCCATGTTCTTGCCCTTGACCGCTGCCTTGCTTATGACGATTGCCCCTGTGCCCTCGGGGTTTGTCCGTACCGCAATGTCATCGTATGTGATCGACTCATATTTCGTATCGCCCGTCTTCATCGCTTCTACACGCTGGGCGCGCGTTGCAACCGATCCGTCCGGGCCGACAAACATATAATTCTCGCCATAGACTTTTTCCATCGCGGGTATGTCATTCTTGACCAAAGACGCCGCCATATCGGTGGTCAATTTCTTTAGATCAGCTTCGAGGGCCGCCGTGTTTACAGGCGTAGCCGCCGCAGCATTGTTAGCGGAATTTACCGGCTTGTTGCCCGCGTTTCCCGTCCCGGGGTCGCCGCACGAAACCAACAAAAGCGATGCCGTGATCAGCATCGACGATACAAGAACCATTCTTCGCATACATTTTCCTCTCTCAGATTTAAGAGATGCGTGACGTGAGCAAACCGAACCGCTGCCGCATCGTATGACAGCCGCCCGCTCGTGGCCTGGGAGCCCGAGTGTATTGGAAGATGGATGAGTTATACGCTTGTTAGGAATGCTAGTCAAGCGGAAATGATTACGTCCGAGCAAGCGTGAAACAGTGTCGCAAACTGCGGAGTAGGTTCACTCCGCACACTATCCGCTTAGTTCTTATTACGTTCTTTTATCAATTTTTTCAGTGTATCAGCCAAAACCTTAGCGGAAGATTCGAATTCTTCTTGATAAGTCAGGTCAACTTTTCTCCAAAGGATCTCAAGGCTGTCCGGTTTACACACAATTAGATATGAATAAACTGGAAGAAGACGATGCACTTTACCCTTTGGATCGGTCCATGTCATGGCGCTCACCGGATCCGACGCCGGGAGTGGGCGCAAATATCTCACCACAGTTATATCGGCTTGCAAACCGTCCTTTACCATTTCGATCGCGCCATACTTGATAGCATCCTTCCGATTCCATTCTGACGTCCAATTAGAAACAGTCTCGCGAACTTTCGGATCAAGGATCGATTCAAGATTGATCTTAACAATGCTTGGGGAAGGAACTTTAGGCAGTCCACTTCTTGTTTCTAAAATCTTGGCCGAGTCGATTAATTTGAAGCCTCTGCGTAAAAATGAGCGCTCATCATCGCTAATTTTTTTCAGTGAGCCTATAGTAAAGCCGCTTTGAGCTTTTGCTACACTGCAAGTCAATAAGAGCAGAGCGAAAACGACAATTGTCTTGTGCATAAGATTTTTTCGAACCTTCCCTACAACTACTTCTCATGATCTCAGGCTCCCAACCGTTTCCCATTGTGCCGCCGCTTCTTTCAATGATTCGATCTGTTCAGGCCAGTCATGGAGGGTCTCGGGGTCAAAATCCGCGCCGTTTGGCCATACGAGCGTGCGAACTTCGGGGTCGATTTTTACACGATTAAACATTGACAGGTCTCGTAGCGGCCCATAGAATTTCCCCGCGAGAACGGGTTCGAAATTAATTTTTTGTTCGATGCCGTCATCAAAAGCCACACTAAGGGTGTAATCGCCAACGATCTCGAATGATACAACGCGATAAATTAGATGTTTCATTTGTGCTCTTTAACGTAACGGCTCAATCGGAACTGGCCTTTGCCCTGCATGTAACCGTTGCCAATCAGCCGATAGTTCAGTTTGATGCAACTCTGCCCATGCCTCAACCAAACGTTGTTGTCTCCTCGGAAAAGAACCGGCAATCAATTCTACCGGATCAATTCCGTACACGGCTACGTTATCCTGATAATAAGCATGAAAGTGAGGTAAATGATGCGGTGCATTCGCTTCCCAATACATGCGAATAATGATTCCGAAGAATCGGCTTAATTCGGGCATAATTAATTAATCTTTTTCAAACTTCCCTGCCCGCTGATTTGTCTTGAACCGGCAACTTTTTCGGCCTGTGCTAAAGCGCGCAGGAAGTTTTCGCCCAGCACCTTGCGGATCTCCTGTTCGGTGTAGCCGCGTTTGAGCATTTCGTAGGTGACGAGCGGGAGGTCTTCGGCTCCGTTCATCCCGGCGGGGAGATATGGAATGCCGTCGAAATCGGATCCGAGGCCAACGATGTCGATGCCAGCAACTTTTTTCATGTGGTCGATGTGATCGACGATTCGTGCATAGGTCGGAACGTAGATTGGATTAGCTTCCTGAAGCTTTCGAACCGCTTCGTCAAGAGCCTTTCGATCGTTTTTGTATTGTTCCTGCAAAGCGGCAACCTGGTCGCGGAGCCGGGCGGTACGCTCGTTTTCTTCTTTGTTGGTGCGGGCGTCGAGGAATCCCGGATAGAAGTTTATCATTATCACGCCGTCATTTTTGGCAACGCGTTTGAGGACCTCATCGGGAACATTGCGGGTATGATCGTTGATGCCGCGGGCCGAAGAATGCGATGCGATGATCGGAGCGGTCGAAACGTCGAGGGCGTCGTTCATCGTCTTGACCGAAACGTGCGAAATGTCGATAAGCATCCCAAGGCGGTTCATTTCGCGGACGATTTCCTTGCCGAAATCGGTTAAGCCGTTGTGCTTTTCGTCACGGTGGGCGCCGGCCCAGTTTGTCGCGACATTATGCGTAAGCGTCATGTACCGCACACCGAGACGATAGAACGTGCGCAATGCATACAACGAGTCTTCGATCACGTAACCGCCCTCGATGCCCATCATGATGCAGATTTTGTTCTGTTTTTTCGCCCGGCGGATCTCGGCGGCGGTCGTACAAGGTATAAGACTGCCCGGATTTCTTTCCGTTTCACGGTTCGTGGCGTCGATCATGTCCACGGCCCGCCGCATCGCTCCGCCGGTTTTCATCGTGCTTCCGGAAACGTAGATAGCGAAGAACTCGGCAGTGACGCCCCCAGCCTTTAGACGAGCAACGTCGGTGTGGAACGGATCGCCGCCGAGGTGAAACTTCCCGGCCGAACTATTGCGAAGATCGTAGTCTTCATCGACGAGCGGCGAGGTGATGTCATTGTGGCCGTCAACAACAATTGCTTTTTTATGGATCTTGAGCGCCTTTGCCCACATTGCAGGATCAGCATCCTTGGGCATTGTCTGCGAGAATGAAGCTGCTGCAAAAGCTGATAGAAGTGTGACGAAAAGTAGAAGAACGAAGGGTCGTTTATTGTTCATATTATATGAATAAGTATGGTGTTATCTGAGAGTCTAACGCGATTCTCACAAAATCGAAAATATGAAACGCGGGGAGGAGAACCCGCCCGTTTTTTATCATCGAAACCGCCGGGTTCTTACTTTACACCTTTGCTTTCCCCTACTTTGCGGCAGTCTGCTTCTGTTCCCGCGGTTTCGCATTCTTCACGTACTTATCGAACCACTGGACCATCTCGTACAGTGTATGTTCGACCGATTCCTTGGCGGAATATCCGTGCGATTCAAGCGGAAGCATTACCAGTCGTGCGGTGCCGCCCGTACCACTGATGGCGGCAAAAAGTCGCTCCGACTGAATCGGATAGGTGCCCTGGTTATTGTCTGCCTCGCCGTGCATCAGAAGGATCGGTTCGTTGATCTTGTTTGCATAGAAGAACGGCGACACCTTCGAATAAAGCTCGGGCGCTTCCCAGAAGGTGCGTCTTTCGGATTGAAAACCGAACGGAGTAAGAGTTCGGTTATACGCACCGCTCCGGGCAATGCCGGCTCGAAACATTTCGGAATGAGCGAGCAAATTTGCCGTCATAAATGCTCCGTAACTGTGCCCGCCAACGCCGACCCGGTTGCGATCGACCACACCCATCTCGACACCTTTGTCGATGGCCGCCTGTGCCGAATCAACCACCTGTTTGACAAATGTATCATTGACCGTTTCAGGATCGCCGACTATCGGCATCGTCGTGTCATCAAGAACGGCGTAACCCTGGAGCAGGAAAAAGAGATGCGAAATCCCGCCCATCTGTGTAAAACGGTTTGTCGACCCCGACACTTGGCCCGCGGTTGAGGCGTCGGTAAATTCCTGAGGATATGCCCAGACCAATGTTGGCAGCGGAGTTCCCGGCGTATATCCCGGCGGCGTATAGAGCGTAAATGAGAGATCGACGCCATCAGCGCGTTTGTATTTGACAAGCTGTTTCTTTATCCCGCGAAGCTGCGGTGAGGGATCTTTGAAATCCGTGATCTGCCTGTAGGCAAGAGCGGTGCAGATCTGTCCCGCCGGGCAAACCTGCCGCATATAAACATTCGGCGGTTCAGAAATCGATTCCTTTCTGGTCAGGAAGTTCATTCCGTTGTTATCGATCATGCCGAGAAAGGTTTCGTATTCCTCGGTGCTCGAACGCCAGATCTCGTCGATCTTCTGCGTTTTCAGGTTCATTCGCCTAAAAAACGGCCGGTCTCCCTGGGCCGATGCCCCAGTTCCGGTCAAAAATATCTCGTCGCCGTTCTGCCGAATGACGGTGGCACCGTTTGGGAGGGTTTTCGTCACTGGTTGGCCGATGTCGTTGTATCTATCGTTGACACTAGTATCCGAAACAAGCGTGCTGTTTGCGGGATTACGGTAGTCCGTAGTGAAAATACGGCGGCGTTGAGTGTCGCGGTTGTAGTCGAAATACAACATCAACCCATCCCTTTCGCCAAAAAGCCTTCCCTGAAAACGATTCTCTACCTTCAACAACTCAGTCGCCGCACCCGTAAACGGAGCAGCTAGCTTCATAAGTTTGTCGCGCTCTGCAGCCTTTTTACGCGGATCACCGCCGTCAAGGGCCTCTACCCACATTAACGCCGAAGGCTCGGCCGGTATCCAACTGTAGCCGCGTGGGCCAGTGGGAACGCCTTGCACTGGTAAATTATCCTGAAGCGGTATGGTGGCGATATTTGCGACAGCCTTTCCGTTTATATCCCAAACCTCAACCTTCCGCGGAAACCGTGAGAACGGATATTGGTATGAAAAAGGCCGATCGATACGTTCCGCAAGGATATATTTTCCGTCGGGCGAAAAATCCACATTATTGTAGATCGCAGGCGGTCCGATCTCGCGAACCTTGCCGTTAACGTCTATCAGAGCAAGCTGAGATGTACAATAGTATTCAAACAGCCTCTCATCGTTTGGGCTCCTCATCAGATCCTGAAAAGTCTGCACCGCTCCCGTTCGGCCCGCGGTTTCCTGAATGTTCGGTTCGCCTGGAGTCAGGTTTTGATAAGCGGGAGCAGTTCCGCGTTTTGACGGAACAAGCGTTGCTGAGATCGTATTGGAATCTTCCCAGTTGAAACCTCCAAACGCTGTATTTACGAGAACGTTTTTTACCTTCGTCGCTTTCGCGGTTGCCGTGTCAACGATCCAGAGTTCAATACCGGTGGGCGTGACATTGCCGGCGGCAATGTATTTTCCATCCGGCGACCATTGCGGCGTGATAATCTGGGCACCGGTTGGAAGGCTCACCGTCGTCTCCTTTCCGTCCGAAATATTTTTCAGCTTCAGGCTGACCGCATAAAATTGACGATGCTGGCCATTTGTATTCGGGTTGATCCGAAGCCCGGCAATGCGAAGCATTGGCTGCGCCAGCTCCGAGATCGGCGGATAACGCAGAGGCTCAAGTAACGCAAGCTTGTCCCTCGTCGGCGATACCGAGATGGTAGCCGTCGCCGGAGCACCGAGGATGTCCATAATGTCTTTTGGCGGTGTCTTGTACTGGCCAAACCCAACAACGCCCAAAGCAGCAATGCAAAAGACGCTACACATAAAAACAGAAACTCGTTTATTCATATTTCCTCTATTGTTACCTTATTGAAATCTTCAAAGTGTAGTTAGAAGGCGATCGCGGCCCTCGACCGTCGGCATTCTTTCATTTCATCAAATCTTCATCCGTTGGAGTATTTTTCCCGCGATCAACGGGATTGCGTCGCGATCGTTCGCATGATTTTCAGTGTAAATCACCAGGACGAATTTAAGTCCTTCCGGCGTTTCGATGTATGCGGCATCGTGACGCGTTTTGCTCGTCCAACCGGCCTTCGACCAAAGTTTTGCACCGGTCAACTTCGCGTCAATCAACGCTTTGCCGGTGAAGCCGACCGCCTGATTATCCGGATCGTTCGACGGTGCGAACGGATCGCGTTTCATCAAATCCATCATCTTGGCGGTCCGCAACGGGGTGTTCATCCGGCCCAATACGATCTCGGCAAGGAGTCGTGCTGTTGCGTTGGTCGTGATCATATTGCGGTTCTGGCCTTTGTAATTTCGGGATTGCTGTTCAATTCCGTAAGCGTCCTCACAAAATGTTTTTTGGTTAATATTGCTGTTCGTGTAGCCCATTGACGCGAAGAACCGATTGACGCGATTACGCTGATGTTGCCATTGTTCGAACTGTTTCTGCGGCAGTTCGCTGCCGCTCGCAGTATCGGTCAGCACGTCCAGAATGTATTGCGTCGCTTCATTCGAAGAATCGACGATCATATCCTTCAGTCCGCGAGTGAGTTCGGGCGTGAGCACAACTTTCCCATCCTCAAGCTGGCGTTCGAGAGCGGCCATATAAAACATTTTGACGACGCTGGCCGGATAGATCGGTTTCTCACCCTCAACATTTGCCCACTTCAAGCTCTTAGGATCGCGGACATCGATCAAAGTGGCGGCTATCTCCCCGGGCTTGAACCCTTTCCGGTTAGCAGGGTCAAGAACCGCACTGACCGCGTCTTTCAGAATCGTTTCAAGTTCGGCGGATGCTGTTAGAACGGGTGCCTGATAACTTTTTGGAGCAGATATCTCGATCTTAGATCTTCCTGTTTGGGCAGGCGCGTAGGAATAAACAACACAGAGAATGACAACACAAAAAATGGCTCTCAACACGTTTTTCATTCAATTAGCTCTGGAATCTTTACGGAAAGTAGTTTTCAGAGTATAAACGAAAAACAGTTTCTAAAAAAGTACTCTCCTAATAATCAGCATGACAGATGGAAAACTCGTTCGCGGTATAGGCCGATGGGATTTTACCGCCCTCGTAATCAACGGGATAATCGGTGCCGGTATTTTCGGACTGCCGTCAAAGGTCTATGCTCAGATCGGCTCGTATAGCTTGCTGGCATTTGCCGCCTGTGCCGTCATCGTCGGTCTGATAGTGCTTTGTTACGCCGAGGTCTCGAGTAGATTTTCAGCCACGGGAGGCTCGTATCTCTATGCGAGAGAAGCGTTTGGCCCTGCCGTGGGATTTGAGGTCGGCTGGCTTTTTTGGATCGTCCGCGTCGCCACCTTTGCGGCGAACTGCAACCTTCTCGTAATGTATCTCGGCTTTTTTGTGCCCGGCGCGAACGAAGGCGCAATGCGTATCGTGTTCGTGAGCCTCGTGACTTTGATTATCACCGCAGTCAATCTTGTAGGTATTCGCGAGTCTGCAATGATGACTAACGTCGTCACGGTCGGCAAGTTGGTGCCGCTGCTCGTGTTCGCCATTGTAGGAATGTTTTTCGTCCAACCGGGAAATTTTACCTTTGACGCGGTGCCGCAGTATTCGGCGTTCTCAAGCGCAGTGCTTCTGCTGATATACGCCTTTGTAGGCTTTGAAGGGCCAGTCGCTATCGCCGGCGAAACCAAGGAGCCGGAAAAGACGATACCGTTCGGTTTGATCGCAGGTATCGTAATCGCTACATTTATTTACATTGCGGTTCAGATCGTGTCGATCGGCACGCTGCCTGGCCTCGCGACCTCCGAAAGGCCGATAGCCGACGCCGCAGTGCTGTTTCTCGGTCCGTTCGGAGCCGCATTTATCACCGTCGGCGTGCTGGTTTCCATCTTTGGCAATATAAATACCGGCCTTCTAAGTGCGACGCGGACGCTGTTTGGGATGTCCGAACAAAACGACCTGCCACGCGTCTTTGAGAAGACGCACCCGAAATTCAAGACGCCTTACGTGTCGATTATCGTCACCGCCGTAGTAATGCTGATCCTCACGATCCAGTCTTCGTTTCTCACCGCCGTCGCCATTGCGACCATCGCACGGCTGCTATTTTACGCAACAACTTGCCTCGCTCTGCCGATATTTCGCCAGCGCACTGATATGCCAAAAGCCCCGTTTTCCGTCCCGTTTGGCGTCGTCGCCGCTATTCTGTCGATAGTCTTGATCGTGTGGCTGCTGACGAATGTCGATTACGCCAAGGAAGGATTAGCGGTCATCGTTGCGGCCGTCGTCGGCCTGTTGATTTATTACGCCTCAAAGATCTTCCGCAAACATCCGGACGAAAGGCAAGGTGTGTGAACTATGAAAACCATATTGAAAGCCTCTCTAATTTTTGCTTTGGGCCTGACATCAGGCTGCGTAATTGCGGCTCAATGGAGCTGACAGATAAAGCATTCTTTGGCAGACTTTTGCGGGAAGGTAATGCCGAGATGGTTTCTAAAACCTACGGAAACGCTATGCCGCAATTTGTATCAAGTATTCATGGAGATAATGAATTGAGAAGCGCAAGGATGGCGGATCTGGCACTATCGTCGGCAAGGCTGTTTTACATTTGCACAAAAACCGACTTTCCGACAGAAATTGTTGAAATTATGAATAAGGTACGACCGCGACCTTGTGAGATTTTAGATCCCTGATCGGACCAAATCAGTTCGAGGTTTTTCAACACTCCCAACTATTTTGAAAATGCTCCGCCGCCAAGAAAATTTTCACGCAAATAGCAGATCGTGTCATTCAACGTTTCCTGCGGATCTCGCCGCGTAAATCCTAACTGTTCCTCAGCCTTGGCTGAATCGAAGTACCAGAAGAACTCAGCCTGTTCGACTTCGCTCGGAGCAACAGGCGACGCCTTGCCCCAATTCTTGAACACGGATTCGATGATCGTGGAACCCGCCATTGCGAGTTTTTTCGGCACCTTCAGCATCGGAGCGGAAACACCGGATAATCTTTCCAGTCTTCCAAAAAACTCAGGGAACGTCATATTTGCCGCACCGAGAAGATATTTTTCCTGGTGAATTCCCTTTTCGACTGCCGTAATAAATGCAGCCGCCGTGTCGCGCACGTCGACGAAATTCAACCCACCGCTAGGACTGTACGGAATTTTTCTTGCCAGAAAATCGAGCACAGGCTTTGTCGAACTGAGCCGCTCGTCGTCCGGCCCCAGCAGGAGCGAAGGATTCATTATAACCAACCGCCGCCCGTCGCCGTCGAAATTCGCCAGCGCCGTATTTTCCTGATAATACTTGGACGCATAATAAGCCCAACGCGAGATGACATCGACCGGCTGCGGAAAAGTCTCGTCAAAAATCTGTTCGTCTTCGCTAACCGCGATAGTCCCGCTTGAAGAGGCGAGGATCATTGTCTGCACACCTGCTTCTTTTGCCGCCTCACACAAAATTCGCGTACCCTCGACGTGGATCTTGTTCATCGCCGCCGCGTCCTCATTGTCGCGTGACACTTTGCCGGCGAGGTGAAAGATGGTCGAAACATTCTTCACGGCCTTTGCGACGTGGTCGCGGTTCACGACCGACCCTTCGACCGCCTTCACACCCGCGTCCTTCATCCACTCCGGCACACTCGAAGCCATAACGCGCAAATGTTTCTCACCCGCGTCCAGAAACTGCCGCACGATATGCGTACCCAGAAATCCAGTGCCACCGGTGATGAGAATTTTCTTTTCAGTTTTCGCTATCGCCTTTGTCTTCGCCATAAATAACTCACCACAGAGACACAGAGTTCACCGAGAAAGATTTGACAACGGGCCGTCCAACCCGTGTCGTTTGTATACAAAAACCAAATCAGAAACTCAGCGCTCTCTGTGTCTCTGTGGTGAATCATCCTTACCAAGTCCTACGGATCGGATGTGCCTCGGTATTAAACACAATCTTCTTAAAATCCAATGTCTTTTCCGGTGCGAACAGCAGATAGAAATACTTAAACGTTTCGGCAAACAAGAAACTCTGCATCGCGTCCGATTTCTCTTTTGTTACCACACTTTTCAGATGAGCATAGCCTTCGTCGGTACGGCAATATTTGACGAAATCTTCCCACATCTGCTTGCCCATCGCCAGGTATTTAGGATCTTTTGTGTATTGATATAGGTAATACGTCGATTCGACAATTTCTGGCCGCAGAGGATATCCTGCGTTCTCGACTTTCATTGTTTGATAGTTAAAAACTTCCGGTTCGACGCCGTGGACCTGCCACATCGTGAACATTGAATCCTGCAAACGTTTCGCACGCGGCAGGTCGCCTGATAACGCAAGCACGGCTGGGAAGAACGCGTCGAGTGCTCCGGTGGTTGTTTCGGTTCGCTTGCCGGTGTTCATATCGGCGTGACCGTACCATAGATTCACAGTTCCAGCCGGCTTACCCGTAGAAACATCCCGCACTCGCATATCCTGTTGTTCGTCAGCCAGGTGTTTGTTGATAGCGGCTACGCTGTCTTCCCACATTTTGCGGCAATCTTTGTCGTCGAAAAGGATCGAGCATTTGAGCAGGTACTCGTAATATGAATCGATCTCGGCACTGATATGGCTGCCGGTGTTCGTCCACTTCCCCGTATCAACGTTTATGTTTGTTCCAACAAGCCCGATCGACGAGCGGCGTTTGTAAGTTTCGACCAACGCACGTTTCGCCCTTTCGTAATAGACGGGCTTTTTTGTCAGCTTGCTCAATGTACCGAATTCGATCAACAGCGTTCCGGTCTCGGCCGGATTCGAAACCTCCCCGCGAGTCTTTCCGGTTTTCAGATTGACATATTTATACGGCAATCCGGTCGGTGAATCGAACACCGGCAGCAGCCGTGTCCCCAGATCATCAGCCATCACCAGCAGTTTTTTGTCGCCCGTAATCTGATATGCAGAAAGCAGCCCGCCGAGCAGCCGGATCGTTATCTCAAAATTTTGAACGGAAATGTCCTTGTCAAACGAAAGATTGTCGGTAATGTACTTGCGCGTCTTGTCGGCCTCGTCCTTAAGGCCCATCAAATACATCGTATCGAGCGCATCGACCGGCGTCATCAGCAGCGGCTGCGGATACCAATTGTGGAAAGTCTTACTGAGCGGTTTTAGGTCGTCATTGCCCCAGGCGTACTTTTTGTAACCGTTCCACGCATGTTGGAATTCCGTTTTAACCTGTCCGGCCAATTGTTTTCTGTCAACATTCTGCCCAAATAAAGGAAGCGCGAACGTCATTGCAAACACGATTGAAATACAGGTTTGCCGAATATGGCCAGTGAAATTACTCATAATGCGACCACATCCGAGATATACGAATCACGTTTCTGTCTTCAAAGACTTGGTATACTAATCGATGTTGCAGGTTGATTCTCCGCGAGTACATGCCTCGTAAATCTTTCGATAACCTTTCGAAAGGTGGGGGATTTTCAAACGGATTTTCCTTTACGATTCGCAAGAGTTTCTCGGCTTTCTCCCAGAGCTTTGCTTGGCGCAGCAGTTTTGCATCCTTCAGAGATTGCTTTGAATAAATAACAGTCCAACTCAATCTCTATTCATCCCCTTCCAATGCGGCGAAAAATTCCTCCTCGGTCAAAAACTCGTCATCGGGGGAGTTCTTGGCCCCAATCAATGATTCACGCATTCCCGGAATCGACAGCAAATACATGGTCTCGTGCAAAGCGTCCCAATCCTCTTCGCTTACGAGTATCGCGTTGTTGCGTTTTGTCGTGATACGCACTGGTTGATGATTCTCTGCGGCTTCGTCAATAAGGCCGAAAAACCTTGCTCGTGCCGATGTTGCGCTGATTGTTTTAAGCTTTTCCATGTCGTGACCTGTACAGGATTATGCACAGCTTTATTGATGGTGTCAAGAAAACACTCATCCATCGATCACCGGCTCCTGTTTTCGCGTTTTTCTTCTTTCGGCTTTCCATGTTTTTCGCACTGCCGCAACGTCAAACCGATCCCGTTTCCCATCCCGCATATTCTCTATTTCGTGCTGAACGCGAGCGGCTATCAACCGATAGGCTTCGGTGTTGGGAACTCCTTCGGTCATCGTTCTGAGTTCGTCGTATTCTAGAAAACGCCCGACCTTCGCACCGACCTTAGCTCCGAGGCTACCTGTTTTGGGGATGATCGTCCCTTTTGGAAACGCCTGGTAAGTTCCCCAAATGTACATCGGCAGAATCCCGATCTTTTGATTCAACGCCAAGTAGCCGATGATAGGTTTGAACTCCGCAATCTCACCGCTGTCCTGCCGGCCCCCTTCCGGAAAGATAAGGGCGTTGTAGCCGTCGTTCAGGATTTGAGTCACGTGACGCAGCGATTGCCGCAGGCTTCCGGTGCGTTCGATAGGAACAAGCGTGGTGAAATTGTTCATGTACGCACGCTTGTACTTTGTATCGAACCAATAATCTGCCGCCGCGACCGCAACCGTTTGCTCGGCGACATCCTTGCCAAGCGCCTTCTTTACCAATCCAGTATCGATATGTGAAGTATGATTCGGCGCGACAATGAAATTAATGTGTTGGGGAACATTTCCTTCGCCGTCGATATGCGTGTTTAGCACACCCTCGTAGAGGGTGTCCTGGGCAAAATCGACCAGCGAATTTCCCAGCTTGCGGAGAATTGACGGAATGACTATCTCTTCTTCCTTTTTCTCCTCGACCTTTGGCTCGTCCGCAAGTTTTTTCGATTTATCGACGCGCTGAACGGCGGTCAGGAGTTCGCGAACCGACTGGGCCTCACTCAGTGTGTCCGGCGAAAGCACACGTCCACCCGCGTCTTCAACCGCCGCTTGAAGCTCGACGAACATCAACGAATCGAAACCAAGATCGGCAAGTTTGTCCTCGATAACGATATCGGAAAGCGGCCTGTTCGAAACGCTTGCAACGATCTTTCTGATCCATAGAGCATTGTCGTCGCCCTTTGATTCGGAAACTACCTTGGTCTTGTTTTTCGAGCGCTGTTCTAGCGTCTGCAGCATTTCGACGACTTCGGGCCGCTTCACCTTTCGGGTGGCCGTCCGCGGCAATTCAAACGGTGTGATATGCAGAACCTTGACGCGCTTAAAGAACGCCAATGCCGACGAAACCTCTCGGAAATGAACCTCGACCTTCTTGTTGACTTCGGAACGCGATAGAGCTATGTCGTGCTCATAATCAGGCACAACAAGAGCCGCAATCTTTTCGCCGCCATCGTCATCGGGCAACCCGACCACGCTCATTTCCTTTATCGACGCTGATTTGCCGTACAGATCTTCGATCTCGTCGGGATAAATATTCTTACCGTTCGAATCGATGATTACGTCCTTCGAACGACCCACAATAAAAAGGTTTCCGTCTTCATCAAGCCGGCCAAGATCGCCCGTTTTCAGCCAGCGGTCGTTCAGCACCGCATCGGTCGCCTTCTCGTTATTGTAATAGCCGACCATGACGTTCTGGCCACGGGCAAGCACCTCGCCGACGCCATTTTCATCCGGCGAATCGATCCTTACTTCTACTCCCGGAAGCGGTTTACCGACGCTGCCGCGCAGCAATTTATTGCCGGGTCGTGCGACCGTAAGAACAGGTGATGATTCGGTCAGGCCATAGCCTTCGAGCACAGTAAACCCAAGACCGTGCAAATCCTTCTGCACTTTCTCGCTCAATGCTGAACCACCCGAGATCAGATAACGCATCTTCCCGCCCATGCCCTGATGGATCGGAAAAAATACGATCGGGCCGAGATTAAACGGCGTGTTGTCACGAATCCACGCGTTAAATTCAATGACGTTATCCGCAAGATCGGCTATCCAATCTCCCTTTTCACGAAGCCGCGTTTTGATCCGCCGATGCAGCATTTCCCATAACGCAGGAACCCCGACCAGGCCCGTCACATGGCTATTTTCAATCGTCCGGGCAAGATCCTCAGCGGTCAGTTCATTTAGATAGGTGATCTGAGTTCCATTAGAAAATGGTGTCAGAAAACCAGCCGAAAATTCAAATGTGTGATGCATCGGAAGAACAGACAAAACGCCGTCCGTGATGTCCATGTCAAGCACGCTAGAGAGCATCGAAATCATGTTCGTGAAATTTTTGTGCGAGAGCATCACCGCCTTCGGCGTCCCCGTTGTGCCCGAGGTAAAGATCAGCGACGCGATGGACGTTGAATGTATTTTTTCGGGCAACAGAGCATTTCGCGTCGCCTCTTCAGTCTCGGACTGAATCTCGAAAACCTGATCGAACGTCCAGACGGTCGGGCTCCCCTCCTTACGAAGGAGGGGTGGCGGCGTTTCGCCGACGGGGTGGTTCTCTCCCGCCGCAGCAAAGGCCGCATCCAGAGCCTTCTTCATCTCAGGGTTCTCCGCTGCCAATTTCGGACTCACAACGATCGCTGAAGCCTCACCTGCCTTCGCAAATGCAATAATCTCATCAACCGTACTCGCCGGATCGATCGGAATCGCCGTTGCTCCCGCCTTGAGAATGCCGAAATACGTCATTCCCCATTCCGGCATGTTGTTCGAGAAGAGAATGACGCGGCTGTTATGTTGAATTTCCTTTTTCGCAAAGAATCCCGCCGCTCGCATCGTCAGTTCGCGAACGTCTTCGAACGTGTATTGCTCCTTTCGGCCGTTCCGCTCTATCCGCATCGCGACGCGTGTCGGGAAACGCTTGACCGATGTGTCGAAAAGATCGAGCAGGTCTTTATATGTGTACGAACGTTTCTCGACCGCTTTCAGATCTTCCTCAAGCTGCGGCAGGACCCATTTTCGCATTCCGGGGAAATGGACGTTGAGCCAGTAATCGTACCAATCGAGCCTTTCCGGATACCAAGGCAGCAAGACTTTTTCTTTTTCCTTGATTATCGAGTGCAAAGCGCGCACATTATCCGAACGATACAAATATTCATTATCGATCATGAATGGTTTGAACATAGCGAACGCGTCCATCGTCTCTTTCGTGGTCTGTTCAAACGATTCGACCGATTTTTTTAAGTCGGAAACAATGTTCCCGATCCGCCCGCCGCCCCAACGCGGATTGGCTCTATCAAGCAAACTGTCGGCACGTTTCGCCAATTTATTAAGCATCGGAGCTGACGCCAGCTCGTACGTTCGATGCTTGACCGGCATCGCCTCGACCATTCCGGCAAGCTTGTTCATGATCGCACTTCCGGTGTCTTTGTCCGCAAAATGCTGGCGCTTGTACAACCCAACCAGTCCGACGATCCGCTTCATATCGTTCGGATTCGAATCGCCCGACGACGCCTGAAATACGAGCGGCGGCTTCGGATCGACCAATGCGTTCATTGCCGCCCCAAGTATCGCTCCCGAAACCATATCGACCGGAATAATGTCGAGTACGAGCTTTTCATTAACGGGAATGATCGGCTGGCCTCTCAACGCGATCAGGATCAGCGGCGCGGTTGTAGTAAAGCCTTCGTTCCAACCGGGAAACGGATACGCCTGCGAAGATTCGACGATCGACGGGCGAACAAGAATCTTAACGATGTCGTCCTGCTGCGCGATGATCTGCTCCGCCAGCGATTTCGAATACGTGTAGATATTCGTCCAGCCCCAATATTCGGCGCGCTCGGCTCCAAGTTCGGTCGTCCGCTCGCGTATCCACATCTTGCGTTCGCGGAAGATGGCGGATTTCAGATCGGCCTCGTCGTCCGGGTCGCGGCCTTCTTCGATAAAACGGTTACGGGCCAACTCACGAAATTTCGCGTGCTGCACAGCGTCATCGGCTTCCTGTCTCGCTTGCTCTGAAAGACGAGCACAATCCTCGACCTCGCGATTTACATCGAAAATGGTTCCCGGCAATTCTTCCTTACGCGGAAAATACCCGACAACCGGCTCGTTCTCCCAAATCGGCCCTGAACGCTTACCCGCCACAAAACAAGTCGAAACATGCACCAGCCGCGGCTTTTTCATCATCCGGGCCATCTTGATAATGTTGTTCGACCCGACGACATTCGTCCTGAGAGCCGACTCCAGCGGCGGGTTAAATGTCACATTCCCGGCACCATTGATAATGATGTCCGTATCGCGCATTATCTTCTTCGCGTCTTTCTCCTCGAGCCCAAGATACTCGTTCCCGACATCGCCATTTACAGGAACAACCTTCGACTTAATAAAATCCTCAAACCTGTCGCCGTATTTCTCCCGCAGCGGATCAAACGTTGGCGACGTCACGATGCTCGTCCAAAATCGGATCTTCGATTCCGCCGCATCCCGCGCCCGCACAGTCGTATAGACCTTCCCGATATCCGGAAAATTGTGCAGCAGCATCGAAAGCGTAACCTTGCCCACAAAGCCGGTTCCGCCGATGAAGAAGATCCCGCCATCCTGAGCCAGATCGATCTTCGGGTACGCTGGGAAGTCGCACTTCAGATAGCCGTTCAGCCAGTGTTTGGTGTCGAAGTTGTCTCGGGTCATGGCAAAGCGCTGGTCGAAGGCCTTGACCGCAAATCCGCAGCTTGACTGGTACTTGAAGCTGCCGTTGAACTCGGAGTAAATGACGGCGCGCGGCGCCGCGCCGGTCTCAGTGATGGGCGTATACAGCCCGATCGGCTGGCGGAGCGTGTTGGTCGGGACGTATCCAACAATGAGATTGCTGTCGGCCGGCGAAATGGCCATCGTCGGCGAAAGCACGCCCCGGCCGAGCATGTAGAACCCGTTGATGACTGCCGTGTCGGTCAGGGTGATGCTCCCGCTGATGGCGTTGACGGCCAGGGGCGGGGAGGACGAGGGTCAGCACGAACGCGGCAAGGCCCACGACGAAGCCGATGCGCTGTGCGGTCATGTGCT
>JANNST010000009.1:0-106088 GCA_031402865.1 Chloracidobacterium sp. | reverse complement strand
TTCGCGGTGAGCGGTGGGAGACGCTGGGAAAAGAAAATGACCGAATCCAAGTTGTCAAAGATCATCATCTGAAATCAACCACCATCCGGCGGCCCGCTCCAGGTGTGTCTTGACAACGGTACCGTCTTTAGAGATGACCCTTTGGCGCAAAAAAAACCGTTTACCTAATTGAGTGCTTGGTCCGACGTTGCATTAGTCGTCCATTGAGGGCTACAATCGTCGCTCACAAAGCAATATATCACGCTTCCGGAGGTACTTTTTGTGCTCGGCAAGACGATCTCGCATTATCACATTAAATCGCAGCTCGGCGAGGGCGGCATGGGCGTCGTTTATGAAGCTGAAGACGTCAATCTCGGCCGCCACGTCGCACTGAAGTTCCTCACGCCGTCGATGGCGAACGACGAAAATCTTTTGCAGCGTTTCCAGCGAGAGGCCCGGGCGGCGTCTTCGCTGAACCATCCTAATATCTGCACTATTCACGGGATCGAGCAGCACGAATCTGAACATTTTATCGTCATGGAGCTCCTGGACGGCGAATCTCTGGCCGACCGCATTAGCCGCGGGCCGCTCGACAACGAAGCGGTATTAAGGCTCGGGGTTCAGATCGTGGATGCTCTGGAATCCGCCCACTCGAAGGGCATCGTCCATCGCGACCTGAAACCCGATAACATATTCATCACTTCGCGCGGTCAGGCAAAGATTCTCGATTTCGGGCTGGCAAAGATCGATCAGAAACCAAGTGCGGCATCCAACGTGCCGACTGCAATAGCCGACGGCTTGACTTCGGCCGGGGCGACGATGGGAACTATTGCGTATATGTCGCCCGAACAAGCCCGCGGTGAGGTTACCGACTCCCGAACCGACCTTTTTTCCGTAGGAACCGTCCTGTATCAAATGGCTTCTGGATTAATGCCGTTCAGGGGCGACACGTCGGCCGTTGTCTTCGACGCGATCCTGAATAGGGAGCCGATTGCACTGGATCAGGCGAACCCGTCGGCACCGGCCGAGTTGGCAAGGATCATCAGCCAGGCCCTTGAAAAGGACAGGGATCTCCGATACCAAAATGCGACGGATCTAAAGACTGCGCTAAAACGCTTGAAACGTGACCTGGATTCAGGACGCCACTCGGGCGAAAACAGTGCTATCCATTCAACACGCGCTCCGCAGGCCGTTCATGAGCATTCCATCGCGGTGCTCTATTTTGAGAATTTGAGCGGCATAAAGGAGGATGAATATCTCCGCGACGGAATTACGGAAGACATAACGACCGAGCTTTCAAAGATAAAACGTTTAAAAACCTTCTCGCGGGCGGTCGTGCTTCCGTACCGCGATAAAGCGGTCACGGCGGGACAGGTCGGCATACAGTTAGGCGCGTCGTACGTTTTGACGGGAAGCCTGCGCCGAGCCGGCAATCGCCTGCGTATAAACACTCAGCTTGTCGATGCATCGACCGATTTTCCGCTCTGGTCCGAGCGTTACGACCGCGAAATGGAAGACGTTTTTGCCGTGCAGGACGAGATCGCATCGAAGATCGCCGAAGCCCTGCGGATCACGCTTTCACCGCAGGAACAGGAAGCCTTGAAGGCCAAGCCGACCGAAAATCTACAGGCCTATGACCTCTATCTGCGTGGAAGGAATTTCGCACGCCGCGTGGGCCGACAGGATATGCAGTTCGCTCTGCAAATGTATGAGAACGCGGTTGCTCTCGACCCGGCTTTCGCAGTCGCCCATGCAGCTATCGCAAACGTTTGCGCTCAATACTATTATTATTTCGAACGGAAGCAGGAATGGATCGACCGGGTGAACGCCGCAACCCAAAAGGCGATAGCCGCTGGCCGCGACGAGCCTGAGATCCGATGTGCCGAGGCGTGGTTGGATTTTGCACAAGGGCGGTACGAGTCCGCCGTAGACAAGATTCGTTCGGCATTGAATCGTGATCCGGATATTGATGGCGGCTATCACCTGCTCGGCCGTGCACTTTTCGAAGCCGGCCGCTATCAGGAAGTGGTTGACATAATGGAAGACGCTCTTGCCCATGCCGGCGAAAATTACAATACGACCGTTCCGATTCATAATGCGCTTGGTGCTTTGGGTAAGAAAGAGGCTCTTAACAATTACACGTACCGCGAGATCGCGATCTTTGAGGCACAGTTAAAGAAAACACCCGAAGATGCTCGTGTCCGCGTTCTGCTTGCTGGAAATTACGCCGAACAGGGCCGTTTTGAAGACGCGAAACGGGAGGTCGATCTCGCGATGGCGCTTAGGCCGGATGACACCATGATCCTCTATAACATCGCATGTACCCTTTGTTCGATGGATAATCCGAAGGATGCGATGGTAGCTCTCAAAAAGGCGTGGGAAGCGGGCTATAGAAACCCGGTCTGGACCCGGCAAGATCCGGACCTGGCGATCCTCCTCGGCGATCCCGAATTCGAACGGCTCTATCCTGACGGAACTCAGGTACAACCTGACCAGGCGATCTTATAAACGCTGCGGTCTGAGCTGAACAGCCTCTTGCTCCGTCAAAGTTGTGTAGATTCTCTGTTTCTATGACATCGAGCCAAGCTGCGTTGAAACTCTGCAAAAGCGAGATGATCTGTGAATGCGAAGCCCCTGAGGCTTCGCTTGCCTTGGTGACGAGGCGGCAACGCCAATGATCGACCGTGAAAGTGTCCCGCAGGCCGCACCGACTATTTACGGTTTCACTCAAAGCGTTCAAACATAGTGCTAGTTCCTGACCGTACGAAGCCAGTCAAAAAATACGAAACCAATGGCAAAGATCTATTACACACTCACGGATGAAGCACCGATGCTGGCAACTCATTCGTTTTTACCGATCGTTATGGCCTTTACGAAATCCGCGGGCATTGCAATTGAAATTCGGGATATCTCGCTCGCGGGACGAATTTTAGCTGCCTTCCCCGAGTTCCTATCGGATGACCAGAAAATTCCCGACGCCCTTGCGGAATTGAGTGAATTGGCGACAAAACCTGAAGCCAACATCATCAAGTTGCCGAACATTTCTGCGTCTGTTCCGCAATTAGAAGAAGCGGTCACCGAGTTGCAGAAACAAGGTTTCGCGGTGCCGAATTACGTGGCCGAAGCGAAAACGGACGAAGAAAAAGCCGTCAACAGAAAGTATGCGCGCGTGTTGGGAAGTGCGGTAAATCCTGTGCTTAGAGAAGGAAATTCCGACAGACGCGCCCCGAAAGCCGTAAAGAATTACGCCAAAGCAAATCCTCATCATATGGGAGCCTGGAATGCGGATTCTAAAACTTCGGTTGCACACATGAATGGCGGAGATTTTTACGGATCGGAAACCTCGACCACGGTCGAAACGGATGGAAAATTCAGGATCGTTTTCTACGGAAACGACCGTTCCGAGAAAGTTTTAAGAGATCTTGCTCCGCTAAGAGCAGGCGAAGTGATCGATTCTTCCGTTATGGCCATTTCGGCCCTGCGGTCTTTCGTTCAGGGCGCGATGAACGAGGCCAAAGAGAAAGATGTTCTTCTTTCCGCCCACTTAAAAGCGACGATGATGAAGATCTCAGACCCGATAATTTTTGGTGCGATCGTCGAAACATATTTCAAAGACGTTTTTGAAAAATATAAAGACACTTTTGTCGAATTGGATATCAATCCAAATTACGGATTAGCCACGCTCAACGAGAAGATCACCGGACACGCCCAGGAAGCCGATATCAGAGCAGACATCGCAAAAGCCATTGAAAACGGGCCAAAGCTCGCGATGGTCAATTCGGACAAAGGAATTACCAATTTCCACGTTTCGTCGGATGTGATCATCGATGCTTCGATGGCTGCCCTCGTTCGCGGCGGCGGGAGAATGTGGAATAAGGATGGCAAAGAAGAAGACACCGTCTGCATGATTCCCGACCGAACATACGCCGGATTCTACGATGCGGTCATTCAGGACATGAGGAAAAACGGAGCGATCGACCCGAAGACGTTCGGTTCCGTTCCGAACGTCGGTTTGATGGCGCAAAAGGCCGAAGAATACGGTTCGCACGACAAGACTTTCCAAATTTCAGGCGAAGGCGCGGTGAAAGTAGAAGACCAAAACGGCAATGTTCTCTTGGAACAAAATGTTCAGACCGGCGATATCTTCAGAATGTGCCAGACAAAGGACGCACCGATCCAGGATTGGGTAAAACTCGCTGTGAACCGTGCAAAACTTTCGGATACGACCGCCATTTTCTGGCTTGATACAGGTCGAGCTCACGACGCACAGATCACAAAAAAGGTTGAAAAATACCTTGCCGACCACGAAACGACCGGTCTCGACATCCGAATTATGGATGTCAAAGACGCAATGACCGAAACTCTGAAGCGCGCCCGAGAAGGCAAAGACACCATTTCGGTTTCCGGCAATGTCCTTCGCGATTATCTGACGGACCTGTTCCCAATCCTGGAACTCGGCACTTCCGCAAAAATGCTTTCGATAGTTCCGCTAATGAACGGCGGCGGCTTGTTCGAAACAGGAGCCGGAGGTTCCGCTCCGAAACATGTCGAACAATTCCAAAAGGAAGGATATTTGCGTTGGGATTCGCTCGGCGAATTTCTGGCACTACAAGCAAGCTTCGAGCATCTCGCTCAGACTCAAGGCAATAAAAAAGCACAAATTCTGGCCGATGCATTGGACGAAGCGAATGCGAAATTTTTAGCCAACGACAAATCTCCGGCGAGAAAGGTTGGGCAGATCGATAACCGAGGTTCCCATTTCTACCTGGCAATGTACTGGGCGGAAGCCTTGGCAGCTCAGACCTCGGATGTAGAGATCTCTGCGAAATTCGCTTCGATCGCCAAAGCAATGCAGGAAAATGAAGTAAAGATCAATGAAGAACTGATCGCGGCACAGGGACGATTACAAGATGTGGGCGGCTACTATCATCCAAATTCGGAAAAAACTTACGCTGCGATGAGACCTTCCGCTACGCTGAACGCAATTGTGGACGGAATTTGATAGGGTGTAAGAAACCCCAGGATCGGCTCATACAGGCAGCAGAGGCCGACAGTTGAGCCTCTCCCTGATTTCGACCATTTCGATATCCGAGCCGCTCAACGGCAGAACACTCGTGAATTTTAGCCGCGTTTTTTCGAGCTTTTTTATGATGCCTCCATAAGTAGGTATAATCTGATTATTGGTTCAAAAAGATTTTTTTGCGGAGGATTTGACGTGACAAAGACGGTTTTTCTTAGTCTTGGACTCATTTTGTTCGCCTATCCGCCGCTGTTCGGACAGTTTCAGCCGGCCGAGCGGGTTAGAGAGCGCCGGGATCGAATGATTCGCGCCGAGCAGGAGCGTGAACGCCGGAAGGAAGACGCCGCAAAAGTCTCGCCTGATGCAAAATCCAAAGCCGCGGTAATGAACGTCGATGTACGAGTCGTTCTCTCCCGGAGCGAATACAAGACCTTCGCCGAAGCCCAATTGAATGCCGTCACCCGCGTCGCGGATGGCGAGCCGCTTTGGCTGAACATCAAATTCAACGGCAAGCTTGGCGATTATGTTTTTGTTCAGCCAGACAAAGAAGATCCAGGCAGATTGCGTTATATGCTTTTTACCGAGATCGGCCCGCAGGGCGACGTTACGGCGCTGACGCAATTTACGCTTCAGTTCTCCGCCGCCGAACTCGCCGCTACCGAGCTTAAGATCAATCTCGCACCTGGCATCTACGGAAAGAACAAGACGATTCCCGTACTACTGAAAACGGCCGACGCTGCGAGCCCCGGCGTTTGGCGCAATGAATTTCGTATCTCGAATTCATCCGTTAATCCGCGCGGGCCGAACGATTTTCTTGCAAAGTCATCCGTCGTCCTAGACCTCTCAGGCAGCCATGCAAAGTACAGGCAGATGTGGGCCGAATTCGATTCGGTCATGCTGCGCGGCACGCCTGACATCTTGAAAATGCCGATTTTAGGAACATTTTTTAACGATGCGGTTAAGAAGGAGGTCGAAACAAAATTGGCCGCCGCGGCAATCGCTCCCGCCAAGTTTTATTTTTCGGGCGACGATTGGGGGGAGATAGCGACTTCCGCATATTCGCTGCTCGACTCAACATCATTCTCCGTAAAAAAACAGAGACGTGTATTCGCCACATACACCTACCAGAAATTCGGATCATGCCTTTACGGAGTTGCCGAAGTTACGCAGGCTTATGACGAGCCGTCTTCAAAATTCCTGACCGCGGAGATCGACTTGAAGAATGATTTTCCCATCCCGTGCGAATTGTTAAAATGACAGCATCATAACCCATCGATCTTCCGTGCAAGTTCGAAATCAACATCGGTAATTCCGCCCCGGTCGTGGGTCGTTATCTCGATCTCGGCATAACCCCAGCCCATTTTTATATCCGGATGGTGGTCCATCGATTCGGCGACGGCACCAACCTTGTTTACAAACGCGAGGCTTTCAGCAAAATTTGAAAATGCGAACCGCCGCTTCAGTCGATCGTTGTCAGCGTTCCAGCCATCGACATTTGCCAGCGCCGCCGCGATTTCGTCAGCCGTCAGTTTATTGCGTTTCATACGGTTTTTAGCTCCCCGTTTTTAGGTTATACTTGAGTTTTTGAAGGTTAATTATAGCCATATCTGAAGGTTTATCTAAAAATGCCGGTTTATTCAAAAGTTATCATACTATTTACCGCAATATTGCTGTTCGGTTCTTGCGCTGAAGAAAAAGCTCCCGCGACACCGATCGAAACTTTTAAGACGTACACAAAAGCGATCAAACAAAAGGACATAACCGCGATGAAGCTTCTTTTATCGAGGGAGACGATGAAGATGCACGAGATGGAAGCTCAGGCCCAGAACGTGGACGTAGACGAGATCGTCAAACGAGAAACACTGTTTACTGAAAATCAAAAAACCGTCAAACTACGAAACGAAAAGATCGACGGCGATCTGGCAACGCTCGAGGTTGAGAATTCGTATGGTGCATGGGAAACGGTTCCGTTCTCTAAAGAAGACGGCGTGTGGAAGATCGACAAAAAGGGTTTTGCCCAGCGGCTGATGGACATGAACGAAAAGAGCAATCAAGAGCTGGACGATCTGATAAATCAAGGCCGGCAGCAGCAGCCGTAAAGGAGCAATTAGTGGCGATTGTCAAACCCTTCGACGCACTGCGTCCGGTGCCGGAAAAAGCAGAACACGTGTCTTGCGTGCCTTATGATATCGTCAGCGAATCGGAGGTTCGCGAGATTATTTCGGCAAATCCGGAAAGCTTCCTGCGTGTCACCCGACCCGAGGCCGATTTTGATCCGGGCAGTAATCCGTCGGAAGCCGAAGCTCTGGAGCGGGCACGCGAGCACCTCGATCGTTTCATCAGCGAAGGCACTTTGGCTTTAGAATCCGGGCCTTGTCTTTACGTTTATCGCCTCACATCCGGCAGCCACCAACAGACAGGCATTGTCGGCTGCTGTTCGCTCGACGATTACGACCGTGACATTATCAAAAAGCATGAAAGGACAAGGCCCGATAAAGTTCGCGACCGGACCAATCACATGCTCGCGCTAAAGGCCCAAACCGGACTCATCTTTCTCGCATTTCGCGGAACTGAAGAAACAAAACAACTGATCGCTGAAATTGTCGCGGGTGAGCCATTGTATGATTTCGCATGTCCTAAAGGTGTGCGCCAACAGGTTTGGCGTCTATCCGAAACGGAGAAAATGGTCGCGGCATTCGGGCGTGTTCCGTTCCTCTACGTGGCAGACGGCCATCATCGTGCCGAAAGCGCCGCACTCGCAAGAAATGAAATGCGTGCCAGCAACGCTGACCATACGGGCGATGAAGAATACAATTTCGTGATGGCGGGAATTTTTCCGGCGGAAGACCTGCATATTCTCGCCTACAACCGGGTAGTCAAAGACCTCAACGGACTGATAGAAGAGGCGTTTCTTGAAAAGCTGAAGGAGAGTTTTATTGTTAGCAAAACCCTCGCGAGAGAGCCCCAACAACGCGGTGAGTTTTGTATGTATCTCGCAGGCACTTGGTATAACCTGCGATATCCGGTAAATAACGTCCGCGAACCCGATCCGCTTGACCGCCTTGATGTGCAAATTCTGCAGCAGTCGGTACTAAGGCCGATCTTGGGAATTGACGACCCGCGCACCAACGAGCGGATCACTTTTGTCGGCGGTGGACGCGGCATTGATGAGCTCGAGAAACTCGTCGACAGCGGCGAATCTAAAGTAGCGTTCTCGCTTTTTCCAACCACCATGGAAGACCTTTTCGCCGTCTCCGATATGGGCGAAATCATGCCGCCCAAATCAACCTGGTTCGAGCCAAAACTAAAGGACGGCCTTTTTGTCCACCAGATCTAGCCGGTCGGCCTTATGCAAGCAAAATATCCCTTATCGCGTAAGACTTCCCGTCATTACGTTTTATAAGCTGGACTATCGGCTGAAATCCGCCCTTCTGCGGAATCCTTTCGCCTGCGGAAATAAACCTGTCGCCTTCAAAAAGTATTGAATCGATCCAGTCTTCCTTGCGTTCGCGGCTTGTCGTCGTCATATGGACGTGCGCGGCGATCGTGGAGTTGGGATAAGATGCTGGCTTTATGCTTTCGAATTGGTACTTGCCTTGCGTGTTTGTCAGCATCCAACCGCGGTAACGGCCGTGCCGGTGCTCGCCGTTTTGCCCGTAAACCCCGTAAATATCCGTGTGATAAAGGTATATAAGTGTCTTCGGAGCCGGCGTTTTGCCGTCTGCCTGAAAAACGGTCCCGCTGATAAAGATCCGCTCGCCTTTATCCGAATCCGGCGCTAATTTGGTCGTCCAACCGACATCCGAAGGAGCATCCCCGGCACCGGACCAATTGCTTGCGGGATCAGCGATCGCATTTTTCTTAATTGAACTCAAGATATCCCGCTCCGATTGCTGAGCGAGCGTGCCGCCCTTGCAATTCAGTAAAAACGGAAATGCGGCCGCTATCGAGGCGTGTTTCAGAAAATCTCGTCGGTTCTCGATCAAGCGATTCATATGATTTTGTCCTTTTGTGCCATTTCAAGGATAATTGAACGTCGAAATGTGCATTGGTAACTTGATAACACCGCCGAATTCAAATCTATGACAGCAAATGTCGAAACTCAACCTGGACGTCTAATGCTCGAAACCGAAAGGCTGAAGATTCGGCAATACATGGCTGCCGATCTCGAAGAGCTTATCGAGATGCGTTCGGACCCCGACGTTTACCGCTATCTTGGCGGACTGGAACGGCAAAACCCGGCTGAGATCACAAAGCGCCTCGATTTTTACATGGATTGCTACGAAAAACTTGGCTTCGGCATGTGTGCAATGATCTGGAAGGAAAACGGCGAAGTCATCGGCGGCAGCGGGATTCAGCCGCTGGAAGACACCGGCGAGATCGAGGTCGGCTATAGTCTCAAAAAGAGCTTCTGGCGAAGGGGACTCGGCTACGAGTGTGCAAATGCATGGCTGAAATACGGTTTCGAAACCGCAGGGCTCGAGCGCATCGTCGCCGTCGCTGACGAGGCAAACACAGGCTCGTGGCGGATCATGGAAAAATGCGGCATGACGTTCGAGAAAAAAGAATTTCATTACAATATGGAATGTAAATTTTACGCGATCTCGAAAGAAGAATTTATGGAAGCGAGAGGTTGATATGCGAGTTAAAGGTCTTATCTTTTTATTTTTGATCGTTGCGGCTTCGGCCTTTGCTCTGGGCCAAAAACCCGTGGACAAATGGGCGAAATTTGAAGGTAATAAAGTTCGCTACTACGACATCGGAAACGCGAAATCCAAAACCGCACTCGTGCTTGTTCATTGTTGGACGTGCAACGTCGAGTTTTGGAATTTCAGCTTAAACGCCTTTCCGAATTATCGTGTGATCGCAATGGATCTGCCCGGACACGGCGGCAGCGACAAGCCGAAGATCGATTACTCGATGGAGTATTTCGCCAAATCTGTAGACGCGGTTATGAAGAAGGCGGGCGTAAAGAAAGCGGTGTTCGCCGGCCACAGCATGGGAACGCCGATCATTCGCCGTTACTACGAACTGTATCCGGAGAAGACGCTCGGCCTTATCCTCGTCGATGGAGCGCTTTTGCCGTTCGGGCCGCGAGCCGAGGTCGATAAATTCTTCGAGCCTCTTTTCAAGGATTACAAGGCTGGAGCCCCGACGTTCATCGATGGAATGCTGCCGCCGACTGTTGAGCCCGAGCTCAAATCGTTCATCCGTTCGTCGATGCTGGCAACGCCCGATTACGTCGGGTCAAGCGCGATGAAGTTAATGCTCGATGACGCCTACGCGACACATGGCAAGATAGATATTCCCGTGCTCGCAATAATGGCGCCGTCGGAATATTGGCCCAAGGATCTGGAGCAGCAATATAAAACAGTCGCGCCGAGAACCGATTTTCATATGTGGACGGGCGTCAGTCATTTCTTGCATATGGAAAAACCGAAGGAGTTCAACGAGCAGGTGAGTTTATTCATATCGAAGAACAAACTGCTTTAGTGCGGCGTCTTCATAACCGCGAACAGTTCACTCGGATTCTTGTCGCCAACGGGCGACTAACATTAAAAGCTAGTGTGCAGCCGAAGGCGAATCCCAAGGTAGATACGATAAAATAAATGCGCTCGCTGAAGGCGAGCAACATCGAAACATATCTTTTTAATGCAGCTAAGCTATCCAAAACTCATCTTCGCAATTCTCCTTAGCGTCTACTTCCTCTGGATCGCCTACGCTCCGATGCAGGGCAGCCTTCTTGATCTTGTCGATCTGCCGATCCACGAAACCGGCCATTTAATCTTTAGGCTCTTCGGCGAATTTATGATGATCGCGGGCGGATCGCTGTTTCAGGTGATCTTCCCGGCGGTTTTTGTCGGGTATTTCATCTGGCATCATAAATATTATTCTGCCGCGATCGTACTGTTCTGGGTCGGTCAGAGCATTATCAATGTTTGGGTTTATGCCGCCGACGCCGTCGTTATGCAACTGGTTTTGACAAGCGGGTTTACCGGTACCGAGGGCAGTTTTCACGATTGGAATTATCTTCTCACGCAAACCGGCCTTATCGGATCGACGAAAACCGTGGCGTCGATTATTAGGTTGGCGGGAACATTGGTTATAATTACGGCAGGCATTTTCTCAATTTACTATTCGTTTTTTCCAGCCCCGGCGGATTTTGATCCCGATCTATGAAGGCAACTCTGATCACAGGAGCGTCCAGCGGTATTGGCGAAGCATTTGCCCGGCGCCTTGCGGAAGAGAAACATAACCTGGTTCTAGTCGCCCGGTCTGAAGAAAAGCTGCGCGATCTTCGGGATGAGCTGATGGCCGAGCACAAAATTACCGCCCATTATATCGCCATCGACCTGACCGGCTTCGAAGCGGATAAGCAGCTATTTGAAGAAACTGAGAGTCACGGCATCGAGGTCGATTGGCTGATCAACAATGCCGGTTTCGGTTCGATGGGCGATTTTGCAAAGCTTGATCTGGAACGAGAATTACAGATGATCGATCTGAATGTTTCGTGCCTCGTTTCACTAACGCATCGGTATCTGAAGAAAATGCGCGAGCGAAGATCGGGAACCATCATTAACGTCTCGTCTGCGGCGGGCTTTCAACCTATTCCCTTCTTTGCGACCTACGCGGCGACCAAAGCATTCGTCACGTCATTTTCGGAGGCGATAGCCGAAGAGAATCGACCTTTCGGAATCCAGGTCATGGCTCTTTGTCCGGGTTCGACAAAGACCAATTTTTTTGAAGCTTCGAATATTGACCGGGCATTAAAGGTAAAGGGTCAGCAGACGGCCGAAGAAGTGGTCGAAACCGCTTTGAAGGGCGTCGCGGGCGGAAGGTCGAAGATAGTATCGGGCTGGACGAATTACATCGGTGCGGTGATGGGAAGCCTCGCACCGAATGCTCTCACGACGCGGCTTATCGCGAAAGCAACACGTTCGAAGTATCAGGGAAACGAATGAGGTTTACCGTTCTCGGCAGCGGATCGAGTCAGTAGCCCGACCGTGAGGAAGGGTAAAGCAATTATGAGATTCACCGTTCTCGGCAGCGGATCGACCGGCAACGCCGTTCTGATCACCACCGAAAAGACGAAAGTTCTGGTCGATGCAGGTTTGAGTGCCCGCGAGATTTTGCGGCGCCTCGCGATCGTCGGTGTCGATTTCGACGACCTCGATGCGGTGCTGCTGACCCACGAACACGGCGACCATGCGGGCGGATTGCGCGTCTTGCTCAGCACTTTAAAATGCCCCGTTTATATTTCGGGTGTCACGGCCGATGCGTATTTAGGCACGCGAAAAGGACAAATGAACGGCGGCGAAAGCGAATCGATAAAGCGCCGCGATGCCTTAAAAAACCGAACGGTCGAGATCGAATCAAGCCGCGAATTCCGCATCGGCGACATAGACTTCGAACCGTTTAGCGTTCCGCACGACGCGGTCGATAATTTCGGTTTTGTCGCTAAATATGCCGGGATAAAGATCGCGACCTTGATGGATTTCGGCCACATCACAACCCTCATAAAAGAAAAACTCAATGGCTGTCACGCCATCGTTGTCGAATCCAATCATTGCCGCGACATGCTGCGAACGTGTGCCGTGTACACCTGGGACCTGAAACAGCGGATTGCCTCCCGCACCGGCCATCTTTCGAATGAAGACCTCGCCGATTGGCTGACCAACGAGTTTGACGGCACCGCCCGTCACATCGTCCTTGCCCACCTGTCACAGCGTGCAAATGAGCCGCACCTGGCCCGTATCACAGCCGAATCAGCCCTCCAAATGCGCCAGCCGCTCTTTCGCACGGAAACCAAGATCATACTTTCGAGGTGTAACGAGCCTACAGAATGGATAGATATTGGCTAATTCAACCGCCAAGTTTTGTCATCACCTGATTTTCCCGATCCGGTTGTAATTTTCCGACCCACGAATCCGTTACAACACCAGAAGCGTTAACCAACAGCAATGTCGGAGTCGACCGAACGCCGATGGACTGGAGTGGGGTTTGGTAGATATCGTCAATCTTTACACCAAGTTTGTTTAAGTACTCGCGGCCTTCTTCAACGGACTGCGGCATAACGGCGACAAATTTAACACCATTAGACGACCTTTCCTGAAGGAGTTTTTGATAAAACGGGCCGCTCTCGGTACAGTATTTACATTTCGTTGAGACATACAAAACGAGTGTTTTTTGGTTTTTTGTCCAATCAATATTTTCGAGAGGCACTGCTTGTCCAACTGGGGTTGTTTTGGGAACGGGAGCTTGTGCTGAGGGGCCTGGGGCTGCTGTTGCCGGTATTCTGGGCGGTGCTGAGGAGCTAGTAACAAAGCTTCTAATAACATAGACCCCGAAAAAGACCGCAATCAGTATTGTTGCAATATTAGCCAAAAACTGCGCGTATCTAAAGGCTTTTTTCATTTTTCAACTCGCTATATCTACGACCTCGCACCATATGACCGCAAAACTTGTACCGCCGCTATTCTGTTACCCATGACGGCCTTCGTAAGCGACGTTACCCCGCGTGAGTCTCGCGCGTTTACGTTAGCCCCCTTTCGTAACAGACGGATAACAATTTGCGTACGGCCCGCTCGCGCCGCATACATAAGCGCGGTTTGTCCCGTGCTGTCCCGAACCTCCAAATCAATATTTGCCCGTAACAAGGAACCTGCCAGCTGCGGGTTTCCCATTTTGACGACCGCGATTATAAGGGGATCGTTATTTATTCGAAGGCCATTAAGCACCGACGGCTGGATAGCTTCCGCAAGCGAACGAACAATATCCGCATCGCGATTTGCGAAAGGTAAAAGGATTGCGGAGTTCCCCGTTTGAGAAACATAGTTGGCGTTTGCTCCCTTATTTAGCAAGGCATTCACAATTTGAATATTGCCTGCGACAGCCGCATACATGAGCGGCGACGAGCCATTGTCTGCCAGTGCGTTGGGGTTTGCTCCCGCCGTTAGTAAAAGCCGCACAATCTGCTCATGCCCTTTCCATGATGCAAACATTAAAGCAGTCATGCCTTTGTCTTGCGGCCCCGGGGGTGTGTTCGGGTCGGCACCACCAATAAGCATGGTTCGTACAGCTTCATTGTCCCCATTAAGCGAAGCCACCAGAAGCTGATATTCGTGATGTCGATTGCCTTGCAAATAGGCGGTTTTATTTGACCAGCCCGACAAGATCGCAAGCAGTGTCAACAGTGCAAATAAACACGCGGAAATCTTAAATGTTGTTCTCATAGCAGCCTCAAAGTTTTCAAATCATATTACCAGCATACATAAACTTCCTGGGGAGGATTACAGTATCCCGGCTCCCCATCGTAGCAAATGTATTGGTTAGTGTAAGGATCGTAAACGCAGTACCCTTCGATTCCCGCATAGCATTGGCCATCGACCGTTACCCATCCGCAATTTTCGTCATCGCCGCAGCCGTTTATGCAATCTCCACAGTCGCAGCCGCCACAGCCGTAAACACAATCGCCACAGGGACAACCTTCGCCGCCACCGCCAGGCGTTGGACTCGGAGGTGGTGGAGGAGGCGGAGGAGGGTCGCAATAGAGCTCACAGTCTGGATCAAAGCAGCTTGAGAAACCATCACAATCCTGGTCGCAAAGGTCGTTGCAATCACTTTCAGGGTTCGAACCAGCGCTTTCGGGATATTCTTCAGGTTGCCAACTGACACAGGTATCATCACAATCATTACCTCCGCAGCTCGCTTTGTAGTCCCCATCACCATCCTGATCGCATTGAGCATCGCATTGATCACCAAGAGCGATCCGGCATTGCTCGTCTTCGCAATTGGTTTTGCCGTCGCAGTTATCGTCCTCCGGGCTGGTACAGTTTTCCTCCTGTACACCTGGATTAACATCGGGTTTTGTGTCGTCGCAATCGTACTCAGCCCTAATACAGTTCTCTCCAGCCTGCGGCTCCCGTGGATGGCCGTCATTGTCTCCATCAACGCAGTTCTCGAGTTGGCACTCAAGCAACTCAAAGTACGAACAGGATGTCGGCTCGCCCGTTCCAGTATCAGTACATTCCTCGTCGACTTGACGATCCCATTGGCATTTAGAACCGCCAGTTCGATAAGAAGTTCTTATCAAGCTGCAATGATTGCAACGGCCTTCATCCTGATAATCGGTCAGGCACGCGGGGCTGTTGAAGCCGACCGGCCTCGGGCACCTGCTCTCGGTACACTGAATGCCACAGTCTGCTTCGGATAGCGAATCTGCCAACCCCCGGAAAAAGAGTAAATCTAACCCAGCTTTAGTTGGACCCTCTCCGCATTTCGGAGACTCAGGGCTTACCGTGAATGATGTTTTGAATGCAGAAGTTTTGACGAGCGGCGATATCAGTTCTCGAAAGCTGATTTCGTTTTTTTTTTGAAATGGCTTCCTCCGCCTCGTTGCCCCGTCCCGTCGCCATAATTGATAAATCCTAATGCTAGGAAGCCTTTTGTCGGTTCAATAAAGTTACCTGTAGCTTTGCGCAGATCCCATCCGTCGGCACTGTTATTATGAATTTTAAATGTATAGCTGGCGTTTGGAGCGATCGATAGATCTCCAGGCTTCGCTTCGGTCTCGGTTGAGTGAAGTTCGCCATTGCCGAATGGCAATCCAAATCCTCTTACGTTGCCGTTCTCCGATTTAACGTCCAATGTTAAGGACAAAAACAAGAAATATATCGGCTTATTCCCGGTGTTCGTCACGATTATGTCAAGATCATGAACCCAGTTTTCGGAGTCATAATTCTTGAACTCAACCTTTAAAGGCACATTTTTTGGAATTCGGTTTTCAATCTCTTTTAGCTGGCCCCAAACGTTTTGTTCCGAGGCAAAGGGAACCAGCACAAGTAGAGAAATCAGGAAAGCGAAGAAAACAGAAGAGAATTGGCAGCGTTTCATGAGGGCCTCCCGGGACGTCAGACTAGATATTATAAAGTTAAGTCTGCCACCCTTATAACAGGGGGGGGGGGGGTGATTTGTCAAATTGTTTTTAAGTTTTTCTTCTGAATCTCTGTAGATGCGGATTTAATATGATCAATTTTTCAAGGTCCTCTGCGCTTAGGCTTGATACGATCCTTCGAAACTCAGAATCTTCAACAAGCTTAAATTCGGGTGATGTCCGACCTCCTAGCTGAACCAGCCAGTACGTGCATTGGTACGAGTTTTCGATGGGAGGTGTCTGCTGAGAGGGAATTCCGAGAACGGATGTAACGACAAATTGTTTGCCGTGCGGTGCAATTATGATCGGCTTCTCACAAAATTCGTGCGGTGTCGTTTTCAATTGACGAATCAGAGTCTCTCGTTCCTCACCATATTCCTTTCGCAGCCACACGGGCGGTGGCAGGAAATAACTCCAACAGAGCAATATGACAAAAGGAACAGGCAATATGTAAAGACGAAGCTTTGAACTCGGCTGCAAAAGGCTGATGCTAAGCGGGAAAAGAATCGCCGCCTGAACGTAAGCCAAAACATCCAGCCTGCCAACTACTCCCTGGAAACCGGTTTGGTGATTCAGAAGCGGGTTAAGAGTTGTCAGAAAACTCCAAATCACCATAGCCCAGAAAATCACCGTCTGCCAAGATTGAAGCCCACGTCGGAACGAAGCCAGACCGATAAGCGCTGCAAACACTATCATCAGGCTTTCCGGCAAATTAATCTGCCGCAGTGGATTTTCCGGATATCGAAGAATCTCGCTTTTCACAATTGGCGGCACGTCGAAAAATGGCTGCCAGTAAATCGCGAACGGAAGCACCAAAACTGCCGCGAACAGGAAAAATGCCAGAAATCTTGCTTTCGTGTTTCTTGCTCTTGATAAAAGGTACGAAATTGCAAATGAGATTGAAATAATAGCAAGTAGGCCCGAGGTTGAACGGTGCGAAAGTAAAGCCAGAAAAATTGCCGGTATTGCCAAAAAAAATAGCCAGCTTTTTCTTTTGCTCTGACAGTATTTCAGGATTCCAAAGCCGCCCCCAACAGACAATGTCAAAGCGCCAAGACTGTTGATAAACTCACCGATCAGATAGAAATGCAAGCTTGAAAAAGCGGCTATTGCCGAGCCCGCAATCCCAAGCCAAATGTTTTTGGCGACGGTCGTCAGAATGGCGAGAATCCCGAGACACAAACCGGCTTGAAGGAGAATTGCGCCTATCTTTATTGCCAAAACGGAATTGCCAATAATAAATGCGAGACAGATCAGGAGCCACAAAATTAACGGAGTGTCGGTCGGAAAATAGAAGTTGCCGTCGCGTAGAAAGGTATCAACCTGCAGGACGTAATAATAGCCATCTACTCCAACCGCGTATTCAGACTGAAATAAAGCATAGGCATCGAGAAGAATACCTGCCAAAAGTAGAACGGCTGCGCCTGTGATTGCCAAAATCGCGTTTGTCCTACGGTTTAGCTTGGGATTCGGATTTTTCAATGCTGTCAAAAAAGAGTTTGTTCGGATTTTCCGGCGAGCGGTTTCCTTTGCAGTACGCCTCTGAAGGATTTGCGGTGCAGCAGGCACGGACCGTGTTTGCGAAGAGCTTCGAAATGAACCGCTGTTCCGTACCCTAAATGCTCGGCAAAGCCGTAATGCGGATGTTCGAGATCCAGTTCGCTCATAAGATCATCGCGGTAGGTCTTGGCCAGGATGGATGCGGCGGCGATCGACGCGGAAATCGAGTCGCCTCTGATAATTCCTCTTTGGGGCAGTCGAATTTGCTTAAGCTGCAGAGCGTCGATCAGCAGGTAGTCGGCTGCCGGTTGAAGCAAACCGATAGCCATTATCATCGCTTTCTTTGTCGCCTCAAGAATATTGATCTCGTCGATCTCTTCCGCCTCGATCTGTCCGACGGAAAATGCGATAGCAGTTTGTTTGAGTTCTTCCGCGATTTCGCGACGCTTTTCCGGCGTGACTTTTTTCGAATCGTTCAAACCATCCGGCAAAGGCTTTGCAGGATCGAGAATGCACGCGGCGGCGACGACAGGACCGGCGAGGCATCCGCGCCCCACCTCATCGACACCGGCGATAAACCGAAAGCCTTCGGAACGAGCCAGTTCTTCGAATACGAGCCCACATTTCGTGATCCTGAAATCCGAAAACAACGAGACGCGGGAAGCCGATTCGCTGTTTCCAACCGAATCGTTCCTCTCCGCGTCTCTCATTTTCCACGTCTCCGTGTCTCGTTACTTCGCCGGCTGGGCTTTGTTACGCGTATCTTTTTCCTTGATACGTGCTGCCTTACCGCGAAGGTCACGCAGGTAATAAAGCTTTGCACGGCGGACTTTACCGCGACGGACGACGTCGATATGATCGACCACCGTCGCATGCAGCGGGAAAATACGCTCAACGCCGACGCTAAAGCTTACCTTTCGCACCGTGATCGTTTCACGAATTCCGCCATGCTTGCGGGCGATAACGATGCCTTCAAAAACCTGTAGGCGCTCTTTGTTTCCTTCCTTGATTCGAACGTGCACTTTAACGGTGTCACCCGATTGAAAATCCGGGACATTATCACGTAACTGGGGTATTTCAATATTGTCTAAACGATTCATTGCTCAGTTGTTAGTGGCCGGTTATCAGTGGTCAGTGTTTGCTGCCGGTATCTCTCCGTCAACTTTTCACTTTTCACTTTTCACTTTTCACTCTCCTTTAATAGATCTTGTCTATTTAATTTAGTTTTTGCCAACGCCTTTTCGCGTCGCCATTTTTCTATCTCGGCATGGTTGCCGTTCAAAAGCACGTCGGGGACCTTCATCCCCATAAATTCCGCCGGCCGCGTATAATGCGGGCAATCCAGCAGGCCGTCCGAAAACGAGTCGTTATCGGCCGACGTATCGCTGCCCAAGGCCTCCGGCAATAATCTCACTATCGCATCGACCAGCACAACCGCTGCCGGCTCACCGCCCGAAAGAACATAGTCGCCGATCGAGATCTCTTCCGTCACGAGGGTCTCGTTCACCCGTTCGTCAACGCCTTCGTACCGGCCGCAGATCAAAACGATGTGGCCCGCGTCGTCGGCAAATTCCTTTGCGACATTCTGCCGAAGCGGCCTTCCCTGCGGCGATAGCAATATCACTTTAGTGCCCGGCGGATATTCGTCGCGAATCGTCGTACCGACCAGTTTCTCCATCGCGGCAAATAGCGGCTCGGGCTTTAGCACCATCCCGTCGCCGCCGCCAAACGGCCTGTCATCGACCATCCGGTGCTTGTCGGTCGTAAATGCGCGTATATCGTGGACGTTAATCTCAACAATATCAGCGAGCTTTGCCCGGCGAATAATTCCAAAATCAAAGACCTGCGTAAAAAACTCAGGAAAAATTGTTAATACATCGATCCGCATTTGCTGGAGCCTAAAAGCTCCCCTCCTTACGAAGGAGGGGTGGACGCCGCTTTGGGCGGACGGGGTGGTTCTCTCCCGTGTACCGCAATCTCAAAATTCCAAGAGTCCCTCCGGCGGATCGATCCGGATCAACTTCGCTTCTACGTCAACATCAATGCAGATGCTCTCCGCGAACGGGATCATAAAATCCTTTTCCGGCCCCGCGACCATCAAAACCTCGGTTCCACCTGTTCTTAGCACTTCGCGCACAGTCCCGATCACTTCACCTTCTATCGTTTCAACCCGGCAGCCTTCAAGCTGCCAATCGAAAAACTCGTCCGTGTCCAACTCGACCGCTTCGGACTCGGGAACAGAGACCTCAACGCCCCGCAACCCGTCGCCCTGCTCGATCGTGTCGTAACCGGCAAACTTCAGAACAATACGGCCTTTCTGAAAAAAGTAACGTTCAATCTTCAAAGCGGTCCGCTCGCCGTTTGGCAAAACTCCGGTGACGTCAACCAGCCCGTCGAACCGCTCCGGAAAATCCGTCAAAAGCTCGGCAACCACCTCGCCGCGAAGCCCACGTGATTTAGCTACCTTTGCAATCGCGACCAAGTCGATGGAGTTCATAGTGTTTATAGCGTTCAGAGTTCGGCTCCATGAACTCCGCAAACTCTATGAATCCAGTGAACTCTGAAAAACTAGTCTTCGACAAGATCGAGATGAAAGCGTCGGTTCTGCTTCTGCCCTGCAAAGAAAAGTATGCTGCGGATCGCCTTTATCGTCCGTCCTTCGCGGCCAATGAGGCGTCCGAAATCGTCGGGTGCGACCCGCACGGCGAATTTGACGGTCTTTCCGCCATCGCCGGATTCGGACACCTCGACAAGGTCGGGCGAACCGACCAGCGATTTGACGATCTTTTCGACAGCACTTTTCATATTCACACCAGCACAGAAACCGCAGAAGCTTATTCTTCGGTCTTCGCAGGTTCTGCTTCTTCAGCCGGAGCTTCAGCAACTTCTTCTACCGGTGCAGCTTCAGCAGCGGCGGCGGCTTCCGTAGCAGCGGCCTCGGCAGCTTCAGCAGCAGCGGCATCCGCCGCAACCTTTTCAGCAGCCAACCTTTCTTCTTCCCTTTTCGCGGCTTCAGCTTTCTTGGCTTCTTCCCTTGCTTGCTTGTCGGCTTCGGCACGTGCCGCCCTTGCTGACACAGAAGCAGCCTTTTCTTCTTCGGTTTGCACCGGATTGTTCTTGATCAGGCTCTTGACCGTGTCAGTCGGCTGTGCGCCAACACCGATCCAGTATTGAATGCGTTCGTGATTCAATTTCACCTCGGCCGGATCGAGCATCGGGTCATACGTACCGACGTTTTCAAGATATTTTCCGTCACGCTTTGAACGCTTTTCCTTCACAACAAGGCGGTAGAAAGGTTTCCCCTTCGAGCCCATTCTCATTAAACTTATTCCTAACATAATTTCTCCGTAAATCGTCAATCGTAAATCGGCTTCTATTCACGATTTACGATTCACTATTCGCTATCTTTTCTTCTTGTGTCTCTTTTTCTTCTTCAATTTCTTCGACAAAGAATCCTTTGTCTCTTCGTAGCCGTTATCAAAATCTTCCGTGCCGCCGCCGTTGCCTAAAAGCCCACCGAGGCCGCCCATTCCACCGCCGCCGCCGAGCATTCCGCCCAAACTGCCGGCCAATCCGCTCATCATCTTTTTACCGAGTCCGCCGAGCAATCCGCCGCCTTTGTTCATCTGCGCCATCATCTTGCGCATCTGCTCGTATTGCCGCAGCAAGCCGTTGACCTCGGCGATCGTCGAACCTGATCCGCCGGCGATCCGCGTCTTGCGACTCGCGTCTAAAACCTTATAATTGTTCCGCTCAAGCTTCGTCATCGAATCGATGATCGCCTCGGTGCGTTTCATTTGGACATCCACTTCGGCCGATTGTTCGTCCGAAAGCTGCATCCCGCCGGTCATCTGTTCCGGCAGCATTTTCATCAGCTTCGACATCGAGCCGAGCTTCTTGAATTGCCCAAGCTGGCTGCGAAAATCTTCAAGCGTAAACTGGTTACGCGTCATTTTCAACAGTTGTTCCTGCGCCTCTTCTTCGTTTATCTTGCCCTGGACTTCCTCGATCAGCGTAAGCACATCGCCCATGCCGAGGATCCGTTGGGCGATCCGGTCGGGATAAAACGGCTCGATCGCGTCGTACTTTTCACCGACACCAACAAATTTGACCGGCTGGCCGATCACCTGCTTGAGCGAGAGAGCAGCACCGCCGCGGGCGTCGCCGTCCATCTTGGTCAGGACAACGCCTGTGATGCCGACGCGTTCATGAAAAACTTCCGCCGAGCGAACCGCATCCTGGCCGGTCATCGCGTCGGCTACAAACAGAACTTCGATCGGCTTCGTCTCGGCCTTGATCTGCTCAAGCTCGGCCATCAACTCGTCGTCTATATGAAGACGCCCGGCCGTGTCGATCATCAGCGTATCGTGACCGGTTTCCTGTGCGTGCTTCATCGCACCGCGCACAAGCGTCAACGGATCGTTCGATTCCTTGTCCTGATAGACCGCAACGCCAACCGCGCCGCCAACCACGCGAAGCTGTTCACGCGCCGCCGGCCGATAAACGTCTACCGAAACCAGCAGTGGCTTTCGCTCTTGATTATCAGTCAGCCATTTCGAAATCTTTCCCGTCGAGGTCGTCTTGCCCGAACCCTGCAGCCCGACGATCATGACGACATTCGGAATCTGCTTCGTGAATACAAGCCGAGACGACGTGCCGCCCATCAGGTTCACAAGCTCGTCATAAACGATCTTCACCACCTGCTCATGCGGTTTCAAGTCCTGCCAAACGTCCTGTCCCTCGGCCTTTGTCCGGACCGATTCGACAAAATCCTTCGCGACCTTGTAATTTACATCCGCCTCAAGCAGCGCCATCCGAATCTCGCGAAGCGCCGCATCCACGTGCTCAGGGGTTAATTTCCCCTGGCCACGCAGATTCTTCAGCGTTTTCTTAAGTTTGTCGGACAGCGATTCGAACATATGGGCACACTTCGGCTACAAGAGTCGAAACTATAAATAATATGGGTTCGTAGGGTAACAGTCAAGAGGATTAGCGTCTTCCTAAGTCAGAAGCAATTTAGACATGTGTGCAAATTAACATATTGCACATTATTTAGACACTGTGTTAGACTTTTTTACAATGATAAATAACTCTCCTTATACCGAAGCTCTAAACGCAGCAATCACTGAGCTGACATCACTTATGGGGGAAAGTGAGGATCTAGAGTCGCGCCATGCTGAAACGAAGGAAAGAATTGCTAAACTGCGGAAGGGAATTGCGGGTATTAGTTTGCTGGCCGGTGAAGATTGGCAAATTATAAAAGGCTCAAATCCACATTTATTCCCCGATTCAATTCCACCCGATATAGGAATGACCGACGCGGTGCGTAAGGTGATGCAATCTAAAGAGGAGTTTTTTTCGCCAGTCGCCGTGAGAACGGAATTGCAAAAGTCCGGATACGACCTCGCGCATTACAAAAACGTGCTTGCGTCCATTCACACTATCTTGAAACGGCTGACTGAAGCGGGAGAGGTGCGGACTGATATTGTTGAGGATCGAACTGTTTATAAATGGAATAGAGGAATAAAGATGTTCAGGCAAGGAACACTTAAGGACCTACAACACGAGTTAGATAAGTTTGACTTGCCCTCGATTGGACCAGCTAAAAAATGAGAGGATTGTGATTAAGTCCTGACGGGAAGAATCAAGAGACCAATGCCAAAACTAGGCCCGATAAAACACAAGCAGCTTATCAAACACTTGCGCGAACTCGGTTTCGATGGGCCGTACGGTCGTGGCGGTAAGCATGATGTAATGCAAAAGAGTGATCGCACGCTCACTATTCCAACCAAGCATGGTTCCGGTGTTATTAATGATGTTGGGTTACTAAAGAGGATTCTAAAGCAGGCAGGTATTGCGATCGAGGATTGGGAAAAACTCTAGTTATTCAAGTAACAGCGAACTCGACGGCCAGCTTGTGGCGGCCCACGGCAGGCACTTTCAGGCCGCGTGAAATTCGAAACAAGAGCCAAGTTTCGAGCGCGTCCGCCAACTCTTCACGGCAATCTTCGAGATTGTTTGCATTTGCCCAGACTCCCTGAAATCCCGGAATCTCTCCGTAGAAACCCTCGTTATTCTCAAGAATCTCGTATTTCGCTTTTCGCATCGCAGCTTGTATATATTGCGTGATCATCTTTCCTAGAGTAATCGATTTCCGCATTATTTTCCACACAAAATCTCCTTCACACGGAATCCGGTGCTTTGGTACGGCCCTTGCATCCTTCCAAACTCGAACAAACAATGTGTATTCAATGAATACATAATTTTTATTCTGAGAGAAGACAGGAGATATTATGAAACTCAAATTAGTAATCTTGACGATAACGGCTGCAATCGCCTTTACAGGCTGCGAGTCGGCGTCGAACACAAGTGTTAACATTAACGCTCGAAACATGAACAGCAATACGGGAGTACTTGTTAACGCAAACACTACGCCCGCTAATACGAATCGTTCGAATGCGAATTCGAACGTCAATCGCGCGGATTATGACAAAAACCGTGCCGATTACGAACGCGAAAAAGGTTCGAGCACTATCGGACAAGGCGTAAACGATAGCTGGACATGGTTTAAGACTAAATCGGCATTGGCCACCACGGACGATCTTCGTGATTCGACAATCAATGTCGATGTTGTAGACGATGTCATTACCCTCAAGGGAACTGTCGGTACCGCAGCCCAGAAAGCTCAGGCGGAAACCGTCGCAAAAGGCATCGAGGGCCAGAAAGGAGTCAAGAATCAGTTGACCGTTAAGGCTAACGATTCGATGACAAATCAGATGGTTAACGGAAACACGAAGGGAGGATCGAATACGAACAAGAAATAAATTAGTCTGATCAGCAACAGGAAAGGGCGGGCTCTATTGCTCGCCTTTTTTATCTGTCGCGAGTACTCGTTCGATCGCGTCGAACACTTGTTCATGGCCAATACTCAATATACATTTCGGTTCGCCAAATTCCTTACATTCATACCCTGGACAAGGCTGGCAAGGAAACTCTTGATAAATAATCTCATTCGAAGCATCCGCCCACGGTCGCCAGTGGTCTCGGTTTGATGAGCCGAAAATGACGACGCTCGGTGTGTTCACCGCGGCGGCGATGTGAGCAATTCCAGAATCATTCCCGACGAAAAGCTTTGCTTTAGACGCCAGAGCCGTAATCTCCGGCAGCGTCAGATTGTCAAAGGTCGTAATCGGAACATTCGATGCAGCGACCAGATTTTCCAGTATAAGCGTTTCATCCCGTGCCGCGACAGCGACGGTTTGAATACCTTTCTCCGACAAGAATTCCGCCGTCCGGGCAAATTTTTCAATCGCCCATGTCTTCGTCGCAAATGCCGCTGCCGGATGAAAAAGTGCAAAGTCGCCAAATTCACTTTGCGGCCTTTGCGACTTTGCGGGAAACTTCTCTGTGAGCGATTCCATCGCCGTTGAAGTTACCACGAGTCTGCTTTTCGGCCTGTCCTCGACCGGAACACCGACAAAACCTAGCAGGGCGAGTTGCTGCTCTGCCGAATGTGTTACCTTCTGCTGCCAAAAATCCGACGACGACGAAAGCAGGTGCGTGTACAGAAAGTTGTATTGATATTCGGTGTAGCCAACGCGATGACGCGCGCCGCTGGCGATTGTGAAAAATGTGCCGGTTGTTCCCCCGTGAAGATTTATCGCGACATCATACTTGTTTTGGCGAAGGCTCCACGCGGTTCGTGTCCGCGACGCCAAGCTTTTCGGAATGGAGATAACATTGTCCACCGCATCGAAACCATTGAGCAGCGGAGCAACCCAGTCCTCAAGCAGAATATCTATTTGCGCGTTAGGCAGGAATCGCTTCAGAGCAATGAGCGATGGGGTGGCCAGAACCGTGTCGCCGATCGAACGCAGACGTACGACCAAAACCCTTTCTACATTTTTCCAATCGATCTCCATAATGGAAAATGGAAAGTGGAAAATTCTTCCTGTTTTCCATTATCCGTTTTCCACTGTTCACTTTTCCACGGTCGCTTCATCCACAAGCATTACCGGTATCTCGTCCTTGATCGGATAGACCAAACTGCATTCGGTATTCACGCATTTCAAACCGCTCTGGTCGGTTTTGATCTCGACCTTCGATTTACATTTTGGACACCGCAGAATTTCTAAAAGTTCGGGGCTGATAGCCATTGCTTACTCCTATTAAAGAATCAATCTTAACGCAAAGACGCTAAGCCGCAAAGACGAAATGAAAAAGGGCCGGACACAATGTTCCAGCCCCTATTACCTTACCTTTTAGCTTTTAACTTTTAGCTCTTAACTTCCGCCGCTTCGGTCTTCGTTCCGCATTCGGGACAGAATTTTGCTCCGGCGGCAAGTTCGAACTGGCAGTTGGCGCATTTTGCCTTTTCCTGCGTCGATCCGCATTCCGAGCAGAATTTCGCTCCTTCCCGCAGTTCGGCGTTACATTTCACACACGGGACTTTAGCAATCTCCATCTTGCCGCCGCAATCCGCACAAAACTTGACTCCCGCTGCATTCGGCTTTCCGCATGACGGACACGCAACGGTCGCTGGTGACGAACCGGCTGGTCCGGATGCCTGCGGGCCCGCCCCGAATGCATTCGCCATCTGGCCGCCGACCGCGAATCCTGCTCCTAGTCCTGCGCCCAATCCGGCACCGCCGCCTTCGTTCTGGGCAGCGTCGCGAAGGGCGTCGGCAGCCTGAAACTGCATGTATTGTTGGGCATCGCCGAGAGCACCCATCGAAGAGCGTTTGTCCATCGCCGCCTCGACTTCCGGCGGAAGGCTGATGTTCTCAACATAAAACTTCGTCACCTCAAGCCCGTAGCCCTTGAAATCTTCGTTGATCTTTCCGCGAATTTGCTCACCGACCTCTTTGTACTGAGCCGCAAGATCGAGAGCGGGGATTTTCAATTCGCCAAGTGCATCCGAAAACTCGGTCACAATAGCACGTTTCAACTGGCCGTCGATATCTTCGGTCTGAAACTTCGCGTTGGTTCCGGCGATCTCTTTGATAAACTCAGCCGGGTCGGCAACACGCATGCTGTACGCCCCGAATGCACGCAAGCGTACGATTCCAAAATCGGCGTCGCGGAGCATGATCGGGTTCGACGTACCCCATTTCATGTCCGTAAACTGTTTGGTATTAACAAAATAGACTTCGGCCTTGATCGGAGAATTAAAGCCGTATTTCCAGGCTCCGAGCTTTGACAGGATCGGCGTATTTCCGCCCTCGACCGTGTAACGTCCGGGCGTAAAAACATCGGCGACCTGGCCTTCGAATACGAAAACTGCAGTCTGCGATTCCCGGACGATCAACTGCGCGCCGTTCTTGATTTCCTGCTGATAAACCGGAAAGCGGTAAAGCAGCGTGTCCTGCGAGTCATCGAGCCATTCGATGACCTCGATAAACTGGTTCATTGCCGCTTCTTTTACCTTGTCGATAATGCTCATTATTAGATCTCCTTGTCCGATAAACTTAACGATAAATATCTCACAAAGTTTCCAAAAATGAAAGATTGCGGTAAGAGGTAAATAGTAGAAATCGGTCGCCGCCGCCGCTTACCCGAAATGGCTGAAGTTTCAGCCAGATGTCACCGTTTCGTGTCATATACGAAACATTGTATCATTCAGTCCAAAGTGCTAAGCTTTTGTTAATGGAACTTAAACGCAAACTCACGATATTGGCCGACGCCGCGAAGTACGATGCTTCATGTGCTTCGAGCGGCTCTCACCGCAAACGGGCAGTTGGCGGCCTTGGGAACACCGAAGGAATGGGCATATGTCACAGCTACACGCCTGACGGCCGCTGTATTTCGCTGCTTAAATTGCTGCTTACAAACGTTTGTATCTGGGACTGTTCGTATTGCATAAACCGCAAATCATCGGATGTACCCCGCGCCCGTTTTAAACCTGAAGAGGTTGTGCGGCTAACAATGAATTTCTATAAACGTAATTACATCGAAGGTCTTTTTTTGAGCTCAGGAATTATCCAGAGTGCTGATTATACGATGGAGCAGCTCGTCCAAGTGGCAAAAACGCTGCGCGAAGAAGAAAATTTTGGCGGCTATATCCATCTCAAAGCTGTTCCCGGTGCGTCACCCGAACTGCTGCGGCAGGCCGGAAAATACGCCGACCGGCTTAGTGCAAATATCGAAATGCCGGTCCAGGAAGATCTCGATAAATTCGCCCCGGAGAAAACGCTGGTTGAGATCGAGAATACGATGGCCGACGTCAAACTGGGCATCGACGAGGCTAAGGATCGGGCCAAGAGCGACGCCAATGCCCCCAAATTTGCCCGTGCGGGACAATCAACGCAGCTCGTCGTAGGTGCCAGCAAAAGCACTGATAGCGTAATTCTTACAAAGGCCGAATCGCTGTATAAAAAGTTTCTCCTCCGCCGCGTCTATTACTCGGCGTTCTCGCCAGCCCAGTTTACCGACCCAAACCTCGCTAAAATACCTACGCCACCGATGCGCGAGCACAGGCTTTACGAGGCAGACTGGCTGATTCGAAACTACGGTTTTTCGGCAACGGACATAACGGAAGGTTTAGACGGCGGCAATCTCGATCTTGAAAAAGACCCGAAACTAGCGTGGGCCTTGCGCCATCGCGGCCTGTTTCCGATCGACGTAAACCGTGCGTCAAAGAGCGTTCTATTGCGAATTCCCGGCATCGGCATCCGCAATGTCGCCCGCATTCTGAAGATCCGCCGTTTTCACCGCATAAAGCTGGAAGACCTCGTGCGGCTTCGCGTCAGCCTCAATCGCGCAAGGTGGTTCATTACGACAGCCGATCACAACCCGGACGTTTTTCGCCTTGATCGTACCGACCTGCTAGACCGCTTCAAACCAAAGCTTATTCAGCCGGGGCTTTTCGATCCAATTGTTTCAAAACTGTCGGTTATCACGGGCGAGCTTTAAGAGATGATTCACGTTTCGGTCGAAAATACTTTCGAAAGCTGGAGGAATGCCGCACGGAAATTACTGGTTTCCGGCATTCCGCCGGAGGATGTTGTCTGGGCCGGAGAAATACAGAGCGGTCTTTTTGATGAAGCATCTGCGGGCGTCATTCTGCAAACCGAGGCCAACGTTCCGCCCGAGTTTATCAAGATAGCCCAAGCCGTCGCGTGCTTTGATGACCCAGAAAAATGGCCTCTTCTTTATCGGATATTATTTCGCCTTACGCATTCAAACCGTAATCTTCTTGAGATCGAATCGGACAAGGACGTTCGGACGGCGAGAATAATGGAAAAAGCCGTCAGTCGTGATGTCCACAAGTTTCACGCTTTCGTCAGGTTTCGCCGCGTCGACTGCGAAGGTGACGAGATCTTCTGTGCCTGGCATGAGCCGCAGCATTTTACGGTCGAGCGGGCGACCCCTTTTTTTAAGCGCCGCTTCGGCGCGATGAAATTCTCTATCCTTACGCCAAAAGGCTGCGCTCATTGGGACAAAGACGCTCTCACCTTCAGCCCCGCGGTCGGCAAAAATTTCGCCCCGGCGTCTGATGAAACCGAAGAATTCTGGCTTTTGTATTACCGCTCAATCTTCAACCCCTTCAGGCTAAAGATCAAAACGATGAAGAAAGAATTTCCCGTCCGTCATTGGAACACGCTGCCGGAGGCGGTGCTGATTCCAGAGTTGATCCGGTCCGCTTTGGAATTAAATCAAGACTGAGATTTGCGAGCCCGGCGCAATATCAAATAGAAGATCAAGACAGCCGAGATTCCGCCACTGATGTCCAAAAGAGCATCCCAGGCTGATCCTGTCCGCGATGTACCCAAACTCTGATTACTCTCGTCTATAACCGCAATCAGAACGACAATAGCGACTGAAAATAACGCCCAATATTTGCGTAGAATGTTAACGGATGAATTGGAGAACGCCCGTGCCGCAAAAAGGCCGAGCACCGCGTACTCGACAAAATGCGCGGTCTTGCGGATAAAAGCATGGATGAGCAGAAAGGTGTCCGGCGCCGCCGATGGGAAGAAGAATTCTATGAGCGGGCGAATAAATCGCGAAGTTTCCGCCATCGAAGCCTGGCTGGTCGATAGAAAAAGTATCACGCCCGTCCACAAAAGAATTGGCGCATAGCGAATGAACCGCCCGCGCCAATCCGGATTCTTTGCAATCTCGTTTGCCGCCATCTAGGCCGCAGCCGCTCCAGAGACAACTTCGATGATTTCCTTCGTGATCGCCGCCTGGCGGATGCGGTTCATGTTCAGAGTAAGCGTGTCAATCAGCTCGCCCGCATTCTTCGACGCCGAATCCATCGCCGTCATTCGCGATCCCTGTTCAGACGCGACAGACTCAAGCATTCCTTTATAAATCTGTGTTTCGACCTGTTTCGGCAAAAGCTTTCCGAAGATCTCCGCAGCCGGCTGCTCGTAGATATATTCCGCCTGCACACCAGCCGCCGATTCTTCACTTACTGCCGTCTTTGGTATCGGAAGAAGCTGCTCGATAACCGGTGTTTGCGATAGAACGGTCTTAAATTCGGTGAATACGATAAACACCTTATCGATGGTCACGTCTTCGGTAAAAATTTTGATGATCTTGTGCGCAATCTCGACCGCATCCGCGTGGACGACCTGGCCGCTGCCGGTCAAGCCAATATACTCGTCAGCAAACTTAACATCGCGGCGTTTGAAAAAATCGCGGCCCTTTCGTCCCACCGGAATCATTTCCGCCGACTTCGACGAATTCTGCTTTAAAAACGCCTGCGTAGCTTTGATAACGTTGGCGTTGAATGCTCCAGCCAAGCCTTTATCCGCACTGATAAGGACAACCAAATATTTTTCGTCTCCGCGCTCATCAAGCAGCGGGTGCGAAAACTCTTCCGCAACTTTCGCACTTAAACCGCCCAAAACTTCGGACATCTTGCCCGCAAAGGGACGCGACGATGTCACACGGTCTTGAGCACGTTTCAGCTTGGCAGCCGCGACCATCTTCATGGCCTTGGTTATCTGCTGCGTATTTTTGACCGACTTAATTCGCCGGCGCATGTCTAACAAACTTGGCATATGTTGACTATCTTTTCCTGAGCCTCAAATTACAACGCATTAGTACGGCGTAATCACATCGCTGAACATCGGAAAGTGCTTTCGATTTAATGTAACGAGCTTTGCCTTAGTCCGGTCAGCGGTTGCAGCGATGATAGCATCCACGACGTCTAATTGATGCGATTTCAGGTACTTTCGCCTGAAGAGCCCACCGAGCATTGCGATCTCGACCGTTACCGCAACCACGTCGATTTCCGGAACGAGCTGGTCGAGAAGTTCCCGCTCTTTCCCCTCTCGCACTCCGGCATACAGCTCAGCGACCGTTATCGCGGAGATTGCCGGCATATCCTCTAGGCTGTCAAAATAATCCAGAGCATTGGATCGACCTCGCAGATAGTCCACGAGGATGTTGGAATCGAGAAGTAATCTTTCCCTCATTGCTCATCCCGGTTCCACACATCCCGCGACGACTCTTTCCGCAAGTCGTCGAATAACTGAGGAATGTCGTCCCTGTCTTTCCACATCCCTCTTGCGTTCTTTAACGCTTCACGCCAACTGCCTCGACCCGGCCGAATTTCGCTTCCAACTTGGACGCGTACGTGGCCGTTCTCGAATTCATGAGGCGCGGCGGCCTTTTCTTCGCGAATCGCCTTTACGACCAGCATATTCACGAGCGATGAAACCGAGAGGCCGCGGAGTCTGGCGGTGATTTTGAGATCGGCGATGGTGTCTTCACTGGTTCGTATATTGAGCCGTACTTCCTTAACACTCATAGCGCCAGCTTATCCCAATGTAATTCTGTTGTCAACCCAATGGGATAACAGTTGAGCCAAATCACCGACAAAAGAGCTGTACCTTTTATCAAGGGTCTCGCTGTCCGTTTGAAGTATTCAGTGACGTTAATTTCTACTTTCATCGATGAAAGCGGAAAGGCTCTGAAACTTTCTGCCGGATTTTCGCGCTTCTCACGCGGCTGCCGCTCCCGTTTTTTCCCAACGCGTCGCCTTGAAATCCTCCACAGCTTCTTTCATTGACGCCTTCAGATCGTCGTCTATCGATTTCTTTTCACGCATCGTGTTCAAAACGCCGGGGTGCGATTTTTCCATAAATCCGGTGATCTCTTCTTCGAACCGCTTGAGGTCCTCGACCGCGATATTGTCAGCCAAACCGTTGGTCACCGTCCAGATGATGAGCACTTGCTTTTCGACTTCCATCGGCTGGTACTGTCCCTGTTTTAGGATTTCCGTCAGCCGCTTGCCGCGTTCGAGCTGGTCCTGGGTGGATTTATCGAGGTCTGAACCAAACTGAGCAAAAGCAGCCAACTCGCGATACTGGGCAAGGTCGATACGCAAAGTACCGGCTACCTGCTTCATCGCCTTGATCTGTGCAGCACCGCCGACACGCGAAACCGAGTTTCCAACGTTGATAGCAGGTCGCACGCCGGAGTTAAACAGGTCGGATTCAAGAAAGATCTGTCCGTCGGTGATCGAGATCACGTTGGTCGGGATGTACGCCGAAATATCGCCGGCCTGCGTTTCAATAATCGGAAGTGAGGTCAGCGAACCGCCGCCGCGTGCATCCGACATCTTCGCCGCACGTTCGAGCAAGCGTGAGTGTAGATAGAAAACGTCGCCCGGATACGCTTCGCGGCCCGGAGGACGTCTAAGCAGCAGCGAAATTTCGCGGTAAGCGGCGGCCTGTTTCGAAAGATCGTCATAGATCGTCAAAGCATGGCGGCCGTTATCACGGAAATATTCCGCAATTGCGCAGCCTGAATAAGGAGCCAAAAATTGCATCGCCGCCGGATCCGAAGCCGTCGCCGAAACGACAATCGTGTAATCCATCGCACCAAAATCTTCCAGCTTTTTCACAACTTGCGCAACCGTCGAAGCCTTTTGCCCGATTGCGACATAAACGCAGATTACATCCTTGCCTTTCTGGTTGATGATCGTGTCGATCGCAACGGCAGTCTTACCTGTCTGGCGGTCACCGATGATCAGCTCACGCTGGCCGCGGCCAACGGGGACCATCGCGTCGATAGCCTTCAAACCAGTCTGAAGCGGCTCTTTAACCGGCTGGCGGTCAATAATTCCCGGAGCGATACGCTCTACCGGATTAAAAGCGTCAGTGATAATGTCGCCCTTGCCGTCAATCGCGTTTCCAAGAGCATCGACCACGCGGCCGATCATCGCATCGCCGACCGGCACGCTCATGATCTTGCGGGTTCGCTTTACTTCGTCGCCTTCCTTGATCTTCTGAAAATCACCGAAAAGCACCGTGCCGACCTTGTCTTCTTCAAGGTTGAGGGCGAGGCCGCGAACGCCATGCGGAAATTCGAGCAGTTCGCCTGCCATTACCTTTTCCAGCCCGTGTATTTCGGCGATACCGTCGCCGACCTTGATCACGGTCCCGACCTCGTCGACCGTCATGCTCGTATCGAAATTCTCGATCTGTGCACGAATGATTTCGTTAATTTCGTTAGCTTTAATTGCTTCCATGTTTTTAATGATGAATGATGAATGATGAATGATGAATGGCTTTTCTTTCACCATTCACCATTCACAATCAACCATTTACAAGTTCTTCTTTAAGATTCTCTAATTGCGTTCTGACAGAGCCGTCATACACCGTCGATCCGATTTGTGTTACGACTCCGCCGATAATTCCGTTGTCGATGTTGAAGTCGGCTTTGACCTGTTTGCCGGTCAGTTTCTCAAGATTAGTTTTTAATTCCGTCTTTTCGCTTTCGGACAGTTCGCGGGCCGATGTGATCTTTGCCAAAACGTTCCCGCTCCGCTCTTCCAAAACCGCCGCGAAACGCGTATTTATATGTCCAAGTTCGGTCAGGCGGCTGTTCTTCAACAAAACGCGAAGAAAATTCCCGGTTGTTTTGCTTGGCCGCGTCGTCGTAAGCAGGCCTTCTAAGATGTTTTCCTTTTTAAGATGCGCGATAGATGGGTTGCCAAATACGGTTTGCAGGTTCGCATTCGAATCCATCAGGACTTCCCACGATTTCAGTTCACTTTTTACTGTTTCGGTTTCGCCCGATTTCAGGACGACGTCGGCAAGCGCTGTCGCATATCGGCGGGCTATAGTTTCAACACTCATTTAATTTAGACCTCCGATCGAAGTGATACCGGCCTTAATAAGCTGAGCGTCTTTAGATGCGTCGATCTGCGTACGGAGCTTTTCTTCGGCCAGCCGAATACTCTCTTCGGCCGAAAACTTCCGAAGCCGGGCTTTGGTTTGTTTGGTCAATCGTGATATCTCGCCGCCCGTCTGTTCACGCAGTTTTGCAACTTCGATTTGTGTCTGCTCGGCCAGCCGTCGTTTTTCTGCGTCGGCTTCTTCGTTTGCCTTTTTCAAAACATTCGCTTTTTCCGTATCGAGAGCCGCCAGCTTAGCCTCGGCGGACGTAAGCTGTGAAAGTGCGGCCTTCTTATCTTCCTCCGCCTTTATCAACTCAGCTCTGATCTCTTCGCGTTTTGCCTTGAACCATTCAGGTAATTTCTTATATCTCGCGAACCAAACAACGATCAAAACAAAAATTGCAAGATTGATAAACTTCCAAAGCTCGAAGCCGGGATAGTTAAACCATTTATTATAAAACTCGGCAAATCCGCCCTTACCTTCGCCACTCGCGGCGGCGAAGATCAAAACTAAATTGTGAATAAATCCCAACATAATGTTTAGAGTCGCGACTCTTAAAGCTCCCCTCCTTTCAAAGGAGGGGATGGCTGCCGCTTCGGCAGACGGGGTGGTCAGACCCGCAAAATATTCGCCGCTATCTTGTCCGACATTTCTTCGGCCTCTTTAGCGATAGACGCTCGGGCCTCAGCGGTCTGATCTTCAAGCTGCTTTTTCTCGCTTACAAACGCCTGTGCCGTTTCCTCTTTCGCCGTCGCGATCTTTGCGGATCGCTCCGCGACCGCCTCAGCACGCAGTTTCTCAATCACGTCATAGCCTTCACTTCGCGCCTCGAGCATTGATCTATTATAAAGACCCTGCTTTTCTGCAACGTCCTTCAATATCGTTTCCGCCTCGCCGCCCTTACCGCCTTTGTGTTTTTCGCGCGACTCGATGATCCGGTTGATCGGACGGAAAAACGTCCGGTTCAAGACCCAGATCATAATTAGGATCAATGCAATGTGGATGAATAAAGTGCCGTCCGGAAAAAGCTGGATCGATTCGGCAAAAGCCAGCAAATACATATATTTCTTAAACTTTTATCGCTATAAAAACGCTGTTAAAAATCGAGTGATGCTCAAAACATATAAGATTATCACGCGCTATTTTGACGGTCAAGCGACCTCCCAATATGAGTCGCGTCTGTAAGTCTCGCTTCAATGTTGCATCGATGGGACGGTGTTTTGAGCGGTAACTCGTTTGTGGTATAACCGTCGCAGCATCGGTATTTGTCGAAACAACAGTATGAAAGAGAATCTGGCAATCTTCGAAAATTTTAGAATCCGCCGCGTTTACGACGCAAACGCCGAGACTTGGTATTTTTCCGTTATCGATGTGGTGGCAGCGTTAACCGACAGCGATAATCCTCGCGACTATTGGTTCAAAATGAAGATTCGGGTCAAGGGAGAAGATGGCCTTGAACTGTCGACAATTTGTCGACAGTTGAAACTTCAAGCGCAAGACGGCAAGATGCGAAACACGGACACAACAAATGTGGAAGGGCTTCTTCGCATAATTCAATCTATCCCATCGCCCAAGGCCGAACCTTTCAAACAATGGCTTGCCAAAGTCGGCTACGAAAGGATGCAGGAAATGGCCGATCCCGAAAGATCTTTAAACCGTGCACGTGAAAACTGGCAAAAGCATGGCCGCAGCGAAAAATGGATACAACAAAGAATGACGGGACAGGAAACCCGCAACAAGCTGACCGATTACTGGAAGGAAAACGAAATCTCTGAAGGCGAGGAATTTGCGATCCTCACCAATATTATCCATCAGGAATGGACGGATGTAACCGTAAAGGAACATAAGGCGCTCAAAGGACTGAAAAGCCAAAACCTTCGTGACCATATGAGCGAGGCCGAACTTATCTTCACCGCGCTTGCCGAGCTCTCGACCCGCCAGATAGCCGAATCAGTGAATGCCACCGGCTTGGACGAAAATAAAACGGCGTCCAAAAAGGGCGGCGGAATTGCCAAACAGGCGAGACGCCAACTGGAATCGAAAACCGGAAAAAGCGTGATAAGCGCCCAAAACTATCTACCGCCAAAGAAAACCAAGAAATGAAAGACGGCCAGGGATTAAAAGATCGGGCTCCCCGAAACCGCACCATAGAGGTCGCGCCTGACGAAGCCGAGGCATATCGCTGCAAACTAGTGGTTGATCCGACTGTCGAACTTGACGAGCTCAGAAACAAAATGATCCGCGGCGATGCGTTCGAAGTTCTGAAAAATCTGCCGGAGAAGCTCTTCGATCTCCTTTTCGCCGATCCCCCATACAATCTCTCGAAGAATTTTGGCATGGAGAAATTCAAAAAGACTTCGCTCGATGAATACGAAGCCTGGCTCGATTCGTGGCTAAATCTGTGCGTACTGCTCCTTAAACCAACCGCCTCAATCTACATATGCGGCGACTGGCGTTCGTCGGCAGCTATCCAAAATATCGGCTCAAAATATTTCAAGCTGCAAAACCGTATTACGTGGGAACGCGAGAAGGGCCGTGGTGCAAAGCGTAACTGGAAAAACTCGGCCGAGGATATTTGGTTCTTTACGATGTCGGACGATTTCACGTTCAATCTCGACGACGTCAAAATGCGGCGAAAGGTGCTAGCTCCTTACACAGAAAACGGTGAGCCGAAGGATTGGGAAAAAATCGGCGATGGTAATTTCCGCGACACGCATCCGTCAAACATCTGGACCGACATCAGCGTGCCATTCTGGTCGATGCCCGAAAATACCGATCACCCGACGCAAAAACCCGAAAAATTGCTGGCAAAAATAATACTGGCAAGCACAAACCCCGGCGACCTAATCCTAGATCCTTTCGCCGGCAGCGGCACAACAGCCGTCACCGCAAAAAAACTCGGCCGCGATTTTGTCGCGATCGAATCGGACGAAAACTATTGCCTACTCGCCCAAAAACGCATCGAAATGGCTGAAACCAACAACTCGATACAAGGCTTCGCCGATGGCGTTTTCTGGGAACGAAACTCCGGAAGATAATCCACAGATAAACACGGATGCGCACAGATTTATCGGATCTTATCCGTGTTAATCTGTGTCCATCTGTGGATAATACTCTTATGAAGATCGCAACCTGGAATGTAAATTCCATCAATATTCGAATGCCCGTGATGCTTGACTGGCTAGCCGAAACGCAGACCGATGTTGTCTGTTTGCAGGAAACAAAAACCGTTGACGAGAATTTCCCTGCGGCGGCATTCAAGGATGCGGGATACGATACCGCCTTCATTGGTCAGAAATCGTACAACGGCGTTGCGATCGTTTCGCGATTCCCGATTGAGGACGTTCAGAAAAATTTCTTGGATGACGACGACGAATCGCCCAAACGGATGATCGCCGCGACCGTCAATGGCGTCCGCATCGTCAATACGTACATCCCGAACGGCACTGAGATCTGGACCGACAAATTCACGTTCAAACTGGACTGGCTCCAGCGTCTGCGGCGCTATTTTGACGAAACATGCGACCTTAACAAAGACGTCTTGCTGTGCGGCGATTTCAACGTTGCGATTGACGAACTCGATGTCTGGAGCGTTCCGGTTATGCAGGGGAAACTGCATTTTTCAAAGCCGGAGCGGGCCGCAATGCATCACGTCAAACAATGGGGTTTTGTCGATTTATTCCGAAAAATGAACGGCGATGTCCGTGAATTTTCCTGGTGGGATTTTCGCGCGGGTGCCTGGCAAAAAAATCACGGCCTCCGCATCGATCACATCTGGACCTCGCCCTCACTCGCCGATAAATGCACCGGCTGCTGGATCGACAAAGCTCCCCGTGCACTCGAAAAACCAAGCGATCATGCGCCGGTCGTTGCGGATTTCGAAATTTAGCTATCCGTCGTGGACGATCTGGATTAATATAGATGATCACTATGAGCAATATAGAAATTTTAGAGCAGGCACTTAAGTTACGGCCGGAGGAAAGATTTATCGTTGTCGAGGGTTTGCTGAAAAGCCTGGATGTTCCCGATCAGAAGGTCGATGATATCTGGGCTGAAGAAGCAGAGAAGCGGCTTGAAGCGTATAGAGAGGGTAAACTTAAGGGTATTCCGATGGAGGAAGTATTCGAAGCCGAATCATGAAGATCCTTTTTTCGGAATACGCGAAGCAAGAGTTGGATGACGCGGTAAATTACCTCGAACTGGAGTTTGAGGGGCTCGGTGTTCGATTCAAGTCAGAGGTCAAATTGGCAGTACAGCGGATCGCCAGACATCCCATAGCTTGGTCAATTGAACGTGGCGATGTAAGAAAATTTCTCCTTCACAAGTTTCCATATAAATTACTTTATTCTGTCGAAGCCGATCATATCTTCGTTATCGCGATAGCTCATCAACATCGAGAGCCGGATTATTGGATTGATAGAACAAGATCATAACCCGCCTCCGCTTGCTTAGTCAGTTTCTGCCTTTTGTGAAGATTGCAACTTGGAATATCAACTCTGTAAACTCACGCATCGAGCACCTTCTAGATTGGTGCGCCAAGAATCAGCCTGACGTGCTCTGCCTGCAGGAAACCAAATGCGTTGACGCAAAGTTCCCGCACCAGCGGATACGCTCGATCGGGTTTGAACACATCGAATTTCACGGTGAAAAGGCCTACAACGGCGTTGCCATAATCTCGAAATATCCGCTTCGCGACCTGCAAAAAAATTTTCCTGGCGATGTTGAAGATGCTCCAAAACGCCTGATTGCCGCGACCATTAACGACATCCGTATTGTAAACACATACGTTCCGCACGGCACCAAATTTGGTTCAGACAAATTCGCGTTCAAGCTCGATTGGCTTCAGCGTCTGCGACGATATTTTGACGAGAATTTCGATCTTGATGAACAAGTCCTGCTTTGCGGCGATCTGAATGTTGCCCCGCACGAACTGGATGTCTGGAAACCTTCTTTATGGAAGGACAAGATGCATTTCACAAAGCCCGAACGCGACGCCATCCAGGATTTAAAGAAATGGGGCTTCGTCGATGTCTTTCGTCAGATCAATGATGACGAAAAGGAATATTCCTGGTGGGACTACTTTCACCACTCGTTCGAAAAAGACCGCGGCCTTCGCATCGACCACATCTGGACATCACCGCCGCTAGCTGAATTATGCACGGATTGCTGGATAGACAAAGAGCCGAGAGCTCTCGAAAAACCCAGTGACCACGCCCCGGTTCTTGCTGAATTTTCGGTGTGACCGCGACTTGACGTTTGCACCAAAAACGTATTTCATTGCAGGCATCGCTGAAACAGTCGAGTGATTAAATTTCCACGCGGTTTGCTCAGTTTGTTTATGAATATCTACGTTTCGCGGTTAGTCATCTTGATAGCTTTCGCCTCCGTGACCATCCAGGCCCAGCAAAAGCCTTGCCCGACGGCGTCAAAGTTCGGCCCCGATGACCAGATCGGCAATGCCAATTACATCACGCCCGCCAAGACGCTTTCGGCGACAAAGCTTGTGACCAAAGGCAAAGCCTATCGCCTCGGCATCGAGACAAACAAGGACACCCCCGCATACGGAACACGTAAGTTCGCGATAACCGTGCTGCAGCCGGATCAGGTGGGCGGAGCTTCGCTCGGCCCGACCAAGACGACGTATAACGACGACATCATCACGGGCTGGGTGGGCGTCGGTTCGCAGATCGACGGCTTTGGCCATGCCGGTATCGATGGCCTCTATTTCAATTGCAACAAGGCGAGTGACTTTACCAAGCCCGACGGCCTGACAAAACTCGGTATCGAGAATGTGCCCGCTATCGCAACCCGCGGCATTCTGCTCGATATGGCCGGCTACTTCAATACCGACATGGTGAAAGAAGGTACGGCGTTCAACCGTGTCGAGATCGACGGCGCGATGAAGCGTCAGGGAATCAAATCTATTGAAAAGGGCGACGTCGTGCTCTTCTACACCGGCTGGATGAAGCTTCTTGGAAAAGACGACAAGAGATTCATATCGGTGAATCCGGGGCTTGGCCGTGAGGGTGCAAAGTACCTCGCCTCGCTCAACGTAGCGATGATCGGTGCGGACACGTCGAACTTCGAGGTGATCCCATTCGAAAAAAACGCAGGACTCTTCGAAGTCCACCAGATCCTGCTGGCGCTTAACGGCATTCACATACTTGAGAATATGAACACCGAGGAAATGGTTAAGGACCAGGCCTGGGAATTCCTGTTCACGCTCGGACCGGCACGCATCACCGGCGGTGTGCAGGCGATCATAAATCCAATTGCCGTTAAGTAACAAAGAAGGCAAATTGACAAATCTTTACGTTCGCAAAGCCCATCTTTGTTGCGCCGATATTGATTCGATGCTATAAATACTCGTTTCCAATCTGTTCTAAAAACGGAATTTTTTCAAAATATTAAATCCCGGAGCGTCATCTTGGATCGGTGGAATATTATTTGCCCACGATCGATGGCCCGACCAACCCGCACAAGTCTGCCTAGGAGGAATTGATTTAATGAGAGGTACCCCGATACGAGTTTTGATGATAGGCCTGATGCTGATCGCACCGGCATTTTTGTTGATGGCACAGGATCCGCCACCGACACCGCAGGAAACACCGGCAGCCGGTACGCCGCGGCCCGGCTTTACGCCGCCGACGACTGACCCGCAGCCTTACGAAAAGGTCATTACGAAAGATGCCAAATCGAAAAAAGGCCTTTTCACGGTCCATCAGGTAAAGGACAAATATTATTACGAGATTCCGAAAAGCGAACTCGGCAAGGAATATCTTTGGGTAACCCAGATCGCCAAAACAACGCTTGGTGTCGGCTACGGCGGACAGGCGCTTGGGCGGCGAGTTGTACGTTGGGAGATGGGCGACAACAATAAGATCTATCTGAGGAACGTCAATTACAGCGTCGTCGCCGATCCAAAGCTGCCAATCGCGCAGGCTGTCGATGCATCCAATACCGATTCGATCCTGATGGCGTTCAACATCGCTGCCTGGGGGCCAAATAATGAAACGGCTGTTGTCGAAGTCGGCCGTCTTTTTACAACCGATATCTTCGAATTCAGCGCCCGTCAGCGTCTCAATGCGACAACGATGGACCCAACGCGGTCATTCATTGAGAGGATCTCTCCGTATCCAACGAATATCGAGGCCGAAGCGACGCAGACCTACACGCGAATCGCTCCGCCTGCCGGTCTTCCAACCGCACCGACAAATCCGTTTGCCGCCGCCGGAATGAATCCCGGCAGTGCGACTGTTGTCCTGCATTTCAGCATGGTCAAGCTGCCCGAGAATCCGATGATGCCGCGTTTGTTTGACGAGCGTGTCGGCTATTTCTCGATCAACAATCTGGACTATGGCCGCAACGAGCATCGGGCACAGCCGCGAACGTACATCACGCGCTGGCGTCTGGAAAAAAAGGACCCGAACGCCGCGATGTCAGAACCGGTCAAGCCGATTATTTATTACATCGATGCCGCTACGCCGGCCAAATGGGTGCCATACATGATCAAGGGCGTCGAGAAATGGCAAAAGGCTTTTGAGGCGGCGGGTTTCAAGAACGCGATCATCGCAAAGCTTGTTCCGAGCAAGAAGGAAGACCCTGACTTCAGCCCCGAGGACGCCAGATATTCCGTCATCCGCTGGCTGCCGTCAACCATCGAAAATGCCTCCGGCCCGCACGTTAACGACCCGCGAACCGGCGAAATCCTCGAATCCGACATTCAGTTTTATCACAACATCATGAACCTCCAGCGTTCGTGGTATTTCCTGCAAGCCGGAGCCGTGGACAAACGCGTTCACAAACTTCCGATGCCCGACGATCTGATGGGAACGCTGATCGAATACGTCGCCGCCCACGAGGTCGGTCATACGCTCGGCTTCCAGCACAACATGAAGGCGAGTTCGAACTACCCGCAGGATAAGGTCCGCGACAGGGCCTGGGTTAAGAAAATGGGCCATACGCCTACGCTGATGGACTATTCCCGTTTCAATTATGTTGCCCAACCGGAAGACAACATTGATGTTGAGGACCTCGTTCCCGGTATCGGCCCTTATGATGAATGGGCAACGATGTGGGGCTACAAACCGATTCCTAACGCCAAATCGCCTGACGCCGAGACTGCAACGCTCGACGAATGGGCACGGGTACAGGACACGACGCCTTGGCTGCGGTTTTCGACAGATGGTTCGGGCGGCAGCGACCCGGGCGAATTGACCGAAGCAGTCGGTGACGCCGACGCGGTCAAATCATCTACGCTCGGATTGATGAATCTCAAACGCGTGTCGAAGCTGCTGGTTCCTGCGACGACAAATGAGAAGGGACAGCCTTACGATGATCTAGCCGAACTCTACGGACGCATGCTCGGCCAATGGACGCTCGAAATGAATCACGTTTCGGCAATCGTCGGCGGGTTTAATTCACAGCAAAAACATATCGGGCAGAACGGCGTGCGGTTCACGATAGTTCCGAAGGCTCGTCAAACCGAGGCCGTCCGATTTCTGAACGAGAACGCGTTTGCCACGCCGATGTGGGCCGTTGACAAAGAGATCCTGCGAAGGATCGAGCCGATCGGAGCCTTAAACCGCGTCCGCAACGCGCAAAACAGCGTACTCAACAACCTGTTGTCGAGTTCCCGTTTTGCCAGGATTATCGAGCAGCAGGCTCTTGATGGTGACGCCGCGTACCAACCGGCCGAGTTTCTGGCGGATGTGAGAAGCGGTGTCTGGACGGAACTGAATGCTCCGAAGGTCGCGATCGACGCGTACAGGCGAAACCTGCAGCGGTCGTATCTCGATATAGCTAATGCAAAGCTCAACGCTCCCGCGGCAGCAACTCCGCAAGGACTCCCACCGGGCTTCGCCGCACTATTTATTTCGAGCGGTGATGAAAGGGCATTTTACCGGTCGGAGCTCCGCGCCCTTACCGCTTCCATCGCAACCTCTTTAGCTCGAACAACCGATAAAAGCACCCGCGTTCACCTCGAAGGCGTTCGCGATCAGATCGGTAAGATCCTGAATCCGGATCAAGGCGCCCGAGCCGGAGCGGCTTCCTTCAACGAAGAAGCAATGAGGCTGCTTGAGCTTTACATGAATCCGACCTCATGCTGGCCAGATTACATGATTAAGCCATAGTAGGAATTCAATCGAAAAATACGCGCGACCGGCCTATGCTGTTCGCGCGTATTGCTTTTTCCTTGACAAAATAACGGCGTATTCATTATGCTTCCATTTTGGAACCGTTTTGGAACCACTCGTCTATTTATGGCAACCTTAACAATAAAAAATCTGCCTGACAGTCTTTATGAACGTCTTAAGCGCACCGCCGTCAACCACCGGCGTAGCATAAATAGCGAAGCAATTGTCCGCTTGGAGCGTTCTCTGGATACCCATGAAACGAATACCGCCGAGATACTTGCGGAGATACGAAAATCTCGCAGCGAATTAGCTAGAAAAGGTGTCTACCTTACCGAGGAAATGCTTCGGCAGGGAAAAGAAGAGGGTCGCCCTTGATTGTCGTTGATACAAACGTAATCGCGTATTTTCTTATCGAAGGCCAACCGACGGTTGATGCGGAAAAGGTCTATGACGCCGATTCCGAATGGGCAGCCCCGCTTCTTTGGAGGTCGGAAATGCGCAGCCTTCTGGCACTTTACGTTCGCCGAACCATCATGTCCGCAGCCGAAACGTTTGGACCGATGAGCCGGGCGGAAAGTCTTCTTACAGGCCGCGAATTCGATGTCGAATCACGCCGCGTTCTCGAACTCGCCCACTCGTCAGGCTGTACGGCATACGATTGCGAATTCATCTACGTCGCCGAAAGGCTGAACGTGCCGCTTGTCACCGCCGACAAAAAACTGCTGGCTGCGTTTCCGTCGATTGCAGTCTCGATGATGGATTTCGCGGGCAGCACTTGATCTCACTCCGGCCATTTCCGCAGGCTGTTTGTTGCGTGCTGGGCAACAGTGTATAATCAGGCATGATTAAGTCGTTCCGGCACAAAGGCCTCAAAAAGTACTTTGAGTCAGGAAGTGTTGCTGGCATTCAGCCACATCATGCAAAACGGCTTCGGATGCTGTTGACAGCTTTGGACACGGCCCAGTCGATTGAGGATATGAAAATTCCGGGATTCCGGCTGCATCAACTTAAGGGATCGGAGCAAGGCCGTTGGGCTGTTTGGGTAAACGGAAACTGGCGGCTGACATTTGAGTTTCAAAATGGCGACGTTCACGTTTTGGACTACGAGGATTATCACTAATGGCAATGCACAATCCGCCTCATCCCGGCGAATTTATTATCGCGGTTTATCTCGAACCAAACCACATTAGCGGCCGCGAACTTGCCGTTAAACTTGGGGTCGCACCGTCAACGCTCAGCCGCGTTTTAAAAGGCACGAACCGCATCAGCCCGGCGATGGCCCTGCGCCTTTCCAAGTCTCTCGGCCGATCGCCTGAAAGCTGGCTCGCCATGCAATACAATCACGACCTCTGGCAGGCCCGACAACACGTCAACCTAAGCAACGTCGGCAAAATCAGGCTGACTGCGGCTTAAAAAACACGTGGATTTAATCTAATCATGCCAACGCCAAGCGGGCCTTTCGAACATTTTTTGTCCGCATATCTCGGTGCTTCCCAATATTTTCTGAAGCTCGATCAAATTACAAATATTGCTTTTCTTTAAAGCCGAGATGAGCTTTCCAGAATGCGTCACGACCCAGATCTGAGATGATTCTGCTGCCCTTATAATTAGGCGGGCGAGAGCGGGAACTACATCCGGGTGAAGGCTTGTTTCGGGTTCATTTAGCACCATTAGGGGTGGCGGTCGCGGTGTAAGGAGCGCGGCCGCAAGAAGTAGAAATCGTAGCGTTCCATCCGATAGTTCCGAGGCGGAAAGCGGGCGCAGCAGGCCTTTTTGAAAGAACTCCAATGAGAATCTGCCGCCGGCCGTCGACGTTACTCTGACTCTTGCACCGGGAAATGCAGTTTCAATGACTGAATCAAGTGCCTCAGGGTCCCCGATCTCGCGGATCGTTTGCAGGGCCGCCGCAAGGTCGCTTCCGTCGTGGCTAAGGACCGGGGTTCGCGTTCCTATTTGTGGCTGTCGAGCTGGAGATGCCATGTCTGTTCGGAAGTGGTCGTAAAATCGCCACTCGCGAATTCGTTCGCGAAGCCAAAACACCTCCGGTGTGGCATTAGGATCGGCAAGTTGGCTAAAAATGCTGTCGAACGAATTGATGTTTTTTGCCGCGATCGTCCAATCCCTGTCGGATCGAGATCTGACAACAGATTCCGTGCGTTCAATAAGCAAGGTCGAAGGCCGAGCCATGTGACCCGCCCAAACCGCTTCGTGCTTGATCTCCGGATCGAGAGTAAACGACGATGTGGCGTCCGGCGTCGGCAGCCCTAATGTAATGGAATATCCAAAGTCATCGCTGCCAAAACCCAACTTTAATCTAAGCGCGTGCTTTCGCGACCCGCCCTCGATTCGAGATTCGCCGGAACGCATCGATCTTGAAAGTTCCTCCGGTCCAGCCCAAACCGTCGAGTTTAGGCCGCCCTCTCTAGCAAGAGCGCTCACAACCCCATCGTGAGCCGTTTCCGCCAAAAGTCGGAGCGCACGGTATAGATTAGATTTACCGCTTCCATTCGGCCCTGTAATAACATTGAGCCGAGCTAACGGCATTACGAGGTTCAAAACGGAGCGATAGTTAGATATGGCTAGAGTGGTGATCATTGAGCGTCGGGTACCCTATTTAGAATCCGGTCCTTTTCGCCGAAGTTCAATAATGCGCCGAAAGAGTTGCGGGAGAAGCAAGACCGTTTTTGTCACCGAACCCGATGCAAATTTCGTCGCAAACCCTCGAAACGTCTCAACTGCCGTCGGCGTGTATGGCATCCACCATGCGTCGGGGAGAAGGGCGATGCGATTGACGTGGATGTGTTGAGGTTGTACGAGTTCCATCAAACCTTCGCGTCCGTGGGTGCGGCCGCGGCCGGAGTTTTTGAAGCCGCCCCACGGCGTTTGGCCGATGCCGTGGGTGTATAGGACTTCGTTGACGCAGACCGAACCGGCCTCGATCCGGGCGGCGACGCGGTTTCCTTTTGCGTAATCTCTCGTCCAGACGCTTGCCGTCAGGCCGAATTCGGAATCGTTTGCAAGCGCGATGGCTTCTTCTTCTGTTTTGAAAGTCGCAACAGGCAATGTCGGGCCAAAGGTTTCTTCTTGCATCGCACGCATGTCGTTTGTCGCACCGGAAATAACGGTCGGTTCGTAGAACAGCGGAGCGAGGACACTCATGTCCTCAAGGCTGCGTGTTTCAGCAGCCTGATGTTCGGACGCCGAAGCGGCGCCCGTGGGGACAAGAGTGTCCCCTCTCCGCCTGCCGCCGGTTTCGATCTTGGCGCCACTTTCACGAAAATTCTGCACGTGGTCTTCGACGATCTTCACCTGCCGCTCGGACGACATTGCGCCTATCGACACATCTTCGCGGTCGCCCGAACCTTGAATAAGCTGCTTTGTCTTTTCGACGATCTTCCGCGTCAATTCTTCGGCAACAGATTCGTGAACGTATAGCCTCTCAACCGATGAGCAAGACTGTCCGGCATTGCAAAACGCTCCCCAAACGGCTGCACCGGCGGCAAGCTCAAGATTTGCGTCTTCGAAAACGATCATCGGGTCCTTTCCGCCAAGCTCAAGCACTACCGATGTCAGATTCTTTGCCGCCGCAGCCGCGATCTTCTTGCCTGTCGCGACCGAACCGGTAAACATTATCTTGTCCGGCGCCGCCTCGACCAGAGCCGCTCCGGTTTCGCCCGCACCCGAAGTTATCTGAACCGTGTCCGGCAGAAAGCCTGCCTTCGAGAAAATCTCGCCGATCTTTAACCCAACCATCGGCGTCAGTTCCGAAGGCTTAATGACGACGGTATTTCCCGCCATCAACGCCATAACAGCCTCACCCAGCGGGATCGAAAACGGGTAATTCCACGCCGGTATTATGCCGACCACGCCCAGCGGGTGATAAACGATCTTTGATGACCGCCCCATGAGCGAATATAAACCGATGCCGATTTTCGCGGGCCGCAGCATCTTCTCCGTATTCCTTGCAAAATACTGCATCAAATCGAGCACGGGTGCGATCTCCATCGCGATCGCCTCGCCGAACGGCTTGCCCGATTCCGCCGAGATCAATTTCGCGATACCGTCGATATCGGCCAGAATCAGCTCGCGGGCACGCATAACCAATCGGCTGCGTTCTGCAAAACTTGTCGTTTTCCACTTGTGGAAAACGGCGCGCGACCTTTCAACCGCGGCTTTTACTTCATCGCCGGAAAGGCTGCGTACACGCCCAACCTCATCGCCGGTGGCCGGGTTATACGAAATGATCTCGTCCGTCTTCGACTCAATTTTTATTACCGCGCTCATAGTGCTAAAAGAATAAACTAAAAGCCCCGCGTTTTGAACTTAAAAGCGAAAACAACCGGATGCTCAAAAATTATCATCACCGACGATAATTTAGCTTGACATCCGCTATGCCGACGTTTATTCTGTATTTCGTGGATGATGCCGAATGATTGACGAAATTGACACACAAATCTTAAACATGTTTCAGAAAGATGCCCGCATTTCGAATGTGGAAATTGCGCGTCAGGTCAATCTGGCACCGTCCGCTGTTTTGGAGCGCGTGCGAAAGCTCGAAGACAGTGGCGTTATTCGCGGCTTTTACACCATTCTCAATCCAAAAAAGGTTGGATTCGGCCTGATCGCATTCGTTGCGGTGCGAACGAATGAGTGCAGCGACGGGACGGATAAATTACTGGCTGAGATTCCAGAAGTGCTTGAAGTGTACGACGTAGCGGGCGACGATTCGCTCTTGTTGAAAGTGCGTGCTGAGGACCCGGAAGGCCTTGCGGTCTTGCTTCGCGAAAAGTTGAAGGCGATCCCGTCCGTGATCTCGACGCGGACAACCGTCGTCCTGCAGACGGTTAAGGAAACGACAGCGTTGCCGTTGAACCGCTGCACGAACGCCGCGCCGAAGGGACGCGGCAAAAAGAAATAAGGTTAGGGAGTTGGGTGATGGAACAGACAACGGCATACAATAAACGAAATTTTATTATTCTAATAGCGGCTTTTGCGGCAGTTTACCTGATTTGGGGATCGACCTATCTCGCGATCAAATACGCGATCGAAACGATACCGAGTTTTTTGATGGCCGGCGTCCGATTTCTGGTCGCGGGCGGCATTTTGTATACTGCAGCTCGCCTTTCCCCCGGCTACGAAAAGCCGAAAGCGGTTCATTGGCGGACGAGCTTTATAGTCGGTGCTCTGCTGCTCGGAATCGGAAACGGCGGTGTCGTTGTCGCCGAACACTATATTTCCTCAAGTTTGGCTGCCTTGCTTGTCGCGACAACGCCATTTTGGATAGTGCTGCTCAGCTGGGTCTTCATGGGAAGCGGGCGCCCGACACTTAAGGCGTCGCTGGGCCTCCTGATCGGCTTCGTCGGCGTCCTTTTGTTAATATCCGGACGGGGCGGAGCCACGGAAACAGGTGGTGATTCACAGCTCTTGGGCATCGTTCTGGTATTATTTGCCACGCTCGGCTGGGCGATCGGTTCGCTCTACGGAACGAAAGCTCAGGTTGCGAAAGGGACTCTTCTGGCGGCGGGAATGCAGATGCTCTCCGGCGGTTTGATCCTGATGGTGATGAGCTTGGTTGCGGGTGAATGGAAAACATTCGATTACAATGCGGTCTCGTCAACTTCGTGGCTTGCTCTTATATACCTGACCTTTATCGGCGCCTTGGTCGCCTACACTGCCTACAGTTGGCTGTTGAAAAACGCATCGCCATCGACGATCTCGACCTACGCTTACGTAAATCCGGCAGTCGCGGTTTTCCTCGGCTGGGCGATCGCGGGCGAATCATTGACCGGCCAGATGCTGGTCGGAGCCGCAATTATTGTCGGCTCGGTGGTGTTGATCACATCCACGAAGAAAACGGTGAGCGATAATATGGGTGAGGTCGAAGTCCACACCTCGAATACACCGACCGGCAGCCATAAACCTGTGTCGGCCTCGGCCTGATCGATCGAAAGGAGAGACTATGTCAGACAATGCTTACAAGGCGGTTGTAAAATACGCCGGTGACGATTTCTTTATCGGCATTCCGCCGAGCGGCCATGCCCAGTTGATGGACGCCAACGGCGAAAGACGCGCGGCCCCAACGCCGCTTGAAAACCTCCTCGTCGCCGTTGCCGGATGTACGGCATTCGACGTTATTTCGATCCTGCAAAAGAAACGGCAGGACGTGAGGGACTATCATGTAGAGATTAGCGGCGAGCGGCGCGAAGAACACCCGAAAGCTTTTATCAAACTGCACATCAAGCACGTCGTAAGCGGCCGCAACGTGTCCGAAAAAGCCGTCGCCGACGCAATAAAGCTGTCCGACACGACTTATTGCTCCGTAGCGGCGACGGTCCGCCCGACTGCCGAGATAACAACCAGCTACGAGATCATCGAAGAGTCGGCGGTTGAACCTACGATAGCAGAAGGCACGAGCTCTTAGCTCCCCTCCTTACGAAGGAGGGGTGGACGCGGCTTTGCGCGGACGGGGTGGTTCTCTAGCGTTTTTCGCATGACGACAGCAGACCTTTTGTGAAAACTTTCTTTTCGCGTAAAGTGTTTCTGTTTCGAATTTTCCTATGCATCCCCAAACAAATAAGACAATCACGCTCAAAGACATTCGCTCTCAATTCCCGGCCCTCGACCGCATCCACAATGGCCATCCAGTCGCTTATTTCGACGGTCCCGGCGGAACACAGGTTCCGCGTTCCGTCGTCGAAGCAATGAACGATTACCTATATAACCACAACGCGAACACCCATTGGGGCTACCCGACGAGCGACGAAACGGATCAAATGATCGACGACGCGCGGGCTGCCTTCGCGGATTTTCTAAACGGGTCGCCGGATGAGATCGTTTTCGGACAGAACATGTCCTCACTAACCTTTCATCTGGCCCGAGCGCTCGGACGACAATTCAGGGAAGGCGACGAGATCGTCGTCACCGAACTGGATCATCACGCAAATGTCGATACGTGGCGTTCGCTGGAAACGGATCGTGGAGTGACAATCCGCGTTCTGCCAATGGACATCGAAACCGGCCAGCTTGAGACGTATGATCTGCCCGGGTTGCTGAATGAAAGAACCAAACTCGTTGCGATCGGTGCCGCGTCAAACGCAATCGGTACGATCAACGACATTCAGACGGTATGCAGACTCGCGAGAGAAGCCGGAGCGTTAAGCTTTGTCGACGCCGTTCATTTCGCCCCGCATCAATTGATCGATGTAAAAGCCATCGGCTGCGACTTTCTCGCCTGTTCTGCCTACAAATTTTACGGCCCGCACATCGGCATACTTTACGGACGAAAGGAGTTGCTGGAATCGATCGATTTTCCAAAGCTAAAACCCGCACCCGATTATTCACCAGAAAGAATGGAAACAGGCACTCAAAGCCACGAATCGATAGTCGGCGCCCGAGCGGCCGTCGATTTCATCGCATCGCTCGGCAAGGGAGCAACGCGCCGTGAGCGGCTCGAGAACGCATTCGCAGGAATGCACGTCCGCGATAAAGAGTTGAACAAAGCACTGTGGATCGGATTATCGGCGATAGAAGGAGTTCGAGTTTACGGCCCCGGCCTCGATGCCGAGCGAACATCGCTCGTCTCTTTCACCGTTGGCGATGATCCGTCCGAAGAGGTCAGCAAGGCCCTCGTTGAAAAAGGCATCTTTGCATCGCATGGCGATTTTTACGCCGCGACGGTTGTTGAAAGGTTGGGTGTCGCGGATCAGGGATTGTTACGCGTCGGCTGTGCGGTCTACACGACCATTGATGAAGTCGAACGTCTAATCGAAGGCGTCCGAGCCTTTGTACTCAACTCCAAATAACAGATAAATCCAAGATTACGCGATGGGACAACTGAATGTTCATAGCGTCGTCGTTTAGAGGCGGTCTTTGACCGCCGTTGCTGTCCAATATATTTACGAGCGGTCAGAGACGACTTCTAAACGAAAGGTCAATTTAGAACTCTAAATCCCTACTGCGTAAACCGGATTTATTAAGCCAGCATCTTCTCAATCGCCCCGTAGCTTGCATCAATCGCTTCCGACAATTTATCCGGTTCACTGCCGCCGCCTTCGGCCATATCGGGCTTGCCGCCGCCGCGGCCTCCGACTATCGGGATTATCTCCTTAATCACATTGCCGGCCTTTATTTTGCCGGTCAGATCGTCAGAAACGCGGACGATAATGCTCACCTTTCCGTCGTCCTTTCGCCCAAGCACGACCACGCCGGACTTCATCCGAGAAAGCAGAGTGTCGGAAAGCTGCCGAGTCCCGTTTGCATCAAGCCCTTCAACGATCTTGCCGAGCACCTTGATTCCGGCGACGTCCCTTGCCTCGTCTCCATTAGAAGACGCTTCGCCAATTGTTCCGGTTGCAATTTTCAATTTCAGCTCGTCGTTCTCCTTCCGCGTCCGTTTCAATTCTTCCTGCAATTTTTCAATTGCACTCGGCAGATTGTCACGCTGCGTTTTCAAAGCTCCCAAGCTTCGATCGATTAATCGTTCATCCTCGCGAAAACGCTCAAACGAGTCAAAACCTGTGATCGCCCGAATGCGCCGAACACCGGAGGCAATAGCCTCGTCCGAAGTGATCTTAAACGAGCCGATATCCCCTGTCGCTTTAACATGCGTTCCGCCGCAAAGCTCTTTTGAGAACACGCCGTCGCCGACGCTCAAAACACGCACATCCGCACCGTATTTCTCCCCAAACAAAGCCATCGCCCCGCCATGCATCGCCTCTTCGATAGCCATTACATTCGTGCTCACCGGATGATTTTCGAGAATATAGCGATTCACCAAATCCTCGACCTCCGTTAACTCAGCCTCGCTAATCGGCTGATAATGCGTAAAATCGAACCGCAAATAGCTCGGCGCGACAACCGACCCGGCCTGCTTCACATGCGTCCCCAAAACCTCCCGCAAAGCCGCATGCACAAGATGCGTAGCCGTATGATTCCGCCGCGTCGCATCGCGGTTCTGGACATCAACCATCGCCGAAACGGTGTCGCCAACTTTGATCGAGCCTTTATCGACGGTAACTTTGTGAATGATCAGTCCCGCGACCGGCGAATACGTGTCAGCGACGGTAGCCCGCATCTGGCTCCCCTCCTTACGAAGGAGGGGTGGCGGCGTTTCGCCGACGGGGTGGTTCTCTCCTAAGCCGAGCAGCAAGCCAGTATCACCGACCTGCCCGCCCGCCTCGGCATAAAAAGGCGTTTCGTTCAGAACAATCAAACCTTGATTCCCTTGTTTCAGTTCATCAACACGCTTATCTTCTTTGATTAAAGCTATTACCTCTGCGTCGTCAACATGAGTTGCGTCGTAGCCGCGAAATTTTGATCGAACGGAAGTTCTTTCTAACGCGACATAAATCGGATTGATTTTGTCGTTTTGATGAGTTTTGCCGATTTCAGAAGTTTGTTGAAGTTGCTTCAATTCCTGTTCAATCGCTAATCTGAAGTTGTCTTCGGTCAGGACAAACCCGTTTTGAACCAAAACCACATACATTAAATCAACCGGTAATCCAAAAGTGTCATACAATTTAGCAAACTCAATGTTTGGTATATCTTTACCTTTATGAGATTGAAGAAGTTCGTCTAGCTTCTTCAATCCAGCGGTCATAGTATTCCCAAACCTCTCCTCCTCCAAACGCACCATCTTTCCGATAAAATCCCTCTGCACCTCAAGTTCCGGATAAGCCTCGCGCATTTGCTCGACGACAAAATCGCAGACCTTGAAGAAAAACGGATCCTTGTATCCCATGTGTTCGCGGCCGTGATAGATGGCCCGGCGCATTATCTTACGCAGCACGTAGTTACGGCCTTCGTTGCCCGGCAGGATGCCGTCGGCAATGGCAAACGCCGTCGACCGCGCGTGGTCGGCGATCACGCGGCAGGCAAATTGTTGAGTTTCTGACAAACTTTCGTAAACGCTCATTATCTAAATAATAACAGGTCACAGGTCAGAACCGGGAGCGATAGCGACTGGGTTCCTAACTCAGATAAGAAGAGCCCAGTCGCTACCGCTCCCGGTTCTGACGATTTATCCCGCCGATCAAGTGTAGCCCAATACCCGCGAGCGAAAGATAAATCCCGTTGCGGCTAAGATCCGAAAAATGCTGAAGGCTATAGGTTTCAACCACAAACGCCCAGATCAGAAACCCGCTCGACAAAACCAAGACCCCAGACCCGCCGATCTGCACAACCTTTCGCCAAACCTGCGACCGCAGCTGCAAATAAACGCCGAGAGCAAGATGTATCAACGCCGAGAACAAAATATAAATATGCCGCGACCGCATCAGCAGCCGAAGCTCCTGCGGTATCGCGTCCTTATCCGGAAAATCGACGCGCATATACTTGCCCGTTGTTACAAAAACAATGAACATCGCGACCCCGATAATGAGATGAAACCAAGCCATAAGGTTGCAGATCCGCCAGCGGCTAATTATTATCTTGAAGTCTTTTCGATTTCAAGCCAGGAGTTACCAATGCGTCATAGACTTTCGCCTTTTTTCGTCCTGACATTAATTTGGTTGAATGTAATTACAATGAGCGCACAAACCGCCGGATCGCCGAAATCCCCAAAAATGTTTGAAGACTTTTATGAAAAAGAGGTCAAAGAAGCGGGGATCGTTGGCAGCTCCTTTGTGTTTTTGAAGGACAATAAAGTGGTTAGCGAAAAGCATTATGGCTCGGCCAACCTCGAAAAAAAGCAGCCTGTCGATGCGAATACGATCTACCATTGGGCATCGAATACAAAACCGTTCACCGGCATCGCCATAATGCAGCTTCGCGACCGCGGCCTGCTAAAGCTTGACGATCCGGTGACGAAATACCTGCCCGAACTCCGGGGCGTTCACAACAAATTCGGATCGATGGACGACATCACCATCCGCCACCTGATGACGCACTCCGCCGGGTTTCGCAATTCCACCTGGCCGTGGGACAAAGGCGAGGATTGGGAGCCATTCGAGCCGACTGAATATTCGCAGCTCGTCGCGATGTTCCCGTTTACAGAAATACTTTTCAAACCGGGCAGCAAATTCAGCTATTCGAATCCGGGAATTATCTTCCTCGGCAGGATAATCGAAAAGTTAAGCGGCGAAGACTACGAGGTGTACATCGACAAGAATATTTTGAAACCGCTCGAAATGTATCACAGCTATTTCGACACAACGCCGCCGCACCTGCTCAAACACCGTTCGCATTCCTACTACATCGAAAACGGCAAACGCACCGAAGGCCGATTCGATGCAAACACCGGCATCACCGTCTCAAACAGCGGCCTCAATTCGCCGGTGTCCGATATGGTCAAATATCTAAATTTCCTGACCGGTGTCAGAACCGGGAGCGGTGGCGACCGGCCTCTTGTCGGAACCGTGAGCGGTAGCGACCGGTCTCTTTACGAAGGCATCCTAAAAAGCTCATCGCTCGAAGAAATGTGGCAGCCGCAATTGCCAACGCCCGTCGATGCGAACGGAAACAGCGGTTTCACCACCGACATCGGCCTCATTTACTTCCTCAACCGACGCGACGGCCGCATGTTCCTCGGCCACGGCGGCGACCAGAACGGTTTCATCAGCTACATAGATTTCGAGCCCGCTACACGCACCGCATCGATACTGGTTTCTAATACAAATGTAATCTACCCGGCGAACACGCCGCCCAATAAAGACGTGGTTAGTCGATTGCGGAATGCGGTCAGAACGCTTTACTAATTCTATTAATCGATTTGTTTGATTTGTTTCGTGGATAAATTATCGTCGCGGGTCAAGAGGTTCCGGTTAATGACTATGGAAAAATATATCCACGAAGCACACGAAATAAGAAACGAAGAAATCGAAAGTTGCCGAAACTACGTCACACCTTTCTCCGGATTCCAGCTTCCCTGAAGCTTTCTAAGCAACAATATCTGCCCGCCGTGATAGGCGTTGTGGGCGTTGACGTTTGCGATAAGTTCTCCCCAGTTTTCGACCGATACTGCCTGCTCGAATTTCGCGCTGTCCGCCGCCGCGATCAGTCCGCGCCATTCGGTCATTACCGCGTCGAATTTTGCAACCTCGGCCTGCCAGTCTGATTCGGAAGCTTCGCCGCTCGTGAACGTTTCGTCGTTGTCTGTTACGTCGTATTGGTAATCTATGCCCTTGAAACGCAGCAGATAGGCATTGTTGTAGTAGCTGATGTGGGAAAGCGATTCCCAGATTGAATTCTCCGAGCCGTCCGGCTTCCATCCCGCCTGCTCCGCCGTGACGCCTTCGAGCGCATTCCTGATCGCGACGAACCAGCCGTTCTCGTTATAGCATCTATCAAATTGTTTGATCAGTACTTTCTTGAATTCCATAATGATCCGATTTTGATGCGGAAAGCCCGCACGTTAGTAGCGGCGTAATGATAAACGTTTCGACGAAGCGTGTACATCACCACCCTCCATGTATTTCCCACCGATCGACGATCTTATCGTTCTCGATAATATTATAATGCGAATGCTGTGCCGCCGTCAGGCACGAGTGATTTGCAAGAATTCGAACCCTGTCACCAACCGCGAACTTCTCGAACATTTCACCCGCTTCGATCTCGCCATGCTCCTGCGACAGCGAGGTGACCCGCATTCCGGTCTCGTTTCCGTCAAGATCAAGCACATGGCCGTAACCGCACGCCGGATCGATCCCGACTGGGCCGCGATCTTTGGATATTGCAATCGCTCCGGCATCGACCACGATTCGCCGTCGCGTCGGGTCTCGATGCACCACCGCGGCCAGCACGGTCAACGCTGTATCTTCAAACCCGCAACTTCCCAAGGTGGCCTGAAATGCGTCAAAGAAAATGTAATTGCCGGGCCGGATTTCGTCCACTCCATCGAGATGGTCAACACAGCTTATCGTCGGCGTGGAGCCGATACTGACGGTCGGCACTTCAATGCTCTGGCTTCGCAGTCTTTCGGCCAACTCGACCATCGAATCCCGCTCATGACGCGCAACCTCCAAAATTTCCTCTTTTGAATGAGCGTTATAGGAATGCCCGGCATGAGTCAGTATTCCGGCGAAATGCAGGTTTGCCGCGTCCGATATCTGGCGTGGAATTGCGACCGCCTCAGCCGTATGCGGCTCGACACCTACGCGATGCGTTCCGCAGTCGATCTTGACGAAAACATCGAATCTGACCCCGGCCTTTCCCGCCGCTTCGTCAAGCATACGCACGGTTTCCGCATCGTCCGTAAGCAGATTCAGTTTGCCTCCGCCATTCAGTATCTCGACGCAAGCGTCAAACTTTCCCCGTTCGATCGGCACCGCGTAAGTAATATCCGAAAACCCGTGCCTCGAAAACGCCCGAGCCTCCGCCAGGGTAGAAACCGTGATCGCCCCACCGTGTCCGGCAGTCTGTATCCGGGCAACCTCAACACACTTGTGCGTCTTAATATGCGGCCGCAAACGGACATTATTGCGGTGAGCAATCTGACTCATCCGTGCGGCATTTTGCCTTACTCGAACCGCGTCCAACAGTAAACACGGAGTTTTTAAGTTTTCCATTTTCGATAAAATATGAGTTCAAAAGCGAAAGTCGATTCCCTACAAAAAACGTCTTGACGCAATAACGTCATAGCGTTATGATGTCTACATGTCAGTTCAAACAAAAAGATCAACAATATATCTCGAACCGGACCTTCATCGCGCGGTCCGTCTGAAATCAGCCGATACAAACCGGAGCATATCTGACATTGTCAACGATTCACTTCGGGAGGCCCTACGCGAAGATCAGGAAGACCTTGCCGCGTTTGAGGAAAGGGCCGGTGAACGAAACGTGTCGTACGAAGCGTTCCTTTCCAAGCTGAAGGCGGATGGCAAAATATAACATAGAATTCAAGCCGTCAGTATGGAAGGATCTCGATGACATACCGAAGGCGGATCGCCGAAGGATACTCCATAGAATACGCGCTTTGTCCAATGATCCGCGACCTATGGGGAGCCAGAAGCTCTCGGGACAGGAAAAGTATCGTATCAGGCAAGGGGACTACAGGATCATCTATTCGATCGAGGATGATAAGTTGATCGTCTTTGTGGTAAAGGTCGGCAACAGACGTGAGGTGTATGACCGCGGAACGTGAGCTCAACCTGCTAAAGTGGAACGGACCTTATTTGCCTGAGCTGTTTCGCTCATTCGAGCCGAGTTTTTTCGAACGCTCTCGACGTCGAGGATTGGCGATGGAGTTCTTATTTCGTGCATTTTCGGGCAACCCCAATACCGACGAGGACTCAAATTTAATGCCCAATTTCGATTCGATTCTCTTTTTCACTTTACTCGCCGACATCGCGCTCGTCGGGATTCGAAGTTTCGCGCCGTCCGCGAAGAATATTGTCGTGTTACCCTCGAACTCCCAACGAACCAAACGGTCCCAAAATCCCCAATCCGCACCAAAGATCGGATCGACCTTGACGGTTCGAACGTCGATGACATCCTCATATCGATAGACCTTCAGGATGCCAGGCAAATATTGAAATGAAATATAGTTATCGAAAAAGACGATCTTACGGACCAGCAAACGTGCGGTGCTAAATACAACAGCCAGAGAAAAAACGGCAAAAGTTAAGATAAGCAGAAAGCCCAGACCATCTAAACCCCGCCAGTCCGTCACTAGGAAATATACGGTTCCAGCCAACCCAACCGCGCCGCCAATGAAATAGGCCCAAACCAAAACGGGGGCACTTTGGCGTCTCAGAAACATCTTCTTTTTTTGCCTCATTTCACTCCTAACTTAGGAGTTTTCGCGCCTTCTTAACCACGTTCTCGACGGTTAATCCGTAATCGCGGAACACGTCTTCCGCCGGGGCCGACGCACCGAATTTGTCGACGGTCAGCGTATCGCCGGCATCGCCGACATATTTTGCCCAGCCGAGTGAGACGCCGGCTTCGATGGCGAGGCGGGGTTTGATGTTGGGCGGCAGGACGGAGTCTTTGTACTTTGCCGATTGCTCGTCAAAGAATTCCCAGCACGGCATTGAGACAACTCGGGTGGGCGTGCCTTCGGCGTTTAGTTTTACTCGCGCTTCCATCGCGAGGCCGACTTCGGAGCCGGTCGCGATAAGGATTAGTTTCGGCGTGGTCAATTTTCCGGCCTTCGTTTCGGCCTCGGCCAGTGTGTAAGCGCCTTTGTGCAAACCGCGGGCGTCGGCGAATTTTTTACGGTCGATCACCGCGACCTTTTGGCGGGAGAATGCAAAAGCGGTCGGGCCGTTCGTACGCAATAATGCCGCTCGCCATGATTCACGCGTTTCGTGCGCATCGCACGGGCGGATGACGGCGAGGTTCGGGATCGCACGGAGGGCGGCCAGGTGCTCGACCGATTGATGCGTCGGGCCGTCTTCGCCAAGGCCGATGGAATCGTGCGTAAACAAAAATATCGTTTGGATATGCGACAGTGCCGCAAGCCTTATTGCGGGCCGCATATAATCCGAAAATGTCTGGAACGTTCCGCCAAACGGGATCACGCTGCCGTACAGAGCCATGCCGTTCATCGCCGAGCCCATCGCGTGTTCGCGTATACCGTAATGGATATTGCGGTTCTCGTATTTGCCCGGCTGGATGTCGGCAGATGAGTTGATATATGTGTTGTTCGAGGGCTTCAGGTCCGCCGAGCCGCCCAAAAGCTGCGGCACCGCTGCCGCAATTGCGTTGATTACCTCGCCGCTGTAAGCCCGCGTCGCCTTTGCTTCGACGCCGTCAAAACTCGGCAGCGATTTTTCCCAGCCGTCCGCAAGCTGGCCTGTCCGCGTATCTTTAAGCGTTTTCCCGAGATCGGGAAACGCTTTTTCGTATTTTTTGACCGATGCCTCCCATTCTTTTTCAAGCTTCGCACCTGTTTTGATCGCGGAGCGAAAATGCGTCAACGCCTCTTTCGGGATGAAAAACTGCTTGTCTTCGGGCCAGCCGAGATTTCGCTTCGTCTCCTTTACCGCATCGAGGCCGGGAGCATCGGAATGGGCCTTCGACGTGCCCTGTTTCGGCATTCCAAACCCGATGATCGTCTTTACACGGATCAATTTTGGCTTGTCCTTGATTCTCTGCGCATCTTTTATCGACCGTTCGATAGCCGCGAGGTCGTTACCGTCCGCCACTTCGGACACGTGCCAGCCGGCCGCTTCGAAACGCTTCGTCACGTCTTCGGTAAACGCCAGATCTGTCGAGCCGTCGATCGTGATCTTATTGTCGTCATACAGATAGATAAGATTGTCGAGCTTGAGATGCCCGGCGAGCGAGGCAGATTCGTAGCTGACGCCTTCCATCAGATCGCCGTCCGAACAAATGCAGTAAATAAAATGATCGACGACCGGAAAGCCTTTGCGATTAAACAATGCTTCGAGATGTTTTTGCGCAATCCCCATCCCAACACCGTTCGCAAAACCCTGCCCAAGCGGCCCGGTCGTTATCTCGACACCCGGCGTCAGAATGTTCTCCGGATGCCCGGGCGTTTTCGAATGAAGCTGACGAAAATTCTTTAATTCTTCGAGCGGCAGATCGTATCCAGTCAGGTGCAAAAGGCTGTAGATCAGCATCGACCCGTGCCCGGCGCTCAATAAAAACCGGTCGCGGTTGAACCACTTTGGATTCTTCGGATTGTGCCGCATGAACTTTGTCCAAAGCACATAAGCCGCCGGTGCCATCCCAAGCGGCAAACCCGGATGCCCCGAATTCGCCTTCTGTATAGCATCAAGCGAAAGCGTGCGAATGGTATTAATGCAAAGCTGGTCGATGTCTGTCGATTTTTTTAGTTTAGTTGCGGTACTCATCGGTTCTTAATGGTTTGGAAAATAAGTATATTTGCTTCGGATACTATCTATTTTGCCAATTGTTTTCAGATCAATCAAAACGGCGCGGCAGGAAGATGACTTGTGGTTGTTAAATTCAGCTTGCGAGTGGATCGATGATCTTCACATAGTCCGAAAACCGTCGGAAATCCTTATCTACGCTAGCAACGGACGCATTGTGTTCCATAGCAATGGCTGCGATATGAGCATCCATTACGATGTCACCAGCCAAATTCTGCTCGACGAGTATTCGGGAATAGATTTTCCAATGATCGGTGGTCGGTCCGATCTGCGATACAAGGGGATGACCGAACAGGTTGTCGAGACATTGTTTAGCGAACGCGATATCGAATGGGCGTTCAAAGATCCGCCTGTTTGTGCTTATCCTTATAAACGCGGTCGCCACCTGCCAAGTAATCCCAATTACTTCTGATTTATGAGATAACGCATCTTCAAGCCATTTTGCGACTCTCGCGTGCTGAGCGAATCTGGGAATGTGACCGTAAAGCAGAATGTTGCTGTCGAGTATTACCACTTGCGTTCGTCGCCTTCAACCAGGGAAAGCAGGGCCTGGACATTGTCAAAGTTAAGGCCGGGTTTGGGAATGGCGTCGAAGGTACGAATCTTAAATGGAGTTTTTACAACTTCGCCCTCTACCGCTAGACCCTTTTTCATCAATTGATTGACGATCTGCTTAAACGAAGCTTCGGGCCTCTTTTTCTGAATCCGTTTTATCCCTAGAGCAACATCATCATCCAATGTTAATGTGGTTCTCATGGAAACATCATAGCATCAAAATAAAGTGGCATCAAGACATCATAGTGAGTTCCTCTCATCGTTTTCTTTTTTGTGGAAACAGGGCTGTCCGTTTACTCAAATATCCGTCGGCTTTGAGCAGTTTTGTTTCGTCAATTTCTATATCTGAGTAATCAAATCCGTCCGGAATTTGCCACACTACAGTTTGCTCTTGCGGCCCGGCCTGAACGTAAAATGAGATCCGTTTCCGGACGAATCGTCGGAAAACTATATGACTGTATATCAGGTCCATCCTTGATCTCTTATACTTCGCGGTTTGTTTTGTAGTGAACGATATCACCAGCACGCCTTCATACTGAGGATTGTCGGCAAGGGACGTGAAAAACGCGTCAAGACGCGCCCTTAAGTCATTCGGTTTCAACTTACCGAACGAGTCCAGAGACTCATTTGGCAATCTCTGCGCTATCGGAAGAACATCCGTTACCTCTGAACGGCAATTTGCCGGAAGTCCGCGAACAGAGACCGAGATCTTTATGCTAGCACCGGCGTCCTTTTTCACAGCCTTAAAAGTGACTGCTTCGGTGCCTTGTCCATCAAGGATCATTCCTGATGAAACTGACCAGTCGAACAGAAGGTCGTTGCGCAACGCCGTTCCACCAGTAACTTTGACTAACAATGTTACAGGCGTCCCATCCTGAATGACTCCGCGTGGCAATCCTAGTTCAAGTTCCGAGCACTCAGTGTGTTCGTTTTGAGCAAAAGCCGCGACGCCAAATGCCAGCAAAGCCAAGACAAAACTAAAAGGTCTTTGCAACGAATAGCTCATAACATTTCTCGGCTCTGTTCCGAGCCGCCCAATATACGTGAGACCGCTTTTTATCAAACCGAAAATTTGCTCCCCTCGGCGTCGCGATCTGTTCAATATTCTCTATTTTGCCAATTGTTGCGAGCGCAAGCAAAACGGCTCCGCGCGAAGATGCTTCGCGTGTGTCCGGCAGCGACATATTTCGGCCGAGGATGTCGGCGATGATCTGCGTCCAGACGGGCGATTCGCGCAACGCTCCGCCTGAGGCGACGATCTCGCGTATGCTGCAAACGCTATTTAGCTGATCGAAAATTTCGGCGAATCGATAGGCAATGGATTCGAGGGCCGCCTGGACGATATCAATCGTATCGGTCGCGGTTCTCAAACCGATGATCGAGCCGGTTGCATCTTCGTGATAGCCAGTGCTCCGCTCGCCGGCGAGAAAGGGTAGAAATATGAGGCCGTGGCCGGCGGGCGGGCGTTTGGCGATCTCGGCTTCCGTTTTATCGTCGTCGGCCAGCAGCCGCAGATTTTGCTTCAGCCATTGATAAAGACCGCCGCCGTCGCTCAACGCACCGCCGATTATTACTGTTTGGCGGTCGATGCGATAGCACCACAGGCCGTCAGGAATTTTCCCCGGCGGTTGACCTTTGTAAGCCACGCGCATTGCTCCCGATGTGCCGATCATCAACGCGGCTTTAGTTTTTTTCACGCAACCGGCACCTATATTGTTCGCGGCTCCGTCGCCGATAGCCGGAAACCAGCATGCCGATCTTAACCGCGGCCAGCGTTTCGCAAATTTTGAATCAAGCTGAAATGTCTGCGAATCGCTCGACGCGATCTCCGGCAAATTCGCCGGTTTTATTTTCAGAAACCGCAAAAGCTCAGCATCCCAATTACAAGCTCTGATATCAAAAACACCGGTTGCCGAAGCCATCGAGACGCTCGTGGTCGATTCAGCAAATAACCGCAGAGCCATAAAATCGCTAAGCGACAGCCATTGCGTCGTATTGCGCCAAACATCAGGAAACTCTTTGCGAATCCAGAGCAGCTTTGCGGGCCAAAAGCTCGAATGAAACCTCGCCCCGGTCCGGTTATGAACCTGTGTTTCGTCAAACTTTTTCCGCAGAGTTGCGACCTGCTCACGGCTTCGCGTGTCCGCCCAACCATACACCTTCGTCGTCGCTTTCCCTTTAGCGTCAACGCCGACAAGGCTGTGCCAAAACGAGCTCGCCGCTACGTGAGTAATCTCGCCCTTTATTCTTTCTGACCTGTTCAGAACCTCGTCTACCGCCGCGACGACCTGGTCAAATGCTTCGTCGGCATCGATCTCCGCACCGCCATCGTCCGTCGCCGTCAGCGTCCGCTGGTTCTTTACCATCGTTCGCGGCAGCACATTGCCCGTGTCGTCATACAACGCGGCACGCACGCTCGACGTTCCGATGTCCAAAACTAAGATTAGATCTCTGTTCAATGCAGGTATGAGATTGAATAAAAAAAAACAGCCAATAGCTATCAGCCAACAGCTATCAGCTACTTTTCATGAACTTAAAGTAAATTTATTTTACGCCGACGACCTTCTTAAACCACCACCGCAGTCCGACGAACAAAAACCTGTAATCCTTAAAAAACTCGGGCGGCTTGCCTTCGAAATAGTGTCCGACGAATTGGAGTATCCACCCGCCGACAAAAAGCCCAAGCGGGACGCGCCAAAACCCCGCCACAAAAAAGCAGATCGGAATTAGCAACAGCGCGACGGCGATCATCGGTATCCCGATACTGTGCGTCAACCGGTTTATCGGATGTTTGTGCCCCTCGGCATATTCTTCGATCCAATCGTCCCAAGATCTTCCGCCCATCATATGCGTTTTCTCCTGCAGTTGTTTAGCGAAGATTCTATAACAAAACGGGTTAGCGGTGAAATGTTTCCACCGTCAATCCATCCGTTAGTTCCTTCGACTCCACACCCTCAAAGCCATCGGTAAAATCTGCGGGCATAAACGTGTCCGCTCCATCAATATCAATGGGAATCTGCGTAACGATCCATCTATCGATGACATTAGCGAATTCTGCGTATGTTTTGGCACCGCCGATAATAAAAACGTCGCATTTCAAATACTCCGAGAGCTTAATAACTTGGTCTTTGCTACGCAGAAACAGCAAATTCGCATCGTCCTCAAGCTGGGCCGAGCGGCTCAAGACGATATTCAGCCGGTTCGGCAGCGGTTTCCCGATCGCCCGCCACGTGTTGAAACCCATCACGACCGCATTCCCCGTCGTAGTTTCCTTAAAAAACTTCAGGTCAGATGGATAGTGCCAGGGCAATTTGCCGTCTTTGCCAATTGCGTTGTTTCTTGCGACTGCAACGATTCCAATGATCATGATTTATTTTCCCGCACATTCGCAAAGGACAAAGAAGATGGGCGAAGTTTCAATCCTTCTCCTTACCTTTGCGTCTTTGCGTCTTTGCGGGAAACTCTTAAAGATTATTCACCACCCGCGTTATACCGTCCTTGATCAAATTTACATTAAAGTTGATCAACAATCCTAAGCGCAGGTCCATCAGCCGCAGATAAGTCCGCAATTGTTTTGCATGAACCGGAGCAATCGCTTCAATAGATTTGACCTCGATCACGACTTTTCGGTTTACGATTAGATCGGCGCGAAATCCCAAGTCAAGTTTTACTTCCTCGTAAACCACCGGTATCGCCTGTTGAGAAATCACGTCGCATCCTCGGCTTTTGAGTTCATACCCTAGAACGGCTTCATAAACGGATTCCAATAATCCCGGTCCGAGCGTAGTGTGAATTTTGAACGCGGAATCGACGATGATTCGTGAAATTTCGTTTTCAGCCATAGAGAATTTTTCCCGCAAAGACGCAAAGGAGCAAAGAAGAGAAGGCAAAGTCTTAGTTGTAGTTTGTGAGGTTTACGTCCGCTCCAACAACAATTAGAACCTTATTCTAGTAAAACCTCGTTCAGCCATTTGCGGCAATTCCTTAACTTCTTCTTTGCTCCTTTGCGTCTTTGCGGGAAACTCTTTTGGTTCAACCCACTATCTTCTCGCCCTTATAAACCGCTATCTCCGAACCCTTTGCAAGCAAGACCGAGTGCGGTTCAGCGTCGGCTAAAAAGCCAAATTCCTCGCGGTACGTCTTACCGAAGTCTACATCAATACGCCGGTTTTCCGCTGCGAACAGCTCCCATTTTGGATGTTCGACCTTGTATTCGTCGGTACGGCCTTCGCCGCGTTTTGTGTAGCCCCAATAGTGCTCGATGATAAATTCGCCTTCCGAGCCTGCTTCCGGCACACCGAGACTTTCGCCACGCTCGACGCTGAGTGTGTTGAAGCAATCTCCCTTTTCCCAGCTATAACGAACGTGATCGTCATCGCGGAAATTCGACATCGCCCATCGCTCGTATGGCTCGCCATAAAGCGTCCGGGCGACGGCGGCAATGGCAAACCGGGGCACGATCTCTTTAATAAAAACAACGCCGCGTCGAACCTCGCCTTCGGTTTCGCGGCGAACGTAAAATCGCAGATTCACCTCTTCGAAGTTCACATGAAACGGCACCAGAAAATCCATCACACGCGTGTCGAGAAACATAAACCCGACCAGGCTGACAAAACATTTACCGTCATAAAGATCGATCTCAGTGCCAAGCGGAACACGCTCCGCCAGCAATGAGGACTCGACCACGTAGTTCGCCATTATCAAGTCATTCCATTTTGCGGTAAGGAATTTATTCATAGCCCGTACGGCAGATTACAAGATGACCCGCCGGTCGCCAGAGCGTACCGTCACTTTTTCGCGGTCAAAATATTCCAGCAAAGGTATAGCATATTTGCGCGAAACTCCGGCAATGTCTTTGAATTTTGCCACATCTATCGAGCGGTCCGCGCTCGCATCGGCAAAGGCCCGCACCTTCCCGGTCAGCGTTTTGATCGCGACCGATGAGACATAGAACTCGTCCGTAACCTTAATAATCTCGCCGCCGTTTATCAAAACCTGAACGAGCTTCCGGGCATGTTCCATTCTCACTTTTGTGCCGGTTACCGCAGTGTTTATAGCGTCTTCAAGCTTCGGCACCGCGAGATCTGCTTTGACAAAAATGTCTCGCAACGCAGCAATAACCGTCGCTTCTTCACCTGTAAATGTCTGAGAATGGGCGGCAGATTTTATCAGATCGTGCTCGACGACGATCAGCCGCTCACGTTCAAGCCCGGCGATCACCGCTTTGAATACCTCGGTCGGCTTATGTGCAAATATCTTCTCGCGCAGGGTCTCGCGGAGCATACCGTTCGAAAGCGGTTCGCGTTTATGGTGCTCGCTGACGGCATTCATCGTCCGCTGCTTCAGTGCGTCGAAATGTTTTGAGCCGACGTATACGCCGCCCGCATCCACGATCTGATCGATGCTGATAGCCTTCTCGATCAAACTTTTCTTCCATCCCGTGCGAGCCTGCAGTTCATCCAGCCTCAAGCCGTTCTCGCCAGCCGCTTCTGTTATCAGGCTAATTATCTCCGCCCTGTCATCGCCCGCCACAATTAGCTTATGCAAATAATCTAGCGAATCTGCTGTGTCACGTTTCCGATGTTTCTTCGGAAAATTATCGATTATTGTCCCGCCGGCGATAGTTATCTGCGGCGAATAGCTGCGGACGATGAACCGCTCGCCTGGAACCGCAACGACGGGCATTTCCAATCGAAATTGTGCAAGATCCGTCTCACCCTGCGTTATCTCACCGGCATCGTTGATAACATGAACGCGGGCCAGAACCTCTGCCGTTCCAATATGAATACGCACACGCTGCCGCGAACGCAGCGGCTTATTGGCACTTGCCAAAACCTCAATCTGTGCATCAAACATCTGTACGGGACGCAGAGATCCGGCCTCACACAGAACCATTCCGCGCTCGATGTCATCCTGATCGACACCCGCGAGATTTACCGCAACGCGCTGGCCGGCGTTTGCACTCTTCACCTCTTTACCATGCGTTTGCAGCCCGCGGACGCGAACCTTTTCCCCGGCCGGCATCAGCACGATTTCGTCCGCCTCATTGATCGTGCCGCTCGCCAGTGTGCCCGTCACGACCGTACCAAAACCTTTGACGACAAAACTCCGGTCGATCGGGAGCCGGGTAACCAGATCGACCCGACGTTCGCCGATACCGCCAGCCGCGTCGATGATCGCTCTTCGCAGCTCATCCATTCCCATTCCCGTCTTCGAACTAACCGCAATGACCTCCTCATTTTCAAGAAACGAACCTTCAGCCAATTCCAATGCTTCGAGCCTGACCAGATCGAGCAGCTCATCGTCGACCAGATCCGTTTTCGTCAATACGATCAGACCGTTTCGAATACCCAGCAAACGGCAAATGTCGAAATGTTCACGCGTTTGCGGCATAACGCCTTCGTCGGCGGCGATTATCAACAGCACGAAATCGATACCGCTCGCACCGGCGAGCATGTTCTTTACAAACCGCTCGTGCCCCGGCACATCGACAAACCCGATCCTGTGTTCGCCCAATTCAAGCTCGGCAAAACCAAGATCTATCGTAATGCCGCGTTTTTTCTCCTCGGGCAAACGGTCGGTGTCCGTACCGGTCAAGGCCTTGATCAGGGCTGTCTTGCCATGATCGATGTGGCCAGCGGTGCCGACAATGATGTCCATATTAAAAAGCGAAGTAAATAAATAGGGAAGGAACGGCTGAAACCGTCAGCATAAATACGACCGATGCCGCGATCGAAAACAGCCACGGCGATCTCACCGACGCAAGCTTGAAAAAGTGCAGCATGAGCCGTTTTGCCAGTATTAGAAGCAGCAGCGGAAACAGGGCCGCAATGATAACCGCAGCCCATAGACGGAGATCGTTCGGCGGAAGTTCCTGCAGCGACCCGTCGAATACCAGCATGAACAGCACTACGAAGATCAAAAACGAGACAAAGAAGCCGACAGAAACGCTAAGGATATTTGTGACGAATGAAAAGCTGAAGACCCTCGGGAATGGGATAAGATTTTTCTTATTTAACCAAAAAGCTTCGAGTACGGTGAGCCCAAAAAAGCAGATAAAAAAGATTGCAACGGCGAGCCATTCTACGGTGTTCGATGACATCGGCTTTTCTACTTTGCGTCTTTGCGTCTTTGCGGGAAACTATCTCAACCTAAGCAGACTCTCAACCGAAATATCTTCGTCGAGCGAATCCCACCGAATGCCAAGCCCACCGCCGATTAACTCCCAGCCTTTCCGGTCGCCGTGCGAAGCGCCTTCCAGCCGCGGAAACCAGTGCAGCGGCACCGAGATCTTCCGTCCGTCGGCCAGGTCGACATTCAGCCCGTCATTGCTGCAAGCAACATCGACGGCCAACGGCTGAACTTCTACGGCTGCAATACTCATACGCTTAAACCTTTCAGGAACCTGATTAAGATACACAATTTCCCGCCCCGGAAGCAAATCCGTGCTGAATCCCTCTATTTCGAAGTGTTATTACAATTTTTTTTCCTTTGTGTGACAGCACACATATCTTTCAGAAAATAAAGGATATTATTTGAAACTTAAGAAAATTTTTCATATTCATTGACAAAATGCAGTGCGGTTTTCTGTCGGGTGGTTCTGTTCGGCATAACAGTTGCTCTAAGCACAGGACGGACGTAAAGGTGTTCTAAATTCATTCACAGCGACAAGGGGTTTTATGTTTCGACAAACTAAAAAAACTGGGGATATTCAATATCTAATGCTGCTGTCGGATTCGCATCTGACAAGTCCCGCAAATGACGAAGCGTCCGCAGCGCAGACGCCGGTCAAGGATGACGGACGCGATCGGATGTTTGACAGTGCCCGTAGGATATTCAGCCGGGCCCGGCAAAACCGGCTGAGGAAAGCGAGTGCAGTTCTGTAGGCAGCGAGGGCGTGATGCTTATTTATCACGCTAAATTTAGAGTTATTCGGGACGTGCCCGCGCGCACGAAACTTAAATTACAAGGGAGAACAAACAAAATGGAAAATCAAGCAACTAGAACTCAAACCGAATCCGGTATGTTAACCGGAATGTTTACTGACAAGGACAGCTCGGAAAGCGCTTATCAATCACTGCGTGATCGCGGTTATACGGATGATGATATCAACGTGATCATGTCCGACGACACACGCAAAAAGTATTACGGAAACGATTCCGATCCCGATTCCGAGCTTGGCAGTAAAGCTGCCGAAGGCACGGGCGTTGGCGGATTGATCGGCGGAACACTCGGCGCCATTATCGGCGGCGTTGCTGCGATTGGTACCAACCTCGTACTGCCAGGCGTAGGGCTCGTCATTTGGGGCCCGTTGGCGGCTGCTCTTGCTGGTGCTGGTGCCGGTGGTTTGACGGGCGGCCTCGTCGGCGCTTTGATCGGCTGGGGAATTCCGGAAGACCGGGCAAAGCTCTACGAAACCGGGATTGGTGAAGGCGGCACGGTTTTGGGCGTTAAGCCAAGATCGGACGAAGATGCAGACTACTTTGAAAGCGAATGGAAGAACACGCATCGCGGACAGCATATTTATCGATAAATAAATACGCCGCGTAGCTCCGGCAGTTGTAGCCGGGTGTTCGGGTTTTTAGTTTGGATGGGCCAACGACTGAAGTTACTGTCAGGTCTCCGGCGGTATCCGTTGGTCCATCTTTTTAATATTTTAGTAAAGAGGCAGAAAAAATGAAGAAGATTATTGGTTTAGGTATTTCGATCTTAATTTCAGGCGGTCTTATGGCCTGTACATCTACAACGGACAACAGGAATATGCGTAACGCGAATACGAATACAGGTTACTTGACCAATTCTAATGCATCGACACCGGTGTCAACGTCCTCGCCGATGCCGATGAATACATCGATGATGAACTCGAATATGAGCAATTCATCCGGAAATATGCCGATGAACAATCGGAATTCGAATATGAACATGAATTCGAGAATGAACAGCAATATGAACCGTTAACCCAGCCTGGAGGGTTTTTCGAACAAAGGGAGGGCAAAACATGAATGCAATTGAATTACTAAAAGCCGATCACAAAGTAGTCGCTGACCTCTTCAAAAAGGTCGAAACTACCAAGGAAAGCGAGCATCCGGCGATATTTGTCAAAATCAAAGCTGAGCTCGACGTGCACGCACACATCGAAGAAGTGATCTTTTATCCAAAGCTTAAGGCGGAGGGCAATAAGGAACTTGTCGACATAGTTCTCGAAGGCATTGAGGAGCATCGTCAAATGAAGATGTTTTTGAAGGAACTCGATGCTCTATCAAATGAAAGCGAAAAGTTCGAGCCGAAGCTGAAGGTTTTGATCGAGGACACAGAACATCACGTAAAAGAAGAAGAAGAAGAAATGTTTCCGCTGGTCAAGAATCAGTTCGACGCGGCCGTCATCGACGAACTTGGTGCCCAGATGGAAAAGGAAAAGGCAAATTTCAAAAAATCGCTATCAGCGAATGCTTGAAGTATTTAGTCAGTTAGTTGAGGAGGAAGGTTTATGTTGTGGACAATCGTAGTAGTTCTATTGGTTTTGTGGCTTCTCGGGTTTGGATTTGCCGGGGCCGCTGTCGGAAATTTGATTCACATCCTGCTCGTCGTGGCAGTGATCGTGTTAGTATTGCAACTCGTGAGAGGACGGGGCGTATAAAAACGTTCCATAGCGATTAGTAAAAGGAAGCCTGCGGAGGTTTCCTTTTTATTATAAATGATCCGAAAAGCTCAGTTTTGTTCGTCTTATTCGTGCTTGTTCCTCTTTTTCGGTGGTAAAAAAGGGATAAACTACGGAACAAGATTAACAAGAAGAAATAAAGAGATTCGATAAAGGGGGAATAAGATGGCGCGCCAAATTAAAAAGGATAACAGTAATAAAAAACTTCAGGACCTTGAAGTAGACCGCGAAGTTGGAGCCGATCAGTTTTTGACGACAAATCAGGGACTGCGTATCAATGACAACCAGAATTCGCTAAAGGCCGGCGAACGCGGAGCGACACTGCTCGAAGATTTTATTATGCGTGAGAAGATCACGCACTTCGATCACGAGCGCATCCCGGAACGAATCGTTCACGCCCGCGGAAGCGCGGCGCACGGAATTTTTCAAGTCTACAAATCCATGGAGAGCGTAACAAAGGCGAAGTTCCTCTGTGACCCATCGCGCGTTACTCCGGTATTCGTCCGCTTCTCAACCGTTGCCGGCTCGCGCGGCTCGAGCGATCTTGCACGTGATGTTCGCGGATTCTCGGTCAAGTTTTATACGGACGAAGGAAATTACGATCTCGTCGGCAACAATATGCCGGTGTTCTTTATCCAGGACGCGATGAAATTCCCCGATCTCGTCCACGCCGTCAAGCCCGAACCGCACAACGAAATGCCGCAAGCTGCGTCGGCCCATGACACATTTTGGGATTTTATCTCGCTGATGCCCGAGTCGGCTCATATGATCATGTGGGCAATGTCGGACAGGGCACTTCCGCGTTCCCTGCGAATGATGGAAGGCTTTGGCGTTCACACTTTTCGATTTATTAACGAACGCGGAAAGTCTACGTTTGTAAAGTTTCACTGGAAGCCGCTTCTTGGCGTTCATTCCGTCGCATGGAGCGAAGCCCAGGCCATTTCCGGCAAGGATTCGGATTTTCACCGCCGCGATCTGTGGGAAGCGATCGAAAACGGGGCGTTTCCGGAATGGGAATTAGGCGTACAGTTGGTGCCCGAAGCCGACGAGCATAAATATGAATTCGACCTTCTCGATCCGACAAAGCTCATTCCAGAAGAGTTGGTTCCCGTGCAGCGTATCGGCAAGATGACGCTCAACCGCAACCCTGACAATTTTTTCGCCGAAACGGAACAGGTTGCCTTTCATCCCGGCCACGTCGTTTCGGGCATCGATTTTTCCAATGATCCGCTGCTGCAGGGAAGGCTTTTTTCATACACCGACACACAGCTTTCGCGACTGGGCAGCCCGAACTTTCACGAGATCCCGATCAACCGCTCCGTCGCTCCCGTACACAATAATCAGCGCGATGCCCAAATGCGGCAAACGATAAATACGGGCAAAGTGTCGTACGAGCCGAACTCACTCGGTAATGGCTGCCCGTATCAGGCATCGATGGCCGACGGCGGTTTTCACAGCCATGAAGAACGTATCGACGCTAAAAAGGTTCGGGCACGGAGCACTAGTTTTCACGATCATTTCAGCCAGGCAACTCTCTTTTTCAATAGCCAGTCAGAGCCCGAAAAAAACCACATAATCGATGCGTTGCGGTTTGAGCTTGGCAAGCTTCAGACACCTGCCATCCAGATTCGCATGCTGGGTATCCTGAGCCAGATCGACAAGGGTTTAGCTCGGAAAGTAGCCGACGCCCTTGGGCTTGCGGTTCCCGCGAAACCCGAGCAGCCGATAAATCATTCGTTCGGGGCAGACACCGATCCGAGGTCGGTACAGCCGCGCAAGGTTAAATCGTCTATCGAAAGATCCGCCGCGCTAAGCATGGCTAACACGGTCAAAAATACGATCAAATCCCGCTGCGTCGCGGGGCTAATCAGCGACGGCTTCGACGGAGCGCAGCTTGCGGCAATGAAAAAGGCGTTGGTCGCCGAGGGTGCGCAGCTTCAAACAGTTGCAACCAGACTCGGGGATATTGCGGCCGCAGGCGGCGGAACTGTCAAGGCCGACCACAGCCTGCTCACTGCCGCGTCCGTATTATTTGACGCCGTATATGTTCCCGGCGGTGCTAAGAGCGTGGCGGTGCTGGCGGCCGATCCTGACGCCATTCATTTTGTAAATGAAGCCTATAAACATTGCAAAGCGATCTGTGCGACCGGCGACGGAACGGCATTGTTGAACGCGGCTTTTATCGACCTGTCTATGGAGGACAAAGCAATCATCAACGGCAAAAAGCATGCGGACGCTGCGGCTCAGTTCATACGGGCAATCGCCGAACACCGAAATTGGGAACGCGAAACGGAGCGGAAAGTTCCAGCCTAAATAACGGGTAAGAAGCGGGGTCACAAATCACGAAGACGGTGTGCCTACTGTAGGCACACCGTCATTTAGATATGGAATGGATGAGATATTAAATGATTGAAATTGTGGGTTGGGCCAGCTCGATTATACTGCTGCTAACGCTTGTAAAACAGGTATATAAACAGTGGAAGGACGCGACGAGCGAGGGAATTTCGAAATGGCTTTTTGTCGGCCAGCTCGCCGCGTCCATCGGCTTCACCGTCTACAGCGTCGTCACCGGAAGCTGGGTCTTCGCCTTCACAAACGCCGCGTTAACGATAAACAATATCGTCGGCATCTACCTCTATTTCCGTTTCAAAAAAAGCTGAAACCAGCGGGCATCTTTATCTTTTCCGGCTTCTCCTTCGCCCGCCTCATTTCGCCACTTTCCTTCGCCTTTATCTTTTATCTTACTTTTATCTTTTATCTTACCTTCATCCCTTATCCTTTATCCTTTATCCTTTAAAAAGAATGCCTACAGAAGAATTCGAATCACTTAAGAACGATCCCGATCTACAATCCGAACCAGGCCCGGGCGGGACGTTGATATTCCTTGACGGAGATTCATATTGTGTCGTCGGGCCGGAGTTCGTTGATCTCGAGGAAAGCGATTGCTGCGCCTTCGGAGATACACGCGAACAAGCGATAGCAAACTATGCCGCTCGGAAACAAAGGCGGTAAGTTGCTTTTTCCACAGGCGAAAGGTATACTGATTCTAATAATACCTGCCAAGCCTCTCAACGATGCTCAAATGGGCGGGTTTTCTTCTTTTAAATCTACTGAATGAGATACGAAAAGAACGCTCTCACATTCGAACAACAGATCGAGCTTCTACGCGATCGCGGCCTCGACATCCCGGACAAAGACCGCGCCGCCAATTACCTTTCGAATATTAGTTATTACCGCTTGAGCGCCTACATGCTTCCACTCAAAGTTCTGGGCGAAGATCGTTTTATTAAAGGCACCACGTTCGATAATGTGCTTGACCTGTATCTGTTCGACCGCGAGTTTCGCCTGTTGATCTTGGATGTGATCGAAAAGCTTGAGATCGCCTTTCGGACCCAGATGAGCTATCAACTTTCGCTTAGCGGCGGCCCATATTGGTTCGAAGACCGATTGCACTTTCGTGACGCCGACCGGTGGCGACAACAGCTTGAGAATATCGACAACGAGGTCGACCGGGCGAAAGAGGTTTTTAAGGACCACTTTTTTGAGAAGTACGACGAACATGAGCGAATGCCGATATGGATGACTTCGGAAGTCTTATCGCTTGGCCTTTTATCAAAGCTCTATCGAAATCTGGCGATGTCTGCGGAGAAAAAGAAGATTGCACTTCAATTCGGCATCAGCCACCCGCCGGTACTCGAAAGCTGGATGCAAAGCATGACCTATATACGAAACATTTGTGCACATCATAGCCGCCTCTGGAATCGAATTTTGACAGTTCGACCTACCTATTTGGAAAGACCGACAAACCTTTGGATTACTAATCGCCCTACGAACGACAAATCGTTTTATCTTGCCAGCTGTTTTCTGTACATGCTCCGGGCAATCAATCCGAATACTCGTTTTGTTATCCATTTTAGAAGTCCGCTGAAGCGTTATCCAAACTTAAAGCTATCTTCAATGGGCTTTCCAGAAGATTGGGAAGAACAGCAATTTTGGAAATGATGATATAGCTGATATTTCGGGACGATAGGAATGATTTGGACGTTACGAATGATACGAACGATTTAGACGATACGAACGATAGGAATGGAATGCAAACGTCGTGCGTCAAAATGATACTGGTCTAATTACGCTCAAAAGGGCCCTCATATTTCCGCTTCGAGTTCATAACTCCCCGACTCTTTTTTTGCCGCCCCCAAGACCCATTTTTTCCCATCACCCGATTCGTCAGTTGAGAAGGCTGAGAAACGGTTGTCGGCCTGTATTTTCCAGTGTTAGCGTTAGGATTAGGCTTCAGAAACCAGTACTAAACCTGACCGTCCCCATTATCCATCTGTTCAAGCTTTCGATAGAGCGTTTTTCGGCCGATGTTCAAGAGGCGCGAGGCTCGGGATTTGTCGCCTTCGGTATAGTCGAGCGTCGCGTCGATGACCATCTTTTCGATCTCGTCCATTGAGGCGGGGATCTCGATCTGGAGGCCAATTGAACGGCCTTCACCGGATGCTCTCGCACGCTCGTGGCGGACCTGCAGGCTGGCTTCGAGCGAGCGTTTGCTGATCGTTTCCGGCAGATCGTCAAGTTCTATCTGGCGGCCTGAGGCAATAATAACGGCTCTTTCGATTGCGTTCTCTAGCTCGCGGACATTGCCCGGCCATTCGTAATTGACTAGGGCACGCAGGGCGTCCTTCGATATGCCAGAAACAAACCGGCCGCTCTTTTCCTTATATCGCTCCAGAAAATGAAACACGAGCGGGTGAATATCTTCGATGCGCTCCCGCAACGAAGGCAGCGTTATCGGGAACACCGATAGCCGGTAGTAAAGGTCGAGCCGGAATTTGCCATCTTCGATCGCCTGTTCCAGATCGACATTGCTCGCCGCCAGCACCCGCACGTCGGACTTTATTACATCACCACCGCCAACACGCGTAAACTCGCCGTCCTGCAGCACGCGGAGCAGCTTTACCTGTGCCTGCAAAGACATTTCGCCGATCTCGTCCAAAAACAGAGTTCCGCCGTCAGCCTCTTCAAAGCGGCCGCGGCGTTGCGCGCGAGCGTCGGTAAACGCTCCTTTTTCATGGCCGAAAAGCTCGGATTCCAGCAAGGTTTCCGGGATCGCACCGCAGTTTATCTTTATATACGGCTGGTTCTCACGGCCCGAATTGAAATGGATGAGATTGGCCAGCAGCTCCTTTCCCGTCCCCGATTCACCCTGGATCAGCACGGTCGTGCTAGCGTCCGCCACCGTCAACGCCAATTCGATAGACCGCCGTATCGACGGGGCCTGGCCGATAATTTCACTGCTCTTCTGGGAAAGCTCGGTCTTCAAACGCATGACCTCGGCAGAAAGCTGATCGCGTTCGAGAGCGGTGCCGATCTGGTCCGCGATACCTTCAACAAGGGCGATGTCGTGGGCTTCAAACACGCTCTCCTTGCTCCATACAAATCCCAACAGGCCGAATACCTGTCCGCCTACCCGAACCGGCGCCACCAATGCCGCCTTGCCGCCAAGCTGTGTGTTGAATATCAGCCTGATCGCAAAAGGGAGTTGTTTATCAACAAGCTGCATCGTCTTGCCTTCGCGCAGCAGGTCGTTGATGGCGGGAAATGTATCTACATTGAGCGATTTGCCATGCTGCTCGACCATCCGCAAAACACGGCTTGGCTTTATGCCCTCCGCCGCCTTAAATGAGGCAAGCGAGATCTTTTTGCCGGATTGATCGAGCACCCCGAGAGCACTGTAATCCGCACCTACCAGCGTGATCGCGCGCTCCAGCACCCCGGCCGAAACCTCGTTGAAATCCGAGTGTGAGTTTAGCGTGTTCGCGATCTCGAGCAACGCGTTCGTCCGCCGCGTTTCCTGCTCCTGCGCGACGTAGAGGCTTGTGTATTGATAGCCGATCGCAAGCTGTCTGGCTATGGACTGCAAGAACGCGACTTCCTCTTCCAGCCATTCGCGCGGCTTTGTAGTGTCGTGCAAGCCCAGCAGACCAAGCACATTTCCGCTCAGCATTATCGGAATAATCAGCAGTGACCGCGTTTCCAGGGCCTTGGTGAAGAACTTTAGCGTCGGATCTTTGTGCTTCGAAGTGTCGTTGATCTGGATCGGCTGGGTTATATCAAACCGTTCGCCCAGCTTTTTTGCGTCGATGGGAATAGTCGTACCCTGGCTGGACGGAATCGATTCGTCCTTACGCCATTCGTGGCTGATTCGCATCTCCTTGCCTTCAACGAGTTGCAAAACGTCGCACCGGTCAGCTTGGAGCATTCGCCCGATCTCGGAAACAACAACGGTTAAAAACCGTTCAAGATCAATGTTCGTCGGCAGATCACGCGCGAGCCGGTCAATGATCGCTTCGCGCGCTTCGTGCATTTTGATCTTGCGTTCGAGCGAAAGTGTCTGGGATACTTCGAGTTCGATCTTCATAAAAGCCGGGAACGAGTACTAATTTGATGCGCGGATAAAGGAATGTCAACCTTAGCAGTGGCTGTGTTGTCACAATTCTGGCCCGACAAAATTATTTTGGCGTTTTTGCGGGCGACGGTCTGGATACTTTCGTATTCGCCGGCTTCACCGCACTGTTCGATGCCGGGGCCTCCGGATCTATTTGCGTGTTGGTGTTAGAGTTAGCAGATTTCTTTCCGTCCTTGGGTACGCTCGTGAAATCTATACGTTTGCGTCCGGCCTCAGCTTTTTCAAGGAGGTCTTCGGCCTTTACGTTTGTTGCGTCAAGGTCGATCGCCTTTTTCAGCGCTCCGACGGCTTCGTGATATTTGGCTAGCTTTATCAGTATCGAACCGAGTTCGGTTTGATATTGAGTGTCGTCGGGTTTGAGCCTGGCGGCCTCACGAATAGACTTTGCGGCGTCCTCATCTTCGTTCAGCTTGTTATAAGCAAGCCCGAGGTTGAAAAGAGCGGCATCATCATCCTTATTCACCGCGAGAACTTTTTTATAAGCCGCGACCGCATTCGCAAACGCTTTCTCTGAATTAGTCTTTATTTCCTTCGGCTTTTTGTTCTTGGGGTCGGGTGTCGGCGTTTCGGCAGGTTTGGTAACGGAATCGTCCCGGGCCTCGACCAATGCATAGGCGATACCAAGTTTGAAATGAGCCTCGGCAAGATCAGGATCGAGCTTGACAGCCTGTGATAGAACATCAATGGCCTTTACAGTTTCGCCGTCATCGAAAAGCCTGGTGCCTTCAGCCAAGGCATCGGCGGCAGAGGTGAATTCAGCGCCAAGCGGCACCTGAAGGCTGTTCGTGTCAGTACTCTGGCCCGAAACGGCATTTGCATCGGTAGACGCTCCTGAACAGCCAAGCTGAAGCAAAACTGATAAATACATGAACAAAACAGGAAAAAACAATCTCATATTAACCGTCAAAATAATTGCTGCTTCGATGACTAACCGGGAGGGAAAATAAACGGGCGACCGCCGAGAAGGTGTACGTGGGTATGAAACACGGTCTGTCCGCCATCGGCATTTGTATTGATTACGAGACGATATCCATCGTCCGCAATACCTTTTTGGCGGGCAATGTCCGCCGCCGTCAGTAGCAAATGACCGAGCGTTTCCTTATGCGACGGCTGTGCAGCGTCCAGCGAATCGATATGCTCGCGTGGAATGATCAAAATATGCGTCGGAGCCTGAGGCGACGTATCGTTGAATGCCACGCAAACGTCGTCCTCGAAAACCCGGCTTGACGGGATCTTGCCCGCAGCTATCCGGCAAAAAATACAATTTTCATCCCTCATATCGCTATGAATTCATTAAACCACAGCTGATTTGGATTGTTAACTGGAACGTTAAGCTAACCTTCGACACCTGCAGCTAAATCTTCGGTTATCCTCTCAATGTTTGCACCTACCGAACCTAGCTTTTTAACGATCGTTTCGTAGCCGCGATCTATGTGATAAACACGATCTATCAGAGTCTCGCCCGAGGCACACAATGCCGCAAGAACTAAAGATGCGGAAGCTCGAAGGTCGGATGCAAGAATTCTCGCACCGGTTAGCGGAGTTTTTCCGTGCACGGTCGCCTTGTTGCCTGAAATCTGGATATTCGCTCCCATCCGAACGAGCTCCGACGCATGCATGAACCGATTTTCGAAGATAGTTTCAGTGACGGCGGAATCTCCCTCGGCCTGCGTCATGAGCGCCATGTATTGGGCCTGCATATCGGTCGGGAAAAGCGGGTGCGGCTCGGTTGTAACGTCTTTCGCCTTTAGGCCTGCGGACGACTGTCTTACAGCGAGTGTGCTTTGATTTAGCTCCTCGATCTCAACCCCGGCGTCGCGTAATTTGGCTATTACGGCACGAAGATGCTCCGGATTACAGCGCTTTATCTCGATCTCACCCTGCGTTATGGCCGCCGCGACGATGAATGTACCGGTCTCGATCCGATCCGGGATTATAGTGTGTTCCGCGCCGCTCAGGCCTTCGACCCCGTCAATCTCCATTGTCGGAGTTCCCGCGCCCTTGATCCGCGCTCCCATTCGGTTCAGCAGCTCGGCAAGATCTTCGATCTCAGGTTCGCATGCTGCATTGCGGATAACCGTTTTGCCCTCGGCAAGAGCCGCGGCCATCATTACATTCTCGGTTCCCGTAACGGTTACTTTTTCAAAAACTATCTCCGCACCGACCAACCTTCCCCGCGGAGCACGCGCAACTACGTCGCCCGATTCAAGCGAAACTACTGCACCTAGCTGCTCGAAAGCTTTCAAGTGCAGATCTATTGGCCGCGTTCCGATAGCGCAACCGCCGGGCAAGCTAACCTTTGCCTGACCAAATCGTGCGAGAAGCGGGCCGAGCGCGAGAACGCTTGCCCGCATCGTTTTTACAAGTTCGTACGGAGCTTCGAAAGTTTCGATATTCTTTGCGGTCACTTTATGCGTGCGAAGCTCAGGCGTCAGCACGGTAGCACCAAGGTCTTCAAGCAGACGGCGTTGTGTGATTAGGTCCTTTACGTAAGGAACGTTGTGCAGCGTTACAGTCTCGGCCGTTAACAGCGTTGCCGCCAGGCAGGGCAAGGCTGAATTCTTTGCACCGCTTATCTCGATCTTTCCCTTTAACGCCGCGCCGCCGCGAATCAAAAACTTATCCATATAAATTCCTGTTAAGGTGTAAAGCTTAACTTTTGCTTATAGATGCCAAAAGAAAATCTTATCATGGGGCGGCAATTCCGGCTACGAGCGATAACTGGCAATTCGTCTGAAAAACTGCTGTCTTAACCGATCTTCTCGGCCAAAGTTCTGATCTGCTTAAGATGTCGAGCTTCGTGGCCGCCAACCAGCAGAAGCCATTCGACAGCAGACATATCACCGAAGAAGGGATGTGGAAACTTGTGCGTATTGCAGTCGTATTCCTCGAAAAGAGGCCTCAATTCGTTTAGCTTTTCCCTGGTCTCGTCCATACCCGCCAGAGATTCCGCGAGTGTCCTCCCGTGCGAAGGGTGGACAATTTCGGGTGCTTCCAACTTAACGGCTCCTGCATCTGTACTCTTTTCGGTAAATGTATTGGACATAGTCACGGTGCCGTCCGAAAGCTGTCCTTCGGCCTTTGCACCGGATAGAAGCTTGGAACATATCCTCGACATTCCATTTTCCACCATCGCGACGTGTTCAACGATCTGCGTTATTGTCCATTTTTCGCCGTCAGGCAGCGTCGAGAGCTGACTTTCGGTCAGGCGGGCGAGTGTTCCCTTGAACTTCTCGCGAATACTTTCATTTGAGGCATAAATATCGGCAATTGTTTGTTGGCTCATAATTTTACTTGTTCAGGACGGCTGCCTGCGGCGTCAATATAAGGCGATGCCATCGCGGGAAACTCGTCACGCTGTCGACATCATTCTTCATACGTTTTACAAAGGCCGTTTGGAAATAAAGCTGTTCCTCCGACGGCCAGTTCAGGGAGACAATCGGGTTAAACGAAACGAGCGTATTTTCATCCGGCAGGGTCGTCGGGGCGGTATTGCTGTTGCTGGTTGAATTTGCCTGGGTGTTTGCATCTGGAGCAACGTTCGCCGCGTTGAGCTTAGTCTGCTGCTCATCATCAAAAACCTTCGATGAAAGCAACAGATTATTGCGAAGTGGAATAGCCGCCTGCGTCGGTGCGTTGCCATCAGCGTCGTAGATCCTCACCTGCTTGTCGAAGGCACAGGCGACCTTGGCTGAATCCGGCGACCAGACAGGCTGCACCGGCGTCAGAGCATCGTCAAGACGCCGTTCACGCCCTGTCTTTTCTACTAGTCTCGGTCGGCCGACAGGCACGAATATCTCGCCCTTTTCGTCAGCCCTATATTGTAGATATTGCCACTCACGGCTGGTCGCGGCCAAGGCTGCAAGCGTCGAGCTGTCAGGCGACCAAACATAATAAAAATAGATGAGGCCTTCGTTTTGAGTTATTAGTTTAATGCTATCGCCATCCGCATTACACGTATAGATCTGCTCTGTGCGGAATGCAAGAACGTTTGCTGGCGGAACCGGCGTTGGAGCAGGGGTAACGTTATTCGTGTTGGCTTCCAGATCTGTTTCCAGGCTTTCGGAGTTTGAGTTCGTGTTTGAGTTCTGAATCGGCCTTACTTCAGGGTTCGGCGTTGTCTCGACCGCACTACCAGCGATCGGAGCTTCTACAGGTTCCAGCGATGCCCCGCGCACCACTGCCACAAATGCTACGGTCAATGAATCCGGCGACCACAAAATAGTGTCCGGAAAATGCACGGCTACCCTGTCGGCTGTGATCTTTCGCAGGAGTTTTCCGTCCTGAGAGTACATATCGAGCCGAAACTCGGACTGCAAATCGGTCGGCTTGTGGTAAATCGCCAAAATCCTTTTCCCGTCTGGCGAAAGAATCGTTTTGTCCAAAAGCTCCTGTGTACGGTTCTGATCGAAGTCGGCCTGGACGGCAACGTTACGGTCATCGGTGGCCGCTCGTTTGGTTTCGTCGGGAGCGGGAACATCCGCCTCATAACGATAGTTCAGCCTTACGGCCGGAACCTCTTTCAGGCTCGAAACCGTTTGGCTTTGAGATTGGCCCGGCTCGTTTCGACAGCTCAAAACAGCCAGAACGCTTCCCGTCAGTATCAGATATGCTATTTGTTTAGCCCGCATGTTTACGTCAGATTCAGAGAAATTCAAGGGTTGGGAATCATTTTTACTGAAGGTCCTCGTTCAAATAGCTTTTGTAAAGACGCCGCTGATCAGCCGTTGGATTATCCACCGCCGAGAAGCCATAGTCCCTTCGCAAATCGCTTCCAAGCGTAAAATTCACTTCGCGCATCTTATCGAAGCGAAACAGGGTCAGTTTCACCTTATCGTTCGGCTTTTTGTCACCGATATAGGTCTGTACGAAAGACTGGCTTGCGCGATAACCATCGATCGCGACGATCTGGTCGCCGGTGTTCAATCCTTGTTCGTACGCAGGCGTGCCGGCGGATATCGACCGGATGGTCAATCTGCCATTCTCCTCAGCCATATCAGCCCCAATGTATGCCCGATTTTTATTCGGTTCACCAACCGAAAGTGTTAAACCGATCCCGTTAACTATGGAGTTAAAGTCGATCTCTGCCTCTCCGCGGACATATTTGGCGAAAAAATCGTCCAGGCTTTTTCCAGCCATCAATTCCGACGCTTTCTGAAAATCTTCGGGTGTAAAATTCCTGTTCTTTTTGAAATGCTCCTTATATAAATGCCGCAACACGTCATCCAGCGACTTCGCCCCGTTGGAGGCCTTCCGGATTGAAATATCCAGCATCATGCTGACAACTTCGCCTTTGTCGTAATAAGAGATTTGATTATTTACGGCGTTCTCGTCCTGGCGGTAATACTTGATCCATGCATCAAGGCTCGCTTCTTCAAGGCTTGTTTCAAATCGGCCGGGCCGTGCTTGTAGCTGTTCGATCATCGAGGCTTTGCCGTCAAGAAATTCTTTGTCGGTTATCAGCCCGGCCCTTCGCAACAAAAGGCCTTCGTAATATGCCGTCATTCCCTCAGCTACCCAAAGAAGTTTTGTGTAATTCTCATTTTCGTAATCAAACGGGCCGAGAGCATCCGGACGTATGCGCTTTACGTTCCATAGATGAAAATATTCGTGGGCAACCAGATTGAGAAATCCGATATAACGAGACTGTGGCTTGAAGCCGAAGCGGTTCCATTGCAGGGCCGTCGAGTTCAAATGCTCGAGCCCGCCGCCGCCTCGCAGATTTATGATGAACGTGTAGTGGTCGAAAGGAAGTTCACCGAATATCTTATAACCTTCTTCGGCGATCTTTGCCGAATCCTGAGCTATTTTCCGAAGATCATAGTTGCCTTCGCCCGTTACGACCACTCGATGTGGCTTGCCCTTAACGTCGAAGGTTATTTCATTAAAATTGCTGACCTCAAAAGGTGAATCATATAGAACATCGAAATTTTCAGCACGGAAAGTGTTCGGCTTCGCGGAAACTTTCGCCAGCCCGGTTGCCGTTTTCCAATTACCGTACGGCACAACCGTAACGGTTGAAGGCGCTAGTAAATGGTCTTTTGGATAAAGAAGCAGGGCAGCGTTGTTCCAGAATGCGTGTTCGTCATTCAGTTCGTTAGTTCTGACTGTAAGCTCATTCGAATAGACACGATATGAGACCACGATCTCATTCGCACCTTTTCGATCGATCTGCCAGGTATTTTTGTTTGTCTTTCTCCAGGCAAGTGAACTGCCCGAAGGGGTTATAACGGAAAAATCCTGTAGATGCCTGGCATATTCGCGAATTAGGTAGCTGCCCGGCGTCCAAACCGGCATTTTCAATTCGACGCGGTCCGGTGCACCGGCCCACTTCAAACGCATTTCCACTTCGAGCAAATGCGTCCAGGGCTTTGTCATGGAAACGGTGAACGAGATGTCCGGAGCGGCACTCTGCGTTCGCAATAGCTTCGGTTCCGCTGCCGGCTTTTTCCTGGCTGGTGTTTCCTGATACATAGAAAAGATCGCTGCGATTGCCAACAGAAGTAAAACCGTTGGTTTGAAATTTCTCGACATTCCTTTTGCAAACTCCGTCCGAATGGTATCGTTTAACTTTTTCCTATCTTACTATAAGTGGACGCTTTGACCACTTTGACCGAGGCCTTTAGATCCAAATGAACGAAAACCCAAAGCCCGAAAACGCTGCGGCGGAGAAAACCGAAAAGTTTTTCACAACGCCGCTTGTGATTATTTTTGTCACGGTTTTCATTGACCTGATCGGTTTCGGAATGGTCATACCCATACTTCCGTATTACGCGAACACCGAACCGTTCAACGCCACTCCGTTTGAGATTGGAATTCTCGTCGGCGTTTATTCGCTGATGCAGTTTTTCTTTTCCCCGGTTCTTGGGCGATTGTCGGACAGGTACGGCAGACGACCTATTTTGTTCATCAGCATCCTCGGTTCAGCCGTCGGCTACTTTGTTATAGGGTTTGCCGAAACGATTTTCCTGGTATTTCTTGGCCGGATAATCGGCGGAATAACGGGTGCAAATATTTCCACAGCCCAGGCATACATCGCCGACATAACGACAAAGGAAAACCGAGCCAAAGGCATGGGCCTTTTCGGCGCCGCATTCGGGATCGGCTTTATTTTAGGACCCGCGATTGCCGGTGTTCTGAGCAAATACGGCGTCCATGTTCCGTTCTATTTCGCCGCCGCCTTGTCGCTCGCCAACGCTGTAGCTCTTTACTTTATTCTTCCGGAATCGCTGAAGGCCAAACTGGCCGATCCCCTGCCGAACGGCAAGAATCGATTCGTCGAGATTATCGAATCTCTTGGCCAAAAAGAGTTCGGCATTATCAATCTTGTGTATTTTCTATTGGTGACTTCTTTCTCGATAATGACCTATGCTTTTGTTCTATACACGGCGTTTCGATTTGGCTACGACCCGGAGCAAAATGGGTATTTGTTTGCATATATCGGTGTCATTGCAATTATTACGCAAGGGTTCTTGTTCAGCCGCTTAGTTAAAAGATTCGGCGAGTCTCCGCTGATCGTTGTTGGCTGTTTATTGATGGTCGTGAGTTTATTCGCTATCCCAGTTGTCGGCCCGCAATCGGGCGGCGTTGCAGCACTTCTCTTTGGCATGGCCGTCCTATCCGTGGGGAATTCGCTGGCATCACCGGCCCTGACCAGTCTTGCATCAAAGAGCGCGGATGATAGTGACCAGGGCCGAACTATGGGAATATTGCAGTCGGGGGCAAGCCTCGCCCGCGTCGTTGGACCATTGATCGGCGGTATATTGTTGAACAATGCCGTCAACTCGATGGACGATTCCACACTTCTGCGCACATTCTGGACCGCATCGGCCATTATGTTCGTTGCATTTTTAGTTGCGTTGTATTCGTTGAGAATGAAGAGGTCGTTGGATATTAGCTAACGGCCCGCTGCTGTTGCCTGCCGGATGCCGGAAATACGAGGCTGAAGGTTGTGCCCGAACCCTTCTCACTGCGGACCTCAATGGTGCCGGAATGCTCCTGAACTATCCCGTAAGAAACCGCAAGTCCTAATCCGGTGCCGTTACCGACTCCCTTGGTAGTGAAGAACGGATCGAATATCTTATTCAGGTTTTCCGGAGATATGCCTTCGCCCGTGTCGGCGACATCGACATGTATCTCGCCAGAACCATTCATCCGTGTAGACAGCGTGATTGTTCCCCCACTGAACATCGCATCGCGCGCGTTTAGGATGAGATTTGTAAATACCTGCTGCAGCTTTCCGCCATTACCAAAGATCATCGGCGGCGTTTTCGTATATTCCTTGGCGATGCCGACGTTTGATTTCCTTAGCTGCGGTTCCAGCAGCTGAAGCGTATCATCAAGAAGCTTATTGATATCCAGTTCGCTTGATTCGATCGCGTTGCCGGTGCGTGAGAAATTCAGAAGGTTACCGACGATATTCGTCGCACGATCCGTTTGCCGCTGCATTTTTTGCAGCAACGCATGTTTTGGATCTGTTTCAGGGATCATCCCAAGCAGCATCTGCGTGTAGCTGGAAACGCCGGTCAACGGTGTATTTACCTCGTGAGCTACGCCGGCTGCCAAAAGTCCGATACTCGACAATTTTTCGCTCTGCTGGAGAGATTCTTCGAGCTTTACGCGCGACGAGACATTTTCGAGTACGACGATCGCCCCGGTCTGTGCGTTCGAAACTGATCTTAACGGAGCAACCGCAACATTAAGAATCAATGAGCGGCCATTGAAATCAACCGTGTGGAGCTTGTAGGCATTGCGAATTTCGGTCAGGTGCCAGCGTGATTTACCGAGTATATTCGTAAGATTCAACGCAAAATTTTCGTCGAAGATCTCTTCGACCAGCTTTCCTACGGTCTCTTCGCGGCGAAGGCCGATCATTTCTTCGAACGTTGAATTACATCGGGTAATACGTCCGTTTTCGTCGACGGCCAGGAGTCCGACGTTTACGGATTCGACAATCGATTCGTTAAATTCTTTTAACAAAGCGAGCTCGTCGGTATGTTCACGCTGCTCTTGGTAAAGCCTGCTGTTCTCGATCGCCACGGCTATGTAGCCGGAAACAGTTCGGAGGATTTCCAGATCTTCGGATGAAAGCAGCGACCCATCGCTGCCGCGGCCCAACCCGATCACGGCAACCATTTTGGATCGGACGACACAGGGCACGAAATAGTGAAGTTCCTGGCGAACAGGCGTCTTTCCATTGCCGTTCGTTTCACCCGGATCGGAATCGTGTACGTCCAGTTGGTCCGCCCGCACAATTCCTTTTTCGGCGGATTTTTGACGAATCATTTCTCTGAAATCGGCCGGAATTCGGTACGTTTCACTCAGCCCGGCTGACTTTACGATCTTGTAGTGACCGAGGGCCTTGTCATCCTCAATAAAAACCGCCACCTTTTGAACGTCCAAAACCTGCTTGAGTCTTTCCGTCAAAGCCTCCAATAGCGGCTCCATCGCAGTTGATGCCGAGAGCGTCCTTCCAAAGTCGAGCAGCCCATTCCGGAGGTCATACCGCTTTCCGTAAAAGAAGCGGTCGGCCCGCTCCTGCAGAAAGTTCTTAAGAGGCTCGCTGAGCATAACGATGGCGGCCATTGCGATAACCGCTATCAATGCCCTTAGAGTTATTTCCGTTCTGGAAAGATTCTCGCCGACTGCAAGAAATACAAGGCCCAAAGCCACCGCTCCGATCATCATTGCGATTGCGACAGTCGTCATTGCGTAAACGAGAGCACGCCGGACGACGACATCGACATCCATCAAACGATATCGCACTACGGAATGGCCAAAGCTAAGCGGAATCAAAGCAAGCGGCAGCGTGGTCAAGGCAGTCGTCAACGTGTCTTCGGGCAGAAAAACGAAACGCTTCGCGATCTGAAACGTCAAAATAGGAATGACCGATGCGATCGTTCCCCACATTGCCCACTTTAGCCGCTGACGGACGAGAGTCTGCTTGACGCTTAGAAATCGCCAAATCAGAACACTGGCGCCTAACGTTATGCCCGCAACAAAATGAGCCAGTAAGACCTGATTTAAGATGGGGAAGACCCTGTTGTTTGCGGTAAATTCTCGAAGTCCGGCGGCAAAAGAATCGATCGGTATCAGTTGGCCCAGCGAAAAGAACAGAATCGCAAAGGTCACCAACGACGCTGGAACGTAAAGCACTAACGTCTTCCAACGCGATTCGTTAAAAACTTCGCTCCTTACCGGATAGCGTAAACAGAAATGCAGAAATAGGGGTGCGAAAAACGCGAACGCTATATCGTCGAGAAGATTAACGGCAAGATCGAAATCCTGGCCGATATTCAGCGACCGATAAACGTGAAATACAAACGCTACAAGGCATATCGTTGCAAAATGCAGAACGAAGGGCGAGCGGCTGCCTTGCTTGAATAAGACAAATATACCGACGCCGAGCCAGATAATGCCGACGATAGTCAGGAAAATTATCGACGCCGTCCAGCGGGGAAGCGTGTCGATATTCTTGAGATCAGCGTAATAAAAATTATTTGCGAATGTGTACGAAGATTTCTGATAGAAATACGTCAGGCTCCCGCCAACGCCGGCGGCGTCCAGGTACATCGGGATATCGGCGATCGACGTCACTTCCTCAAACGTTGTGCCGTCAACACTGACGTTGACTAGCCTATCGCCGGCTGAAATGCCTTGCCTGGAAGCGGCAAACCCCGGCAATACCTTCTCTGCATAAATGCCGTCAGCTTTTTGAACCCACAATACGCCGTCGGTCGGAGCAAGCTCGCCCGTCGCGCGTTGAGAAAGATTGAGGGCACCACCCGCGACGAATAAAACCGTCACAACTAGCCACATCAAACTCCAACTGGTGAGCACTTTTGCTTTCATCTATTCAGGGCAAACTACCCCAACATTTCTAGATGCAAGATTTGTTCCAATCGAAATGTCTGAACACACCGTATTTATTGGTTCGATTTATACTGAGTGAACGAAAAAGAGTCCAACACGGCTTTTACGAAAGTAGGCTCGGTATTCAGTTTTTTGCTCGATAATCCGAGAATTTGGAGAAGATCGCAGACGGGATTTTTGAGATTGGAACTGAGCTAACCCTAAGGCACCGGATCAGTCGCGGCTGTATGCAGGAGATCAGAACCGAACAAGGATGCCGCCACGCAGTGCCCGGCGCTGATGATTCATCCGCAATGTTCCTTCGTCGCCGACAACTCCGGTCTGGAAACCGAATAGATTTCTTGCATCGACAACAGCTTCCGCGTGGAACGGCAACCCGAGGTTCGGAAGGCTCTGCGTCACCAGAACGCTGAGGCTAGGGTCATAGATCGCGAGACGCCCCTGAAAAGGATCTATCGCGAAAACCGTAGCTTGTGGCGACAATCGGAAGATCGTCTTAACGTTCGTGCCTGTCCGCAAAGCGGCTTCGAACTGGCCAAAAAATGTCTGAAACAAATCATTCTGAAAAAGATCCGCTGGGTTCGAAATCCCTTCGTCCGAAAGTTTTTGGCCAACGCCGAAGCTATATCCCGCCGCAGCACTGAATTGCCCGGTTAGCCGACGCGAATAAACCACACGCATGCCCTGAGCATTACCCTGCTGATTCGCCGTAAATTCTTGGAATCCGGCCTGACCCAATGAATTGAAGGGAAGACTGGTCAAACCGACGCCGCGATTGAATGTCGTATCAAAAAAGACGTTTGCTTCAACAGTAGAGCGGTTATCGAGAATGCGTTCGATGCCAAATTCAAACCTGCGGCTCTTGTTCATCTGCGGTTTTCCGCTTTCGACCACAAAATCCTGCACGACTGCCGCATCGCGAAACAAAACCTGAGCATCTTCAAGCTCGATCGCCCGCGACCATGTTCGCTCTTCCGTCTGCGGCGTGTAGGCCGCTCGAAAACGGGTTTTGGCATTGACGTCGAATTGCAATCCCAACCGGGGGCTGATCGAATAGTCATCACCGGCGCCGACAAAACGAGAATAATCGATTCCGAAAACGAGAATAACGCCTTCGCGTACTTTCCATTCGTCAGTAGCCTGCACCGAGAATTGAGAGAGCGTCTTTTCCTCGCTCTCCACTCCAAAAGATCCTAATTTGCCAAAAGATGTGTTAAGGCGTAACTGGTGAAGATCTGATGGGCGATATTTGACCTGTGTTTCAAAACGCTGCGGAGCATTCCGGCCGATACCGGCCTGACCGGCAAAAACGATCTCGGCATTCTCACTAATAGGTAGCAGCGTGGCGACATTGAAGCCCGCGTTGACACCCGATTCAGAACCCGCAAAATAGCTTTCGACGACCGTCTGTCCCTGTCTGTCAGAACGCTCCGGAACCTCTTCGGCTGCCGTATCGACCTCGGCTACGTCTTCCACGGGCACAGTTCCCTCTGTGTTCTGATAAATAGATCTGCTCGTTTGCGCCGCACGAATGTTCCACTTCGGATTATTGCGGTCCCGCCGTTTTTCCGGCAAAGTGTTTCCGCTGCCCGAGCGTTCCAGCTTAAATCCGTAATTCAGCTGCGATGCCCGGCTAACCTCGATAGCGGCCAATGTAACCGGATTGAAACCTTCGGCCACCGCCAAGACCGTATAGGTGCCCGGCATGATTCTCGCTATAAAACTTCCGTCCGATGCAGACCTGACCTGCTTTAGCAGTTGCGAGGTGCCGGCACGAAAAATCGCTACGGTGGCGTCAACTATCGGACTTCCGCCGTCGTCCCGCACCATACCTTTTATCACGCCAAGGCCGCCGCCCATTTCAGCGGAGTCCACCGTCGGTCCGGCAAGAGGTGCGGCATAAGCAGCAGAAAGCGTTATAGCTAGAACCAAGGTTCCCGTAAGAAAATTTTTCAGTTTTGTGAAAAAAGTCATTCTAAAGCGGCGGCCGTTATAATCGTTGGCCGAAGGTTACGAGACGCGTTGCGATAGTAAAAATGGAGCTAGTCCAAACAACTCTAATATTTTCCAGATAAAACGCAACTGTGTCAAGCGATGTCGGCAACTGACCTTAGGCTCTAAGATGCCGCCAACTTGACAAAGTTTGCCCTTTGGCTAGAATTAAGTTCTGCTCGGTACGGAATTTAGATTTCGTAATTTTAGCAGATTTCGGAGACGTGGCTGAGCGGCTGAAAGCGGCGGTTTGCTAAATCGTTGTACCTCAAAAGGGTACCACAGGTTCGAATCCTGTCGTCTCCGCCAGTTTTGGATTGGGTCTGGGCTGGCCGTCAAATCGTTTGGCGGCCTTTCGTGTTTTCACCTCGTTTTGCGTTCTTTGCGTCTTTGCGTGAAAATCTTCTTCTATGAGTGTACGAGTAAGATTTGCACCAAGCCCTACCGGCTATCTCCATATCGGCTCCGCCCGAACTGCTTTGTTCAACTATCTCTACGCTAAGCATGTCGGGGGTAAGTTTCTGCTTCGTATCGAAGACACCGACCTTGCCCGTTCGACCGAAGAATCGACCCGCTCGATCTTAGACGGTATGAAATGGCTCGAGCTGGAACACGACGAAGAGATTGTTTTCCAATCCGACAACGCCGACAAACACCGTGCAACCGCCCGGAAATTGCTCACAGAAGGCAAAGCATACCGGGATTTCACACCAAAGGCCGAACCTTCCGATCAAAACGTCAAGGAAGGCATTGCCGAACGTGCCCGAGCGGCACAGGGCGTTAAGAACATGCGCGACAATCCGTTTCGCGACATTTCGGAGGTCGAGAGCGATGCGCGGGCGGCGAACGGCGAGCCGTTTGCTGTTCGTTTGAAGGTTGCCGAGACGGGAAAGACATCATTTGAAGACGCCGTTTACGGTTTGCAGGAACGCAGCTACGCCGATACAGAAGACCTTGTCCTGTTACGCTCGGACGGCCATCCGTTATACAATCTCGCCGTCGTTTGCGATGACATCGAAATGCGGATCACGCACGTTATCCGCGGCCAGGACCATCTGACAAATACGCACAAACAGGTTTTGATTTACGAAGCTCTAGGTATTACTCCGCCGATATTTGCCCACCTACCGCTTATTATGGCACCGAATAAAGGCAAGCTGTCGAAACGCAAACACGGCGAGGTGGTTTCGATGACGACTTATCGCGATGCCGGTTTTCTCGCCGCCGCTTTTCGGAATTTCCTCGCCCTGCTTGGCTGGTCGGCAAGTGAAGAAAAGGAGATCTACTCGCTGACCGAATTGATCGACAAATTCTCGCTCGAAGGCATCCACCGCTCGAACGCCGTATTCAATTTCACCGAAAACGACCCGCGCAAATGGACCGATGACAAAGCGATATGGATGAACGCCGAGTACATTCGAACAATGCCGCTGGCCGATCTTCTGCCCTTTGTCAAAGCGGAGCTGAAATCGGCGAAGCTGTGGCGTGACGAATATGAACCGGAAGGCCGGGCATTGACAGCGACGATAGATTCGACCGAGAGCCAGGCATTTGAAAGCGAAATCGAAATTGCAGAACGTCCAGCCGCCATCGCTCTCGACGTGCTTGAGGTCGGCTCGTACGATTGGTATGTTCGCACCATAGCCCTGATACGCACTCGCTTCTTCACGCTCAAGGATTTCTCTGCCCAAGGCCGTGCATATTTCAGCGAAGACTACGATTTCGATCCAGCGGCGATCGCGAAAAATTTGAACAAGTTCGCTGATCTCAAAACCTGGCTTCCCGAACTAGCCGACCGCTTCGAAGCCGAATTCGGCGATGCTGATGTCAGTAGCCCGACCGTTAGGGAGGGCTTCACGACAAAACCATTCACCGAAGAAAACATCGAAACCGTCGTCAAATCCTTCACCGAAGAAAAAGCCACCAAACTTGGCGTAATAATGAACGGCGCACGCACGCTACTAACGGGTGTCGCCGTCGGCCCCTCGATGTTGTCGGTTTTTGAAACGATAGGGATGGAAAGATCCATTTTACGGCTTCGAAGTGGAATTGCTTGGGCTGAAATCTTGCCGGATACTACCTTGTCAAGTCACGGTTAAACGTCTATCACCCTTCTCTTCACCGGCGACGACAGCACGATCGTCGTCGTAGTGATTCCGTAAGGCACGAGGCGGTCGATAACTTCCTGCAAATGCTCGACCGAGGCGACCGCAACTTTCATTATGAACGAATCTCCGCCGGTGCCGCGATGGCACTCGAGTACCTCGTTCGAACCTTGTGCGACCTCGATGATGTGGCTGTAATCGACGCCCGTGATGCTCATCCGCACAAACGCCATGATCGGCAGCCCGACCCGTGCCGTATCGATCTCGGCGCGATAGCCGGTTATTATTTTTGCATCTTCCAGCTTTCGGACACGCTCGATGACGGCGGGGGTGGTCAAGCCGACGCGGCGGCCGAGTTCGGCGTAGCTGATGCGCGCATCTCGCTGCAATTCCGTTAATATTTTCCGGTCGATTTCGTCGATCATTCTGCTCTTTGTTCCGTTCCCCAGCACGTGGGACAGTTGAAACACCTGGAACATTTCTCTCCGCACACAATATAAGGCATTTTGGGCAAATTAACTTAATTTTTAAGGCATTCCTACTGGATTAAATAACACTGCTCATTCAGAAATCTTATCGCTTCCATTAGAATGGATTGATAAAGAAAGATATATTCATTTATCTAAGGGCATCATAACGATGAAAGGAGCCGCCATGTTATCCGAGACCGCCACCATTGACGAACCAGCCGTGACGCTTAGCAATTTTCAAGTTGCCGACGAAGACCTTCCCGCTTTTCGGGAAATGAAGTTCGAGGACATCAATCAGCTCGAACTCGATCATCCCGGAGCGAATGACGAAGCCTATCGTGAGCGGCGCAATTATATCGCGAGCCTTGCAAAGAAATTCCGCGAAACCGGCGTGATAACTGACGTTGAATACAACGAAAACGAGCAAAATATTTGGCGGCAGGTGGCGAGCCGGCTTGAGGAGCTTCACCAGCAGCGGGCGAGCCAATTTTATCTCGACGCAAAGCGTGACCTCGGCTTTTCGAATGACCGCATTCCGCAACTGTCGGACATGAACCGGCGGTTAAGGGAATTGACCGGCTTTCGCCTCGCGCCGATCGAAGGCCTTGTCGAAACGCGTGCGTTCCTGAGCTGGCTGTCGTTCCGAACAATGCTTTCGACGCAGTACATTCGCCACCATTCAAAGCCCGAATACACGCCCGAACCGGACATCGTCCACGAAGCCATCGGGCATATCCCGACATTCACGAACAAGAATTTTGCCGACTATTCGCAGTTCATCGGCCACGGCGCCCGCATCGCCAACGACCGCCAGCTTGAAGAACTCGGCCGGCTGTATTGGTTCACCGTCGAGTTTGGCTTAAAGGAGGAGGACGGCGACATCAAGGCCTACGGTGCCGGGCTGCTCTCCAGCGTTGGAGAGCTTGAACACGCCTTCGGCGACGAAGTGGAACGTCGCCCGTTCGATTTCGAAGAAGTTATCAATCACGATTTCACCTACTCCGATCTACAGCCGGTCCTTTACATAATTCCGTCGTACGACTATTTGAAGGAGATTACGCGGAAGTATATTGAAAGCTTTTGAGACATGCACATTATCACCCGAAAGCGGTTGAATGAGTTTGCCGCAAGATTTCCGGAGACGAACAACGCTCTGGCGAATTGGTATCGTCAAATGAAGCAAACCGACTTTGCCTCGATAGAAACGGTTCGAGAGTTGTTTCCAACAGCCGACAAGGTTGGAAAGCTAACGGTCTTCAACATTGGCGGAAACAAAGTCCGCGTGATAGCAGCGATACACTATAATCGCAAAAAGGTTTATATTCGCGCCGTTCTAACCCATAAGGAATACGACAATGGAAAATGGAGAGAATAATTATGCAAACCGTTGATATTCAATCGTGGAAAAATGTTTCCGATACTGTTTTTGTTCCCCATTCTGAAGCAGAGTATGAGCGTTTGGTGGCGATGCTCGACGGGCTTATAGACCAGGTCGGAGAAGACGAGTCACATCCGTTGGCTTCTTTAATGGACGTATTGTCGGCTTTGATCGAGAACTACGAGAACGCGAAAGTGCCAGAATTGGCATTGAGAAATTAGCCATTTGAGAATCAAGTTTTGATGGTCGGGAAGTGTGTGAAGAACGTAATATTTATTCTTCTGTTTTCGATGGCGGTGTTTCCTCAGGAAGGCCGGGAGACGCTTTACACAAAAGGTTTGCGGGCTTGTTTGGACAAAGAATTCGCAAGCTACGCAAAATTATCGGAAAGAAATCTACGCAACGTATTAGTCGCGTACGACTACGACTTAACCCGTGAACTGTCAACTCAACTCGGTGAAATAAGGGTTCAGTATTTAAGTGACACCGAGCTTGCCGAAAAATACAAGGTGCTTTCCAAGGCAGAACGGGAACGGGGCGTTCCGTTCATCAAGATCTTTCCGCTACGCGATAAGGAAGATAAGTTGATATTTGCCTATAACAATTACTGGTTTACTTATTCCGAGAAGGGCGGCTTTTTCTCACAAAAGAGGCTTATGTATCGACAAGCTTTAGAAGGCGGCTGTCATGCCCATATCGGCTTCGACCCTGCTCAGAAGCAATTTGTCATCGAGAAAGTCGAGCTTTGGGGCGTTTAAGTAGCCTTCTCTAGAAAATCTATTATGATCACAGAAATACAAACAGCAATCGAAACAAATACAGCGGTCAAAAATCCGCTTGGGCTTAAGAAGATACATCACGTCGAATTTTACGTCGGCAATGCTAAGCAGGCGGAGTTTTATTATCGCAAGGCGTTCGGGTTTTCGCGGGCCGGGTATATGGGGCTTGAGACGGGAAACCGTGAAGTGACGAGTTATCTGATGCGGCAGAACCGGGTCAATTTTATCTTGACCACGCCGCTTTCGCCTGAGCATCCGGGCGCCGAGCACATCAAGCAGCATGGCGATGGCGTACACGATATCGCGTTTCAGGTCGAGGACGCCGATCACGCATTCAATGAAGCCGTTAGACGTGGGGCAACGCCGGTAGAAGAGCCGCACGATCATAGTGACGAAAACGGCTCGGTTCGTCACGCATCGATCGCGACGTATGGCGATACGATACATTCGTTTTTGTCTTATGGGCCGGGCGGAAACGCGAGTGTGAACGAGCGTGCTGGTCACGCGCCCTTAGGCACGCTCCCTAACGGTCGTGTTTCTGCCCGAAACGGCAATTCCACGGAAAGCTACGTTGGGCCGTTCCTGCCCGGTTTTGTCGCACAGGAGGTTGTGGGTGACGAGGTTGGCATTGTGTTGGTCGATCACATTGTCGGTAACGTCGAGCTCGGCAAGATGAACGAGTGGTGTGATTTTTACCGCGATGTAATGGGCTTTTTCCGCTACATAACGTTCGACGACAAGGACATCTCGACGGAATATTCAGCGCTGATGTCGATCGTAATGTCCGACGGCGGCCACAATATCAAATTTCCGATCAACGAGCCCGCCGAGAGCAAGAAAGGCAAGAGCCAGATCCAGGAATACATCGATTTTTACCGCTCTGCCGGTGCCCAGCACATCGCCCTGCTCTGCAAAGACATCCGCCACAGCGTTGCAAAATTGCAAGCAAACGGCGTCGAATTCCTGACCGTCCCCGACACTTATTATGCTGAGCTTCCATCACGCGTCGGCGAGATCGACGAAGACATCGAAAGCCTCAAAGCTCTCGGCATCCTCGTCGACCGCGACGAAGAAGGCTACCTGCTCCAGATCTTCACCAAACCGGTAGAAGATCGCCCGACCGTCTTCTACGAGATCCTCCAACGCAAAGGCTGCAAAGGCTTCGGTAAGGGCAATTTTAAGGCGTTGTTTGTGTCTATCGAGGAAGAGCAGCGGCGGAGAGGTAATTTATAAGAGCTTTACTGAAACAAATGTTACAATCGGCTTGTCTGGGGGCAACTTTATGTACGAAGTAAGTGTTGAAAAAACTCAATCCACTCAGCTTCACGATTTGATCGAATCGGTGGTTAACGGCGAGGAAGTAATATTTACTAAAGACGATTTGCCGGTTGCAAAACTCATTGCTGTGCGGAATGGCAAGCCGCAACCGAAATTTGGCAGTGCAAAAGGTATGTTCTCAATGGCGGACGATTTCAACGAACCACTAGAGGACTTCGACGAATATCGAAAATGAAACTGCTTCTCGATACGCATACCCTCTTGTGGTTTATCGCGGGCAATAAGCTTGATCGAAGATGAGGCCAATGAAAAATTCGTCAGTATTGTGAGCATCTGGGAAACAGCAATCAAAGTCAGTATCGGCAAAATGACTTTGACCGCGCCTTTCGACGACCTATTTCCACACCCACTAGAAATCAACGGTTTTGAGATGCTTCCAGTCGAAGTTGTACATACCTCCGTGGTTACAACCTTACCGTTTCATCATCGAGACCCGTTTGATCGCTTGCTAACTGCACAGGCAATGGCGGAATCGATGACATTGGTGAGTATTGACGAGGTTTTCAACCACTACGGATCAAATCGTTTGTGGTAAAGAATCGCGTTTCAAACTAAACGCGTAGGGGACGGCCCGACCGTCTTCTACGAGATCCTCCAACGCAAAGGCTGCAAAGGTTTCGGTAAGGGAAATTTCAAAGCTCTGTTTGTATCTATATTTGTATCTATAGAAGAAGAACAAAGACGGAGAGGAAATCTCTAAGAGTTTTTTGCCGCAGATAACGCAGATCTGAAAGTGATTTATCTGTGTTAATCTGTGGCTAATTTTCTGAGCGGACTTAGGAGATAATGCGTGAAAAATAAACTGCTGCTGTCGCTCGTGACCGGTTTTTGTCTCGCGGCTTTCTTTGGGATCACGGTCGATGGTCAGACGAAGAACGCATCGGGATCAAGCTCCTATCTCTTTGTATGGGTCGGCGACGCTAATAGGAAGCAGACGGATTTCCTCGCCGTTGTAGATGTACGACTCGATTCAAAGCAATATGGTGAAATTGTTAAGACTTTGCCTATCGGAGTTTTAGGCACCATTCCGCATCATACCGAGCATGAAATGCCGAAAGGCGGAATTTTATTCGCGAATGGTTTCGGTGCCGGACAAACTTTTAGATTCGATCTCTCAAAACCGTTGAGTCCGCTGCTTCTCGATTCTTTCGGCCCAGCGGGCGAATACATGCACCCGCACAGCTTTGTCCGCTATCCGAATGGCAATGTTCTGACAACATTTCAAATGCGCGGACACGGAAATAAAGCGCCAGGTGCGTTGGCCGAATTGGACCCCAAAGGCCGTGTTTTAAGAATTTCGGACGCTGCTGACTCTAAGGTAGAGAACTTTATCCGCCCGTATAGCCTGACTGTAATTCCCGCTCTAGACCGCATAATTGTCACAAGCGCCGACATGGACGCGACGGAGCCAAGCCACGTGGTGCAGGTTTGGCGATACTCCGATCTCAAACTTATCAAGTCGATTTATTTAAAGGGCGAATTCGGTGTCGACCCGGCGGAACCGCGTGTTCTCGGAGATGGGAAAACAGTGCTCGTTTCAACTTTTACTTGTGGTTTGTATAAGCTTTCGGGACTTGCGACCGAAAATCCGACCGCCGAATTTATCTACTCCTTAGGGGGAGACAACTGTGCTTTGCCGGTCGTCGCGGGAAATTTTTGGGTAGCGACAGTGCCGAATTCGCATGCGTTAGTCAGCCTCGATATTTCAAATCCGTCAAAGCCGGTAGAGGTAAGCCGACTCGTGTTCGGGGAAAACGATATGCCTCACTGGATCGCACTCGAACCAAATGGCAAAAGAATCGTAATCAGCGGCGGCAGAGGAGCTTTGGAAAGCCGGTTGCTGATAGCCAAGATTGACGCTAAGACAGGCGAGCTTAGCATGGACAAAACATTTAAGGAAAAGGTCGCGGCGCAGCCGGGGATAAATTTTGACCGCGAGGATTGGCCGCACGGCAAGAACGGACGAAGCATACCGCACGGCGCCGTTTTCAGCCGTCCGTAAAACCCCCGCCTTAATTATTTGAGCTACAGATGCACACGGATTAGAAGACGATTCATCTGCGTCCATCCGTGTTAATCTTTGGCTAATCTTCTTATGAAACTTAAATATCTAACGGGTTTTGGAAATGAATTCTCCACGGAGGCGGTCGAGGGGGCGTTGCCGGTGGGACAGAATTCGCCGCAACAGGCCCCGCTTGGGCTTTATGCGGAGCAGTTTTCGGGAACGGCGTTTACCGCTCCGCGTGGGGCGAATAAGCGGACTTGGACTTATCGCATCAGGCCGAGCGTGCTGCATAAGCCGTTTCGGCAGGTAGAGAATAAGCTGTTTAGGTCTTCGCCTTTCGATGAGGTGGTGACGACGCCGAATCAATTGCGGTGGGATCCGCTTCCAATACCGACCGAACCGACGGATTTTATTGATGGGATCAGGACAATCGCTGGGAATGGCGATTTGTTCGAGCAGGTTGGGATGGCGGTTCATATTTATGCCTGTAATAAGGGCATGGGCGAGCGTTATTTTTACAATGCCGACGGCGAGATGCTGATCGTGCCGGAGATGGGACGATTGGGATTCTTGACTGAGCTCGGAGCAATGCAGGCCGGGCCTGGCGAGGTCGTCTGCATTCCGCGTGGATTAAAGTTTAAGGTTAAGCCGCATCCTGACGACAAACAATGTCGCGGATACATCTGTGAGAATTATGGCCAGCAATTTCAGCTGCCTGAGCTTGGGCCGATCGGGGCTAACGGGTTGGCGAATCCGCGAGATTTTGAAACACCGGTTGCGTGGTACGAAGATATAGAGGGCGAATTTGAATTGGTCGCCAAATTCGGCGGCAACCTGTGGTCGTGCGATATGGACCATTCGCCGCTCGACGTCGTTGCGTGGCACGGCAATTACGCTCCATACAAGTATGATTTGAGACGATTTAATACAGTCGGCTCGGTCTCGTTCGATCATCCCGACCCGTCGATTTTTACCGTTTTGACATCGCCCAGCGATCTTCATGGCACGGCGAATTGCGATTTCGTCATCTTCCCCGACCGATGGCTCGTTGCCGAAAACACATTCCGTCCGCCGTGGTATCACCGCAACACCATGAGCGAATACATGGGTCTCATCTACGGTGCTTACGACGCAAAAGAAGAGGGCTTCGTCCCCGGCGGCGGTAGCTTGCACAACCAAATGTCCGCCCACGGACCCGACCTTGACGCCTTTGAAAAAGCATCGAATGCCACGCTCGCTCCACAAAAACTCGAAGGCACAATGGCGTTTATGTTCGAATCGCGCTACATAATCCGCCCGACAAAATTAGCGATGGAATGCTCAGAATTGCAGAACGACTATTTTGAGGTATGGCAGAGGGTGAAGAAGAATTTTTCTTGAGAAAAATTAGCGCAAGTGCTGACAAGCGATATGTATTGCAGGTATGAATAGAAATCTGATAAACAAAGGTCTGATCGCGGCCGCGCTAATGAACATCGGTGGCGTCCTTATATTTTCACGTGGATTCACTAATCTCGCTATTAACAACGCCGATCCGGTCGTCATGTCGAACTTCGGGCTTTTGATGATCGTTGTGTGGGGGCTTGCCTACCTGAGCGCGGCGACGATCAACTCTGACATCAGATGGCTCGCTGGTGTTTTTGCTTTAGAAAAGCTTGTGTATTTCGTATTTTGGGTTCTGTGGTTGCTGGGCAACAGTCTCTCAGACGTTTATTCGAAGGACGTTTTTGCCGGAATTTTCTACAGCATCTACGGTATAAACGATTTCACATTTATGTTGTTTTTTGCGTATATTTTTCTATTCAAAAAGCCGGAATGATTGGACTATTTAGAGGTTTGGCAGAGGTTGAAGAAGAATTTTAACAATTCGCAAGTTATGTCACGACTATATGAAATCCACAGAAAACGCAACACTTTTCGAAGAGCAGGCTCGCGAACATCTGCGGATTGTCGCCAGTGCGGATTTTGACGCCGTTGAGGCTAATGTAACTCACGATTATTTCAATCGACGCTCGGCTGATGAACCGATAGAAACCCGAACGCCAGGCCCGGAGGGGCTGAAAGCCACGATTCGATGGCTGCACCGAGCATTTACAGATCTTCGATTCGAAATTCACGATGTATTTGTAAGCGGTAACAAGGTTGCGATTCGAGCTACGATGTACGGCCGGCAGCACGGTTCCTTTGTCGTGTACGATTCGCCTGACGGCGATGTAACCGACGTTTTTCCGTCAAACGGGCGAACATTGGCCGTTGAACATATTCATTTATTCAAAATTGAAGACGGAAAGGTAGCCGAGCATGACGCCGTTCGGGACGACCTCGGCATGGCAAAGCAGTTGGGATGGATTCCGCCACGTCCGGGTTTTATTCTGCGAATGTTATATGCGCGGCGCCAGGAACGCCGGGCGTTGAAACAAAATAAATAAGATGGCCGATTCAAAAGAATTAAAGTTTCTCGCAACGCCCGAAAAAGGCGAGGTCTCGGCATTGCTGCGGCGGCGGAAAGGCTCGACGCATTTGCTTGTGCTTGGTCACGGGGCGATCTCGAACATGCGGAAGCCCATGCTGCAGACGATCAAGGAACGGATATACGAAGAGAACGCTTAATAGGGTTGAGGGTGAATACAATGCAACTTACTGTCAGCGGGTTACTGATTCTTTTTATCTTGTTTGCGTTTAGCGTCCAGGCTCAGCACCATGTGGCTTCAGCCAACGAACCGGCGGGAGTTGTCGATCTTGGTGAAATTCGTTTTCCTACATCTGGCCCGGCCGATGCTCAGGCGCATTTTATTCGCGGCGTTTTGCTGATGCATAGTTTTGAGTACGACCGAGCCAGGCGGGCATTTATTGAGGCGAGGACGGCGGCACCGAAGTTTGCGATGGCATCCTGGGGCGAGGCGATGACGCACAACCAGGCGATTTGGGGTGAACAGGATCGCGGAGCCGCGCTTGCGGCACTTGCCCGCCTGGGAGCGACACCGGCGGAACGTCAGGCATCGGCCCCGACCGAGCGCGAAAAGCTATACCTTGCCGCCGTCGAGCTACTTTACGTCGACGGCGACCAAAAGCAAATATATGCCGCATACAGCAACGCGATGGGCGAACTGGCGCGGCGATTTCCAGACGATCTAGAAGCCCGGGCTTTCTATGCATTGTCGCTGCTCGGCCTTACGGGCGACGTGCGGAACACGGAAAATTATATGCGCGGCGCGGCAGTTGCCGAAGAGGTGTTCGAAGCGAACAGAAAGCATCCGGGAGCCATCCATTACCTTATCCACGCTTACGACGATCCGGTACACGCCCCGCTCGGCCTGCGTGTCGCGCGGATCTACGGTACGGTCGCCCGCGGGGCGTCGCACGCACAGCACATGCCGTCCCACATATTTTTTGCCCTCGGTATGTGGGACGATTCGATCGCCGCAAACACCGCTTCGATGAAGACCGCGCGAGACGCGGGTTCCGGCGGTTATCATCCACTGCATTGGCTTGAGCACGGATATCTTCAAACAGGGCGCGACGAGGAAGCCGCCAAACTCGTCGCCATAGTTGAAGCGGACACGCAGAAAAATCCATCGGCTTATGCCCGAACGCATCTTGCGATGACCCGTGCAACGTGGCTGGTCGAAACTCGCGGTTCGGGGCCAGCATCGATGCTGCAGCCCGTCGATCCAACGGGTATTAGTTCGGTCGATGTATTCACCGGACACGATATGGCAATCGGGCTTGCCCACATTCTCAAAAAAGACATCCCATCGGCGCGGCTGGCCCTGCAAAACCTGCGCGGTCGAATCGCGGCCGGAAAAGCCGTCACGAAAGGCACGGGCGATGTTACGAGTCGGTACACGACGGTTTCGCAATCGGATCTCGATATCGCGTCGGTGACGGAACAGATTCTCGATGCGTCAATTAAATATGCCGAAGGCAGTCTCGATGACGCGATCCGCATGATCACCGCCGCCGGCGAGGCCGAAGATAAACTGGTATTCGAGTACGGGCCGCCGGCGACAGTCAAACCGGCTTGGGAAGCCGCCGGTGAAATGCTGCTGGCATCAAGCCGCAAATCCGAGGCCGCCGATGCGTTTCGCCGCACCCTTAAACGATATCCGAACCGGAAGCTGTCGAATGAAGGACTTAAAAAGGTTAACTAGTCCAATTACATTTGTTTCTCATGTCATACAAAGCAACCGAATTACAATTCGTTGCCACACCTGAAAAGGATATCGTCTCGGCCTTGCTTACGGCGCCGGAGAACTCGACGCACCTTCTTATCCTCGGGCACGGGGCTAGCTCGAATATGCGGACACCACTGTTGCAAACGATCGCAGAGAATCTGGCGGATCAACGGATAGCGACATTTCGGTATAACTTTCCCTATTCGGAAAAAGGCGGTGGGCGTAATTCGCAGGCGACTTGTACCGAGACTATTCGCTCGGCGATTAAAGCTGCGCGAGCGGCTGCTCCTGATCTACCGATACTAGCGGGCGGACATTCGTTCGGCGGGCGGATGACATCGACGGCGGCTTCGGAATTGCCGTTGGAAAATGTTAAAGGTTTGGTTTTCTTCTCGTTTCCGCTACATCCGGCGGGCGATCCCGCCACTAAACGGGCGGATCATTTATCTGACGTCAAGATACCGATGCTTTTCTTGAGCGGTACGCGCGATGCGCTTGCCGACCTCACCCTGCTTGAACCGGTGGTAGGAAAGCTAGGCGAGCGGGCAACGCTTCATTTGCTCGATACCGCCGACCACAGCTTCAAAATTCTCAAACGAACACGACAAAGCAGCGAAGATGTTTTTGCCGAAATCGCGCGCGTCGTAAAAGAGTGGGTTGATCGCTCGTTCGGTTGATTGTTACGCCCTTACTAACTTGCAGGCTTCTGTATTATACTGTTACGCCCTTACTAATGTGCGGGCTTCTGCATTATATTGTTACGCCCTTACTAACGTGCAGGCTCCAGCGTTATGATTATCGTATGTGCAGAAGTATCAAAACACTTTTCAATTTCGATCCTCCGGCTACGACGGATGAGGTGCGGGCAGCATCGCTGCAGTTCGTGAGAAAGCTGTCCGGATATACGAAACCGTCAAAAGTAAACGAAGGGGCGTTCGATCTTGCTGTTGAACGAGTTTCGGCGGCGGCTCAAGAGATGCTCGATTCGCTCGTGACAACAGCCGAGCAGCGTGACCGCGAGGTCGAGGCGGAACGTGCAAGAGCGAGGTCGGCTGAGCGGTTCGGATATGGAAGGTAAAATTATCAAAACGAATGGTTCGATCCGCAAATGACCAAGAAATCATTCAAAGAACGTATCTATTCGATAGATCTCCTTCGCGGAATCGTGATGATGATTATGCTGCTCGATCACGTTCGCGAATTCGTACACGCGGGCGCTCTTCAATCGGATCCTACCGATCCCTCAACAACGACGGCGGCGGTATTTTTTACTCGCTGGATCACGCACTTCTGCGCCCCAACCTTTGTGTTTCTCTCCGGCGTCAGCATTTACCTGCAGAAGGCGAACGGCAAAAGCAATGCAGAGCTTTCGCGCTTTCTGTGGACGCGAGGCTTATGGCTGATCTTTCTCGAATTTACCGTCATTCGATTCCTGATCGTTTTTAATCTCGATTACTCGTTCTTCGGCATGGGGCAGGTGATATGGGTGATCGGAGTTTCGATGATCGTGATGGCGGCGGCGATCTATTTGCCGGTACGCATTGTCGGGGTGATAGGAGTTCTACTGATCATTTTACACAATTTGCTCGACGGCTTTCAGGTGCCGCCGCAGATCGCATTTGCCGGGACGCCGCCGCCCGACCTGTCGCAGGCGATCTGGATCATTCTTCACCAACCGGGCATAATTCGCCTGTTCGGCAGCAACTCTCAGATGTTTCTGGCTTATCCGCTAATACCCTGGGTCGGTGTGATGATGGCCGGCTATGCATTGGGCACGATCTATAGCTGGGATGGCGACAAGCGCCAAAAGCTGTTACTAAGGCTTGGGCTCGCCGCGACCGCTTTGTTTATTGTTGTTCGCGTAATAAATGTCTATGGTGATCCGGTGCCGTGGCGGTATTATGAAACGTCCGTCTCCACCTTTCTGTCGTTTCTAAACACCACAAAATATCCACCCTCGCTGCTATTTTTGTTGATGACGCTCGGCCCGGCGTTGCTCGTACTCGCGTTAACCGACCGGATAGACGGCAAAGCGCTCTGGCAGCGTGTTTGCATTACATTCGGCCGCGTACCGATGTTCTTCTACATCCTGCAATGGGTCTTCGCCCACAGTTCAGGCGTACTCCTTGGCTATCTGGCGGGGAACGATGTCAGCTATCTTTTTATGAATTTGTTCGAAATGGGCCAAGCCGCTCCACCTGGCCACGGATTTTCGTTGGGAGTCGTTTATGTAGTTTGGATTACCGGTTTGGTACTACTATATCCGTTGTGCGCGTGGTTTGCCGGAGTGAAGAAACGAAACAAGCACTGGGCGTTGAGTTACCTATAACGATTCCGATATAAAGAGAAATCGTTTGAGCATCGGAACCACAGTCATCCTGATGATTGTCATATTCATTCTCGCTTATCCCTTGGGATCTTGGTTCGACGGCACTTATTCTGGTCGTTCATTTATGGTGCGGATCGTACTGGGTATTGTTTCGGTTTTGGTAGTCCGTACAGTACAGGAAATATTCGGACGCTCGGTTCGCAAATGACATTTTCTACGAATCCATCTCACTCTCATCTATATCAAAATTTGCATAGACCTTCTGCACGTCGTCGTTGTCTTCGATGACGTCGTAGAGTTTTAGCATTTTTTGGGCGTCGGGGCCTTCTAGTTTGACGTAGGTTTGGGGGATCATCGAGACTTCGGCGGCTTGGGGTTCGATGCCGGCGGCTTTTAGGGCGTCGGTGACGGCTTCGAATGCGTCGGGTGTGGTGTAGATCTCGAATACGTCGCCTTCGTCCTGCATGTCGTCGGCACCGGCTTCGATGGCGATATCGAACAGTTCGTCTTCGCTTTTTGAGGCTTTGTCGACGACGATGTAGCCCTTCTTATCGAACATCCACGCCACGGAACCAGCTTCACCTAGATTGCCGCCGTTTTTCGAGAAGATGTGCCGCAGTTCGGCCACGGTGCGGTTGCGGTTGTCGGTCATCGTTTCGACCAAAACCGCAACGCCGTTCGGGCCGTAGCCTTCGTAGGTAATCTCGTCGTAGTTGACGCCGTCGAGGTCACCGCTGCCGCGTTTGACCGCCCGGTCGATCGTGTCGTTCGGCATGTTCGCGGCCTTGGCGTCCAAAATGCCTTTCCGCAAACGGGCGTTCGCGTCCGGATCACCTCCGCCTGTTCTCGCCGCCACGGTGATCTCCTTGATCAGCTTAGTGAATATTTTGCCGCGTTTAGCGTCCGTCGCACCTTTTTTGTGCTTGATTGTGTGCCACTTGGAGTGTCCTGACATTTTTGTAAAGTTCCTTGGAATCGGGCAGAAACGCGAGTGTGAACGAGCGTGCCGCCTCAATGGTATTAAGAGCACGCTCCAGAACTGCCCTGGTTTCTGCCCGGAAACTGCAAATATATCACGCCGATTTTTGTTTCGCCAAACTGGCAAAGTTTTACAAGTTGTTGAGACTACGGACACAAGGAATTTACGCCGAACATATTAAATGAAAGCCGTATGAGAAGAAACATGACAGTTTTGACCTTATGCGGATTGTTTATCCTGGCGGACCTGCTGGCATTTAGGCAGACGCTCGAAATGCGGAGCGGTTTAAGCTGGACATTTATTGCATCGGCAATGGCCGGACAGATCGTTTCGGCTTTTCTACTTGTCTGGCTTGCCGTGATGGTGTTTCGCAAAAATTACCGGCGGCAAAAGAGGCTTCCTAACCGCCGAGAATCGTTTGCAATTGTGCAGCCGTTACGCCGATTATTCGTATCCGTTTGGTCTTAGAGGTTTGGCCGGCGATGATCTCGACGTTTGCTTTAGCGACGCCGAACATCTTTGCCAGAAGCCGAACAGCTTCCTCATTCGCCGCACCGTCCACCGGCGGGGCCGAGATCCTGACCCTCAAATTCCCTTCAAATTCACCGACGATCTCGCTTTTCGAAGCACGCGGAACGACACGGATAGTAAAGATCACAGCTCCGTCTTTTTCCGTAAAATTTATCAAGACCTGATCAGCGTCGCCATCACGATCGACTGCAGCAGCCAAATGAAAATCAAAACAAGCATGCCGGACAGGTCGAACATTCCCATCGGCGGGATCAACCTTTGCACGGGCAGCATTATCGGATCGGTCACCTTTTTCACGAACCCGAGAAAGGTGTTACGCGTAAACACGAACCACGACGACAGAAAGCGTATGAAAATGAACAGGACCAAAACGCTGAGTAGGCCGTAAAGTACAAAGCCGATGAACATCTTCGGATTACCCGACGAAACACCCGCCGACAAACCGTCGATCACGAAAAATGTATTGCCGACAATCTGCAATCCAAAATAGGTTAGAACCAAAGCGATCAGGGCCGTAACTATTGGGGCAAGACGCGTATCGACACGATAGGTCGCCAAAAATCGCGATGCAGGATAAACGAATCTTTCGCTTGCTTTCCGTACCCTGAAGCCAAATCTGCCGACTGCTCCGAACGGGTTGGGATCGGCATAATTAAATATCAGCCGCAGTATCAGAAACGAAAGAAACACGAGAAACGCGATCCATACGATCAGGCTAACTATTGGATAAACTGTGGAGGTCAACATAGAATTGTTCTTACTCAACTATTCGAATAATTGCGATCGCCAAAAATTGCCGTGCCTACACGTACAACAGTCGCACCTTCTTCAATAGCGATCTCAAAATCGTAGCTCATTCCCATTGAAAGTCCGCCGTTCGGCAATATATCGTCCCGGATCGCCCGGAGCCGGCGGAAGTATGGGCGGACTTCTTCGATTTCGTCAA
>JANNST010000008.1:0-24336 GCA_031402865.1 Chloracidobacterium sp. | reverse complement strand
AGGCCATAGACGTAATAGATGAAGTTGGGGCTTCGGTTAAATTATTGCCTGCCAGCCGTCGACCTAAGAAGGTATCAGTGCAAATGGTCGAGAATACTATCGCCCGCATGGCAAAGATTCCGCCAAAAACTGTCGTCGCCGATGAACGTTCGCGACTGAAAACGCTTCGCGACGACATAAAGAGAGCGATCTTTGGACAGGATGAAGCAATCGATAGAATCGTCGATGCTATTCAGATCTCACGTGCTGGACTTGGACATCAGACAAAGCCGGTCGGTTCATTTTTGTTTTCAGGGCCGACAGGCGTTGGTAAAACTGAGGTGTCAAAACAGCTTGCCGAAATACTCGGCGTTGAATTTTTGCGTTACGATATGAGCGAATACGCCGAGCCGCACACCGTTTCGAGGCTGATCGGCGCACCGCCCGGATATGTAGGATTCGATCAAGGCGGTCTGTTGACGGAAGCGATAATGCGAACGCCGCATGCGGTGTTGGTGCTAGATGAAATTGAAAAAGCGCATCCAAATCTTTTCAATTTACTTTTGCAGGTAATGGATTCGGCGACGCTCACAGACAATAATGGCAAGAAAGCGGATTTTCGTAATGTCATTTTGATAATGACGACCAACGCCGGTGCACGCGAACTCTCAAGTGGCGGAATGGGCTTTCGCAATTCATCAGATACAAAGGGCAACGCGAAAGGCGTGATAGAGCGGACATTCACGCCGGAGTTTCGCAACCGTCTCGATGCGTGGGTGCCATTTAAACCGCTTGACCTCGATGTGATCAAGCTCATTGTCGATAAATTTATCAAGGAGCTAAACGGCCAACTTGCCGAGAAACGTGTACTCGTAAAACTAACTGAAGATGCGCGCGAATGGCTTGCTAAAAACGGCTTTGACGCACGCTACGGAGCGCGGCCGATGTCACGGCTCATCCACGAAAAGATCAAACAACCGCTAGCCAACGAGATCTTGTTTGGCAAACTCGCCAACGGTGGCAGCTCGTTAGTTGATGTCAACGACGATGATCTCGTTCTAAAGCAAGAAAAACACAAAGCTGCTGCTGACGCAGAAGTTTGAACAAGATGAATGCGGATCAATGAGAGAGTCCTTCAGCTAAACGACAAACAGCCAAACCCAAAAGCGCGATATGTGCTCTACTGGATGCAGATGTACAAGCGCGTGGATAACAATCACGCGCTTATTTATGCGATCCGGCAAGCGAATGAGTTGAAGTTGCCGCTCGTCGTTTATGAAGGGTTGAAACACTATTATCCGTGGGCTTCGGACCGAATACATACTTTTATTCTTGAGGGCGTTGAGGAAAAACGGCGTGAGTTCGAACGACTCGGCATACGATATGTCTTTTATCTGCAGAAGGATAAAAACGCGCCTAGGCAGACGGTTATGAAACTTGCAAAGGATGCGGCCCTTATCGTCACGGACGATTTCCCTTGTTTCATCCTTCCGGAACACAATCGCAGGATTGCGGAACGAGCAAACATTCCTGTTTATGCCGTCGATTCAAATGGCATAATTCCGATGTCGAAATTCGATAAGGAAGAATACGGCGCCTACACGATCAGGCCAAAGATCAAAAAGCTGCTGGACAATTATCTAAAACCGCTGGCGGAAGAAAAGGTCGCAATCAAGAGTCTGGACCTTACGCTGGATTGCCCTGAAACTCCTGTAACTTCTGCAACTATCTGCAACTTGGTTTCAGAATGCGACATCGATCATTCGGTAAAGCCTTCGGAGCATTATCACGGCGGGACGGCAAATGGGCGAAGGCGTTTGAAAAACTTTGTCGAAGAGATCTTGCTGGATTACGAAACCGCCCGCAACAAGCCAAATGTGGACGGCTCATCGCGGCTTTCGTCTTATCTGCATTTTGGATTTCTTTCGCCGCTTGAGATCGCTTTGGCGGTACAGGACGCTGACGCACCGCAGGGAGCAAAGGACGCGTATCTCGAAGAACTGATCGTGCGGCGAGAGCTTTCTTATAACTTAACCCGGCACAACGCAAAGTATGACTCGCTCGAATCGCTGCCTGCGTGGGTTCACAAAACGATGCGGGCGCATGCCGGTGACGAGCGGCAGTTTCTCTATACGCTCGACGAACTCGAAACCGGTCAAACGCACGACGAGCTTTGGAATGCCTCCCAACGTGAGATGGTCGTGACCGGCGAAATGCACAATTATGTGCGAATGCTGTGGGGAAAGAATGTCATCGCATGGTCGGCATCGTACGAGGTGGCGTTTGAAACGCTCGTCCATCTCAACAACAAATACTGCCTCGATGGCCGCAATCCAAACTCGTACGCCGGAATCCTTTGGTGCTTCGGCAAACACGACCGCCCGTGGATGGAGCGACCCGTGTTTGGAATGATGCGGTATATGACAAGCGGGAGCACGGGGAAGAAGTTCGATTCAAAGAAATATATTGAGTGGACGAAAGGCCTTCAGCGACCAGGGTTATTTTGATCTCTTATGATTCTTCTGCCGGCGAGTTTCTTTTTGCGGCTCAGGATTCAGAACATACACCTTCCCAACAACCGGCACGTTTTCGCCAACGAAATAGTCGCCCTGAATCGTTTCTAGCTCTACGTCTCCGAGTATCGGCTGTATCGGAACTAGCGGTGCGGATTGGATTTTTCCTACCTCAGGTTCAAGATTACTCGGTTGTACTAGCGTGAAAGTAAATATGCCGCCAACAAACCCGGCCACAACCGAAAACGCCGCCGTCGCGACTCTCGAAACCCGGCGTTTCACCGTCTGCCATCCGACCGGACAATTTTTGGTGAGAACTGTTCCATCAGCCCGGCGAAAAAACCGGACGCACAAACGGCCCTCTGAGTTTAGTAGCAGATTTTCGGCTTCCTGGCGGGTCATGTCCGTGAGGTTGTAGACGTTCAGCTTGCAGTCGCCGCAAAAGCGGTTGCGTTCGTTGCCATACATTTCGTTCCAGTTTGCGGAACAAGGTGATGCTACGTGAATATTATCTAGCGGATTTGTGAAGTTTCTCATTGGGCCTCCGGGTAATTAGACGCCTTGCGCCCCTCTTTGTTCCCGAAAGAACGTATGAAAAATTTATTCTTGCGTTGTGATCTGTGGACTCAAACGCTTCCAAGTTCCATTCCAGTCAAACCCTTCGGTGCCGCGAAAGCGCTTTTTGTAATCGTAAAACGATTCGCCGCTGTAGCAGTAGCCTTGATAATAGAACTGCCAACCGCCTTCGACGGCGAATTCTATCTCTTTCAGCATGGTGAAAATGCCGAGGCTGCGGTGCGATTCGTCGGGTTCGAAAACGGCATAAATGCCGGAGACGGCCGAACTTCCCGCATCGAAAAAGCTGGTTGCGATTAGTTTTCTATTGTCGTAAACCGCAAGTTCCACGCCTTCACATGGCGTCTTCGCGGGGTCGCTGGAGAGAAAGGTGTATAAGGAGTCGGGAGCGTTGTGCTTGAACCGCAGTTTGTGGCGTTCGAACAGATCTTCGGCGTCCGCGGTTATGTCGATTGGCCTGACCTCGCACCGAAGGTCAGCGTTTTTACGCAGAACGCGCGACTGGCTTTTAGATGGTGAAAATTCCGAAAGACGTATGCGCAGCGGAATAACACGGCGGATCTCGTCGTCGAAAATACCGAGATTGTATCGAAAAAAGTGCGTGCCGAAGTGTCGCCACCCGTTAGCAAGATAAGCGTCCAACTCGCCCGGAGACACAGATTGGGCCGTAAATTCTTCTTTTAAGAAAGTCTGTGCAAGGTCCAGCATCGAAGGTTTGAGCAAACGCCAGCGTTAGTGTCCAGAATACCAATCATAACCCTGTTCTGCCCAGTAATCCTTTGGCCGATCAGCCGTAAATTCGATTCGGCCGATCCGTTTGATCTGCTTGATGCCGTATTTGGTGGGTGACGCCAAGCGGAGCGGGGCACCGTGTTCCGGAACAAGGGGCTCGCCGTTCATTTCATAGGCAAGCAGCGTCTGCGGATGCAGAATGCTCGGCATGTCCCAACCGACGTAGTAGCCGTTGTCCGGCGTCGTCATGGAAACGTACGGAATGAGCTTATCGGGGTGATTAAAGACATCCGGTTGGCTGCCGTCCAGCGTCTTAGGCAGATAAGCAGCGGCAAAATCGGAAAACCGAACCCCCGCCCAATTTACGATTATGCTCCAACCTTCGACGCATTTCAGTTCGGTTGTCATCTCGGTTCGCGGCAATGCCTTTATTTCAGCGAGGCTCAGAACAAGGTCCTCGGTCCTGCCGGCGAGACCGCCGATGCTGAGGTTCCAATTTGAAGCATCGAACTCGCCCTCCATACCGGCCAAGCCGTTCATGCGTCGCGGCGATACGCGATCGAGAGGAAACTCCGGCGACAGCCGCGAAGGGCGGTAGAATAGCTGACTGACCCTTTCGTTGAATCGAAATGTTTTGGTCAATAGGGACTGTTTCGTTCCATCCGGCATCCACTTCCAGCCGAAAACGCCTATCAAAGCAGTCGCCCCGCCGATTAAAAAATTTCGACGGGAACGCTGTGACATCTGTTTTCGGGCCGCTTCCGGCTCGAGCGGTTCACCACGATGCCGCATTTCATTCAGGATCGTAGCCGTGTTCGCCTGTCGCTCGGCCTCAACCGCAGCTTTCTCACGCTTTTGCTGCTCGATCTCACGAACCTTTTCGAGCAAAATCTCTTCGTTTTCCGGGTTCATATCTTTGCTCCTTCTTCGACGGCTATCGTGGGTACTGCTTCGCTTGCATCGACTATCTCATAGCCTGTGATCATCGAGCGAAAATTACTCCAACCCGCGACAATGACCTGAAAAACATGGACGAGGAAAAACAGCACGAAAAATATCGTCAGCCAAAAATGCAGCCACCGCGCCCATTCGTAACCACCCATAAGCGACGTCAGCCACGCCAATTGCAGTGGCTTATAGATCGCTAAACCAGTTACCAGCGAACCTGCTCCCATCAAAATAACGCTCGTATACGCGATACGCTGTGCGTCGTTATATTTTCCTTGTGGCGGAAGCTTTTTGACGATCTTCATGTCATGAAGAGCGACGGTCACCGCTCGTTTAAATGATCCGGGAACCGGTAGGATCGCCCGCCATTCGCCGGATACAATCGTGTAAATGATATATATCACACCGTTTACGGCAAACAGCCACATGAAAAAGAAGTGCAGAGAAATGCCCTCGGCAAGACGGAATGGAATATTTGACCATTCGTAAGACCAGGCCGGGAGATAATCCGGTAATTTGTAACCCCAGAAATCTATTTTGGAAATCTCATAGAACCAAGGCGGGAAAAATTTGAACAGTTCGTAACCGAATATCCTAATCCCGTAAGCCTGATTCGCCCAGTAGATTAGGAGCCCGCTCCAGATCATCATTGTCAAGAGCGGGAAGTTTATCCAATGCAGCCAACGCACGGCCAGCGGATGCTTTTTCTCTAGTTGTTGCTGCATAACGACCGGTTTAATTCTTATATTACGCCAAAAGCTTAGGCTATCACGAACATTATATGCCTGTATTTGTTCTATCGTTTATACGGCGTTGTTTATTCCAGAATGTCCCAAAATCGGTATTCATACCGCACCGGCAAACCGAGTCAGGATTTTTTTCTTGAATCTGAACTCAGCCCAAATACGAAAGCTTTATCTGTAGGCTAACAAGCCGAAAAAATTCTGAAAAATCCAAATCACAAGGAAGGAAATACAATGAAAAAATTTACTTTATCAATAATGTTTGCGGTAGGTATGTTGGTTGTAGGTAACATTGCGGTCTCGGCCCAGATGGAAAAGTCCGATAACCCGATGGTCGGCGGCGCAGCGATGTACAAGAACAAGGACATCATCGACAACGCGGTCAATTCGGCCGATCACACAACGCTGGTTGCAGCAGTCAAGGCGGCCGGTTTGGTTGAAACACTCAAAGGCAAAGGCCCGTTCACAGTTTTCGCACCGGTAAACTCCGCTTTTGCGGCACTTCCGGCAGGAACGGTCGATACGCTGCTGAAGCCTGAAAACAAAGCCACGCTGACAAAGATACTCACGTATCATGTTGTTTCGGGCAATATGGACTCCAAAGCTATCGCTAAGGCGATCAAGAAAGGTAACGGAACGGCTACTTTGACAACTGTTTCAGGCGGAATGCTGAAGGCGTCGATGAGCGGTTCGGACCTTATCCTGACTGACGAAAAAGGCGGCACATCGAAGGTCACCATTGCTGACGTTAGACAATCAAACGGCGTCATTCACGTGGTTGACACAATCGTAATGCCCAACTAACTATTGATTCTGTCTTCTTCAAGAGCCCTCTCAAGATTCACGTCATATGACATGATCGAGAGAGGGCTCACTCATTGTAACTCGCGGCCAAGTCAGGAATAATTAGAACGTTTTCTGTCATTGTTCCTATATCGTTGGGCGTTACGCAAATTTCGCCTACGGAGGTAAATTATGAAATTCAGATTAAGTATCACATTCGCAATAATCTCACTCATTTCAGTCGTCGGGTTTGCACTGGGATGCGGGCAATCGGCCGCTTCAAAGAATGAAAGTACGGCGACGGCCCCGGAAGTGTCGGCAACGCCGGCCAAGAAGGCGGCTTCGGCTATGACTTCGTCTGACGAGGTTTTTGACGGGCAGAAGGCTGAAAAGACCGATGCCGAATGGAAAGCTGCCCTTACTCCGGCCCAGTATTATATACTTCGTGAGGAAGGAACTGACGCACCTTACAAGAGCCAGTACCACGAGAATAAGGAACACGGGGAATATTACTGTGCGGCTTGCCACCTTAAGGTTTTTAGCTCCGACACAAAATTTGATTCCGGCACGGGTTGGCCAAGTTTTTATCAGGCGGTCGACGCAAAGAATGTTGTTGAGAAAGTCGACAAGAGCCTGGGAGAAACACGCACCGAGGTTGAATGCGCACGCTGCGGTTCCCATCTTGGCCACGTTTTTGACGACGGCCCGAAGCCAACCGGTTTGCGGTATTGCATCAACGGCACCGCTTTAAAATTTGAAAAAGCAGCGAAGTAGAGAGCAATGAAAAGTTGATAATTGAAAATGGAGAATTTCGGAGCAATCCTTAATTTTCCATTCTCAATTTCCATTTTCAATTAGCATGAACTACCAGTTCACTTTGCCTTCCTGCGAAGTATCGATCTGCTCCAATTCCACACCTTCGTTGTAGAAAAAGATCTTCATATTATCGAACAGGAACTGATGCGAATCGGGGTTCGACACGTCGAGTCCGAAGTGATTGATTAGCTGTTTTTGTTTCTGCTGCCATTCGGCCCAGCAATCCTTACACATCTCAGCACCGATCTGTTGCCCAAGTTCGGTAGGTATCGGAGCAAAGCCGATCGGCTCATTCGCCAGCCCGCAGCGTCCGCATTTGAATTTGTCGCTTGAAAATAATCCCATCGTTGGATTTTACCACAGAGATGCAGGGGATATTCAAACAGGATAGACAGGATACACAGGATCCAATTAATGAGTTTTATGACTTGGACAAAACAACTTGTCCATCCTGAGCATCCTGTGTCGATCAATTTCTCTGAGCATTGCGAATTGCCGCCAAAACGTCCTTGTCGCTGGGCTTGAACAGGCTGATCGATTCGGCTTTGGTGTAGGCGATCTTGCCTTCCTTGTCGATAACGACAACGCCGCGGGCCGAGCGGCCGGGCAGCCAAGATTTCATATCGTACATCTCGGAAACCTTACGGTCCGGGTCAGACAACAGCCGCAGCGGCAACTCGTTCTTTTCAGCAAAGCCCTTGTGCGATTCGATCGAGTCAGTCGAAATGCCGACAACCTCCGCCCCCGTCGCCTGATACTGCGACCAATGATCGCGAACCGAGCAAAGCTGCGCCGTGCAAACCGGTGTGTTGTCGCCCGGATAAAAGAGGAGTACGACCGTATGTCCTTTGTAATTACTTAGCGTCCAGTCGTTCCCGTCGCCGTCTTTCAGCGTAAACTCTGCTGCATTATCGCCGATCTTCATTGTTCCGCTCCCCATATCTTACTTTGCGTCTTCGCGTCTTTGCGGGAGGTGTTCCCGCGAAGACGTATTTTCTCTACTGGAAATCCCGAATATCCTTGAAGGGCTTCTCCGCGTCGTTGAAATCCGGCCGGTAATAATGCGAGGCCGATTCGAATTCCTGCATAAAGCCTTCTTCCATTCCGAGCTCTTCGAGAAGCGAAACGGCCTGGAACCACTCGCCTTCGGAGATGCGGCGGGACAGAAGGATGTAGCGGTTGTCGGTCGCGGCTTTGTTCGTCGCGTAATATTGTGCCATCAGCGAGATCGCCGTTTTTGGCGAAAGCTCGTCGCGTATCCATCGAAGGTTCTCTTCAATACCGGCGATGTCGTTCGGCAATACAAGCAGGCGGATCATCAACCCTTGTTTCAATAAACCGTCTTCGCCGAACACAAGCTCGTCGCCCATTTGCCGGTGCATTTCCTTTATTGCGGCACGTGCGTGTGCTTTGTAATCACGGACTTTCGAATACTGAAAACCGGCGTCCGAATCCGCATATTTTAGATCAGGCAAATAAACATCTGCGATGCCGTCAAGCAGTTTCAACACCTCGACCGAATCATACGCGTTTGTGTTGTAAACGATCGGCAGCCGCAAACCCTTCTCGGCGGCGATTAATATTGCCCGGGCCATCTGCGGGGCAAAATGCGTCGGCGAGACAAAGCCGATGTTATGACATCCGCGTTCCTGCAGCTCGAGCATCATCTCCGCCAAACGCTCGTGCGTGACCTCGTTCTTTTTCTGTATTTTCCAGGTTTGCGAGATCTGATAGTTCTGGCAGTAGACGCAGCGGAGATTGCAGTTGCCGAAAAAGATATTTCCCGCTCCCTTCGTTCCAGACAAACACGGCTCTTCGCCAAAATGAGCGGTGTAACTCGACACGATTGGCAGACGGCCCGAATAACAGGCGGCGATCTCGTCATTCAAACGGTTGTTGCCGCAGTCCTTTGGGCAAACCGTGCATGAGCGCAGCATTGCCTCAAGCCGTTCGACACGCTCTTCTAACTTATTCTCCGCCCAGAGTGTTAGATGCCTTGGGCTTGATTTTGAATTCGCCGGTTTCAATTTTCTTGTATTTGCTCGCTATATCTTTTGGGGCGACGCGCCGGGCCAATTCCCATGTGAAATCCATTTCACGGTTGATAGTCGCGGTTGCCATCCACGTTTCCCTGATCATCAAAATCGCGCCGTAAAGAAGAAACAATATGCCAATGACGCCGATCGGTATTGGCAGCCAGCGGTAAATGTTGAATAATCCGGCGATCGCGATTGTCACGCTGGTCAAAATGAAAAACCCGAGCCCGTAATAGAAAGCCGCCATCGCCTTTTGAAGAATACGCGAGCGGGTCGTGACCTTATCAAGAAGATCGATAATTACCTCTACGCGTTTCTCATAGAGCGGCACCACATCCTTATCTTCGACATAGATTAGCTCGCCAAGCCGCACTTCTAATTGGCGAACACGGTCGACAACACGTCCGAGCCGCGTAGAGGTCGACAGCACAAGTGAGCCCGTCGCCGAGATCAACAAGGTCGGTGTAACCATCGCCGTCAGGAATTCAATCGTCGAATTAAGTGCGTCTGGATTTACGTTTACAAGATCGCCTGCCATATCGTTTCCGCTCGTGTTTCCGTCTGTTTCATCATAAACTTTCCAAATATGAATGCAAACGTATCAAATGCGGGTACTGTCGTAGCGATCAGGCACGAAAGCAATGTTCTTCGCGGCAATCCGCTCGGAGATCCGCACACTCGCGATCTTTTCGTTTACCTTCCTCCGGGCTATGACGATAGTGATGAAAGATACCCCAGCGTGTATTGCCTGACCGGTTTTACCGGCCGCGGAAAGATGCTGCTCAATGACAACGCGTTTACACCTAATCTGGCCGAGCGTCTGGACAACCTGATTGACGCCGGAACCATTCAGCCAATGATAGCTGTGATGCCTGATTGCTTTACATACTTTGGCGGCTCTCAGTACATCAATTCGACAGCTACCGGAAATTACGAAGACTATCTGACCGGGGAGATCGTCGCTTATGTCGATGAAAATTTCCGGACAATAAACGACCGTGATTCGCGGGCCGTGATGGGCAAATCGTCTGGCGGGTATGGTGCTTTGATAATGGGAATGCGGCACGCCGACACGTTTGGGCTTATTTGCTCGACCGCCGGCGACGCGTATTTCGAGTATTGCTACCCGACGGATTTTGCGAAAGCCTATCGTTTGATAAAAGGAGACGCGGCAGGCTTTATGAAAGAGTTCTGGGCGACGGAAAAGCATGGAAAGGACGATCATTCCGCAATAAATACAATCGGCATGGCTGCGTGCTATTCGCCAAACCGGGCGGCTTTTGACCTGCCGTTCGATCTTGAAACCGGCAAAATTCGAGAGGAAGTGTGGTCAAGATGGCTGCAGCACGACCCTGTGCGGCTTGTGGAAAAATCTGTTAAAAATCTCGAATCGCTGAAACTGCTGTTTATCGACGCCGGAACGCGAGATGAATTCGCATTGGATGTTGGAGCAAGAATTCTATCAAGTAGGCTGACCGATTTCGGTATACCGCATATTCACGAAGAATTCGACGACGGGCATTTTAGTATTTCTTACCGCTATGACCGCTCGCTTGAGTTGATATCGGAGAGGATTTTCAACGCAGAGACGCAAAGAAAAACGGACAATTGACAACGAAAAGTGGACAATACTGTGAACAATTCTTCATTTTCCACTTTCAAATTTCCATTTTCAATTCTCCCTATGCGTCTCCGCGTTGAAATTCTTTCCTAAAACCCGCGAGACTTCACTACCCATTCGACCTGTTGCCATGTACCACATCATCTTGAAATCGCTGATAAACGACCAAAACGGATACTTGAAACTGGCGGGTTTGTTCTTTTCAACAACAAAATGCGCGAACCAGGCGAAGCCATAGCCAATGACGAAAAAGACCGGAAAGAAATACCACTGGCCGCGGGCAATGAAAAAAACTAACAAGACGATGCCGAGCGAGGTACCGACAAAATGCAGTAGGCGCGTCAAAGGCTTGCTGTGCTCCTGCACATAAAAATCCCAGAATTCAGTGTAATTTTGCGGGTCGGTAGTCATCATTGCCTCCGTTTTCCCGAATACTAATACTTTACGCGGCTTGTTTCAATTCGACAGCGGCCGGTTTGAAATCGGGCAATTTGATTTGCTTTGCCCAGCCCAGCTTTTCGAAAATACGGATTGCGATCCAGTTCATATCGAATTGATACCACGCCGTGCCGTGACGGGCCGAGGTCGGCCACATGTGGTGGTTGTTGTGCCAGCCTTCGCCAAAAGTGAGGACCGCAACGAACCAATTGTTGGTCGAAAGGTCGCCGGTGTCGTGCGGCCGTTTGCCGTAGATATGGGAAAGCGAATTGACGAACCAGGTCGTATGCCAACCAAAAACGACACGAGCCGCGACGCCCCAGACAACCATCGTCCAGCCGCCGATTGCGAATAAAATAATTGCGGAAATGATAATCGGAACGTAGAAATATCGTGAGATCAGGACGTGACCTCTGTCTTTCAAAAGGTCAGGAACGTACTTTTTCATCGTTGCGGCATCGTGGTCCTGCGAGGTTCCGTTTAGCACCCAACCGATATGCGGCCACCAGAAACCTGAACGCGCCGAGTGCGGGTCCTTGTCGGTATCTACAAACGCATGATGTATCCGATGCGTCGCTATCCACTTGTCCGGCGGGTCCTGCATCGACATAGTCGCAAACGTCGATAGCAAATATTCCAGCCACTTCGGAGCCTTAAAGCTCCGGTGCGTCAGTAAACGGTGCCACCCAAGACCAACGCCCAGGCTGCCGACTATCCAGTTGCCAATCAGCAATGCGCCCAGATTCTGCCAGCTAAATGTAAAAAAAACAGGAATTGCGAGGAGATGAAAGAATGTGACGAACGCGACGTTCTTCCAATTGATCGTCTGGCGTGCGTGCTTAAACGTGAGGATATTTTGCATTAGGAATCCCTATGTTCGCTGAATTATGACAGTTTTAGAGTAACAGGTCGGCGGTAAAGGGATTGTAATAATTGGGTAAGAGTTGTTACACCTGCTTTTTTGTTCTGAACTTAACGATCCGCGTGATCAGTTCATAAGGAATCGGCTGATTGATAGGAAACTGTACCGTGCCCTTTCCGCCTTCGTAGGATGAAAGTTCGGGTTCGAATTCATCAATGCCTCGCGGCGCCGGATAAACGCCGATATGTTTTTTGAAAGCGGCAAAATAGATAAGGTTCTTGCCGTTCAGCCTGAACGTCGGAATCTGGTAACTGATTGCCTCGGTCGCATCCGGAGCCGCTTTTTGGATTGTTACTCTGATCTTTTGCAATATCTTTTGAACATCCGCCGGAAAGCCAGCGATGTATTCGTTGATGTCTTTGGGTGTTGTTGACTCTGATCTCATCGTGCGTGCTGCCCCCTCACTTCCAAAGCAATCTTAGGCCATCTTTCTTAAATCGTTTGAACTCGGAATCGCCGCTAACTAGTATCATTTTTCGCGAGATTGCTTGCCAGATAAGCATGCGGTCGAAGGGGTCTTTGTGTGTAGATTCTTTGAGCTTAACGTAGGTAACGGCTTCGCTTGGAATCAGCGCCAGTGTTGTGATGCCCATTTCGCTTGCAAGTGGGATCAAGTCATCAGTCGATACGTTGCCAAGATCCAGTTTCCCCACGCGAGATTTTATTGCGATCTCCCAGAGGGTTACGGCACTTACAAAAACCTCGTTGTCAGGATTTTCCGTTTCAGCGAAAACTTTTGCCGGAATTCTCTCAGAGTTTGCGATTTTCCAAAGAAAAACGTGGGTATCGAGCAAGTATCTCATTTGAGATTAATGAACTCTTCTTCGGTCATCTTAAAGTCATCTGCGAATACAAACTTAACCTTTCCGTCGAGAATCCCAAACTTGCGTTTCACTTTCTTCTTCTGCTTCTCCGGGGGGCCGATCTGGGCAACAAGCTTTTTGTTCTTTCCGTAAAGAATCCCAAAACTCTCGCCCTGCTGAACCTTTTCGAGCACTTCAGAAAACTGCGCCTTAAATTCTCCGACCGGTAGGCTTTTCATGATTTTGATTGTAACAGGTTTTCTTGACAAGTTGACAAGAAAACATTTTATTGGACAGTCTTAAATGTATTCGGCTCTCTCGGCGCAACGTTCACTGCTTTCTTAGTATTTGAATTGTCCGCTTCCAGCTTTGGTGTTTCGACCGGCGTCGTATCGACATTCTCTAGAAATTGATAAACCGGTGGATAGTTCTTTATCCGCTCCCGAACATCATTCTTTTCTTCTTCGGTCGCTTCCGGGCGAAACGAAAAAACAATTACTTCATACCCATTCTCATCTCCCGGGCGAAAACCACCGCTCACACCAGGACGAGACCAATGACCACCTCTGTCATCTGTCGGATAGCCGATAATATCGGTCCAGAACATTTCGATTTTCTCATGAGATGCTTCCTTTTTAAATAAGACCTTATTCGCAATCGGCGCGGCTATTGGTCGCATTGGCTGTTCGCGGTACGAGCCAAGTTCGAGTTGTTTCGAAATAATTCCCGCTACAACAAATCCGCTAGGCAATAGAATAGACGAAAGTAACAAAAAGGGGCCTATTTTCTTGGTTACGGTCACAAGTCCGGCAAAAAACAAAATGAATGCTACTATCCCGATTAACAAAAGTAGTGGGAAAAATACAAAGCCAGCAACATAACCATTGTCACTGAAAACGACCGGAAGGATAGCGAACGCACCTATGCCAATAGAGGTGATCGCCGTGATTAGCAAGTTCTTATGAATAGGCTTCATCAGTCTTTAATCAGCAAACGCAACGCTGAGTTGTTTAAGTTTCATCGAATCGCTTTTGTCTAGCGAGTCGATGTCGTCGCGGTAAACGTAGTTATAAAGAATGTCACGCTGTTGGGGCGTGAAGCCGGCTTCGTGGATCTGGTATCTCAGGTCGCGTTCGTTGGCTTCGTTGCTGGCGCCGGCGGCGGAGACTACGTTTTCTTCGATCATTATTGAGCCCATGTCATCGGCACCGAAGCGGAGACTGGTTTGGCCGAGCTTCAGGCCCTGTGTAAGCCACGAGGCCTGGATGTGTTGGATGTTATCGAGAAACAGTCGCGAGACGGCTAGCATTTGGAGGTAGTCGATGCCGGTCGGTTCCTCGATGATCTTGCGGCCCAATGCGGTGTTTTCGCGTTGGAATGTCCAGGGGATAAAGGCGGTAAATTCACCCCCAAAACCTGTTTCTGTTTTTATTTTCAGCGATTCGTCCTGAACGTCGCGGATACGCTGCAAATGTTTCACGCGGTGCGATATATTGTCTCCGATGCCGAACATCATTGTCGCCGTCGAGATCAGGCCGACCTTGTGGACGGCACGCATTACGTCGAGCCATTCTTGTGTGTTGCATTTGGTCGAAACTCTCGCACGCACTTCATCATCAAGTATCTCGCCGCCGCCGCCGGGCATTGAGTTCAGACCGGCGTCTTTTAGCCGCTGCATTATCGTTACATAATCGAGCTTTGATATCAGCGATATATTATGGATCTCGGGCGGCGAGAAGCAGTGGAGCTGGAACTTTGGATATTTGGCGTGGAGCGTCGAGAGAAGATTCTCGTACCACTCGATATTAAAATCCGGGTGCAGGCCGCCCTGCATCAGCACGCCCGTGCCTCCGAGTTCTATTGTCTCGTCGATGCGTTTGCAGATCTCGTCGATCGAATGGACGTATGTGTCCGGCTTTCCGGGCCGACGGTAGAATGCGCAGAAGGTGCAGACGACGTTGCAAACGTTGGTATAATTGATGTTGCGGTCGATGATGTAGGTGACAACGTCAGTCGGGTTCTTCCGAACGCGGATCTCGTGAGCCGCGAGGCCGATCCGAACAAAATCGTTCGATTCCAGAAGCACAGTTGCATCTTCGGAAGTTAGCCTCTCGCCGTCGAGGGCTTTGTCGAGTATCGGTTGAATAGATGTTTCCATTGGGGTTCTCAGCTATAATTTTAGCAAAAGCGAGCGAAAAGTGAGAATGTGCCGGGTGCCATGACAAAATCCCAAAAAAGAGTCGAATTCAAAACGACCCTGACGAAATCGCCGGCCGATTCGGGGTGGCATTTTCTTGTCGTGAAGAAGGAGATCGTTGCCAAATTTGGTTTCGAGGGCAAATTCAAGCGTGTCGTCTGCTCGATAAACGGCACTGAGGGTTTTCAGTGTGCTTTGCTGCCGTCCGGCGATCTTTTTTACATTATCGTCAATAAAAAGAAACGCGACAGCATCGGCATCGTCGCCGGCGATACTGTTAAGGTGGTGCTTGTAAAAGATGAAAGCAAATACGGCCTGCCGATGCCCGAGGAGTTTGCGGAGGTTTTTGAATCAGGATGCGGATGGCGACCGCATGTTTCACGCACTTTCGGCCGGAAAGCAACGCAGTTTGATCTACCTGGTCAGCAATGTTTCGGACATCGATAAACGAATCCACTTTGCCCTGTTGGTTGTCGCACATCTAAAAGAGAACGATGGCAAGGTCATTGACGAACAGCTCTATCAAGAAGTAAAACGCCCCATTTTTTGATCCGTATTTACGCAAAATCATTCATTTCCGCCGTCTTTAAAACCAGAAGAACTTTACAGACGAATTTCTTAACTGAAAATATTTTCGGGTAAGTGATACTTTTTAGAGAATTTTCACGCGATTATTGATGTAGATATAATGGGTAGGATAGTTCGCATAAATGCACAATCGCCAACAACAATTAGGAACAACCGATATCGGGCTGCTGGTCTTCGTGATCGTCGCCGGGTGGTTGCTCCTTTTCCAATCCGGGATCTTTCAATAGGTTTACGCCGCAAATTCGAGCGGCTTGTTCCGCTCGATCAACCCGCATTTGAACGCCAGTTCGAAATAAAGCTCAAGTCCTTTCTGCATCGGCTCGTCTATCTCGTAAGAAATATTCGTTGTCAGATACCGCTTTAGTTCATCGCTGGTCAAAGCAATGTCCTTAACGTAATTAGCCGCAATCTCATCTATATGTTCGAAACCCTCATCTCTAACAGCAGCGAAATCGACCGGACAGACAGCGGCTCTGGTCATCCACATAGCGAAAACAAAACCGAGTCCGGTGTATTGACGCCAAAGCTCAGCCACATCGAACGTCCGAAATGGCGCGTCGGCCGCCGCGCCAGACGCCGCCGATAAACGAAGCGCAGGATCGCCGATTAGTAAGGCGCAGTCCGACTCCGCCAGCATCGCTTCGACATCCGGCCTCGAATCCCGCCACACCGGCTCAAAACCTAGAAATTCGCGAAAAATAATTTTGGTCAGAGCTACCGATGTTTTGGACGAAACGTCGAGCGAGACTGACCGCACATGTTCGAGCGGCATGCCTTTTGTAACCAGGCAGACGCTTAGCACCTTTTCCCGCGCGCCGACGCAAACGCCGGGAATAAGGCGGACATCGTCCAGTATTTGATAAGCGATAACAGGCGTGAGGGCTGCGTCGACGCGGTTTTGCGCAAGCAGTTCGACGGAACGGGCCGGGGCGTTGTCCAATATTAACTCGACACGGCCGTGCTGAGAGCCATAAAGAAAACTCCAAATCAGCGGTGCTGTGTTCGAGTAGCTCGATGCGGAAATTCTAAGCGATTTCGCGTCCATACCGGCTCGATCAGGCCAGCACGTCCTGAAATTCTGGCGTCGCGTCGATCACTTTTTTGGTATACGGGCAGAGCGGCTTTATCTTCAAACCGTTCTCGCTGGCGTAAGCCACAGCCGCGGCAACCAGGTCTTTTCCAATATTCTCACCGCGAAATTTCGGATCCACCTCGGTATGGTCAATGACCATTGTGTTTTCGCCGGTTAGTATATAAGTAAGCTCCGCAACCCAATCGCCGTCCTCATCGATGAAAAATGCACCCTTCTTGCGGTGCTCTTGTCTTTGAATATCCATGTTCTTATAGCGTACAAACAAGTATCAGCCAATGCAAACGTTGTACGTTAAAGGCATCTGAATTATGCTTTTTAATTATGAGAACGAAAATATTGCTCGGCGGGCTGTTTGTCTGCTTGTTTGTAGGTGTGGACGCCTTCGCTCAAGGGCCTGTAGTCATCTATGACCCCGTAAGAAAGGCTCCCGAAAAGAATTTTACCGACGCTGATGAGCAGATTGTCAGCACAAAGATACTGCCGACGATCAAGACCAGATGGAGCGACGACAGCAGTTGCGACGGCAGCAGTCTAACCGTCATCGGTGCGGCGGATGGTGCGTTCACGAAAAAGGCGGTTGCCCAACGAGCCGTTCTTTACGAAATGTGCCAGACCGGCAATGGTTTTGCGAATAACGGCATTGCGATCGTCGAGAATGGAAATGTGGTCGCAAACTTCGTTGCGGCGGGCGGTTGGAACCTTTATATCGTCCGTCTCGCCGATATTAACAACAACGGCTTTGATGAGATCGCGATTGAAACGAGTGGCGGAATGCATCAGGGATATGCAGGCAGCAGTTCGAATGTGATCGAGGTTTCTGCCGCGTCGGTCAAAAGCCTGGGAACTTTTCTTGCCTATTCTAATGAATGCGAAAGCTTAAAACCCGATGAATATTGCGACCGAAGTTACAAGATAACCACGAAGCCGGGAACAAGGCCGTCATTCTTAAGTCAAAAATATCTTAATAAGGGCGACGACGAAAAGCCGAAATGGGTCGCCAGCGGCAAACCGAAGGCTGCTAAAACCATCGCTGGGGTGGACACAAAATACGAGCTTGTAAAATGAAAATCTACGACATAACAGTTCCTATCAGCGAAACCGTTCCGATCTATGCGGGTGACCCCGGCGTAACCTTTATTGCCGCAAAATCAATTGCCAACGGCGATTCGGCGAACGTCTCGCAGATCGGCTTTGGAGTTCACACCGGCACGCACGTCGATGCGCCCAATCATTTTATCGACGGCGCAAAGCGCGTTCACGAGATCGATCCGCAAAAGCTGGTCGGCCCATGCCGCGTAATCGCGGTGCCGGATGGTGTTATTGCAATTGAGCCCGAACACGTCGGCGACATTGAAGGCGTTTCACGTATGCTGTTTAAAACGCAGAACTCATCATTCTGGAACGAGCCGGAGCGTGGATTCCGGAAGGACTATACGTACCTGACGCCCGCGACGGCGCGGCTTTTGGTAGAAAATGGAGTGGTTCTTGTCGGGATCGATTACCTTTCCATAGAAAAGAGCGGCTCACCGGGGCATCCCGTGCATATTACACTGCTTGAGCAGGAAGTAGTCATTCTCGAAGGCGTTGACCTACGCGAGGTGCCGCCAGCCGATTATGGGCTGATCTGCATGCCGCTGAAATATATCGGCGCAGGCGGCGACGGCTCTCCGGCCCGGACGATGCTTTGGGAAAATTAATCGGAGGGATGAATTTAAACGACAAAACCTACCGCGAGCGCGTTTACGAGATCGTCCGGCAGATTCCAGTTGGCAAAGTAATGACTTACGGCCAGATCGCCATCATTCTCGGCGAAGGCTACACTGCCCGAACGGTCGGCTACGTTATGCACGGTGCCGATTCGGAAAGCGTCCCGTGGCAGCGTGTGATAAATTCGCAGGGAAAATGTTCGACCGGAAGATTGACGATTCCCCTGAATTTGCAACAGGAATTGCTTGAAGTTGAAGGAATTGTTTTTAACGATTCTGGCAAATGTGATCTAAGAGAACTACAGTGGTTCCCTGAAGGTTTCGAACCTGAAGAGGTTGGCCAAACGAGTTTGTTTGAAAGACTTTAACGGCGGACTGCTCAAGGCTCAGAGAGGAATATTTACAAGATAATCAGAATAAACAGGATTTTTTTCCAAAAGCATTCGATTCATCCTGAATATTCTGGTGATCCTGTTTAAAAAGCTTCTACCGTAAAACCCTTACCGTCCCCATTTCAATTTATTTCTCAGCACATCGAAATAGTTCCGGTTCGTCGGCTGCACAAGGTTAAATGTCGTTCGGCTTTTACGAATCAGGACCCGGTCGTTTGCTTTCATCGGATATCCGATCTGGCCGTCAAGCGTTAAGACCACTCCTTCGTTCTCGTTTATAAGCTTCAGCTCGATTTCGGCCGTGTCGGGTACGACTATCGGGCGGTTTGTGAGCGTGAAAGGGCATATCGGAGTCAGGACGACGGCGTTCATTGACGGGTAAATTATCGGCCCACCGGCTGACAGATTGTACGCGGTCGAACCTGTCGGGGTTGAAACTATCAACCCGTCGGCACGGAAGGAATTGACGAATAGTCCGTTGAGCGTTACATCGATCTCGATAATTCGTGCAAGCGCGGCTTTGTTAATAACGACGTCATTCAACACGCGTCCGGTCGCAAGAAGCTCCCCATCACGCAGGTGGTCCGCATGAAGCATTACCCGCCGGTCAATCTCATATTCGCCGCCAAGTATTGCTTCGAGGGCGGTAAACATCTCCTCGATTCTGAATTCAGTTAGGTAGCCCAGGCTTCCGTAGTTAATACCCAGCACCAACACCTCGCGGTCGCCGATAAGGCGGGCGGTCGAGATCATCGTTCCGTCGCCGCCGAGGACGATTATCAGATCGGCGTCGAACTTATCACCGTCTACCACCTCAATATCGCAAAGCGCACGGTCGGGTTTGCCCGGCTCCGCATTCGGCTTTCCGATAAGAGCAATGTTCCGCTGTTCAAGCCACTCGGAAAGTTCGCAGGCGGTCTTCCACGCCTCTGCGTGGTTTGGCTTTACAATCACGCCTACTGTTTTTATCTGTTTGTTGCTCATAAACGGCTTGGTTCGGTTGAATAATGATTGAACAAAAGCATACAAACTGCAAGCGTTTTCGGGATACGCGGTTTTTTCGTTCTATTAACAATAGACGAGCGTAAATGCTGTGCGGTGAACTTCGAATTTCAGCGTCGAATGGCGGCTATCAAACCGATGATGTATGCATCAAAAATACCAGATATTCGACGTTCGCAGCTCGGGATTACCACGATAGCATTGGCGCCCGGACGCTTTTTTGTTAGAATCGCAGTTTGCTCGTGCTGACGTTAAAATTCACTTGTACAGGTAATAACAGATGTTAAAGTTTTTCACACGTTTGGAAAAGACGCGTAATTTCGTTCTTATGCTTTTCGCCGTCATCATGGTGGCGAGTCTTGTTTTATTCTACAAACCTTCCGATCCGGCTCTTGGCGCCGACCTTTCGCGAAGCGAAGATACCGCTGCAAAGGTTTCCGGTGAATACATCACCGTTGGCGAAGTGTTTCGGCAAAAGGAATTTTACAGCCGCGGCAGCCAGGGAGGCCCGTCATTTCCGGCAAGAACGATACTTAGCCAGATGATAAGCGCACGAATCGCTCGGGTCGAGGCCGAACGTCTTGGCCTGCGTGCGTCTGATGCCGAGGTGGCTGCGGAGATCCGCAAACAGTTCAAACCGGCCGACGGCAAGCCCTTCGATCAAACAATATACGAACAAAATGCGGCTGACCAGGCCGGCAGCGTCTCTGCTTTTGAAGAAACGATCCGCGACAGCCTGAGCGCGGGCAAACTCAAGGCGTTTTTATCGTCGGGCATTACCGTGTCTGAAGAAGAAGTGCTTAAGGATTTTCAGCGTAAGAACGTAAAATTCGATCTATCATATGTCTCTGTAAGCAGCACGGACCTTGCCCAATCGATCACGCCGACCGATCAGGAACTTCGCGATTATTTTGAGAAAAACAAAGCGAGCTATCGCATTGATGCTACGCAGAAGAAGATCCGCTATGTTTTCGTGAACACCTCGAAAATCGGCCAAAAGCAGACTATTTCCGATACCGACCTGCGGGCGGAATACGACAAGCTGCCTGATGACAAGAAAATTGCCGGCGTGCTTGGCCAGGAGATCGTTTTGCGCATTCCGAAACCGGAGCAAGAGCAGGAAATTTTCGGAAAGGCTTCCGCAATCCAGCAACAGATGACAAAAGAGACCCTGACCGTGACGGAAACGGAGTTTTCCGATCTCGCCAAGGGAAAATCGGAAAACCCGGCTACCGCAGCAAATGGCGGTAAGCTCAAAGGCCCTGTCCGCGAAAATCCGAATAATCCGACGGATCCGTACCAGCGTCTGATAGCGATGAAACCGGGCGAGGTTACCGAACCGATCAGCTATCAGGGCAGGTATTTTATCCTTCGCCGCGGTGAGGCGCTGCCGAAGCCATTCGAAGACGCCAAGAAAGAGATCGAGGTCAGCTTGCGAAACCGCCGGGCTTATGGCGTTGCCGCCGAGTTAGCCCAAAGGGTGGCCGATTCGCTGAAACAGAGCAAAGATGCTCAAAAAACCGCCGGAGAATTTGCTGCCCAGGCGAACATGAGCGTTGCGGACATGGTCAAAGAAACCGAATATGTCAAACCGGGTGATGACGTGCCGAATATTGGAACATCGCCGCAGTTTGAAGAAGGTATTGTAGGCCTTGTGAATCAAAATGATGTCGGTGATAAGATCCCCATCCAAAACGGATTCGCGATCCCGTTGCTCGTCGATAAAAAAGAGCCTCGCGATTCCGAATTTGATGAGGTGAAAGCCCAGGTTACGGAGGCTGTTAAGCTTGAAAAGGCCCGTTCGCAGGTCGAGGAAATCGCTAAACAGATAGCCGCCGGCTCACCATCCGCTTCGGCCCTGACCGCCGCCGCACAGAGCAAGAACCTTAAAGTTCTCGAAGCAAAAAGTTTCGTTTTGGGCTCACCGCTTGGAACCGGCCCTTCGGCTTCGACGAACAAAGCCCTCGAAGACGCCATTTTCGGGATGAAGATGGGCGACGTGACGAAAACGCCTATAAATATCGGTGACAGTTGGGTTATCGTCGGTGTTAACTCACGGACCGAAGCCAACATGACCGAGTTCGCACAAGAGCGCGACCGGCTTATGGATGAAATGCTGGATCGCAAACGAGGCGAGGTCTTTCAGGATTATCTAGCGTCGACAAAGCAGAAACTGGAAATGGCGGGAAGCATAAAGATCTACGAAGCCGCAATTGCGAAGCTTGATGCCCCGACCGGACTGCCGGGTAGTTTGCCTAGTGGACTGCCGATTGGCGAACCCTGAGAGCAAGCGAAAAGCTAATAACTAAAAGTGAATAGTGAAGGAAATTTCTCCCAACTATTCACTTTTCGTTTTTAGTTTTCCACTGCTCTCTCACCACCAACCTAAAAACTTCCACCACACCGGCCCGACGGTCGACCAGATCAGGATATTTATTACCGACGCGATCAGCCCGATCGTCCACCAACGTTTTTGCGTGACATAGCCAAGCCCGAAATAGACCGGAGCCGGGGTCGTTCCGTAATGCGTTAGACCGGCACTCAGGTTGGCGAAATAGGTTAGCAGCAGCACCGTCAGCCCGGCGGGCGCTCCCACCGCAACCGTAACCGCGAGAAACGGTATGAACATCGCGGTTACATGGGCGGTAATTGACGCGAATGTGTAATGTGCATAGAAGAAAACGAGAGCGAGTACGGCAAGGGCAAGAGGCCAGCTCCAGCCGGTGGTTATCGACGAGACACTTCCGGCAAACAGCGTCGGTATGTTCGTTTCACCCAATGCGGTGGCCATCATCACGAGACCGCCGTACCAGATGAAAACTTCCCATGCGTGCGTTTCGTCGATCAGGTCACGCCATGAAAGCACACCTGAAACCAGCAATGAAGAAATTCCCAACAGCGCAATGACCGTCGAATCAATGCCGTGCAGCTTTGCGGTTATCCACAAAATCACCACCGCAATGAAGACGACAAGAAGTATCTTCTCAGCGTTTTTCAACGGCCCGAGCTTTTTCAGTTCTTCGTGGGCGAAGGTGACGGCGTTCGGCGTTTCTTTGACTTCGGGCGGAAAAAGCCAGTAGATCATTAGCGGTACGGCAGCGAGCGAGATAAGCGAAGGAACAATTGCCGAAATGAACCAGATCGAGTAGTTAAGATCGATATTCGCCTGTTTGGCGGCAAACCCCGCGATGATCACGTTTGACGCCTGGCCTGTAAGGAACGTCGCGCACAATATCACCTCGCATTGGTACAGCATCGACATCAGAAACGTGCCGAGCCGTCCTTCGGTGCCGTCTTCGGGTCGCGAATCGTATGTTTCCGTGACGCTTCGCGCAATCGGCAGAATGATCCCGCCAGAACGCGCTCCGGTCGATGGAATGAAGGATGCGAGTATGAAGTCCGTGAAAACAAGCGAATAGCCGAGGCCCAGCGTTTTCTTGCCGATCAGCCTGACAAATATCAACGCGATCCGATGGCCGAGGCCGGTTTTGATCATCGCCCGTGAGATGAAAAATGCCGCAAGGACCAGCCATACAAATTTATCCGCATAACCGCTGAGCGCTTTTTCGATCGGAAGTGCCCGAAACAATGCAAGCGCGACCACGCCAAGCAGAACCATCGCGCTTCCCGTCAGCGGCTGGACTATTGACCCGACAATAGTCGCGATAAATATCGCCAGCAGCATCCACGCCTCGCGTGTAACGCCTTCGGGCTGGGGCAGCAAGAAGATCAACACGCCCACCCCGATCGTTATCATCCATTTGACCCACGTCTTTTGCATAAAAATAATGCCACAGAGTTCACAGAGAAATATGAACTCTGTGCTCTCTGTGGCAAATTCTACGGAAGTCAGTTTACTAGCCGTGCAACTCCGCGAAATGTGTAAAGAACCAATAGGTGATTCCTATCCATATCGCCAAATTTAGCAGCGAGCCAATCAGTCCTATTTTTTGAACAGTTGCACTGCGCGCTCCGGCCCGATCGCTTTTGCCGTACATAAGAACGGCTACCAATACACCGGTAACTACCCAGGCGAAAAGTCTGATAGCCAGATTGAGTGGTATGACCTCGGATTTGAGATCCATCAAATACGGCACTTGGTAAAGCGTCAGTATTATACAAAGTACGATCGCAATGATTGCAGCGATCGGCGGTGTATAGCTTGCTGGAACCTCGGCGTTAGCGTCTGCGTCGCTTACAGTTGCCAGGTTGCTGTGGTTATAGCTGTACGCAAAGTATATGACCAAGCCAATTGCCATCCAGTCGATCAGGCGAATCCATGTATCAAGCGGCAAACTGTTCATCAGGTAAGCCGCAGATACGACAGTCGCGATCGGTATGAAAGGCGAAAGGGGTACTTTGAACGGCCGATGCAGGGCCGGATTCGAAGACCGGAGAATGATGATGCCGGTTCCGACGATTACAAACGCGAACAGCGTTCCGATACT
>JANNST010000007.1:0-8718 GCA_031402865.1 Chloracidobacterium sp. | reverse complement strand
AAAATATTCGCCTACGATCACGCCATCGTAAATTACATGAAGCGGTTTTTGAATCTCGACCTTGAGTCCAAGCTTTCTAAGCTCGTGAGCGAGTGCGTTCTCGTAGACCCTCTCAAGAAAACCGCTGCCAAGCGCGTTGCTGATCGTATAGCAACATCCAATAACCTTTTCAGAAAGACTGTTGAGTTCGTCTTCGGTCATAAACTAAATTTTACCGCAGATGAACGCAAATGGACGCAGATAAGAAATATGAAAATGGAGTCGAAATCTCTATGAATATCTAAGCCGCTACTTTGCAATCGTTTCTTAATAAATTTGCGTTAATCTGCGTTCATCTGCGGTTAATTTTCTTAATATTTCATAAGATCCTGTACCGCCTTCTCAACGTCCTCCGATTGCGGCAGGATGAAATCTTCAAGCTGCGGGGCGTAGCCGACGAAGGTATCGGTGGCGCCGACGCGGCGGACCGGGGCGTCGAGGTATTCGAAGAGTTCGTCGGAGATGCGGGCGGCGATCTCGGCACCGTAGCCGTATGAGATAGGGTCTTCGTGAGCGACGATGACGCGCGCCGTCTTTTTGACGGACTCGGCGACAGCTTCCCAATCGTATGGGACGAGCGTGCGTAGATCGATGATCTCGACCGAAACGCCCTGTTGTTCGAGGCGTTTTGCGGCCTGATTGGAGCGTTCGACCAGAGCACCGAAGGTAATGATCGAAACGTCGCTGCCTTCGCGGACGGTCTTTGCTTTGCCGAACGGTATCAGAAAATCGGCTGAAGGGTATTGCGATTTGTTATAAACCTGGCGATATAGGTGTTTATGTTCGAGAAACATCACCGGATCGTCGCAGCGGATTGCGGTGCGCAGCAAACCGTTAGCATCGAGCGCCGTCGATGGGTAAGCGATCATCAAGCCAGGCGTGTGCGAAAAAAGTGTCGTTCCGGATTGAGAATGATAAACGGCGCCGCCTTTCAGATAACCGCCGACCGGAACGCGCATCACCATCGGGCATTTCGTGTCGCCATCCGAACGCCAACGCATCACCGCGACCTCGTTTCGGATCTGGTGCATCGCCGGGAAAATATAGTCGAAAAACTGTATCTCGACTACAGGTTTCAGGTTGCGCATCGCCATTCCAACCGCTCGGCCGATGATATTTGCTTCCGCCAGCGGCGAATTAAAAACGCGAGCCGAGCCGAATTTACGCTGCAGGTTTGCGGTAACCTTGAACACGCCGCCCTTGCCCTTCAGTTCATCAAGATATTCCTCGCGTGAAACGTCGGCGACGTCTTCGCCAAAGACAACAATACGCACGTCGCTCTCCATCTCTTCGTGCATGCAGCGGTTTATCAGATCGACCATCGTGCCGGCGTTGCCGCTCAATTCGGCGCCGTCTTCCGTATCGAAGAGTCTTCGGTCAGTCGGATCGATGTCCGGTGAAAATACATTTCTTAAGGCGGTTTCGGGTGCGGGTTGCGGTGTTTCGATGGCGATATCTGCGGCCTTGGTGACCTCGTCGTCTATCTCTTTACGCAGCTTTTCGAGAGTTTCGGATTTGGCAATTCCCTCGGTCATCAGAAACTCGGCATACGTTTTGATCGGATCGATCGCGGCGTCGGCCTGCAGTTCTTCGGCCGGGCGATAGAGCTTTTCGTCATCGGAAAGCGAGTGTGAATAGGGCCGGACGACCTTTGCGTGAATAAACGCAGGGCCTTTGCGTGCACGGCAATATTCGACCGCTTTTTTGAACGCACCGTAAGATTCGAGCGGGTCGGTGCCATCTATTTTCTGAATCTGCAGGCCGGGGAAGCCGGCAACGAGCTTTGATATATCACCGCCCGCGGTGCCGACCTCAACGGGTGTCGAGATCGCATAACCGTTGTCTTCAACAAGAAATATAACCGGCAGTTTCAGGTTGCAGGCTGAGTTTAACGCTTCCCACCATTCGCCTTCGCTCGTCGTGCCGTCGCCAACCGACATATAGACAACCTCATCGCCTTTGAATCCAGTTATCTTGTCCTGCAATTCTTTGACAATCGCTGCGCGCGTTCCCGTTTCGGCTGCCCCGACCGCATGAAGGGCCTGCGAACCTGTGCATGACGATGGCGAAGGTACATTGAGCCGCGTACAGCCCCAATGCGAAGGCATCTGACGGCCGTGCGAATTCGGGTCCGGCTCGGCACCGACCGACGACCAAAGCATTTCCTGCGCCGTCATTCCCAACCCGATCATTAATGCACGGTCGCGATAATACGGGAAAAACCAGTCGTAACCAGGCTTCATGGCAAGCGCGGCACCCGCAAGCACGCCTTCGTGCCCGGCACCCGATATCTGAAAAAAGATCTTATTCTGGCCCTTTAGCTGGATCTCTTTATCGTCGATCCGGCGGGACATATACATCGTGCGATAAAGCCCGACAAGCGTTTTTGTATCAAGGCCGTACGTTTTGTCGATGCCCTTCGCGGCATCTTTAGTCACCTTTACGAGCTTTTCCGCCGCCGTTCCTTTTGCGGTCTTGTGCGTCTTTGCATCCTCGACATAGCCGTCGCCGACCGTCGTGTCTGCCTCTTCGGTCACAATCATCCCGCCGTTGTTCTTCGCGGCCTTCTTGCTTTCCTTAGTATCAATATTCTCTGCCGGTGTCGCCATTTTATATATCCTGTTTATAACAATTTCTAATGGACGGGTAACTTATTAAGATACCAAAAATGGCAAAAACGGGCAATTTAGGAGTCGAAGTGGGCCTAGTGGTTTACCCGACGCGACGACGCCATATTAAGGGATTTCGTTTCTCGTGAAAGATCGCCAGAACGAGTATCAAGTCAACCTCTATCTTAAAAATGATGGAGTAAGGAAGCGGTCAATGCCGGCACGCCTGATATCACGCCCGTAAACAACCGCAAACTGAAGTGGTCTGGACACGACCCGATTGAGAGCATGTTTTAGCTCGTTTCGAAACTCATCGCCGAGGCCATATCGCTCAGATTGGTACCAATCAAATGTTTCGTTAGCCTCGCCCTCCGCGACGGCTAGCAGCCGGAAAGATCGAGCGTTCATCTTGCATCAAAACGCTCAAGGAACTGCTCTATCGGAATCGCATCTCCGGGATTGCGTCGATGCTCGTCGAGGCGACGTTCGAGTTCTGTTATCTGAGCATCCGTCAACGGAGTTGTTCCGGACACGTTCCCGACGCTCATATAAAGGTCATCCGCTAACCGGATACGCTCCGCAACCGGAAGCTTTAAGGCTTGTTCTAACAATTGGTTCATATTGGACTTAGAATATATTGAATGCGGAATCGATGCAATGAAAAATTGGTGTAGTTGCCCATTGCGGAGCTTTGGACCCTCGTCCTGCGGCGCAAGCCGTCGCTTGCGGTCCTACCCCAACCCGTCAAGAAGTGGTTCCCTCCAATTTACAAGGATTTCGGCGATTTCAAGGTCACGTTTACTATTCGCTCCCATTCCCATGTCTATCGACGTTACCCTTCCAAGATAATCGGCAATTTGGATTTCATCGCTGTTCAGTTTCAAGAGGCTAAACACGTGCGGTAAATACGAATGGTATTCGTCACGAGCACCCGGACAATTCGAAACACCAATCGGATCCCAGAGATAATGGAGAACTTCATCGGCACGCTGATAAAGTTCATTATCCTCTTTCGACAATTTTCTAAAGTCTGCCATCAGAGTCAGAACCTACTGTGCCTTCAAAACCCAGCCTTTCGGATCGACGACCGGAGCGGCACCCGTGAAATTAACTGTTGCTTTGCCGTCCTTCATTTCGACACGCTGAGTTTTGCCATTTATCTCGACATCGACGGGCATCGGGAATGGCATGTTGTTTGGGGTTTGCCAGCTTAGGCTCAAACTGTTTCCGCCTCCCCAAGCTTCAACAACACCAACTAACCCAGGCAGTTTCGGCTGTCGCAAATACAGCTCAAAAAACCAGTCGAGTTTCATTTTGGATTCCTGTTCGGCGATATTCAGGAAGTCGTCGGTATTTACCAGGCGGGTTTGGCGGCCGTCCGTGACGCTTTCCATTGCTTTTGTCGGGTAACACATACGGCGGAGTGAGCGGAAGAAAGCGTCGTCGCCGATCAGGTATCTCAAACTGTGCAATATGACGGAGCCTTTGCCGTAGATGTCGCCGTCGCTTTTTAGGTAGTCGGGTTCGGCCATGTAGACCTGATAGGAAATTTTGGGTTCACGCGGGGCGACCGGCTGCATGTTGCGGGTTGCTTTGGCTCGGCCTCGCATCGCTTCCATGTATGCCTCTTTGCCTTTGATCTCTTCCAGATAAAGGGCATCCATAAACGACTGGAAACCTTCGTGTATCCAGAAATCGCGCCAATCGCTGGCCGTGACGAGGTTCGACCACCATTCGTGGCCGAATTCGTGAAGCATAAGCCAGTCGAAACCGTCGGCGTTGTAGTTAAACTTGTTGCCGTAGGCGATGTGCGTTGAATGCTCCATGCCGAGATGCGGCGTTTCGACGATGCCGAGCTTTTGCGAACGGAACGGGAACGGTCCGAGATATTTCTCAAAAAACGCATTGTATTTCTTGGTTTCCTCGATCAATTTTGGGCCTTTTTCAAAACTTTCGGGCAGAATGTAAAACTCCATTGGAATCATTTCGCCGGTTATGCTCTTGACGCTGTCTTTGATAACGCGGTACGGCGCCGCGTCGAATACGATTGAATAATTCGGGATCGGGTTCGTCATTCGCCAGATGTAGGTCGAGGTTCCGTCGTTATTTTTAGTAATATTTTCGAGCTTTCCAGGGCCGACGGCGACAAGCGGGTCGGGAACCGTAAGGCGCATCGTCGCGTTAGATGCTTTGTCGGACGGATGATCTTTTACGGGAAAAAGCAGGTCAGCGCCATCATTTTGCAGGGCGACCGAAACCCAATCGGCGCCGTTCGGCGTTTTTTCCCACATAAACCCGCCGATCCAGGGCGCACGCGGAGCGACACGCGGTGTTCCGGAATAGCGGATGATCGTTTCGACGGTCTCGCCCGCCTGTTTTGTCGCCGGAAACCATATCCAGATCTTGCCTTCGCGTCGTTCGTACTTGAGAGTCGCTTGCCTGTCCGAGCCTTCGCCGAAAATGCGGTCGATCTTATAAGGCGTGTCGAGATCGAGGACGATGACATTGGTTGGGATGACGATCTTAGCGGTCATTACCGTCGTGCCGGAAATCCATTTAGACTTCGGGTCAACCTTAAGCCCGACATCGTAAGACTGAACGTCATACACCGCCTGCTCAAATATCAGCGGGCCGCCAGTGTCGGTCGGGCGAACACCGAGTTCGCGTTGGGCAAAGGAAGTGAAGGTGAAAAGAAGTAAGACGATGAGTATTGAGATCTTTTTCATGATTTGAATTGGTTAACTTCAACCAACCGCTACCGCATGCGGTTCCGACATGATTGGTTTATGCTAAAAACACTTTACACGCGATTCGCTTTATCTGAAAATGTATATGAAATGCTCAAAAAAGCGATCTTACTATTTGCGCTGTGCTTTGTGTTTGGCTCTGTTGCAAGCGCGCAGCAGACTACGCGTTTACCGGCAAAAACGAACGCGCGACCGACGGCAAAGCCGGAGCCGGTAAAAGGTGAGCCATTCGATAAGGCCGATATAAAGACGATGGCTGCCCAATGCGTGACTCTGGACACCGAATCGGGCGTGATAGAGCTTGAGATGTTTCCCGAACACGCTCCGGAATCTGTCAGGAATTTTCTAAATCTTGCGGCGACCGGATTGTTCGATACTACGACGTTTAGCCGCGTCGTGCCCGGTTTTGTAATTCAGGGCGGTGACATTTGGACGCGAGAAAAAATGACGCTGCAGATCGACCAGCGGGCCCGCCGAACGATTCCCGACGAACCGAACAAAATACTCCACGCACGCGGTATTCTCTCAATAGCACGCTCTGCCGAACCGAATACCGCAACGACGAATTTCTTTATTTTGGTTGATTCGGCACAGACGCTGGACGGCACTTTCGCCGCTTTTGGACGTGTGACGAAAGGGATGGAAGTCGTCGATGCAATCAACAAGGCTCCCGTCGCAGCCGAGAAACCGGAAAGGCCCGTGAGGATAAAAAAGGCGACGGTCACTTTGTGCCGGAACGCAGGCATCGTGCCAGCGACGCCGCGTTTTTAGGCGGCGTGAATCCGCCGGAACACTTAAACTGGCGTATTCTCCGCGGCTTTTTCGTGCTTCGCACTCATGCGGACAAGAGTGTCCGCACTCCGTCAAGCGGCAAAATCGAGATCGAGCGTCATGCGATATTCATTCGCCATCGAAGGATGGCCATGAGCCATTGCGACATCAATTCCTCTTGTGTAGATCTCGATGGCTTTCTCACGGTTGCCGGACAGCTCGTAAGCTTTGGCTAAAGTGCCGTAGGCGTTTCCCTCGTCGTCGGTTTTTGCCAGGTATGTTTCGAGGACAGAGATCACATCGTGGTGCTGCCCGGCTTTTTCATACTCTTTCGCAAGACCGAACATCACCATTGTATTGTCCGGATCGGCTTCGAGCATTTGTTTGAAGACTTCGATTCTGCTGGTCATAACGGTCAACGTAACACCGCGAGAGCGCGTTTACAAAAACAAAAGAGACGCCGCAATCAAAACGGCTCCTTTCGCAAAGAAGCTAAAGCCGCAGGTCATTTAACGTAATCCGCGACCGTTTCAGAGAACTTCCTCAGCGTTGCCGGAGCTTCTGACGAAGGCAGCGACGGGCTTCCGAGGATTTGAGCGGCCGACTTTTCGTAGACCGCCTGGTTCATGTCCTGATCCTGCGAGATAACGACACCCTTTAGCGCAATCCCCGCAAAAAGGCCTTTGCTGCGCGAATATGAAAGAATCTCGGCGTCAAGCGTAAGGTTTGTCGATGCGGCTGCCGTGCGGCCGACCGGTCCAGCGGACACACTGCCTTCGCCGCCGATCTCGAATTTATCCTGCAGCAGGTTCGAAATGCCCTTGTCATTCATAATAAGCAAAACATAATCGGTTTTCTGCCCGCCGATCTGAGCTCCAAAGCTGCCTCCGGCCATGTTCAGAAATGCAGGAGCGCTCCAGCCGGTTTCGGTTCGGCGGATCGCAACGCCGTTGCCGCCCTGGCCGCCGATAATGAACGCCGCCTTTAATGTACCGGGAAATACGACTATCGCTTTCGCCTTCTGCAGCAGGTCTCGCGGGATCGATTTTTCAGCGACTTTCATAACCTCGTCGATCACGTCTGACGCTTTGTCCACGCGGTCTACCGCCGCCTTTAATTCCTTCCCTTTATCCTTCTGGGCGAAGCTGTGCGTGCTAAACGCGGCAATGCTGAATACAAATAGTAATGCTGTAATTATTTTTGATCTCATTCTAACCTCCGTGAAATTATTGGGAACGCGTTTCCCGGGAATCGGATCACGCCCTTAAAACAGAGTTTGCTGGATGGGCGGCGATTTTACAACTGCCTCGACCGGTGTTTCATGCTGTCGGAAACCAAGCCGACGGGCGTGAAAATCGAAAAGTTTTTTCGTCACTTCCCACTGTTCGGTCTTGCCCGTACTGCGTTCCTTATAGCTTCGATGCCGCAATGTGCCGCCGCGTTCGCGCTTCATTGTGTTGATGATCTTTGTGACGCGGGTCGGGGGAAGGCGTTCGTGCATCTTTTCTACAAAATACGCTTCTATCGAATCGGTGTCGAGATGCAGCATCGACATAAACGCCCGCGTCGCCCCTGCTTCCTTAGCACGTTCGAGAAGGCCCGGAATGTCCGATTCATTATAACCGGGAATAACCGGAGCAACGCCAATACCGACCTCGATGCCAGCGTCGGCAATCTGCTGCATCGCTCGGAAACGGGCCTCGGGAACCGGCGTATAAGGCTCGAACGGGTTCGATTTCTCTTTTGTCAGAAAGGGCAGCGAAAAGAATACAGAGATTTTGTGCAGTCTCTTTAGAATATCTATATCACGAGTCACAAGTGGGCTCTTTGTAATTACACCGACCGGAACCTGGAATTCAGCACAGACTTCGAGGCACTTTCGCGTTAACTGATATTCGGCTTCCAGCGGCAAATATGGGTCGGTCGCGAACGAAAAATCAAGATGCGGCATCTTGTCGCGCGTTTTCTTTAATTCTTGTCTTAGGAGCATCGGCGTATTTGGTTTGAGGACGATCTTTGTCTCAAAATCCGTACCCGCACCGTAGCCGAGATATTCGTGATACTGACGCGCAAAGCAATACGTGCATCCGTGAATACAACCGCGATAGCAATTCACCGTGTAACGCCAACCGCCTTCCCAATCACCAGCGAATGCCTTTGTAATGACCTTTTTTGTCGCCGTCTCTTCGAAAATCTCAAGCTTTGTCGGCGGTGGCTCGCCGACGTATTCCGCGGAATAGCGGTTGTAGGGATTGGGAGGATTTGTGACATGGCGCATAATACAGCACGGGTCAAAAAAAAATAAGAAAATCGTCTCACTTGCGTATCCTTAAGTGCGAAAGTGGGACGGCTTAACCAATTTAGCGACAAAAGTTACTGCCATAAATCGTCTCACCATGTGCACAGCCGAACGTGTCACGTCCTGAATAAAGTTTACACATTAATGGTTTAGTCCTCCTATGTGTTTACTATTGTTCATAAGTCCTGAAATGGGTTTACAGTTTGTTGCTGTTCAACCGACGGCGTACGCCGTGGGGTGAACAGCAACGGGC
>JANNST010000006.1:0-17380 GCA_031402865.1 Chloracidobacterium sp. | reverse complement strand
TGTCTGCTGATGCGGATGAAAATCAACTCCGATGTACAATGTCATTACGGTTTCTCCTTTTCAAAGAACAAGATCTGTTTTTGTCGACATTGATTTTAGTTCAACATCAGGAGAAACCGTCTTTTTAACATCAGAGGACGCAAAGCGGGACGCGGAGTTCGCTGAGAACTCGCTGAACCACCGAAATCTTCAAACTGATGCATCACCCAATAGCAACCGTTTTATCGCCTTAGAAAGATGTGTGATAATATCGGCTTTATCAATGGAAAGCTAGTTCGGAATTCCTTCGCGGCCAGTTTCACCGGCTCTGTTTCCGAAGGCCTTCGTTATAAAAGGCAACTCGAAATACGACACTTCAAATCAAACGCTGTGAGGTAGATTCACAAATGATCAAAATGACCCGTTACCGAAGTTATTTCTTCCTGATCGCGATTTTCGCGTTAGGCACCATCACTTTTATGACAAACAGTACTTCTCGCGCTAGCTTAGCGGAGCAAACCACGGCCTCGCCCGCAAATCCGCTGCTTGAAAAGTGGACAGGGCCAAACGGCGGCGTTCCACCCTTCGATAAGGTTCAGGTCGCCGACCTTAAGCCCGCACTTGAGGCCGCAATGACAGAGACACTTTCCGAGATCAACGCGATAGCCAACGCGAAATCGGCCCCGACATTTGAAAATACTATTGCGGCGATGGAACGCACAGGGAAGACTCTGGACCGTGTAACCACTATCTACGGTATTTGGGGCGGGAATATGAGTAGTCCCGAATTCCAAAAGGTGGAAACCGAAATGGACCCGAAGTTGGCCGAATTTTCCGACAAGATTACGCAAAACGAGGCTTTATTCAAGCGGATTGAAACCATTTATAATTCGCCGGAAAAAGCTAAGCTCACGACCGAGCAGCAGCGATTGACCTGGCTACAGTACACAAATTTCGTCCGTTCGGGTGCAAGGCTTAATGCTGCCGACAAGGCAAGGCTGTCACAAATAAACCAGCAGCTAGCAAGTCTGTTTGCCAAGTTCGGCCAAAACCTTCTCGCCGAGGAGAACGGACAATATGTTGCGCTGACAAGCAAAGCCGATATGACCGGCCTTTCACAAGGATTGAAGGATGCCGCGGCCGCTGGTGCGTCCAGAAAGAAGGTTGAGAATGCAGTTGGCATTATTTCCAACACGCGTTCGTCGGTCGATCCGTTCCTGACATATTCTGATCGCCGCGACCTGCGGGAAAAGGTCTGGAAGATGTTCATCAATCGCGGTGACAGCGGCGACGCAAAGGACAACAATGCCACGATCTCCGAGATCCTGCAGCTTCGCGCCGAACGTGCGAAATTGCTTGGCTTTAAAACGCACGCTCATTGGCGTCTGGAGAACGCAATGGCAAAAACTCCTGAAAATGCGATGGCATTGATGGAAGGCGTTTGGCCGGCCGCCATTGCCCGCGTCAAGGATGAAGTAGCCGACATGCAGGCATTGGCCGACAAGGAAGGAGCGAAGATAACGATAGAGCCGTGGGACTACCGCTTTTATGCCGAAAAGGTGCGGAAGGCACGATACGATCTCGATCAAAACGAAGTAAAGCAATACCTGCAATTGGACAAGATTCGTGAAGCAATGTTCTGGGTTGCGAGAGAGGTTTTCGGATTCACGTTCACGCCCGTAACAAACCTGCCGGTTTTTCATCCGGACGTAACGACCTTTGAAGTAAAGGACAAAAAATCGGGCAAACACGTCGGGTTTTGGTATTTCGACCCTTATGCCCGCGATGGCAAACGCTCGGGTGCCTGGATGAACGCCTATCGCAATCAGGAACGAATGAACGGCGAGGTGACGACGATTGTTTCTAATAACTCGAACTTTGTTAAAGGCAAACCGGGCGAACCGCTGCTTATTTCGTGGGACGATGCGGTCACAATGTTCCACGAATTCGGCCATGCCCTGCACGGCCTTTCGTCGAATGTGACTTACCCGACACTTTCCGGAACGAATATTTCCCGCGATTATGTCGAATTCCCTTCACAATTGCTCGAACATTGGCTGTCGACGCCTGAGGTTTTGCAGAAATTCGCCTTGCATTATCAAACAGGCAAGCCGATTCCGCAGACACTTGTCGACCGGATAGCAAAAGCGTCAACGTTCAACGAGGGATTCGACACTACCGAGTACCTGTCGAGCGCATTGGTCGATATGAAGCTTCACCTTGCCGGCGATCAGAAGATCGATCCCGACAAGTTTGAACGCGAAACTCTCGCACAATTGGGAATGCCAAAGGAATTGGTAATGCGTCACCGCACACCGCAATTCGGACACGCGTTCAGCAGTGATGGTTATTCAGCCGGATATTACAGCTACTTGTGGTCTGATGTAATAACCGCAGATGCCTATGGAGCTTTTGTCGAAGGTAAAGGTCCGTACGACAAAGCTGTCGGTGAACGACTTGTGAAGTACGTCTTTTCGGTTGGGAACACTATGGACCCGGCGGAGGCCTATCGCAAATTCCGCGGCCGCGATCCGAAGGTCGAGGCGTTAATGAAGAAACGCGGATTTCCCGTCAAGGAAACCTCTAACCAGTAGAGAGAAAACAGAATATCCGCAAAAAGGCACAGAAAGCGCAAAGAAGTATATTTTTTGAGCTTTCTGTGCCTTTTTTCGGCTATTATCGTTTTATTTTCCTTGAATGCCCAGATTCTTCATCCGTCTGTATAAATGACTGCGGTCAACACCCATTTCCTCGGCGGCCTTGCTGACATTACCTTCAAATTCCGCGAGTTTATGAAGTATGAATTCACGCTGATAGGCATCCGTGGCATCTTTGAAAGAAGGAAAGCGAAAGGTCGAAGCGGGAATTTCGCCGTTTGAGCCAAGTTCCGGCAGGTCTTTTGCGGCAACCTTCTGGCTGCTCACCATTATCACCACACGCTCAATAGTGTTCTTCAATTCGCGAACATTGCCGAGCCAAATGTGGGTCTGCAAAGCATCGACGGCGTCTTGGGTGAACGCCTTTGGCTTCTTCCCATAGTCGTTCGAAAATTTGTTATTGAAATGCTCGACCAGCATCGGAACATCTTCGAGCCGCTCGCGGAGCGGGGGCACCTGAAACGGTATTACGTTCAGTCTGTAAAAAAGATCGCGCCGGAAATGTCCGTCATCGATAAGGTCCTCTAGTCGTTTGTTCGTCGCCGAGATGACCCGCACATCGACCTTGACCGACGTGTTACTGCCCACAGGCTCAAACCTCTGTTCTTCTAAAACGCGAAGCATCTTTGCCTGAACACGCGGCGACATATCTCCGATCTCATCAAGGAAAAGCGACGCTCCGTCGGCAACTTCAAACTTCCCTTTTTTGGCCGATGTTGCACCCGAAAACGCTCCCTTCGCGTGCCCAAAAAGTTCCGATTCGACTAGTTCTTCCGGGATTGCCGCAGAATTTATTTCGACAAACGGTGCCGCCCGCCTTTTTGATTGTGCGTGAATGGCCCGAGCGACCAATTCCTTGCCTGTACCGCTTTCACCGGAGATCAGAACTCGCCCGTCGGACGGCGCGACAATGGAGATCTGCTTTCGCAAAGCCCGCATCCCGACCGATTCGCCGACCATGACGTACTCTTCAGCTAGGTCACTCTGTAGCTGTTCGTTGACCCGTTCAAGTTCACGCTGCCGGAGTGCATTCTTGACCGTAACTACGATCCGCTCAAGGCTCAACGGTTTTTCGATAAAATCGAATGCGCCAAGCTTTGTCGATTTAACCGCCGTTTCAATATTTCCGTGACCCGAGATCATCACAACCGACGATTCATTGCCATTTTCGCGAAGCTGCTTTAACGTCTCTAATCCGTCAATGCCTTTCCCCAGCCAAATATCGAGCAAAATGCAACCAAAATGCTCTTTTCCCGTTATTTCAAGACAAGCTTCGCCTGTCGCTACGGAATGGATCGCAAAACCTTCGTCTTCCAGCACGCCGCGAAGTGTATCGCGGATGCCGGGTTCGTCGTCAACTATGAGAATATTGTCGGGCATCACTTAAGGCAGAACCGTGACCAGGCCGAATTGGAGGAAATGTTTATCGAATGATACGGCATGCTTGATAAGCAAACGTTCACAAATTAATCGGCTTGAACAATCCGTAAAACTCCATTCCTTATCCGAATACATTTTGAATATTTGCCAAGTTGCGCGGATCTCATCTTCGGTAAGAAAATGCAACTGAATCTCGGGTGAGTTGAGCAGCAGATCGCCAATCTCAAATGCTTTCCGGCTTTCCCCGCGAGCTTTCAGCAGAGTGAGCGTCTCATCAACTATATAGTCGGTAACAAATAACCGCTCCTTATTCCGGCTAAACCACGCGCTGGCATCGGCATGGTCGACATCGTCCTCCACAACGCTTGCAAACCAGGCGCTTGTATCGACAAGGATCATTTATTGTCGTCCTTCCGGTAGAGGATTCGATCGTGATCGCGGCCAGAAAACTTTTCCTCGTCACCTTGGACAGGCATAGCGGCGATCTCTGCCAGGCGCTTAGCCACGAAGCCAGGCATCTCACCATCCCGCGTGTCCGCAACGACGACGATCTCCACCTTCGAACCGTTCGAGATGGCTAAAGGCTTATCCAGGACCAATGTTCCATTTTCGTAAACTGCCTTTATCCTTTGATTCATACAAAAACCCGCCCGTACAAACTAAAATTCTAATCGAAACCATAATGACAAACTGTTGCCGACATATTCTAACTATAGCACCGGTAACTCAATAATAAATTTCGCCCCTCTCGGTTGGTTGGCGACAACCTTTATCGCTCCGTTATGTTCCGTCACGATCCGCCGCACGATTGCCAGGCCGATACCGGTTCCTCGGCCTTTGGTCGAAAAATAGGGTTGAAAAAGCTTTTGGAGATCGCTTGGCGGAATGCCATGGCCGTTGTCGGCAACCTCTGCGATAAGAATATCGCGGGCATTTTCATAACGGCTTCGGACCGTGACGATCTTTTCATCCTGTTCCGAATCAAAAGCCTCAATCGCGTTTTCTATCAAATTAACAAAAACACGTTTTATCTGCTCGTCGTCGAGCATCGCATACGGCAGATCCGGATCAAGTTCCGTTTCAATGAGAACTTGATCCGGCCTGTGACCGTAAAGCGTAACAACTTGTTCGATTACGTCATTCAGGTTTCCCTTTTCAAGCTGAGCATTTGGGAGCCGGGCAAACCGAGAAAATTCATCGACCATCGACTTAAGGCTTTGTACTTCACGCAAGATCGTATCGGTGCCTTCCTTCACAACTCTCGCGGTTTGGTACGAATTTAAGTGCACCGCATTTTCGATGCCAAGCTCTACGCCACCCGCTAACGCGGGCGGTTCTGCCACCACTTCTCCGCGTCCCCGCGTCTTCACGTCGAAAAATCTTTTTGCAATCCGCTCAGCAGAAAGCTGTATCGGCGTCAGGGGATTCTTGATCTCATGCGCCATCCGGCGGGCGACCTCCTGCCACGCCGAGGCCCGTTGGGCGGAAATAAGCTCCGACAGGTCTTCGATGACAAGCACGGCTCCGCTGCCATCCGGCAGTGCAGATGCGGTCAGAGCAACCGGCATACTTACATCCGATTCCGCACTTCCATCTGCATTTTCCCGCTGAAGCACGGTCTGCTCCGCTGCACGGCCAATCCGTTTGGCCCTTGCGATCAGTCGCTCTAGGACAATCTTATTCTCAACACTAACTAGCTCGTCGAGCGTAAACTTTGTAAAATCAGCGTCTTCGAGTTTCAATATATTTACAGCCGCCCGATTTATCGTACTCACCTTGCCTTCGGAATCGAAAGAGATCACGCCCGTCGGCAGCGATTGCAGCACCGTTTCAATATACCGGCGGCCTTCGCTCAATTCGGCGGAATTTTCTTCAAGTTTCGCCGACATCTGATTGAAGGTGGCGACCAGTAACGCCAGCTCGTCCTCGGCAAAAACATCTACTCGGTACGACAGATTTCCCTGTGCTATCTCATCGGCGCCAACCGCAAGCGCTTTGATCGGCACGGTCAATCCGCGCGCGATGTAAAACGCAGTCCACGATGACGCGAAAATCAGGAGAAATGTCAGCACGCCCAGCGTTAGAAATGCGACCTGTTGCACGACAATTTGCTGGTCTTTAAGCAGGTCAAGCTGGGTTAACGAACTGTCAACCATCTGTCCGATTCCTGTGTCCTCCGCGAGATCCGGCACAATCAGTAGCCTCCGCCCGTCGGCTAGATTCACAACAGCGGCGTCGAATCTTCGGCCGTCCTGCAAACTGGCATCACCCGCTCCGCCAATGCGGACGGCGGCCAAAACACTATCTAATTCGGCTTTCTGATCGGTGGTCAACGATGTGCGTTCAGAACGCTCTATGACTCTATTGTCACTGGAGATCAATTCAACGAGCGTCAAGTTCCCGGAATCGGCAACGGACTTGAAATCAGAGCCATTTACCTGGTTTTTTTCCAGAAGCGCACCGAGCATTTGAGCCGTTTCATGGAGTTTTTTGGATTGGATTCTCAATGCCTCGTCTTCGACTTCGCGGGGCAGCCGAACAACATTTTCCGGAATCTGCACAAACCAACGTTCGATTGCTCGGTTCATGAACAAATATGAGAAGCCAGCCATCGCGACGATCGGCAAAAGGCTGATGGCAGCGAAATAAAGAAGCAGCCGTGTCTTAATCCGTGCCCCGAGCTGAAAAGCACGCCGCTCACGAGCTAATTTGATAATACTGCGGAGAAAGATAAAGCCGAAAATTACGAACGCGATAAAATTAAGAGATGACAGCGCGTATAAAAGGAGTGTATCGCTGGCCGTATCAACCGAGAAGGTTTTCCAGAGATTGGACGACTGAAGCAGGATCAAAACCGTCAGGAAAACGAGTACAGAAATCCCAAGAATCCAAGGCGATATCCGGCTCTGTTTTTGTTGCGACTGCGTTCCCACGAAGCTAAGTTTAACACAATTGCGCCCTGTGCTTTCCGCCCGTTGTCAGATGCCTGGCGATTCTTTACACTCGTTGTAATTTATGGAACTTAAGTCAATTTTCCTTGACGAACGGAATATTCTGCGGAGTGGCTGGCGGTTTGCGGTATTTTTTGCTGCATTTCTCCTACTTGCGATGGCGTTTGGGGGAGTTGCAGTATTGCTGCTCACTGTCACCAATATCCCTGCGGAACAAGGATCGCCTGTGTTCCTTTTGGTCAATGGGATTTTCACCCTAATTCCGGCTCTGCTTGTCGCCTGGCTGTGTGGAAGGCTGCTGGAAGGGCTTCCATTTCGAGCTTTGGGTGCCTGGTTTACGAAATTCTGGCTAAAACATTTAGCTCTCGGTGTAGTAATTGGAGGAGTAACACTTGGATTTGCGGTATTGATTGCGTCCGTTCTCGGTGGGCTTAGATTTACGTTGAACCCGGATCGCGACGGCAAAACGATACTTTTGTCGCTGGCTATTTCGCTTATTGTTTTTGCTGTCGGAGCGGCCTGGGAAGAAGCTTTGTTTCGCGGTTACATTCTACAGACATTCTCTCGATCCGGCCTAATTTGGCTTGGGATCATGATAACATCGCTGCCCTTTGGAATCATTCACTTTGCCAATCCGAATGCGGGGAGAATATCGACCGTTAACACAATTCTCGCCGGTATCTGGTTCGGCGTCGCGTATCTAAAGACACGCGACCTTTGGTTTGTCTGGGGAATGCATCTGATATGGAATTGGATGCAGGGTTCTGTTTTCGGTATAGAGGTTAGCGGCCTGACCGAAATTACCACCGCGCCGCTATTGAAGGAAATCGACAAAGGCCCGACTTGGCTGACCGGCGAAAGCTACGGCATCGAAGGCGGCATCGCGTGTACAATTGCGATCGTCGTCTCGACTGTGGTCATATATTTTCTACCCATACTGAAACCGAGCGAAGAAATGCTAGCGTTGTCTAGCAAAAGATCCGAACCACCGGCGAGGCCTTGTCAGAACCGGGAGCAGTAGCGACCGGCCTCCTGACTCTCCTCCTGTCTTAGAAGGCGTTGCTACCTCTTCGGCAGACGGGCTGGTCGGTTAATGGCCAGTTCCTTTTTTAAAGCGTCTGTATCTTAAAAGAAATATCCACCGCGCGAGCTGAGTGCGTCAATCTCCCGACCGAGATTAGATCGACACCCGCATCCGCATAGGACCGCACCCGATCCAGATCCATCCCGCCCGAAGCTTCGATCAGCACCTTCGGGTTCATATTCCGCGACATTTCAACGAGTTTTGCCGCTTCGTCGGGTGTCTGGTTGTCCAGCATGATAATGTCCGCACCGGCCTCGATGGCTTCGCGGAGCTGGGCCCAATTCGATATCTCAACTTCGATCTTATGCAGGTGGCCGACGTTATTCTTCGCGGCGGTCACAGCTTCGGTTATGCCTCCGGCCAGCGCAATGTGATTGTCCTTTATGAGAACGCCGTCATCGAGCCCCATCCGATGGTTTTTGCCGCCGCCGACCGTTACAGCGTATTTTTCCAGCAATCGAAGCCCAGGCGTCGTTTTACGCGTATCTACGATCTGAGCGCCCGTGCCTTCGACGGCCCGAACGAATTGCCGCGTCAGCGTTGCCACGCCGGACATTCGTTGCAGAAGATTCAACGCCACACGCTCACCCGTCAACAAAACATTGGCCGCTCCTTTTAGAGTGGCAAAGACGGTTCCCTCCTCGACCTCGTCACCGTCATTGAACGATGTTTCGATCTCTTGGCTTTCGGCGTCCAGATGAAAAAACACAGCCTCGGCGACCTCGATACCGCAAATGACAAGGTATTCCTTAGCTAGAAATTTGCCGAAACCCCGCACCTCCGGGTCAACCGTAGACTGCGTGGTAATATCGCCGCGGCCGATGTCTTCGATGAGAAACTCACCGATCGACCCCAAAACTTCGCCATTGTCGAGCCAGTTCATAGATTTTCCTTGGTCGGGTCCGCGATCTTTAGATTCATCGGTTCGTATTCATATATCGTTACCTGCGTACTGCTCCATCCGTTCGGGTCGATTCCGCCGCGGCGGGTTTCGGTGTATTCGATCATTCCGCGTTCGTCGGTCACGAATTTGACCTCGATGAACTTCAGACGTACGGCGTCGCGTTCGGCCGAGCCGGCGTCGGCAAATGTTGCCCGACGCGTGTAGATCTTGCGTGTCGCATTTTTCGAGTCCACCTCAGCCAAATATTCGTAGTCGCCATCCGGGATCGCGAGCATTCCGGTCTTCGAACAATCCTTTTCCGACTTTTTCCAACCCTTATTTCCGTTCCGGCAGAAAACCTCATCGCCGATCCTGACGGTATCCTTTTTTGTTTTGGAATCGCCAAATTCTTCCGTAACCTCGATCTTCTTCGCATCCGGCCCGGCAAATTCGGAGACGATCCTTCGCGTGCCCTTTAGCTCCGATCCGCTGTAGAACTTCTCCGTCGTGACAACCCGCCTGTCCCGCGCCGACGCCGCCTCCAACGCCTTCGCAAGCGCCGTGTTGTAATCGGCCTCCGACAAACGCTCGCTTTGAGCGAGGACGGGTGTACTAAACGCCAATAAGGCTACCGCAAAAATGAATAGTAATGGTGCTTTCATCTTAATGCCTCCAAATATAATTTCCCAACGCTTAGAAGCGCTCAAGTACCTCTCAAAAACTTAATTGCTCGACCAGACAGAACTAGAGTAGCCTGCCCCATCACGTTGTGGTAGTCGAGCGGAAGACTGAATTTGCGGCACAACCTTTACTTTCGGACCTAATGCCATTTCTATCAACTCACGAGTGAGCTGGGCATCGAGTTTAGAACGAATTTTCCACAGAAGAAATCCAATTGATGAAATCCGATTGAGCCAATCCGCTGCGTCGTCAACACTAATTGCTACGCACGGGGGATCAAAGTGATTTAGATGATTCCTTACTCCCCTAAGAACGTTAAATGACTTCAGCTCACTTACCGCATTATCCAAAGGCTTTCCTGTAATCTGCCCAATCCAACGAAGTTTGTCCGTTATTCGAACACCCGTTCGTGACCCAAGTTTACTAGCATCAAATTTCCATTCGGGTCTCAAGTTATATTCAGCAGCGAAATAAACTTGGTGCAACGTAATGTCCACCAGCGAAATGCAGTCATTCAACAACATACGCATATCATTAACCCATTCCAATACGCGCTCATTTACTATTCGATCGCTGTCCTCAACTAAAATCCTATGTAGTCGTAAAATGTTTTGCTGTATTGGTGTTTGGAATGACGTGAATACCATTCCTTCACTTTCAAGAGTAGGCGTAAGCGGGAAGTTTGGGTAATCCGTAGGAAGACGAAAACTAACACCGACTGCTGGAATGGTATGTTGAACGGCGGTCGAATCCAACAGACTGCTTGATAAAGGCGTAAAATTAAATTTTTGATGATCAAAACTTCCCGTTTCAATAATATGGCAAACAATATCATCGAACTTAACTTGCCCTTTCGTGGAATTATTCTTCGCACTGAACTTGATAAGTTTCCCCTTATACTGTTTAACGGATTGGCTTCTGTTTGAATACCGGTTTAGTATGTAGGCCGCCAGTTTCCTAGCATCTTCGGTTCGCACATTTAACTTCTCATACTCAAGAAAGCGATGTTCTGCTAATCCCGAGACTGGAATTTGGTCAAAGAATGGTTCCATAAATTATTTATTTAGTGCTTCCAAATTCTGATTAAGCACTTTCACCTGTCGTTCTATCTCAGCCTGCCTCTCCCTCAATTCCTGTGCCTTCTCGGCCGGGGCTTTCTCTACAAAACTCGCGTTCGAGAGCTGGCCGTTCAACCTTTGCAGCTCTACATTCAACTTATCGATCTGGCTTTGAAGACGTTCGCGTTCCTTGTCGAAATCGATCAGGCCTTCAAGCGGGACCGAAATTCGGGCAATTCCTGTAACGGATTTTGCCGATGCTTTAGGCGCGAGAATATTACTCTCAATCCTTAAAGTCTTAGCTCGCACGAGCTTGGCTATCTGCAAGTTATTGTCCCTAAAAATGTGATGGTTATGAATATCAGTTTCGATCAAAACCTCGACAGGAATAGAGAAAGGAATATTTAACTCCGTTCGGATGTTTCGTACTTTTTTGATCACGTCGATGACCGCCCCCATTTCGGTCTCGGCCGCAAGATCTGTATTCGGATTTTCCGGGAAGGAACCTGAAAAGTCAGGATACTCGGCCAACATAATCGTAGGCGGGGCACCGGAATAGCTCTTATGGTGAAGATGGGAGCCGGTTCCTGGCAGTTTTTGCCAAAGCTCCTCGGTAATGAATGGCATGAACGGATGAAGAAGACGTAAGGCTCGCTCGATTAATGAGATGAATCGGCTGCGTGCAACTTGACGACGTTCCGAGTCAATCTCCGAAGTAATCTCGTCTTTGACTAGCTCTAGATACCAATCACAAAGCTCATCCCAAAAGAAATGAAAAATAAGACCAACCGCTGTATGGAACTGATATTTCGAGAGTGCAACATTTACATCCACGGTGGTTTGATTCAACCTGGAGATTATCCAACGATCTGGAAGCGATAGTTTGAAGGCCTCACCAGTAAAAGCCAAAGCCCCCATCTCTTTCACTTTCGACGCATCTGGAGCGGGTCCCAGAAACAATAAAGTCGGATCTACCCCTGCACCGTCGGCATTCATTAAACAAAACCGGGTCGCGTTCCAGATCTTATTTGCGAAGTTGCGATAAGTTTCGACCCCGACGTCGTTCCATTTGATATCGGCTCCGGTCGCGATAGATGCGAGGTAAATCCGCGTCGCATCCACGCCGAATTTATCGAACATTTCAAGCGGGTCAACGCCATTGTTACGCGATTTGGACATCGGTTTGCCGTCTTTGCCAAGCACGGTTCCCGTTACGATCACGTCCTCGAACGCTTTTTTGTCCGTAAATTTCTTCGTCAGCATTATCATTCGCGAGACCCAAAGGAAGATAATGTCGCGGCCCGTGACGAGAACGTCGGTTGGGAGGAACGTGTCAAGGTCTGACGGAGCGAGGACACTCTTGTCCTCAAGGCTGCGATTTTCAGCAGCCTCATCTTCGCCCGGAGACCGTTCGAACGCCGAAGCGGCGTCCGTGGGGACATGAGTGTCCCCGCTCCAGCCTAACGTCGAAAAGGCCCAGAGCCCGGACGAGAACCATGTGTCTAACACGTCCTGATCCTGGGTAAGTTCCCGTCCGCCGGATTTCGCTTGAGCTTCTTCGGCAGTGCGGCCAACAAAAACGTTTCCGTCCGCGTCGTACCAGGCCGGGATCTGATGTCCCCACCAAAGCTGACGCGAGATAGTCCAATCTTTCAGGTTTTCGAGCCACGCCGTGTAGACCTTTTCATGCGGAACCTGTGGCGAAAAATGCGGCACGGCTTCGCTTCGCATTAGGTCAAGCGCCATATCGCGCATTTCGTCCATTTTTACGAACCATTGATCCGAGAGAATCGGCTCGACAACGGTTTTGCAACGCTCGCAGACAGGCAGAGTCATCTCGTAATCCTCAACCTTTTCGAGCAATCCAAGCTCTTCAAACCGCTCGACGACCTTTGCCCGGGCGACGAAACGGTCAAGCCCTTCGAAATCCGGCCCGGCGGCTGCGTTCATCGTAGCGTCCTCATTCATTATCAGCAGACGCTCAAGATTGTGACGTTCACCAACCTGGTAGTCGTTCGGGTCGTGTGCTGGCGTTATCTTTACCGCACCCGTACCGAATTCAGCATCGACATATTCGTCGCCGACGATCGGGATCTCGCGATCAGTCAGCGGCAAAAGTATCGTCTTGCCAATCAGGTCTTTGTAACGCTCGTCTTTAGGATTTACTGCGACCGCCGTGTCGCCGAGCATTGTTTCAGGGCGCGTTGTCGCAACCGTAAGCGACAGAACCACCCCGTCAGCCGAAGCGGCTGCCACCCCTCCTAAGACAGGAGGGGAGCTTTTTATAGGATACCTCAAATAGTAAAGCTTGCCGTCTTTTCGCGCCTCTTCTTTAACCTCCAGATCGGAGAGAACAGTCTTGTCTTTGGGGCACCAATTGACGATCCGCAGTCCTTTGTATATCCAGCCTTCTTCATAGAGCGTACAGAAAACATTTCGGACAGCGGTTGAAAGGCTTTCGTCCATCGTAAATCGCTGGCGCGTCCAATCCACCGACGCACCTTCGCGCCGCATCTGTTCGGTTATGGTGTTGCCATATTGCTCCTTCCATGTCCACGCCCGGCGTACAAACTCTTCGCGTCCGATGTCGGTAGGCTTTTTGTGTTCGTCTTTTTTGAGCTGTTCGACGACCTTTCGCTGCACCGAGATACCCGCGTGGTCAGTGCCCGGAAGCCACAGCGTCCGGTATCCCTGCATACGCTTACGACGCGTCAGGACATCCATGATCGTGTGCTGCAACGCGTGGCCCATATGCAGGCTGCCGGTCACATTCGGCGGGGGTATAACGATCGAATATTTCTTCGCATCCAGGTCTTCGTTGATCTCCGGAGTGAAAAAACCTTCGGATTCCCATCGCTGATAGTGATGTTCTTCGGCCTGTTTAGGGTCGTAAGCTTTGGCGATTTCCATAGTGTAAAACTGTAATTCTAAATCAAAAGCGGCTAGTTTTCATCTCTCTAACGAAAACTAACCGCATAAATTATCGGGCGTTTGGCAAAATACTTTTCTAATACTTCTCGGCTAACTTCTCCACAACTTTTTGGACGATAATATCAATCAATTCCGGCGAAAGGCTGACGACCTGTGTTTTGCTTCCTGCGTCCAACGCCTGCTCGGGCGTCGTAAAGTTGTACGATTTTTCGGGCACACCCGGAAGTTCAAGCAGATCCAAATCGTCAAACTGAAATTTCAGGCTGTTCGATTCAAGCTCATTGTTTTCGAAGCTCAATGTTTCCGCCGACGCAAACGGATGAAGCGAGTTCTTATTCGGCAAAACATCTTCGACAATCGCTTCCATATCAGAAGTCGCTTCGTCAGCCTCGGGGGCCAAAAAATCCTGGCCTATCGCGGTATCGGCCGCATCGACCGTCGATCTATAGGTGTCCGGGCCGCCGATAAAATCATCGATCTCGTCCGGTTCAAAAAAGCTTGCTTCCGCCAGCGAATCGATATCTGAGTCGGCATAACTCGTCTGTATCATCTCGTCGTCTATACCGTCGTCGCTGAATTCCCCGCCAAGATTTTCGCCACGCGGCAATTCTACCGTTTCTACAAAGCTCTGCTCGTAAAGGGCGTCAATATCATTTGTATCCGGCATTTCAGACTTATGAACGCCATTTTTAAGCAGATCGTTGACCGTGGCTACCAGTTCGGCGATCGAGCTAAAAGGCTTTGTCAGATAGCGGTCCGCTCCGACACGATCCGCTTCGTCTTTGTCGAATGGTTCGAACGAGCCGACCAGCAGTACAACCGGAACACTCTTCGTCGCTTCGTTGCCGCGGATCAGCTCGCAAAGCTGATAACCGTTTAGACCAGGCATATTAACATCAGCCAGCACTATGTCCGGCTTTATTTCCTCAATGCCGTCTAAAGCTGCGTCACCATCGCCGAACGTGATTACCTCAATGCCTTCGTCGGCAAAAGTCAGATTCACGACCTTCTGGATGGTGATCGAATCGTCTGCTAGTAAAAGCTTGCGTGTTGACACGGTTGAATATGCTCCTTATTTACTACCTAAAATCTACTACCTAAAAGGTCAATCGTTTTCTGAAAATTATCATTTAGCGGGCTGGTCGTCAAGAAATCAACATTTTACCTCTGCAAATTCGACAACTCCGCCGCCAATTTTATCGCGGCCTTCATGCTCGACGCATCCGCGACGCCTTTGCCCGCAATATCAAATGCGGTTCCGTGATCAACCGATGTGCGAATTAAGGGTAAACCAAGCGTTACATTTACCGACGAGCCGAAAGAAAGCGATTTGACCGCGATCGTCGCCTGGTCGTGATAACACGCAATTACCGCGTCGAACTCCCCAGCAAGACCCCGCAAAAATATGGTGTCCGGTGAATACGGGCCGGTGACATCGATCCCGAATTCCTCACGGCATTGTTCGATGGCCGGTGTAATCTCGTCAGCTTCTTCGCTGCCAAACATCCCTTGTTCCGACGCGTGAGGATTCAGCCCGGCAACGGCGATCCTCACCTCGCGGCCCAAGAGTTTCGATAACTGGTCATTTGAAAATCGAATCAGCTTAACCAGCCGCTCCGTTTTTACCAATTCGATAGCATTTCTCAAAGACGTATGGGTTGACAGCAGCACAACGCGCAGTTTCTCCGCGAAAAAGCTCATTGCAAATTGCTGCGTACCCGTTAGCTCGGCTAGAAATTCAGTGTGCCCCGGAAAATCATAACCGCCGAGGGAGATCGCCTTTTTGCTGATAGGGGCGGTGGCTATCGCATCGATCTCATTTCGTTTCCAAAGATCTATTGCAGACTCTATGCATTCAGCCGACGCTTTTCCTGTAACGGCCGCATCTTGTCCGATCATCACCGTCTCAGGCAGATTCCTAAGATCGATTACCTCGATACCGGTCGCACTTTCATTAGGTTCGCTGACGAACGCGACAAGATCAATAGGTAAGCCCATATCGAAAGCCGTCTTCTTCAAAAACGCCATATCGCCGATCAAAACAGGCCGACATACCGCAGCCACATCGGCGTCCGCCACCGCCTTCAGCGATACCTCAGGCCCAATTCCCGCCGCGTCGCCGATCGTGATACCGACAACCGGAACATGCTCTTTAACGTCAGTGTTCATCCAGAACTATGTTACGACAATCGAGAAAAAAAGAAACCCGACTGGCATTTCTGACAGCCGGGTGTTTTATATGTAAGTTATCTGGGCAGAAACGCGAGTATTAACGAGCGTAAACATTCGCCACTCTTTAACCACCCTCGTCACTACACGTCTTTTTATCAGTCCGCCTGCCGCCTGATAAAGGTCGGTACGTCGAGATTCTCCTCTTTCGTTGGGCTTGTCGCTCCGTAGCCAGACGATGCGCCCGCAGTTGTAAAAGATTCCATCGGCTTGGGAAGCGGCATCATAGATTGAACCTGGCTGTCGAAACCGGTAGCTATCACTGTAACCTTGATCTCGTCGTCCATACCGGTCTTGATTACATTGCCCCAGATGATGTCTGCGTTATCATCGGCTTCTTCCTCGATCATTCCGAGTGCGTCCTCGATCTCGCCAAGCGGCATATTTTCGCCACCGGTTACATTGATCAAAGCCGCTTTTGCACCCGTGATCGAATTCTCTTCCAGTAACTTATAGTCGAGTGCAGCTCTCATTGCCTTAGACGCCGCATCTTCGCCGCTTGCCGTGCCAATTCCCATCAACGCTACACCACGTCCGCGCATTACTGTTTTAACGTCGGCAAAGTCGAGGTTGATCACACCGGGCGTGATGATCAGGTCAGTAATGCCTTGAACTGCCTGGAGCAAAATGTCGTCCGCACGCCTGAATGCGTCCATCAGAGTGATCCGCTCTTCAACCTCGCGAAGCTTTGAATTGGGAATCGTAATTATCGTGTCTACGCATCCGCGAAGTTCGGCCAAGCCTCTCTCCGCCTGGGCCATCCGCTTTTTACCTTCGACTGTAAATGGTTTGGTGACAACGGCAACCGTTAACGCGCCAAGTTCGATAGCCAGCGAAGCCACAACCGGCGCCGCACCTGTTCCGGTGCCTCCGCCAAGTCCGGCGGTAACGAAGACCATATCGGCACCCTCAAGCACGTCGAGCAGCTTCTCGTGATCCTCGAGGGCCGCATCTCGGCCAACGTCCGGATTCGAGCCTGCGCCCAATCCACGCGTCGACTTGCCGCCAAGCTGTATCTTCATCGGCGCTCGCGATGCATTCAACGCCTGGAGATCGGTGTTCGCGACAATGAACTCGACACCCTGAACCCCTGCCTCGATCATCCGGTTAACGGCATTTCCCCCGCCGCCGCCAACTCCGATAACTTTGATCCGTGCACCCGTGATCGGCGGTTCATCTATAAATATCTTTAAGCTGCTTGTTTGCATGTGAAGACCTTCCATTATCATTTCTACTGGTTCCGCTGTGGAAAATAAACCAATTTGATGCTCTGCTTGAGATATAGCGTTTCAACTATATATTGTACCGACGGGAGCAAAGCATACAACCATTTGTGGTAAAAATCCAGCCGACAAGTTACATTTATCTAAATTTGTCGCGAAAATTTTCAAACCACTCCGCAACTTTCCGCGTCGGCGATTTTCCGGCGTTATTGTTCTCGCGGATCTGCGACCGCATGGACGACAGCGCCAGCCCGCAACTGACTGCCCACTCGGGGCCGCGCGCTTGTTCGGCCAGCCCGCCGAAGTATTCCGGTTCGATATAGC
>JANNST010000005.1:0-12509 GCA_031402865.1 Chloracidobacterium sp. | reverse complement strand
GGAGCGGTGGGAGACATACATTAAGAAAAAGTGAACAAAATCTGTATTGTCAAAGATCCTAAAAACTACCAACCGCCATCGGCGGGACACTAGAATTCCATCTTGACAACGGTCCCGTCTTTAGAGATGCGTTGAAAAACCTTTACAAACGCTAAACGCTGAGGTCGCGAAGTTCTCGCGGAGATCGGAGAGAAGAGTTTAAAGTTGAAAGGGACCCGCCACCGCAAGGCGAACCCGCTTGCGCATCACCCGGCGAAACTTTACTCTATTCATTTGGTACAAGTTTCTTAAAGCTTGGCAGCAAGGTTCTAACAAAGGAGTTATCAAATGGTAAATAAAGGATTGTTTGTAAAATTAGTCGCAAAACCTGGCAAGGAAGCCGACGTTGAGGCATTTTTGAATAGCGGGCTGGCCCTCGTCGATGACGAACCGCTCACCGTAACGTGGTACGCCGTTAAATTCAGCGACAACACATTCGGTATTTTCGACACGTTTGACGCCGACGAAGGCCGCGATGCCCATCTTAACGGCAAAGTAGCCGCGGCCTTAATGGCAAACGCCGCCGAGCTCCTGCTCGAAGGCCCGACGATCGAAAAGATCGACATTCTGGCCGCTAAATCAGCCACGAACGATCGAGCCGAGTCCTCGGTCGCCTAGTAGCCACATCAAAATCGTCCAAGGGAAAGAGGCTGTCGTAAAAGGCGGCCTCTTTTGCTTCCCTTCCTTCTTAGTCGCCATCTTCACGTCACCCCATTCGTTCCACGTTTCTGGACTCGTTTTCGTGTTTCGACGGGGCGACGATAGATATAGAAGTCTTGAAATCAACCAACTCCATAATCTCGACAAGCCGTTCTCTATATCTGTGCTGTTTTCGACTTCAGAAACGCGCGAATGCAGCTTAGGCAGAAGAAATTCAAGTATTTCGATGCCACGACGGCTTTTTAGTTTCTCTCGCGGCTTGTAATGGTATAATAACGGCATTAATTGAAAACAGACTGTTTCCCTCCGAAGCTGGCGAATTCGGACAAACTTATTTGATAGAAAACAATCTAAGCATCTACTATGGAAAACTTTACAAGCACATTTGGAAACTCGGCGGCTGAAGCTTTGCCGGCCCAGCGGGCACAGTTTATCCGCAAGACTTATATTTTGCTGGCGGCGGCGATTCTTGCCTTTGTTGTGGTCGAGGGAGCGTTGTTCGCCTCGGGTGCGGCGGATACTATTCTATCGGTCTTAACTATGGGCGGAAGTATGGGATGGCTAGTGGTCCTCGGTGTATTTATGCTCGTATCGTACATCGCGCGGACATGGTCGATGTCGGAAACGTCGCGAGCCGTCCAATATCTTGGACTCGGCGTGTGTATCGTCGCATACGCAGTCATCTTCGTGCCAATGATCGCATATGCGACATATTACTCAGGCGACCTAAGCATACTTGGAAAAGCGGGCATTGTGACTTTGGGCCTGTTTCTGGGAATCACCGCTACGGTATTCATTACTCGCTCGGATTTCTCATTCCTCGGCCCGATCGTTATGATAGGCGGCTGTGCTGCACTCGGTTTTATCGTCGCAAGTGCAGTATTCGGATTCTCGCTCGGGACGGTATTCGCGTTCGTGATGGTGGCATTTGCCGGAACGGCGATCCTGTACGAAACGTCGAACGTGCTGCACCGGTTTAATACGAACCAGCACGTGGCCGCTTCGCTCACCTTATTTGCCAGCGTCGCACTCCTTTTCTGGTATATATTGAGCATCTTTAGTTCACGCGACTAAGAATTTGCGCTAAGATTATGCCGCCGGTTCGGATTTGCGTCCGGCGGCGGCATTTTCATTTTCGAGGTAACTTCAATGAAACGAATATCACTCGCAATCGTGCTTACCGGTTTGCTTTGCCTCGCGGCAATTGCCCAGACCGCACCCGCACCACCGCAAACACATCTCAAAGTCGGCGACAAAGCTCCCGACTTTACGCTCAACGACACGGGCGGCAAGCCCGTAAAGCTCAGCGATTACAAAGGCAAGAAGAGCGTCGTGCTCGCATTCTATGTTCTCGCCTTCACAGGCGGCTGAACGAAGGAACTCCAGGCGTATCAGGCTGATATCGCCAAATTCGACGCTTCAGAAACACAGGTTTTCGGTATTAGCATGGACAGCTTCGCTGCTAATAAACGGTTTGCCGAGGACATCAAGGTTACGTTCCCGCTTCTTAGTGATTGGAAACGCCAGACGACAAAGGATTACGGTTTGTATAACGAAAGTTCGGGCTACGGCAGCCGGGCATCATTCGTGGTGGATAAGGACGGGATAATTCAGCACGTCGAGCAAGGCCGGACCGCGATAGACCCGACCGGAGCCTATCAGGTCTGTGATCTCTTACAGAAGAAAAAGACGCCAACACCGCCGCCGTCAAAACCATGACACCTTGTGCACCGTGCCCAAAATGCCGCGCCACAGCGGGAGAAAAACTGAAGTTCACCTGGTGGGGCGGCATTCTCGGGCCAAAGATACTAACGCACGTCAAATGTAATGCTTGCGGTTATAAATATAACGGTAAGACCGGCAGAGACAATACGGCCGGCATCGTGATCTATAGTGTTATTGTCGGTGCGATCTGTCTTGGATTGGTGGTGGTTGTGTTCACCGCTCTTGCTGCTGTTCTGTTGACGAGGTAAAGCCAGGCAGATCGGGCCTAAAACGGCTCGTCATCATTTTCAAAAACTATTCTCTTTCCACTTTGCGGTTTACGCTCTGCCCGTAGGCTGTCCGGCTCAAGTTCCTGCAGCGAAGGGCTTCCGTCGGCGTCCTTCATCAATATCTCGATACGCCGCTCGGCCTTCATTAATCGATCCTTGCATTCGCGCGAGAGTTTAACGCCGTCTTCGAACAGCTTCAGGCTTTTCTCAAGCGGCAGGTCTCCGTCTTCCAACTGGCTGACGATCTTTTCAAGCTCATCAAGCGACGCTTCGAATGTCTTCTCCATAATTTACCTGAAAATGTCCTGGGCTTTTTTGAATATATCCTGAAATTCCTTGAAACTCGCTGAACGCGGTGCGCCGTTGCCGCCACTTGTTGCGATGGCAATGATCTCCTGGCCGATCTTCTGCGCGATCGCGGTCGCAAGCTTTTCGTCGCGGACGCCGACGATCTTCCATTTGTCGCCGCTTTTCGTCATTCTGAACTCAAAGCTATGGTCCGGCAGCTTGCTCCTGACGGTCGCATCGGTGCCGTTGCTCGCGATCTCAAGATACCGGTCCGCTCCCAAAACCATCGCGGCAAACGGAACATTCTCGAACTTCGCCGTCTTTTCCCGTATCAGCCTCGGCAGTTCTTCCCTCGCACGGTCCTTCACGGCGGGCATCAGCGGAGCGGCAAGGCGTGCAATTCGCGTTAAGGTCTCCGGCGGCAGCCCGCGGCCGTAAAGCTCGATGGCCTTCGCCGTCACCTGCGGAACAAAGTCATCGACCGCCGCGCCCGAGTCGACAAGCTCGCCGATAGCATCCTGATCGTCCCGCCGCGCCGCGTCGACCAAAAGCGCCAGCGAATACTGCGGGGTGCCTTGCAAGCTCCGCCAGTACAGATAACCGCCCATTCCGGCAACGGCGACGATAACGGTGATTATCACGGCCGAGATCTTCAGCACCCTGACAAACGGCCCTTTTTTCGCGGGCTCGACAAAGCTCTCGAGACTTTCCGGTTCGTATTTAGTGCGATTAGTGGCGGGATGGAGCGAATCATCCGCCACATACTTCATCCCACCGCCTTCATCTCGAAATCCTTCAATCATGCGGCTATTCAGATGCTAAAACCTCTGCGTCAAGTTTCCCACTAGCTAAACGTATTTTCAATTTGTCACCCGCTTTTGCCTGCCGTGAATCACGAACGATCGCTCCGTCCGCCGTCTCCGTGATAGAAAAGCCGCGTTTCAGCACCGACAGCGGCGAAAGGGCATCGAGCCGGGCCATTACCACTTCCAATTCCTGATGCCGAGCACGCGTCATCTCGCCGCCAACCGCCGAATGCCGCTGATCGAGCAGTGCGAGCCGTTGCGTGTTGTCCGACACCTTTGCCGCGAGCCTTATCGGTGATAGCCGTCCACTGATCGTGTTCAATCTATCTGATTGCCTTTGTATTTGCCCTTCAACCGCGTCCTCTGCGTCCGACACGAGCACTTCCACGCGGTGCCGCAGTTCACGAACATACGATGGAAACTCTGCAAACACGGGCGACAACGCCAGCGACTGCAGATCGGTCTGCGCCTGCAGCAATTTGTAGCTCATCATCTGCATCAAGTCGCCCGTCCGCCGCGAAAGATGTTCGACAATCTCCTGCTCGGCCCTGGCAACGATCTCCGCCGCCGCCGAAGGCGTAGCCGCACGCAGATCGGCCACAAGGTCGGCGATCGTAAAATCCACCTCGTGGCCGACAGCCGATATGACAGGTATTGCCGACGCGCGAATGTGCCGGGCAACAATCTCTTCGTTAAAGGCCCAAAGGTCCTCCGCCGAGCCGCCGCCGCGTCCGACGATAAGCACATCGATCTTGTCGGACAATGCCGCTAAATCGTTATATCTGTTCGCAAACCTGATCGCCGCACTTATCTGTTCGCCGGCCGTTTCACCCTGCACAAGCGTTGGGATGAGAACAATGCTGATAGACCGAGCACGGCGGGATAGCACGTGCAAAATATCAAAATACGCCGCTCCGGTCGGTGAGGTGACAATGCCGATACGCCTGGGAAAGCTCGGCAACGCGCGTTTCAGGCTATCGTCAAATAAGCCTTCCTTTTCGAGTTTCGCCTTGATCTGCTCGTACGCAACAGCCAACGCACCTTCGCCGACCGGCTCCAGCGATTCGACGATCATTTGATACTCGCCCCGCGGCTCATAGATCGACAGCCGCCCGCGAACCCGCACCTGCAAGCCGTCAAACGGCTGAAAACGTATGCGGTAGTTCGTCGTCTTCCACACCGCAGCCTTCAATTGCGACGACCCGTCATGCAGCGTGAAATACCAATGCCCTGATCGCGCCGACGTAAAATTAACGATCTCGCCCTCGACCCACACCGATGCAAATTGCCGCTCAATGGCCGAGCGCACCTCGGCGTTCAGCTCCGAAACCGTCATCGGCCGACGTTCTTCGTCATCAAAAAGTGATTGTAAAAGGCCGTGCTGCACGACGTGATTCTAACCTGTTTGTACTGCTTAACGCGACTCGGCGTGCGTTCGACCGATCGGACCAGTTGATCCAGTTTCCGAATTGCGCAGCAACTTTTCCTAGCCTCGAAACTCGATCAATCACCGCGTTACCGGAATGGTGATTTTGACGCCAGGAACGACAGGAATGATTTGGATGAAAAAAGGGCAATCCGAATGCCGCGAATGATATGCAAAGAGAAGATCTTTGCCCGCGAATTACGCGAAGGAAGAAGGGATGAAGATTTTTGCCCGCTAATTGCGCGAATAAACGCGAATGAAAAGGTGATCAGGGTACGACAATTCCCAGGTCGCCAAGGGCGACAAACATTAAAGCCTAGGGTGAAGCTAACGGCGAAACCCTAGGTCCAAAACCAGTGATCCGTCGCTGAAAGCGACGAACAACGCAACTGACTTTGAATTTGCCTGACCGACCGACAGGAGAGATTCCGTGAACGGAGATATTGTTCGTCGCCTTCAGCGACGGATATAACTACCATCGTCCACCTAGGGTTTCACCCTAGGCTTTAATGTTTGTCGCCGTTGGCGACCTAAGACAGCCGGAATCGGAGATCTTTCCCGCATTCGCGCTCATTCGCGTAATTCGCGGGCAAAAACCGTCCGGCGTGCGACGAACATTCAATCCCAACAATAACGCTCGTCAAATTCGACATTATACTTCCGGCACATTGTACGGAACTCATTCTGAAACGTCTGCTGCTTATGATGTTCCCGTTGATTTTGAAGGTAACGCGAAACCGCAGGTACTTGCGACTGGCCTATCGAAAAGAGGCCGTATCCACGCTGCCAATAGAATTTCGCGAATTGTTTATCCTGCTCTTTAATCCACACGGATGTATCTCGCTTTACAGCCCCGATCACTTTGCTGATATCGATACGACCCATCGAAACGAGCAGATGCACATGGTCCCAAGCCGCACCGCCGATGATAAGGCGTGCGCCATTGTTTTTGAATATTCCGCTCATGTAGGCGAAGAGTTTCAGTTCGATCTCAGGAGTGATGACGTTTACGCGGTCTTTTGTCGAGAACACGATATGAGCCAAGATTTTGACTAAGGATTGCGACATAATGTTTGAATCGATCAGGACGGTAATTTAATCGAAGTTAGGCGGGATTTCAAATTTTGGTCGTGGTTTTGTTCGTCGCCTACAGCGACAGCAATTTTTTGCAACCTGACCTAGGGCTCCGCTTTTCGGCTGAGCCCCTAGGCTTTAATATTAGTAGCCGTTAGCGACGGGGATTTGTGAAGCCCTATATTTGAACAAAAGATACGGAGAATCAGAGTGATTTACGCCTAAGGTTTGTCCGCGTATCACGCGAATGGAGGCAAACAGGGAGTATTTGACAAGACTCATGTCGCCAACGGCGACCGACATTAAAGCCTAGGGTGAAGTGAGCCTAGCGAACGAAACCCTAGGAAACGGCGATAAGGTCATCCGTCGCTGAAGGCGACGAACAAGGCCGCCGGTCACGGAACACCCATATTGTAATTGGCGACGAAGGATTCAAATGTGTCAGGACGGATATTCCAACGTCGTGGTTTTGTTCGTCGCCTACAGCGACGGACCGTTCTTTTGCAATCTGACCTAGGGTTCTCGGCTTCGGCTCCACCCTAGGCTTTAATGTTTGTCGCCGTTGGCGACGGAGTAATGCAACGATCTATATTTGAAGAAAAGAGTTATTCGAACAAAAAGAATGAAAGGACGCACGTTTTTTGCCTGCGAATCATGCCAATGGACGCGAAAAGGGAGGATCGGATAGGCTCCCGTCGCCAAAGGCGACCAACATTAAAGCCTAGGGTGAAGTGAGCATCGCGAACGAAACCCTAGGGCAAACGGCGATAGACCATCCGTCGCTGAAGGCGACGAACATGATCTTCGGTTACGAAACACCCCATGTTGCGGTTGACGACGAGGAATTCAAATGTGTCAGGACGGATGTTCCAACGTCGTGGTTTTGTTCGTCGCCTACAGCGACGGCCCGTTCTTTTGCAACCTGACCTAGGATTCTCGCCTTCGGCTCCACCCTGATGTTATAAAAGACGGTTTCTCCGGACATTGGATTAGAATCGATGTCGACAAAAACAAGATTCGTTCTTTGACAGGAGAAACCGTAATGACATTATACATCGGAGTTGATTTTCATCCGCACCAGCAGACGATTGGGAGTTATTAGGTTGGCAAACCCAAAACTCACCTACTAAATTTAAGCGAATTGAAGAACTGCGTAATATAACTTGTAGGATACTTGCTCGACTCGCACACTACATACAGGATAATAACTTGGTGCTTTCCGTATTGAAACAAAGCCTCAAACCTTAGTCGTTCATTGTCGATTGTTTTATATCCCTGCATTCGTGCGTACCGTCCTAGTGCCGATCTACCTGTCGCAACTGTAAGACTTTCGTAACCGTTATCCTTTCCGTGAGCGTTCGCGGCTGACGCAAGCATTGTTTCGGTCATTCTTTCGATGCCATCGGCTTCGGCTTTGCTTATTTCCAACACTTCCGCTTTAAGGGCTCCATCTTGAATAGAAAGTTTAGCGTTCAAACCAGATTTGCTAGCACCGAAAATCGTTTCCACGATAGGCTTAGTTGGAAACGTAACCACGTATTCACTGCTTTTTTCGGGAAATACATATGAAACACTTCGGGGCTTGGTTTGGGAAAAAGCGCAACACGCGAATACTAGCGTGACCATAGCGGCTCTGAGTAAGCGGATATTCATGAGTTTTTCTCTTTGGCGGTCTTTGCTTTTCTGTTTACCGCCTGCCGAGCCTTAACCAGCTCGGCATTTTCAATTGGTTTGATCTGTAATAAATCCGTTAGAGCCTCTTCAAAATCAAGCGGCAATCGCAAGCGTTCCTCGACCAGTCGATTTTCATTTGTTCGTTTCTTTTCGCTCATAAGATTTTAAGTCTATCACAAGTTTAGTATAGCGTTCGATGCGGGTGTTGTAGACTGTTTTAAAATAAACACCCTAAATCCATGTAGCCATTATTTTGTGAATTGACAAAGGTTTTCGTTTCCATTACCCTGTAATGGCTATGAGACAACAAAACGACGATTTTCTGAATGCCCTGCATTTAAAACGTTCCGCTTTAAGTACCCAGCTTGAACCATTACAGGTTCAATATGAGCGAATTGCACAGCAAAAAGCTGATCTGGATAGCCGTATTTCAGCTATTGATACGGTAATCAAAGAATTTGCGAGTTCGACCGCACAGACACAAGAAACCGCGCGAGAAACGCAGACGCCTTTGTACCCTCAAAACGGAAACGGAACTGCGGACGCCTCCGCACAAGACGGGCTGAAAAAGTACGCCCGTGCGAACTTCCATCTTTTGCCGAATCAGTATACAAAGCGGGAAGTATTGAAAATGTTACAACCCGCACGACCGGGTGCGAAGATTAATCCGAACACGCTTAGCGGCGTGATGCGAAACCTCGTTGACGGGAATCTCGCAAAGGTCAAGACGGCGGCAATTGGCAGGTCGCCGCAGGTTTACGAAAAGGTTTGAAAATTTAAAGATTTTGGGGTTTTTCCTTTTCCCCGAAAATATCTGTCCTAGACAGAGAAAAACCCCGGCGTTACAAGCACCGGGGTAGTATTCTAAAGAGGAGGAACAATGGATACAAAAATTGTAATCCACGTAAGTAAACAGAAGACGAGAATCACTGTTTACTCGGAACACGCAACAGTTATCACTGTTGTGGGGTTAGACGGTAACGTTGTAACAACTACCGAAAAACCTTCTTATGCTAGCGTAATGTGACTAGATACTCATTATTGCTAGCATGAAGGGTTATCTCATACGTAGGTGATAGCCCTTCCCTTTATTTCAATTCGCGGACGTGGCGAAACTGGTAACCGCACTCGTTTTGGTAACGAGCAACTGACAGGTTTTGCGGGTTCGAATCCCGCCGTCCGCACTCATTATAGTTCAAAATGAACACTAGAAGCAAGAGTCTTAATCTCGCGTTTTGGTTTTCTTTGGGTCTGTATACTGCAAACGCTTGCCGCCGATAGAGTTAAGGGCTTCGAGAGTTCTCTCACTGTCCGTCATTTTCCGCGTGTTCCATCGAAAATCAAACTCCGAAAGATAACGGTGCAGGTGTTTTTTAGACCAATGGTGGTAAGTTCCGAACACGCCACGCTTGAGTAAAGCATGGACGGATTCGGCGGTGTTCGTGTGTGCCAATCCGCGTACATATTCGCCTTTCGAGTGACAAACGACTTGGTGATCTGCAAAGTTACGATTAGATCCAGTGTATGACGGGTGTTCGTCCGTCATAATGATTGCGGACGGTGCAATACACTCACGCATAGCCTTTTTAAGGTTAAGGGCTGTAATGTGTTCCACGTGTCGAGTTTGAACCCGTCCGTCTCTTTCAACTAATGTGACGACCGGAGCTTTATCGCTCGATCCGCCGCCTGTGATTCGCTTTTTGTGTTCCGAGCGGTGCATATTTTTTGCCTTACCGCCAACAAAAGTTTCGTCAACTTCGACCGTTCCGCGTAGTTTGCTTACCAATGGTTCCTTGCCCATTGCATAGCGGATTCTGTGCGACATAAACCACGCGGCTTCATAGCTCAAATCCAATTGACGTTGAAGCTGTTTCGAGGACATTCCTTTTTTCGAGGCACAAATAAGATGCACAGCCATTAACCATTTGCCTAGTGAGATGTGCGATCCTTCAAAGATCGTTCCGACCGTAACCGTGAATTGCTTACGGCACGAGCCGCACTTACGTAGCCCTTTGCGGGTCTTGGAGCCTTCTTTCGGGGTAATCGTGTAAATACGCGTACCCTCACAATGCGGGCAGACTACACCGTCTTTCCAACGTAACGATTCTAATAGCTCACGGGCTTTGTCATTATCGTTTAATACCGCCGAAATTTGTGTAAATGTAAGATTCTTGGTCATTTGTGTATCCTCTAGTAAATAAAGATACTACATGACGTTGGGTTTGTCAAGGAGATAATTCCCAGACGATTAGTTGGTGCGACACGCGGACGGGCGAGACACAGACGTTTGAGCTGATGCACGACCTGGAAAAGGTTCGCACGTTTTATTCTTCGCTTCCCGAACCGGCAGTGATCGGCATCGAGGCATCTGCCAAGGCCGTCTGGTTCGAGAACATGCTCTTTGAAACTGGTCATAAGCTATTTGTCGGCAACCCGGTTTTGATAAGAAAACGAGCCACATCGCGGCACAAGAACGACCGGCGTGATGCGGAGTTGATCCTTGAGCTTCTGCTAAGGGGAGAGTTCCCGGCTATCTGGCGACGATCGCCTGACAGCGATTCGGTGCTTGAGATACTTCGGCTGCGGCAGACTTTGGTTCGGCAGCGAACTCAGGTCTACAACCGTTTGCAGGCCCTGGCACACAGTGTAGGGCTGCTAAAGGGCCGGATGAAAACGGACACCTATCAGACGCTGGTCAAAGCCGCTAGCATGGACGAAGCCGCATCGATCAGGCGGGAGCATTTGTTCTCGCTGCTCGAAAAGCTTAATGAGCAGATCGACAAGCTGAACGAATGGCTGAAGGAGAAGGCCGCCAAAGATGAACCGGCACAGCTTCTTCTCTCGCAGAAAGGAGTGGGTTTCCTCACCGCCCTCGTGACGGTTCATACGCTCGGCGATGTGTGCCGCTTTACGAGAATATCGAAGCAGATCGCGAGTTTCGCCGGACTCGACCCGTGCGAGCACTCAAGTGCCGGACGGACTCGCTTCGGCGGGGTTACCAAGGCAGGTTCGGCCTTGCTTCGCCATCAACTCGGTCAGGCTGCCCTGATCGCATCGCGTTTCGACCCGACGCTGAAAGGCTTCTACAAGCGGCTGGCAAAGAAGAAGCCGAAAGCGGTAGCCAAGACTGCCACAGCGAGAAAACTTTTGGTCAAACTCTCGATAATGCTGCGTGACAACATTAGCGCAGATGAGTTCGACCAGCGTGGACGCACAGTCGGCAATGCCCGGAAAGCCTACGGTCTCAAATGACCGTCACCCTGATAGGGCCAAGCCGACCTTCTCCTCGTAAAAACGAGAGAAGCGCGAATCCATACATCATGGGTAATAAAGAAACCTAAACATGTTTCTTTCCAGAATACCCGAAGAGATGAGTGAGTGAGCCACGAGCGCTTCACCGACAGTCTGAATCCACGAAACCTCAGACACTAGCGCAAGAAAGTGAACGAATCTAAATTGTCAAAGAACTTGAAACAACAAAGCTGCCAATCGGCGGCACAATAAAGTTCTACCTTGACATCGAAGCCGTCTTTAGAGATAGGCTTTATTGTTGGTCGCCTTTGGCGACAAGGATCTCGCTGGAGAAATGCCAATTTTAGGCTAATACCGGCGTTTCGGCCACCATTTCGTCGCCAACGGCGACAAACATTAAAGCCTAGGGTGAAATGAGCGAAGCGAATGCAACCCCTAGGTAAATGCAGCAAAGATTCCCGTCGCTGAAGGCGACGGACAACCACTTCGCCGCACACTAAGAGCGGGTGCAGAGCAACCCTTCCGCACCTGCAATCTTTGTTAGCTTGGCCGCTAAACTTAGCCTACATCGCCAGTTGAAAGGGTCAAAGCAAGCTAAAGCAGATAATAGGTTCGGAAGGGTGGCTCTGCCCCCGCTTCTTCGTTCGGAGCCGCCATTCACAAAATTCGAACTAAAACGGTTAGGATGTCGTAAAATACTTTCGACGATGGCTAATAAATTCGATACAAATCCGCTGGATCCTGAATTTCCGGCAAAGGCACAAGCCCAGGCGGCTGGCGCCGAGGCATATTCGGCTCCGCCAAAGTCGCGGTTCAGCACGTCGGAATTCCCTTCGGCTCCGTCGAGCATAACGGAAGAAGAGACACGCCGCTTTAAGGAAGCAGACTTCAATGCCTACGCGTTCCAGGGCGGCCAGGCTCCAGCGTTGTATCAAACAACAAACCTTGCCGGAATGAACCGTGCGTCCAACAGAAAGGTCGCAAAGACGGGCGTGCCTGAAAAATTGCTTATCGGCCTGCCGTATTTGCCTTATGCTGGCTTGGCGGCTGGGTTGATCCTTCTGTTGATTATTCCAAAAGAAGAGACGAAGGTGCGTTTTCATGCAGCTCAAGGATTGGCGGCGCATGTCGCGATTTGGATTATTTCGGCGGCATTAAGTTTTGGAGGTGGGTTTGCGGAGACTGCGGGTGACATCTTTTCTTTGGTAACAGCGATCATGCTGATCGTTTTCGCGATCAAAGCCTGGAAAGGCAAGCCGGTGCATATTGAAGCCGTAGATGATCTTACCAACTGGC
>JANNST010000004.1:0-15183 GCA_031402865.1 Chloracidobacterium sp. | reverse complement strand
GTCTTACAGTCCTGAAAGACCGCGCCCAGGCGTTAAACGTTTCGTCCTTAGCATCGTCAATCGTCATCTTTAAAGGATTATGAGCCATCACGAACGGCGCGAATTCGAGCCAGTGTTTCGGGCGATGAAGCCGTCCCGCCTTTTCCAGACGGTCGTAAAGCGGTGTTGACGGAAAAGGTGTCAGTTGACCGAAAACAGGCAGTCCCGGTGCCCAGCTTTCGATCTCGTCAACGGTTCTTTTCGCGACACCGACCGTATCGTTGTCCATTCCAAAAATGAATGACGTGATCGCAAAAATATTGCGCCTTGCAAGGCCGTCGAGCACATCTTTGTAATTTGCGGGTTTGGAAAAGGTCTTATTAACATCCGCCATATTGGCCGGATCAATTGATTCCAGTCCGATAAAGATCCATTTTCCACCCGCGTCGGCGATCAGATCAACGAGTTCTTCATCAGCCAGCAGATTCGCGCTGATCTGCGCAACCCACGGCAATTGCGCGTCTGCCGCAATAATATCGCGAAGCAGAGATTTCAGACGTTTTTTGTTGATCGCGAGATTGTCGTCAATAAAGAAAACGGCGACTTGTCCTTTTTCTTCTCTGGAGCGTTTTTTGAGTCTTAAAAGTTCTTCGATAACGCTTTCATTCGAGCGGAAACGAATCGAATCGCCGAAAAATCCGGTGACGGTGCAAAATTCGCAACCATATGGGCAACCGCGTCCGGTTTCGATCGGCACGACAAAGAATTTGCCCCAACCCGCGCCCATTTTTGACAGCGTTCCGCGCAAAAATTTCGGCACAAGGCTGAATTGTTCTAAATCAAGCGTTTCCCAAGGAATATGCGGATAAGGCTGTAGATTCGGTTTTTTGTCGTTGCCTTTCGGGTCAACTTCGGGCTGATAAATTTCTTTCAGCGTTCCGTTGGCGGCATCTTCGACGATCAAGTGCCAGGTTTCGTCGGCTTCACCGAGCGCAACTGCGTCGGCATGTTGTATTCCGCCGTCTTTGCCTAATGCTTCGTCCGGGCATTCCGTGACGTGCGGCCCGCCCATGACGACCTTAAATCCTGCCTCGCGCAGCGAATCGGCAACCAGATAAGCCCGCGCGACCATTCGCGTCATTGCCCCGATACCTACAAGGCCGATGTTTTCATCCTTACAAAACCGCACTAGCTCTTCGCGAGACATTGCCTTCGCGTTTCCGTCGATCAGGATAACTTCATGCTCCTTCGGCGTCAGGGACTGGAGCAGGAACATCCACAAATGCGGCATAAAATTGCGCGTAATACCGTTGTCCGGGTTATAAAGTAGTATTTTCATAGTCGGCTAAAAGTAGGATAGGAAAAGCCCTCTACTTCTAACAAAATTATCGGGGAATTATAAGATTAAGTAGATAATTAAGAACTAGATCGGTATCATCTCACCTTTTTCACAATTTTGCTATCTAAAAATAGCGTTTCTAATCACGGCAAAGAACAGGCTGTCGGGCAGAAGTTTTCGTGCGGCGAGTATTCCCTTGGTGTTGACGCCATAGCGCATCTTCTTCGAATCGTCCGTTACCGCATCATAGATCGTCTGCGCGACGACAGTGCCGTTCGGCGCGTCGGCCCCGCTTTTTTGCATGTTGACGCGAGCCGTTTCAGCCATAAAGTCGTATGCGGTCAGCCCGTCTTTTTGAGCCTGGACCTCGGACCGGTCATAAAAATCGGTCTTTATCGGCCCGGGTTCGATTATCTTTATACGAATATTGAACTGCTCGACCTCGTATTGCAGCGATTCCGAAAAGCCTTCGACCGCCCATTTTGTCGAATTGTACAGGCTGTAAAACGGAAATGTCATCCGTCCGCCAACCGATGCAATATTGACGATCATTCCCTTCTTCCGCTCTCGAAAATAAGGCAGTATTTCGCGGCATACGTTCATCAGGCCAAGCACGTTCGTCTCGTACTGCCGCTCGATCTGTTCCGGCGTGGCCGCTTCGAAAGGACCGAACAGCGCGTATCCGGCATTGTTTACAACGGCGTCGATCCGGCCGAAAACCTCCAGCGTCCGGTCGATCGCGGACCTGATGGAATCGGGGTCGGTAACGTCCAGGCGTATGCATTCAAGATCGACGATCTTTTGCAGATCTTCCGCCTTTTCGGGAGCACGCATTGTAGCGGCAACCTTCCAATTCTTAGCCTGGAACAGCTTTGCCGTCTCTTTACCGATACCGCTCGACGCACCGGTGATCAAAATTACTTTATCCATGAGAGTTAATTTACCACATGAATTTTAAACGCGGAGACGCCGAGGAAGAAGTTTTAGCCACGGATAAACACGGATGGACACAGATATAGAAAATCTGTTTCTTTATCTGTGTGTATCCGTTTTTATCCGTGGCCAATCTCCTCCGCGTCTCGGCGGTAAATTCCCCTTGTGCTATCATTTAATTATGAAGTTTTTGCATATTTCAGACGTGCATCTCGGCTGTACGCGATATCAGCTTGCGGAAAGCCCGCGAGATTTTTTTGACGCGTGGATAGATGTTCTCAAAAAATATGCCATCGGCGAGAAAGTCGATTTTGTCATTATGTGCGGCGATTTCTTCCATAAACGAAGCGTGCCGCCGGAGACGATGAATTATGCCGTTGCAGGGCTGACAATGCTGAAAGACGCGGGTATACCGATCGTTTCGATTGAAGGGAATCATGACCAAAAACATACGGACAGTGAATACAGCTGGCTAAGGTCGCTGGCAAACTGGAACTTGCTGCACCTTCTTGAACCAACAAATCTTGAAGGCAAAATGAGCTATCAAGCCTGGGAAGAAGGGAGCGGAGGTTATATCGACATCGGACGTGCGAGGATATTCGGTTCGCACTGGTACGGAGCGTCTGCAAATTGGGCGATACCGATGTTAACCGAAGCAATCGGACAAAACCGCCGCGAAGGAGCGTTTCACATTTTAATGCTCCATACCGATGTCGAAGGCCATCAAACGCACCCGATACCCGCGCTGTCCGTCTCGGCGCTGAAAGAATTGAAGTCGGTTACGGAATACGTCGGGCTCGGACATACGCATATGCATTACGAGATCGATAACTGGGCGTTTAATCCAGGTTCGATCGAGGTGACGAATATCAGCGAGTTTCGTGAAACGAGAGGCGTGTTTATCGTCGAGGTTGATAAGGACAATCAGGTTTCGGCCCGGCATATTCAGGACTATCGGCAACGGCCTTTCCAAAGGTTGCCGTTCGACGTTGACAATTATTCGGATGCAAAAGATATTACCGCCGATTTTCTGGCAATGGTAAGAAATAAGGCACGTTCCGGCGAAGAAGGCCAGCCTTCGCCGATCATCGAAATAACGCTGCGGGGGCGGCTCGGCATCCCAAATTCCCTGCTCGAAATGACGAAGATGCGCGACGAGACGCAGAAGCTGACCGATGCCCTGCATGTCCGTATCAAGAATCACACTTCGCCGGTCGAATACGCGGTCGCGGAGGATGTTGAAGAGGATGCAAGCCGCGAAACGCTGGAACGACGGGTGATCGAAGACCTGATCGGCCGCGACAATCGCTTTAAGAACCGGCCAGAAGAAATGGCGAGGCTTGTTATCGGCGTAAAGCGGCAGGCCCTGAGCGACGAGCCGCCGGAGAAGATTGTTGATCTGATAGCTCTTGAAATAGTCGAGGGTCGAGAGTTAAGAGTCGAGAGATAAAGCGGATCGGAGTCTTTACTCTCGACTCCAGACTCTCGACTATTAAACTTATGTCCGAAGCTTCCGATAAGGTCGAATCGATCAAACAGATAGCTCTGTTTCCGCTCCCGCTTGTGCTGTTGCCGCACGAGGTGTTGCCTCTGCATATTTTCGAGCAGCGGTACAGGGAAATGCTTGCTGACATCGAAGTCGAACGCAATCTCTTCGGGATCTCATTCTTCGAACCGAAGGACAGCTTTTCCGACAAACCGGAGATCGGTTCGACCGGCTGTGTGGCCGAAGTCCGTGAAGTTCAGACGATGGAAGATGGCCGGTCAAATGTCTTGACTGCGGGCATTATCAGATATCGGATCCTCGACTACGTCGATCAGGGAAAGCCCTATTTGACGGCAGAAGTCGAATTTTTTGAGGATGTCGAAGAAGATGAGGCGGTGCTTGTGCCGACGGCGGCCGAGATATTCGAGCTTTTTGAGCGAATTGCCAAGGCGGCGTTCGATCTGAGCGGAAATCGCGGAAGGTTCCCTGAGATACAGAAGTCCGACCCCGAGCGGTTGTCGTTTATCGTAACGGCGGCCTTTAGCCTGGACAACGAGCTAAAGTACGCGTTGCTTGAAACGAATTCTACGATCGATAGATTCGAGAAGCTTCGAGGGATTTTGCGGGCGGCTGTTACCGCGATGGAAGAAAGCGCGGGCATCCACAAAGCTGCTCAGACCAACGGCCACAGCAATAAAAAGATCGACATCTGATCCTTACTGACTAGGTACGGTTGCAATCATCGGCTGCTCGCCAAGCGATTGCCTGAAGAAATCTATCACCCGCTGATCGTATGCTTCGGACTGCTGCATCGATGCGTTTATCATGCTAAAGCCTGAGGGGCTGAGCGTCGTAAAAGCTTCCGCCTGGGTGGAGGTTGGAAAGCATTTCTCTAATTTCGACGTGGACTCTTGAAAATCCGGGGCATCCAGACCCGCAAGCAGCATTGCTTTTCGATTGTTCATCGATTTCGCGGTGTCACAAACCGGCGTCCGCGAATAACAGCCTTCGTAGAAGTAAGGATACGCCCCGAGTTGGCCTAGTTTTGATGTGACAGAACTGACAAAAGGAAACCGTTTGTCGATTACTGACGCCACGAGGCTGTCGGAATCCTGCGGAACCGAATCGAGCACGACCGCCTTGACCGCTTCGTCCTTCGATGCGGCCGACAAAGCAGCCAGTGAACCCATCTCCAACCCGTAAATACCTATCTCATTACCGACCAGAGTCGCCTGCGATGCGGCTTTTTGTGCCCGCAGGAATTCTATGGCCGAGTTTGTGTCCGCGGATTCGCAGCCGCCGAACGACGTGTACGGAACTGCCGGATTCTGGCCGTGGCCGCGCTGATCGGGCATCAGCACTGTAAAATTGGTCGCCTCATTCAGTTTGACCCCGAGATTCAGAACATGTGAGCGGTCCGCTCCATACTTGTGAAGCAGAATCACCGCGGGCGAATTGTCCGCACCGCGCAAAAGCCAGCCGCGCGATTGCGTGCCGTCGCGATTCGACCAGGTTTCTTCCGTCACCTGAGCACCTCGCGCACTCAGTTGGCCGTATTTATCTGGCGTCACCAGGTATGCCGCGTTTCCCGGATGCGACGATTCGTGCGCGAACCAGACGGATGCAGCGCCAACCGCGAGAATGATCAATAAAACTACCGGAAAAAGAAGACGGTAGAAACTCTTTACAAGTCGTGTCGATTTAGCCATAACTCAATTGAATAAAAGGAAATTGCAACCGGATGCGGTTGGAGCGAGTCTTAATGCCAGCCCTGTAGAAAAGGCTTTAGATGTGCCACCTAAAATGGTAACATAAGCGTCGCTGGAAAGGAAGATGTTTTTAACAATGATTAACGCTAAATTTGCTGCCATTTTGATACTAACGCTGTGTTCTTTCATGGCCGTCAATGGTCAAAGCGTCGCGGCTAACCAGTCGTCAGGTTCCGGCCCGGCCCGATCACAGCAATTCCTGCCGCTGGGTGAAGTTAAGGAAGGAATGCGCGGCACGGCACGGACGGTATTTCGCGGCAGCGAGCCTGAAGAATTCAACGTCGAGATCCTCGGCGTGCTGCCGGGTGGCGTTGGGCCGAAACAGGACCTCATCATCGGACGTATCAGCGGCGGAAGCGCGGACAGAACAGCGGTCTTCGCGGGAATGTCCGGTTCGCCGGTTTACATCGGCGGCAAACTCGTCGGTGCGATCTCATACAGTTTTCCGTTTGCGAAAGAGCCTATTTGCGGAATCACGCCGATAGAACAAATGGTCGCGATCTTTGAGAAAAAGCAGGTCGAAAGATCAGGCCCAATCGAGCCGCGTGCTGTTTCGTTTTCGGAGCTAGCGGCGGCAAATTTCCAACCGGGCTTCCTGAAAAATCCGGCGGCTTCGAACGCTGTATTTTCGGGAATGAACATGAATTCCCCGCTGATGGCCGTTGCCGGACAATCGTTTCAGCCGATCGCGACTCCGGTCACATTTACCGGTTTTTCGCAGGAAACGTTGAACTTTTTCGCTCCGCAACTTATGCAGGCTGGCTTGCTGCCCGTTTCAGCCGCAGGCGGCGCGTCGGCGATTACTCCAATGAAAAATGCCGACGCGAAGACGCTGGTCGGCGGCACATCGGTTTCGATGCAGTTAACACGGGGAGACTACAGCATGGCGGCGGCAGGGACCGTGACGTGGCGTGACGGCGAAAAGATTTACGCGTTCGGCCATCCGTTTTTGAGTCTTGGCTCATCGGATCTGCCGATGTCCGAATCACATGTCGTCACTGTGGTTCCGAATATAAACAATTCATTCAAGCTCGCCGTGCCCGACGCGATGGTCGGATCGATGACGCAGGACCGGGCGACGGGGGTTTATGGAAACCTCGGCCAGGCTCCGCAAATGATACCTGTCAAGATCAATGTGCAGACCAGCCGCGGACAAACGGATGTAATAAATTTCGAGGTCGCGAAAGACGACTTTTTGACACCGATCCTGGTGAATATAGCTGTTTATAACGCGGCCGTTGCCCAAGAGCGCAGTCTCGGCGATTCGACAGTAGAGGTGACGGGCGAGATCAAGGTCGTTGGACAGGAACCGGTCAAGATACAACGCCGCTTTGCCGGCGGCAACGCAACGCAGTTTGCCGCAGCCTCAGTTGCGGTCCCGGTCCAGGCGCTTTTAAGAAGCCGGTTCGACGCAATGAAGATCAGTGGGATCGTTTTGAATCTCGCCTCGAACGACGGCAGCAAGACCGCTGTGCTCGATCGCATTTCGCTTGACCGCACCCGTGCGGTTGCCGGCGAAACCCTCGAGGTGCAGGCATTTGCCCGAACAACTTCAGGCAGAGTTTTTGTACAGCGAATTCCCGTCGTGATTCCGGCCGACACACCGGCCGGGCCACTTTCGATAACGGTTGGCGACGGAGCCACGCTCCAGCAAGCCTCGCCGGTCCAGCAATTTGTGCCAAGGGATCTTGCCGAGCTGATCAAGACGATAAATAAACTAAAACTCGGTGACCGGCTTTATGTTCAGACGATCCGGACATCAAACGGTGCGATCATCGGCGCAAGCGAAATGCCCAACCTTCCGCCATCGGTCCTCGCGACGCTTAATAACGATCGAACTGCGGGCGGCGTGAAACCGGCCGTACAAACCGTCGTTAGCGACATCGAAGTTGCGCCAGCTGATTTTATTATTACCGGACAGCAGACGCTTGTTATCGAAGTTATTAAATAGCGATAGCTCTGACAAGTTCATTAAATTTGGGTATTGCTTCAGTTTGAAATTCTATTTTATTAATATGGCTTCTCTCCGACCTCAGCGTCTGTCTCTGTGATCTCAGCGTTAAAGCATTCTCAGCAAAAATTCAACGCGGAGCGCGGAGAGGCTTTCGCTGAGATCGGAGAGAAGAATTCCATTTCAAACTGATGCACTCCCGACATTTTGGGCACCATTTTATCCGCCTGAACGATGAACGACCTAAAACATCTCCTTCATGCAGCAAGCTTTGCGGCAGACAAGCATAAGAAGCAGCGACGCAAGGGCATAGATGCCGCGCCTTACATAAACCATCCGCTTGAAGTAGCAAATATCCTTGCGAATATCGGGCATATCGACGATATCGACATCCTCATCGCCGCTATCCTTCACGACACTATCGAAGACACCGAAACAACGGCAAAAGAGCTGATGGAGCTTTTCGGTGAACGCGTGTGCGGATTTGTCCTAGAAGTTACGGACGACAATTCGCTTCCGACAGAGGTGCGCAAACAGCTTCAGATCGAGCATGCACCTCACCTTTCGAATGAGGCAAAACAGATCAAACTAGCCGACAAAACCAGCAACATACGAGATGTATTCGAAAATCCGGCTATCGACTGGGACGAGGACCGGAAACGCAATTACGTCGAATGGGGCACCGCCGTGGTTGCCGGTCTGCGTGGAGTAAACAATGATTTGGAGGCGTATTTCGATGAGGTCGTTGCTAAAAGCACAAGCTTCAGCTAGTCTCCACGGAAGACAAGCTGAAGCTTGAATTATGAGTCAGGGCGAGGCCGCCTCCATTAGCTTTACCGCATACTCTAAATCTAGAAATCAAATCTGATTCCTAACTGCACTTCGCGGTTATAACTAGAGAAAAATGCAAATGAAGGCGAGCCGGAGATAAAGCTCTGCGACGTGCCAAATAGCGGATTGTCTCGTAACTGTCCCGCTGTAAAGGCGTACCGGTTACGGTTTACGCCCTGCACATTCGCGCGGTTGAAGAGGTTAAAAGCCTCGGCAAAAAGCGTGAGCCTCGCACGTTCGCCAAAGCGGATCGCACGGCCGATCCGAAGGTCAACGATGTAAGCCGCAGGCGTGGAAAACTCGTTTCGCCGACTTCCCGGCACACGGTCGTTCACCGCGTTACCATCCGCATTAAGGTCATTTTGAACCGCTGCTGAATAAGCGATTCCCGATTGGGCTGTGAAAATCCCGGTAAATACATAATCGCTCAGCAATGCCCGAAGCACGACATTATCGCTCGGAAACCGGCCTGTTTCGTAAACCGGGCTGAAAATAAAGCGGTGACGTATATCAAGGTCCGAACGCCCATATTCACCGGAGAGATCAAATTGGTTCTCAGCAATCTTGGAATCGTCTGCTCCAACAACAACCGAGGTTTGATCCGGTTTATCGTCCTTTGCCTTCGAAAGCGTGTAGTTCATGTTGAACTGCCAGCGATTCGCCAGCCTGCGGTTCAATTCAAATGAAAGGCCCTGATAGAAGGAATTGGCGCTGCTTTCATATAGACTGATTCGAGAAAACGCGGGGATGGGCCGCGGATTCGTGAACCGCGGCACATTTACCGATGAGCCTGTCGCGACGCCCGATGCCGAAGCAAACGGTACTGAAACAGAGGCCGGAGCGCTTAGATTGGCATTCCTTGTACGCGTAAGATCGTCGCCGCGAAATAATGTATATTGCGCCGAAAACGTCGTGTTACTAAAAATTTCCCGTTCGAACTGGATACGTGCCTGATGCGTAAAAGGCTGCTTATAGTTCCTGTCAAAAAGGTAAAGATTCACAAGCGGTGCCGATGCGCCAACGGGCGGAGCCGCAAAAACATTCGGGTATGTCGGACAGGGCACCGCCGGAACGGGTGAGCAAGTAATATCAATCGCTAGAACCTGTATTCCGTTCTGGGAATGTGCCGTGCCGGTTAATATTGAAGGTGTTCGGGCGAAATAGATACCGTAGCCGCCGCGGAGCACCGTCTTCGGATTCAAAGCGTAGCTCATCCCGAAACGCGGGGCGAGATTGTTCTTATCGCTCGGCCCGAACGATGTGTCGTAACCCGCCGCAAGCAGCGCCGCGGCCGAATTCTGGATCTGCGGCTTCGCAATTTCCTGATAATCATAGCGAAGGCCGAGGTTCAGCGTGAACTTGGGCGAAACGCGCCAATCGTCCTGAATAAAAAATCCATACTCTGAGCTGTCCGGATGAGTTTCGGCTCCGGTAGTTCCTGCGCCGGCAAAGCTCTGCCGATAACGCGAAGGCGTATTTGCGGCGAACGCCGCGTAGCTTGTGAATGTGTACGATCCGCTAAACAGGCCGGGGAAGAAATTAAAGATGCTGTCAAACAAGAGATCGGCACCAACCTTGATCGTGTGGTTTCCGGCAATATAGGTTTGGCTGTCAATGAACTGATAGCGCGTTATCGTCGTCTCGCGAGGGCTAAAGTTGTTTCTTCCGAACGTAAAATTTCCGTCAGGTGTTGTGAGCGTCACTTCCGGGCTTGTTGAGTTAGAAAGACCGGGCTCCTTATCTCGGGAAAACTGAAAGCGAAATTCGTTGAACCAATTCGATGAAAGCGACGTTATCCACGCTGTCGTGATCGATGAAGTGCTTACCTCGCTGTTGCCCGTGTGTTCCTGAGCATTTCTGATCCCCGATGTTTCAAGATTGGTGCCTGTAAAGTTTTGCTGATTGAACCGTACCCAAAGTTGGTTTCGGTCGTTGATGCTAAAATCCGTTTTAATGAGAAATGTGTCCTGCAGACGGTTTTGATTGTATGCCGCGACTTTTGGGCCTAGCGCGGTTTGGACCGATGCGGGCGCAGTAGTCAGCGACGGCAGAATAACCGGATTCGAAAGATCGGACCGCTGTCCCTCGTATGCTCCGAAAAAGAATGCTTTGTCCTTAACTATCGGCCCGCCGAACGTTCCACCAAACTGGTTGATCTGTCCCGGAGGACGAGTAAAGATATTCGGCGCCCGCGCGTTGAGCGATTCGTCGCGAAAATATTCGAACGCGCTGCCGGTGAACCTGTTCGTTCCGGATTTGGTGACGACATTTATGACTGCTCCCGCCGCACGGCCGAACTCGGCGGAAAAGCCATTTTGGTTGACCTGAAATTCCTTAACCGTATCGATGGAAAACTGTGACGGGGCGCGTCCCGAACCGACGCGGCCGGATGACTGGCCGAAAAACGTATTGTCGCTGCTTGCTCCGTCGATTTGAATACTGTTCAGCGTTCCCTTCTGGCCGCCGACAGCGAGGTCGCCGGAACGGGTCGGGTCACGCACAATGCCGGGCGTCAGCGTAGCGAAGTCGAGAAAATTACGCCCGTTTGTCGGAAGATTTATGACGCGGCGTTCATCGACCGTCGAGGAAATGGATGTTCGCGTCGTCTCGATTCCCTGTCCTTCGGCGCTTACATCGACGACGTTTACCGACCCTCCGGCCGTTACCGTGATCTCAAGCGAATTCTTTGCTCCCACCGTTACCCTTACGTTGTTATAGGTCGAAGCGGCGAATCCCTGTGCCGCAGCGGTCTCAACCTTATAGGTGCCTGGCGGCAGCAGTACGAAGATGTACCCGCCGTCACTGTTGGTAACCGCCGTCTTGGCGAAGCCGTTGTCCTGATTAGTTACCGAAACGGCGACGTTTGGAACCACGGCGCCGTTTTGATCGATGACGCGGCCTTCGATGTTGCCGGTGGTTGACTGTGACTGTGCGAAAGAGCCTATCGCACAAAAGATAATTGCAAGTGACAGAACAGCGATCTTACGCATTTATGTGTCCTCTCGATCTTTGAATTCGAAATTAATGAGCTTGGGTTCGGAATGATATTACAGCTTGCAGGGTCTGGCAAGAATCGATGTTACATTTTTGTAAACTCTTTGTTACGTTTCGCCCTCGACCCAAACTTCACCGTCGGCGTAAACTTCTTTTTTCCAAATCGGAACGCTGCGTTTGAGTTCGCGGATAAGCCATTCGCAGGCGGCGAAAGCGGCCTTGCGGTGCGGCGAGGTGACTGATATGACGACGCTCGTCTCGCCGATTTCGAGTTTGCCTAGACGGTGGACAATGCCGATGTTCGAGACCTCGAATTGTTCTTTTGCGGCCTTTATTAACTTCTCCATTTCTTTGAGCGCCATCGGCTCGTAGGCTTCGTAAAAGAGGTGCAGCGTTTCTCGGCCTTTCGTGAATTGGCGAACGTAGCCGTCAAGCGTTACGGTCGCCCCGCATTCGGGGGGAACGACACGGCGGGCAACGCTGTTGATGTCTATGGGCTCGATTGTGAGTTCCAAGAAGTCTAGTGCTGACATTTTATTCAAACAGGATGATCAGAATCTGCAGGATTTTTAAGAGCGATCCGTTTGATTTTCCATTGGTTTTCATCCTGCCAATCCTGTATATCCTGTTCAATTACCCGCCTGACACAGCGGTAAAAATGGCGAGTTCGTCGCCGTCGCGGATGATTTCTTTACCGGTTGCATATTGTTGATTAACTGAAAAGAGAAGTCGGTGAACCGCTAAGAGCGGGTACTCAGCAATCAGTTGATCAAAGATCTCTCTAGCCCTTTTTCCGTCGGTTATATCAACGTCGATTTGTCGTTTACCGGTGACCGTCGAAGTCGCTCCAAAGAATAGGACATGAATCGGCATAATTGAGTCTACACACTCCCTACCGGCCGTGTTTCCGCCTGTTTATTTAATGGCACCTTCTATCGGGCTCGAGGCTGATGCATACAACCGCTTCGGCATGCGGCCCGATAGATATGCGAGACGGCCGGCTTGGACGGCCAGGTTCATTGCGGTCGCCATTTTTTCGGAATCTTTCGCCTCGGCGATGGCGGTGTTCATTAATATAGCGTCGGCACCTAGTTCCATTGCGATCGCCGCGTCAGACGGGACGCCTACACCTGCATCGACGATAATCGTCGCATCCGGAAGCTGCTCGCGCATAATCTTGAGGTTGGCAGGGTTTTGGACGCCCAGGCCTGAACCGATTGGAGCTGCGAGCGGCATTACCGCCGGGCAACCTGCGTCAAGCAGTTTTTTGGCCATTATCAAATCGTCCGTAAAATACGGCAGCACGATAAAGCCTTCTTTTACAAGCACTTTTGCTGCTTCGAGCGTTTGCTCATTGTCCGGAAGAAGTGTAACCGGATCGCCGATCACCTCAAGTTTTATCCAATCGGTCTCAAGTGCCTCGCGTGCCAGCCGTGCCGTGCGGATAGCATGGTCAGCGTCATAGCAGCCCGCCGTGTTCGGCAATATCTGCATTTCGGGCGAGAGGTAATCGAGGAAGGATTCGGTTTTGCGGTCGAGCGGAACTCGGTTAACAGCGACAGTAACCATCTCCGCCCCCGAGGCCTTGTGCGCCGCCTGCATTTCGGGAAATGACCGGTATTTGCCCGTACCGATTATCAAGCGCGAACCGAATTCCTTTCCGGCGAGTGAAAATATATCAGACATAACGTGAGTCAATTTTCACTGAAAGCGGGGAAGAACGCAAAGAGGTAGATATTTGATCATCCGCCGCCGACAAAATGGATCACCTCGATCTTGTCCGATTCGCTGACCTTAACCCCGGCCCAGTCTTTACGACTGACCACGCCTTTGTTCAATTCGATCGCGATACGCTGCGACGGCAATGAAAAGTGACGCAGAAGCTCTTCGAGATTTAGATCCTCAGGGATTTCACGGACTTCCCCATTTAAAAACACGTTCATATTTGCTGTCTAGATTTTCTACCAGCAGGTGATGAAATTCAAATGCAGATGGATTTAACCGTGTGCAATTGATCTGCGCAGTTCGATCTCTTCGCCCCCGCTCATGGCCCGGACAAGAAAAGCCGCGCGGCCGGAAGTAAAGCTTGGCAGTTGGAGATTTACGGTGGCAACGCCGTTATTGTCGGTCGAGGCGTGAAAAATGACCGGACGAAAACTTGAGCCGAGTATCTTGACCATTATCTGAGCACCGGTCACTACCTTTCGCGAACTGCCTCGGCTGACCATAAATCCGACGGTGCTTCGTTCACCGCCCCTAAACTTTATGTCGCCCAATATCTCGATAGACAGCTTATTGTTGGCGGGCCGCTCGGTAAATTCGGGCTCGTTTATGATCGCGACCGCTTCCGCGGGCAAAATGATTTCGTCCTCTAAAATGCTGACGCCGTCGATCATGGATCCTTCCAATACGGGGCCGGGTATATCAAAGACATCTTCGAAGAAGGGCTTCGGTATCGGAGTTTCGTCGTCTAACGGGTCGCTATTATCATGGAGGAAGTTTGAAACAGGAGGAAGGATCGACGTTTTTGCTTCGAAAAAGTCGTCTTGATGGCCGGGCAATCCGACGAGCGGCATGGCGTTCGAGTTTTCGTTTTCGGTCTCGTCGTATCGATCGTCGCTGTAGGTCTCAAGCGGTGCAACAAATGGCAGGTCGGAAGTCTCATCCGCAGGGATGATCGGCAAGGCATCAACCGCTGCCGGCTTCGAACCCGCTATCTTTGCATTCGCCGAATCGCGGGCTGTCATCTTTTTAAGGTCTTCGATCCTCCCGGCTTTTATCGCGGCGCAAATAAGGCGGTGCTGCTTGTGCAGACGGTCGGACAAAACCTTTTCGCTGAAATCGCCGCCGAGCAGGTCCTCATACGACGCGCGTTTGCTGGCGAGGATAGTGCCGCGGTCATAAACCAGCGACAGGATCATCGGTCTGGACAAACCCTTGTCTTCGGTTTGGACGTGATAGGTTACGCCCCCGTATTCGATATCTGTATTAAAACCGGTTATCACAGCTAATTAGTGGGCAATAGAGAGGTCTGAGCGGCGACTAGATGCAGTAAACTGCCACTTATGAAACTAGCATAGCCGAGGGTTGACGGTCAATAAATAATGTTTTCGGACTTGTTCGAAAGGCCGGAGGAACGGCGTGGCTAAGCAGCATTTTCGATGAATTTACCACGAGTGCAATGCCTTGACACTAAATGACGCTTAACTTACGATTGACGTTGTGCCTGTATTATCAAGATTTAATCCGGAAATAAGAGCATTTTTGTACGATTTTTACGGTTATCGAACTACAATTTAGAGGTGTGAATGTCCGAATTTAGCCTGATGGCTTATGCCCCAATAGGCATAATGTTCCTTGTTGCGATGGGCTTTGCCGTGAGCCAGCTGCTGGTCACGCAGCTTATCGGCCCGCGCAAACGCACCGCCGTAAAATTGATGCCCTACGAGTGCGGCAAGGACCCGATCGGCGGTGCCCGCGACCGATTTTCGATAAAGTTTTACACCGTTGCCGTTATCTTCCTATTGTTTGATATCGAAGTCCTCTTTATGGTTCCGTTCGCAGTTGCGTTCAAGAGTCTCATAAGACAAGAGAATTTGACCGGCATCCAATATGGAACGATCGCGTTGGTCGAGATCCTTGTGTTCATTGCGACGCTGGTTATCGGATACATCTATGTTTGGAAAAAGGGCACGTTCGATTGGGGACTTCAGGCCCGTGCCGAAGCCCGTGCGGAAGCCAAGGAAATGGCGAAAAAGCGCAGAGCGTCGGGTATGAAGATTGCGGCATAGGGTAGAGTCGAGGGTGGGGGGTCGAGAGTCGCAAGCGAAAGTAAAAATAAGAAAATAAGACACAAAAAAGACCAGACCAGAAACAAGCAAAATAATTTTATGGTTGTTAA
>JANNST010000003.1:0-80396 GCA_031402865.1 Chloracidobacterium sp. | reverse complement strand
TTCGCGGTGAGCGGTGGGAGACGCTGGGAAAAGAAAATGACCGAATCCAAGTTGTCAAAGATCATCATCTGAAATCAACCACCATCCGGCGGCCCGCTCCAGGTGTGTCTTGACAACGGTACCGTCTTTAGAGATGACCCTCTGTCGTCCCAATCGTTACATCTTATAGCCTCGAAAACCGCGAAATTCTCCGGCTATCTTTAGGCGGACCGTCAGAGCATCGATCAAACTTCGAATGCGAAGGAGAGAACCACCCCGTCAGACGAAGCGTCTGCCACCCCTCCTTCGTAAGGAGGGGAGCTTGGAAGGATGAAGGATAAAGTAAGAGAAAAGAAAAAGGCGAAGAATGAGGCGTCGGTTCGGTCCGAACTTTATCCTTTATCCTTTCGCCTTTATCCTTTAAAACTGAGAGGCTTCAGACTTAACCGCAACACAGACTGAAATCGCTACCGTTGCTCTGTTCCCAGCCTAGCGGAGTTCACAACTCAAACCTTGTGCGGAGCCTGAAGCCAGATTAAAGGATAAAGGATAAAGGATAAAGGATAAAGTGGGGAAGTAAGAAATTTTGACAGGCAAGGGTTAACGGAAGAATCATTCGTCAGGACGGGACTACGTTTTTCGCGCTTTTATCTTTTTTACGATTGTGATGAATATTGCTTTCAATTCACCGGCCTCGGTTTTTATCGGCTGCAACTGAGGCGGATTAAAGAGTTCCATTGCTTCGATTAATTCCAGCCAGTATTCGGTTTCTTCGAGTTCCTGAAGCGAGCCTTCGATCTTGCTGATAAGATCAGCATCAGATTTTGCGTATTGAGATTCGCGGTACTGTGCTCCAACCGACGTGCCGCACCTTAGAATCTGCTTGCCCACGACCTGAGCCTCCGTCGATTTTGGCAGGGAAGCGTAAAGTCTAATGATTCGAAGAGCAAACTCCCTTGTCCTAAGTTTCAGGTCTTCATTCATAAATTGAAAAAGGGATAAAAGACTAAGGAAGCAGGATCTTACTTTATCCTTTATCCTTCATCCTTTATCCTTTAAATGTGGCGGAAAGGGTGGGATTCGAACCCACGGAACCCGTTAAGGCTCACAGCATTTCCAATGCTGCCAATTCAACCGCTCTTGCACCTTTCCACAATGTTTGCCTCAGCAGCGTATCAGCTCCATCACAAACACGTTAGTATATAAAAATCGGGCGACGACATCAAAATCGCATATTAAACCGGCGCGCCTGGATCATTTCGTTGTAGGCTTTGGTGATTTTGGCGGGCGAGCCGTCGACCATCCAGCCGGCTCCGGTTGCGATGAACTGCCTTTCGCTGTTCGTGAACGGCTTTTTGTCGCGGATGCGGCGCATCATCTCTTTTGACGCCTTTGTAAATTCTTCGCAGGCACGGACGTATTGGCCGGCCATCGTTTTTTTGGAATCCTCGGCTATCAACTCTTGGACCGTCGCATCAAAATCTTCGATCAGCGGTGTAAATTCGTCGGCGGTAATTTGTTCGAACTGTTTGTCCTGAAGCAGCGTCTTTATCTTCTTGGCTTTTATGCCGGATTCGACGACGAGAAAATCGTATTGTTTGCCGGCCACGCCCCGGAGCTTTTCAAGTTCTTCGGCCGCGACCTGGTCTTCAAGGTTATCGACCTCATCGGCAAAAACCGTGTTCACGTCACGAAATTCTTTGAACGCGGCAACCAATCCGGCGTGGGCCTGTTTGCCTTTTGCAAAATTGTCGTCCTTGTAATCTTCCTGCTCGTAGTACTTATAGACTCCTTTGATCTGCTCCAGCACCGCTTTAAGGGCGACGACGTATTTATCGGCGGCGTCCTCGATTTCCGGCATACTGGGTTCGAACTGCTTTGCCGATTCGACCGCTTTTTCGCAGTCCAATCCGTCGCCGTTCACCTCATAGAGCCCGTAAATATTCATCTCTTTGCCGGTCGGCCCCTGCTCCATGTTCTTTACCCACAGAGCGTAACGGTTATAGCTGTCGACCACGCTGTTCGAATATTTATTGAAGCATTCGCTGATGTAAGAGTTTGTTTTTTTAACCAGCGTGTCGCCGGGGCTGTCAGCCTCAGTTTCGGTCTTGCCGGGTACCGGTGTATCGCCGAGCGTCGGAAGCGGCGTCTGCGAGCCTTTTCGATTGGCGATTTCGGAGATCCGTTTGCAGCCAAGTGTTGCCCCGAGTATCAACACAACGCAAATAAACGCCGAGAGATTTCGGGATGTAAAGTTTTGCCGCAGTTTGTTAGGCATCTTTGAGCAAGGATAAAGGATAAAGGATAAAGGATAAGGCTGAAAGGCGAAGAACGGATGGCTTGTAGCAGCACTTTATCCTTTATCCTTTTGCCTTTATCCTTCAAAAGCTGGCGGAGAGGGTGGGATTCGAACCCACGGAACCCGTTAAGGCTCAACAATTTTCGAGACTGCCCGATTCAACCACTCTCGCACCTCTCCGCACGTGGTAAAGGATAAAGGATAAAGTAGAAAGGATAAAGTGGCAAAGCGAAGATTATCGTCGCTCCCGAAAAAAATCCTGCATCAACGCGCGGCAGTCATCGGCGAGAACGCCCGATGTGATCTCGATCCGGTGGTTCAATAACTCACTGTCGCATAGCCGAAATATAGTCTCCACAGCCCCGAACCGTTCGTCAGCGGCGCCGAAAACAAGACGCTTGACGCGGGCATTTACCAATGCACCGGCACACATTACGCATGGTTCTATGGTGGTATAGAGCGTTGTGCCGCTTAAACGATAGTTGCCGATTTTCGCCGCAGCTTGCCGGAGAGCAAGGATTTCCGCATGGGCCGTCGGGTCGCAATCGGTGATCGTACGGTTGTAAGCGGATGCGATCAGTTCGCCGTTTTCGTCAATCAGACAGGCTCCGATCGGCACCTCATTCAGGCCTTTTGCAAGATGTGCCGATTCGATCGCGGCTCGCATCCATTTTCCGTCAATTAAATTCAACCTTGTTTTATTCCTTCGATGTTTCGATTTCCTTTGCGTCTTGGCGACTTAAGGGGAGAAGATTTCCCGCAAAGTCGCCAAGACGCAAAGTAAGAAATAGAAATTATTGCAATCATTCGCCCTTTAAGACAATCGCCGGCACCTGAAATCCTTGCATAGCAATCTCGAAAGTGTTAATTTTGCTAGTTAGCGAAGGCTCTGCGCCGCCTTCTTCTACCCTTTCTCCCCTAACACGATATGAGAGACGATGCTCGGACAGGAACGCGAACGTCCGACGAAGAAATACACATCACAAAAGTCCCGGAATCCTTTCGTGCCTTCGCCGAAGAGGTCCATAAGCGAAAGGAAAAGCCCAAAGCATCTCCGCAGACAATTGCCCAAAAGCTTGCCCCGGCTGAATTTAACACCGCGATGGTCCATTTTTATCGCGGCGAGATACAGCGGTCGAATGTCTGGCGCGGCCGGCTTGACGCGACAACGAATTGGGCTGTAATCACCGCCGGTGCTACACTCTCATTCGTTTTCAGTTCGCCCGACAATCCGCACTTTGCGATCCCTATAAATTCGATCCTCGTGTCGATTTTCCTGTTTATGGAAGCCCGGCGATACCGCTATTACGAGGTTTGGGCAAATCGCGTAAGGGTTTTGGAAACCGGTTATTTTGCACCGATGCTCTCGCACCGGACGATACCGCCGGATCAGGAGTGGGCCGAACATATCTCCGCCGACCTTCTTACGCCGCATTTTACGATCAGCGAATGGGAAGCCGTGGGACGGAGACTGCGGGCAAATTATCTTTGGATATTTATTCTGCTCGCCCTCTGTTGGTCGCTGAAAATTTACATTCATCCTTTTCCAATCCCATCAACCTCCGACGTTGAACGACGAGTTTTTTGGGAGATACTATTTCAACGTGCTCAAGTCGGACTAGCTCCCGGCTGGCTTGTGATCCTCGCCGGGGCGATCTTCAATTTCATTATCTTTTTCGTCGCTTTCGGCACGCTTAAACTGCGGGATTCGTCAAGCGAGGTTCTGCCGCTCGAAAGCTTCGAATGGCATCCGCTTAGACAGGTTTCGGAATGGGCCGAATCGAGCCTGAAACGACGCAATCCGATCCGCCGATCAAAGAAAGCCCGTCAGCGAATGCGTTCGATCCATAAAACAGAGACCTAGTGCACCGCAATCTGATTTGTTGAGGTTTCACAGGTGGAAGAGGCGGGTGCAGAGCAACCCTTCCAGACCTGCAAATTGGCCTGGCTCGAATTCCTTAAACCAGACGTGAATTCAAGTTAGAGTGCAAAAATCAAGATAAACTAATTTACAGGTCTGGAAGGGCGGCTTTGCCCCCGCTCTTTAATAACTTGGATTACAGTGCATAAAGCATAGTTGCGCGTTCGGGCGGTTTCGCCTTTTCTTATCTATAACAAACTGCTATTTTTCTGCTATCGGAATTCTTTTATTTGATAGGAGAACTTAATTATGGCAATTGATATGGAAGATCGCGGACAAGCGCTCGAAAACGAATATTTTCATCGGAAAGAACAGGAACTTATCGAAAAAATGCGGACAAAACTTGCCAGCGAAGAAACCGTCGAGCTAGGACTCGCATGCCCGAAGTGTGACGGAAAGCTGCACGAAACAGCTTACGATAGCGTCAAAATAGACGTCTGCGACAAATGCGGCGGCGTTTGGTTCGACGCGGGTGAACTGGCGCAGGTAGTTGATAAAGAAGAAAAAGGCGGCGGGTGGTTTGGCAAATTGTTTAGCTGAGAGGTTTTATGCATCGAAATCGTTGGAAAATTACTTTCTCCTCGTTGTTTTTACTGGTCGCTTTCGCCGTAACAGCATCGGGCCAGGTCCGATACACTGTTAAGGGCGACGCGAATTATGCACCGCCTGATGAACGCAAATTAGCCAGCAAGCTGATGGCCCGCGAAATGCCTTACCGTGTCATTTTGCCTCCTGACTATTCGAAGAATAAAGACGAACGATTTCCGGTCATTTACCTTCTACATGGCCTGACCGGACACTACAACAATTGGACCGACCGGACGAAGCTTGTTTCCTATGCTCAAAAGCACAAGTTCATTATCGTCACGCCCGAAGGCAATGACGGCTGGTACACCGACAGTGCAACGGTAGCGAACGACAAGTATGAAAGCTACATCATTAAAGAACTTATTCCGGAGATCGATAAAAACTATCGGACCCTCGCCGATCGCAAGAACCGTGCGATTGCCGGTCTTTCGATGGGCGGTTATGGCAGTTTGAAGTTTGGACTGAAATATCCCGAAATGTTTGCATTGGCCGGATCATTCAGCGGCGCGTTGGGTGCGGCATCATTTTCGGAAAAAACAGCCGGAGCGATCGGCAAGACGATCGATTCTATATACGGCCCGCTCAATAGCGATACGCGCAAAGCAAACGAAATCTTTCAAATGATAAAGGACCTCACGCCCGAGAAAATAAAATTACTTCCGTTTCTTTATGTCGATTGTGGAACGGAAGACTTTCTGTTCCAGAATAACCGCGACTTTATGCAGTTACTGGTCGAAAAGAAGGTCCCGCATGAGTTTCGGCAGCTTCCCGGTGCGCACAATTGGGCGTTTTGGGATAAACAGGTGCAGGAGTTTTTGCGGGTGGCGGATAGGTCGTTTGCGGCGAGGTAATTTTTTCGGAATAAGTGATAGGTGATAGGTGAAAAGTTAAAATATGGGCGATCTGATACGGGATAAATCATATGCTTTTGCATTGCGGATCGTCAGATTGAGTGACTACTTGAATAAAGAAAGGCGTGAGTTTGTTCTGTCGAGGAAGATACTGGATTCGGGAACGAATATCGGTTTATTTATCGAGGAAGGAAGACAGGGCGAAAATCGGCCCGACTTTATTCAAAAATATTCGATTGCCAACAAGGAGGCATTCAAGACAAACTTCCTCCTGCGGCTTTTGCGGGATTCGGAACAGATTACGCCCGAGCCAGGCGGAATCTTTGGTAGCCGATTGCGAGGAACTGCAGAAACTTCTGATAACGTCCCTAAAGACAGCACGAAAACACGAATAAGTTATCACTTCTCACTTATCAGCTATCACTTATTCCGGAGCCTCGCGGAGACGTAGAGAGCCCTAAGACGAAAGAAACGTCCACGGATGAACACTGATAGACACAGATAAGGCGAATATAAGATTAAGGTTTCATCCGTGTTTATCAGTGTCCATCTGTGGATAGATTTGTCTTTCCGCGTCATCTCTGCGTTAAAATCAAGCTATGCTCAATTTTGCAATCGAAACTGCCCGTCAAGCGGGCCAGGTGCTTCTCGAAAAGTTTGACCGGAAGATCGCCGTTATGAAAAAGGGCGATATCAATCTTGTCACAGAGGCCGACCTTGCTTCGGAAGCCCTGATAATAGAGAGAATTAAATCGCATCACCCACGACATTCGATACTTGCCGAGGAATCGGGCGAGGCTGTCATCATCGGCGGCGAGAATAAGTGGAAGTGGATAATCGACCCGCTTGACGGTACTACGAATTACGCTCACGGCTATCCTTGTTTCTGTGTAACGATCGCTTTGGAACACGACGGCGAGATCGTTATCGGAGTGACGTACGACCCGACGCGTAACGAGCTTTTCGCCGCGGAAAAAGGCCAGGGAGCGAGCCTCGACAACAAGCCGATACGTGTGTCGGCCGAAACCGAATTGGCCGAATCGCTGATCGTGACCGGATTTCCATACGATTTCAAACAGAAAGAGAATTTTGAGCGAAATCTTACAAATTTCCTGATGAAATCGCGTGGTGTCCGCCGCGACGGTTCGGCTGCGATCGATATGGCATATGTCGCCTGCGGGCGGTTTGACGGATTCTGGGAAGAAGGTTTGAGTCCGTGGGATGTTGCCGCGGGCAAGCTTCTGATCGAAGAAGCGGGCGGGCAAGTGACGTATTACGACGGCTCACCTTTCAGCATTTACGCTCCGCCGATCTGTGCCAGCAACGGGCATATTCACGGCGAGATGCTGTCGATTCTGAATTAGGGCCGTGACGCAATGAACAACCACTGTGATAATCTAGGACACACTTATAGCTAATAGCTAATAGCTTTTAGCTTACAGCTATTAGCTTCTTCCAATTATGGCATGGTTTAAGAGAGACAAACCGAAGATCGAAGATCAGGACGAAGACGAAGAACGTACTGTAAAAACTGAAGGTATTTTTGTGAAATGCCCGGAATGCGAGAGTCCGCTCTACAAACGTGAATTGATCGATTCGCTGCAGGTTTGCACGCATTGCGGTTACCACTTTCGCCTTCCGGCCCGCGACCGCCTGGCTTCGCTATTCGACGACGAAAAATATGAAAAGCTGGACGAGGAAGTAATGTCGGCCGATCCGCTCGAATTTACCGACACCAAGCCTTACAAAGAACGTATCGAAGCCGCGAAATTGTCTTCCGGCCTTCCGGAAGCAATCGTTTCAGGCTCGGGCAAAGTCGGCGGACATCTGGTTTACGCCGGTGCGATGGATATGTCGTTTATCGGCGGATCGATGGGATCGGCCGTTGGCGAAAAGATAACGCGGCTTATAGAACGGGCGCTCGAAAATCGCGGAGCGGTGATCGTTTTCTCAGCCTCCGGCGGTGCACGAATGCAGGAAGGCACGCTCTCGCTGATGCAGATGGCGAAGATCTCCGCAGGGCTTGCAATGCTGCACGACGCCCGGCTGCCGTTCATCTCCGTGCTGACAGACCCGACAACCGGCGGCGTTACCGCAAGCTTTGCAATGCTCGGTGACGTTAATCTTGCCGAACCGAAAGCATTGATCGGATTTGCCGGCCCGCGCGTCATCGAACAGACGATCCGCCAGAAATTGCCAAAGGGATTTCAGCGCAGCGAATTCCTGCTCGAACACGGAATGGTCGATCAGGTCGTCGACCGGCGAAAAATGAAGGAAACTATCGAACGGATGCTGGATTTTATGATGAATAAGAGCATCGCCGCATAAATCGCAATATCCTACAACGCAGAAAATCGCTTTTCGTTCGACGCGTTCTGTATTATCCTAATCGTATGAGTACTATTACGCTAGAATTGCCGGACACGGTCGATGTCGAGAAGGCCGACCTTTTGCGAATGATCGCGGCTCGGCTCTATGAGCGGGGAAAACTCACGCTTGGACAGGCTGCAGATCTTGCGGGAATGGCAAAATGGGATTTTGCTGAGGTCCTCAAAGATTATGAGGTCTCGATCTTTAATTACCCTGCTTCTGACTTGGCAAGCGACGTGAGAAATGCCTAACGCCATAATTTCCGATGCCAGTTGTTTGGTCCTGCTCCAGAAAATCAATGCTTTGGACATCCTTCGACAAGTTTACGGCGAGATAACAACGACTCCAACGGTAGCCGCTGAGGTGCGGTTCTCGCTGCCCGATTGGGTACAGATACGGCAAGCGATTTCAGAGGCGGAAATTTCTAAACTGGCCCTTTTGGTCGATCCCGGAGAGGCAAGTGCAATTGCTCTAGCGATGGAGACATCAGACGCCACCGTCATACTCGACGACCTCAAGGCTCGAAAACTCGCCATTAAACTTGGACTCGATGTAACCGGAACCGTCGGCGTAATTCTTCGAGCAAAAGACAGCGGCGTCATTGCTGAAATTCGGCCGTTGATGTTTGCTATCCGTAAAACTAATTTTCGCCTTTCAAAGGAAGTGGAAAACGAGGCTCTCAGATTGGCAGGTGAGGTAGGCTCCTGAATTTTTTTGAATCAGAACGCTATCTCGTTTCGCTTGGCAACGAAGTTTCGGCAATGAAACTGGGCCTTGAGAACATCCGAACTCTGCTTACCGCTCTCGGCGATCCACAAAACAGCTATCTGAAAATTCAGGTTGCCGGGACGAACGGCAAAGGGTCGGTCTGCGCATTTCTGGATTCGATCTGCAACACGGCGGGGATCAAAACAGGCACCTTTACCTCGCCGCATCTTATTTCTATCACCGAACGGATACGAATAAACGGGAAGGATGTAAGCGAAGTGGACTTTGCCCGACACGCAACATTCGTTCGCGAAACTGCTGAAAATTTGTTGGCGAAGGGCGAGTTGGAGTACCGGCCAACATTCTTCGAACAGATCACCGCAATCGCTTTAGTTGCTTTTGCGGAAGCGAAGATCGAAGTGGCCATTCTCGAAACCGGCTTAGGCGGACGGCTCGACGCAACTACCGCAGCAAATGCGGAGATCGCCGCCATCACGCGGATCGATCTCGACCATCAGGAATATCTTGGCAGTACCATTGAAGAAATCGCGGGTGAGAAGGCAGCGATCATCGACGGTTGCCACGTGATAGATGTTGTAATAGGAAAACAAGAACCACGTGCTCTCGGCGTCATCCTTGAAAAATGCGCCGCAAACTCGATCGAGCCCGTGACCGGTGATGACAGCCTGGACTGGACACTTCGGAAAGGGGCAACCGCCGGCTTTGCAAAGCTGGACACAAACCTGATCAGCTTTGACGAATTCCAACTTGGTTTGAAAGGCGTCCATCAATTCGAAAACGCCAAAATTGCGGTATCGATCAGCCAAGTTCTCCATTATGGCTACATCCACTTGCCTGACGAGGCTGTGTTTAACGGGCTACAGACAGCACGCCATTCCGGCCGGCTGGAATATCAAGGCCGATATCTTTTCGACGGGGCACACAACATCGGCGGTGCAAACACTTTGGCCGAGTATATTCGTGAATTTGAAACGCGGCCGATCACGCTTGTTTTTGGATCGATGAGAGATAAGAGTGTAGCTGAGATATCGGCGATATTAGCTCCTCTTGCAGTTAGGATAGTTGTGACCGTGCCGTCGAATTCGCGTTCGCTTTCTTACCAAGAAATTCTTAACCAACTGCCCTCGGATATCTCAAAAGAAAAAACGTTTGCGACTAACACGGTTGCGAATGCTATAGACATCGCAAACGAGATCACGCCGGAGGACGGCATAATTCTCGTCACCGGTTCACTCTATCTGGTTGGCGAGGTGAAGAAAATATTGAATAATTAGCTTATGCATAAATTAGTCCTAATTCGCCACGGCGAAAGCCAATGGAACAAGGAAAATCGGTTTACGGGGTGGAAGGATGTCGATCTTTCGGAAAAAGGAGTTACAGAGGCACATGCGGCAGGTAAACTGTTGAAGGAAGAAGGCTTTGTGTTCGATGAAGCCTACACGTCGGTGCTGAAGCGGGCAATTCGAACGCTTTGGATCATTCTCGACGAAATGGACCTGATGTGGATTCCGGAAACGAAATCCTGGCTGCTTAACGAACGCAACTACGGAGCTTTGCAGGGGTTGAATAAGGCTGAGACTGCCGCACAGTATGGTGAAGAGCAGGTGCTGACGTGGCGTCGCAGCTATGATGTTCCACCCACGGCGCTTGAGGAGACGGACGAACGATGGTTAGGAAAAGACCCGCGATACTGCAACCTCGAAGCGGGGAAGTTTCCCGCCACCGAGTGCCTAAAAGACACTGTCGCCCGCGTCGTGCCGTACTTTGAAAGCGAGATCATGCCGAAAATCAAGGTCGGAAAGCGATTGATAATAGCCGCCCACGGCAACTCTTTGCGTGCGCTCGTCAAATATCTCGACGCGATCTCCGACGAAGACATTATCAAGAGCAATATTCCGACGGGGATTCCGCTCGTATATGAACTGGATGACAATTTAAAACCGGTAAAAAATTACTATCTCGGCGATGCCGACGCCATCGCCGCCGCCCAAAACGCGGTGGCGAATCAGGGCAAGGCGAAGTAAAGAGTATTTATCCACAGATAAACACAGATGCACACAGATAGATTCGGGCTTCTGCTTATCGGTCTTTATCTGTGTTAATCTGTGGACGAAAAATGTCCCTCTCAAAAGCCGCATTTATACTCATAGTTCTCTTTTGTCTAACGCCGTTGGTTTCGCCGCCGATCGCTCTTGCTCTCGGGCTTATAGTGGCGTTTACGTTTGGTAATCCCTTTCCTCAGCTTGAAGGCAAACCGACTAAATACTTACTGCAAATATCGGTGGTACTGCTTGGATTCGGGATGAGCCTTTCTTCGGTTTACAAGGCCGGCAAGGATGGGATTTTGTTCACGATTGCTACGATCTTCGGAACGCTCATTCTGGGTTATTTCGTCGGCAAACTTCTGAAAGTAGGCAGCAAGACCTCGACGCTCATTTCATCCGGCACGGCAATATGCGGCGGGAGCGCGATTGCAGCGGTCGCGCCCGCTATCGATGCGGACAAAGATGAGATCACCGTCTCGCTCGGTACGATCTTTGTACTGAATTCTGTCGCCCTTTTCGCCTTTCCGATCATCGGACACTACCTCGGACTAACTCAAAACCAGTTCGGTATTTGGTCTGCCATCGCAATTCACGATACAAGTTCGGTCGTCGGGGCGTCGGCGGCATACGGGCCTGAGGCATTGATAATTGCGACGACTGTAAAGCTTGCACGTGCGTTGTGGATCGCACCGGTCGCACTGCTCTTTGCCTTCATTTATCGCAACCAAAGGTCAGAGGGAAAAGCCAAGATCGCGATACCGTGGTTTATTGTGCTTTTCGTCGCGGCCACAGCTATCAGAACATATGCGCCGGCTACGATTCCGCCCAGCCTTTATGACTCATTCGTAAACGTAGCCAAAACCGGCATGACGATCACGCTATTCCTGATCGGTGCCAGCCTTTCGCGTGCGACGCTGCGAAAATTCGGTTATTGGGCATTGCTGCAAGGCGTAATCCTGTGGTTTGTGATCTCGGTGGTCGGGCTGTGGGCGGTTTGGAATTTGCTATGATAAATGCAATGAAGCCGTAAGCGGCTTTGTACTACATCAAATTAGTGTAATCGCGGGCCGCGTGCAGCAATCGAAGAATGACGATCTCATCTGCGGACTCGGTATAAAAGACAATTACTTTCTCAAAGTTTTTTACAAACCACATTCTCGTTCTCCCGTGATAACGGGTGTCGCGAATGCTGCCGATCTTTGGAGTTGCCTTTATCGCTTCTAAAGTTCGCTCATACGAATCGTAAAACCGGTCGGCGACCGCCGGATCATCTTGACCAAGATACACTGCGATCTCAACCAGATCGATATACGTTTGCGGAAGGCGAACAACCTTCATTTAGGTTTGCTCACGACCGCGATCCGTCTATGGGTTTCGGCTCGGGCTTTTGCTATGTCGGCCTTTGTATGTGGCACCGGATCACCGCTTGCAAAGCCTTGTGCAATAAAGGCCTCAAACCGATCCTGCTCAGATCGCTCGTCGTTTCTGATTAACTCACGGACGTACTCGCTGATCGTTCCATAACTGCCGCGAGCTATTTTCTCCTCAACAAAGCTCCGCATTTTTTCGGGAAGTGAAATATTTAGTGTTGTCATCGACATAGATGAATTATAGTTTTCATGACAGTATTTGACAAGGGATATTATTAAATAACACTCCAATTACCGCCGTCGGGGCAGTTTTGTCGAACTATATGCGATTTGCTAAAATACTCGTTTCGGTTATATACGCAATTTGTATCTGTAATGAGTATCAAGCACATCACCGTTCGCGGGGCACGTCAGCATAATCTCAAAAATATCGATGTCGAGATCCCTCGCGACAAATTAACGGTCATCACCGGGTTGTCCGGATCAGGGAAGTCGTCGCTGGCATTCGATACGATCTATGCCGAAGGGCAGCGTCGATATGTAGAATCTTTGTCGGCCTACGCCCGTCAGTTTCTGGATCAGCTTGAAAAGCCCGACGTCGATTCGATCGAGGGCCTTTCCCCCGCAATCTCTATAGAGCAGAAAACCGTTTCGCGCAGTCCGCGTTCGACGGTTGGCACGGTAACTGAGATATACGACTATTTGCGTCTGCTTTTCTCGTCGATCGGACAGCCGCACTGCCATCAATGCGGAGCGCCGATAACGCGACAATCCGTAGAACAGATCGTTTCGGGAATCATCAGCCTGCCTGAAGGCGAGCGTGTTATGGTCCTTGCACCGATCGTCCGGGGCCGCAAGGGCGAGTTCAAAAAAGAACTTGAAAAGCTGCACAAGGATGGGTTTGTCAGGGCCCGGATCGACGGTGAAATACGTCAGCTAGATGAAGAAATCGATCTCGACAAGCGCAAGAATCACACGATCGAGGTGGTAGTCGACCGGCTGTTGATCAAAAACGGCGTCAACGAGCGGATCACGGAAAGCGTGAAGACGGCCCTGAAGCTGGCTGGCGGAGCCGTTCTGGTTTCTATCATCGACGGCGAAGAGAAGCTTTATTCCGAGAAAATGGCGTGCGTCGATTGCGGCGTCAGCATTGCGACACTCGAGCCGCGTTCGTTTTCGTTCAACTCTGCATTCGGTGCCTGCAAGCGTTGTCAGGGCCTTGGAACGGTGATGGAGATCGATGCCAACAAGATCGTGCCGGACCAAAGCATTCCGGCGGGCAAGATGACGTTTCTCGGCGACGCGGATAATGCCGGATCGAAGTTTTTGCAGGCCGCATTGCTGGCGATCATTGAGAGATCTACTGGTGGCGACAAGCTTGAACCGCCAAAGAAGAGTTTTCCCGCAAAGACGCAAAGGAGCAAAGGGGGGAAAAAGGCGGAAACACGATCGGTAGGGAGTGTGTCTTCCGAAGCCTCAGCACTCTTAAAAACGCCGTTCTACGATTTGCCGCAGGAAGTCCGAGAAGCTTTTTTCCACGGTACGAAAAAACGGCTGACCTTCACGCATGGAGCGTACAAGATCGAACGCGTATGGGACGGCGCGTTGCGTGCGATGCGCGACCGGATGGAAAATCCGCCGTCGGAGAAAACGCGCGAGGCTCTGGAGGAATTGATTGCGCCCGTTAAGTGCCCGGTCTGCTATGGCAGCCGACTTCAGCCGGAAAGTCTTGCGGTCAAAATAAACGGACTTGGCATTGCGGATTACACTTCGCTGCCGATCGACGAACTGGTGCCTAAATTCGATGCGATCAAGCTGACGGTTCGAGAGGAAAAAATCGCGGGATTGGTCCTGAAAGAGATCAGGGAACGCGTTCGATTTCTGGATGCCGTCGGCCTCGGTTATTTGTCGCTAGATCGCGGATCGGCTTCGCTATCCGGCGGCGAAGGCCAGCGAATACGGCTTGCAACACAGATTGGATCACAGCTGCGCGGCGTTTTGTACGTGCTTGACGAGCCGAGCATCGGGCTGCACCCGCGTGATAACCGCAAGCTGCTTGAGACGCTGCAGATGCTCCGCGATCTGGGAAATACGGTGCTTGTTGTTGAGCACGACGAGGAAACGATCGAGCATGCCGATTATGTCATCGATCTCGGTCCGCTCGCGGGAACGCACGGCGGCGAGGTCGTCGCGACGGGTACGCCCGAGGCTATCGAGAAAAACCCGAATTCGTTGACGGGCCAGTATATGTCGGGCAAGTTGAAGATCGACATCCCGGATGTGCGGCGTCTTCCGAATGGCAGCAGGCTGAAAGTTAAAGGGGCACGTGCGCACAATCTGCGAAACATAGATGTCGAGTTTCCAATTGGCGTGTTTACTGTTGTGACAGGTGTGTCAGGTTCGGGGAAATCGACGCTGGTTGAGGAGATTTTGTATCCGGCGTTGTACCGCCATGTTTATAAGTCACCGCTGGAACCGCTTGCGCACGATAGTGTCGACGGGCTCGACCTGGTAGATAAAGTGATTGAGATTGATCAAACGCCGATCGGCAGGACGCCGCGTTCGAATCCGGCAACGTACACTGGTTTGTTCACGCCGCTTCGTGAACTGTATGCAATGCTGCCGGAATCGCGGGTTCGCGGTTACAAGGCCGGACGATTTTCATTCAACGTTAAAGGCGGACGCTGCGAGGCGTGCGAAGGCGGTGGGCTGAAGCGTTTTGAGATGAACTTTCTGCCCGATGTTTACGTGACCTGCGATGTTTGCCGAGGCAAACGTTATAACCGCGAGACGCTGGCGGTGAAATACAAAGGCCTGTCGATCGCCGATCTACTCGACACGACTATCGAAGATGCATTTCCGATCCTCGAAAATATCCCGCAGATCAAACAAAAACTGCAAACTCTGCTCGATGTCGGTTTGGGATACGTGCAGGTCGGCCAATCGTCAACAACGCTCAGCGGCGGCGAGGCGCAACGCATCAAGCTTGCTAAAGAGCTGTCAAAACGAGCGACGGGAAAGACGATCTATATCCTGGACGAGCCGACCACCGGGCTGCATTTTGCCGATGTCCACAAGCTTCTCGAAGTGCTTCAGCGGCTGGTCGATGTTGGGAATACTGTGATCGTCATCGAGCACAACCTCGACGTAATCAAATCGGCGGATTATGTCATCGATCTTGGCCCCGAAGGCGGTGCCGGCGGCGGCCGCGTCGTCGCGACCGGAACGCCGGAAGAAGTTGCCCGCGTCAGAAAATCGTATACAGGGCAGGCGTTAAAAGCAGTTTTGAACTAGGTTCTGTTGAGGTTTTGATTTTCGCTTAAGAAGAATGTTCAGTGCTCTCTAGAATTTCCTGTTCCTCTTGTTCATTCTTGTTCTTCTTCTTCAGTGGTCAAGATTTAGATCCGACCACAGAAGAAGAGGAACAAGAAGGAGTAAGATGAAAGAAGCAAGTTTTCTACGCTGTAAATACATCCTTAAGCCGTTTATAATCCTTCCAAAAGCTGCTGTTTCAGATTCACTCGCATTTCTCGTCGAGATATTCCTCCAATAACACTCAGAGTCCTGTCGAAATCGATCTGGGCAAGATTTCGGAATATCGAAGTGTCGAAATAAATCCCCATAGAGTGGCCTTGAGAAATTAGCATTTCTCCCTGACGTACGCTGTACCCGCCCTGAAATCCATTGACGATAACCGCTGCTTCGGCAATCTCGTTTATTGGCGGAATCAGAGCGTCGAACATCCGGAAGGCTTCAGACGGTTCTATCCTCGAATAAGTGCTTATGATCTGCATCGTGTGCGACATATCGTTGCTAGTTTCCGGCAATGCCGGCATCTGTCCCCGTGCCTTCTCCAGCAACGCAACCGCGTAGGACTTATTTTTCGTCTCATCTCGGCCAAAAGCCGAACTCGCCAGCGAGATGAGGGCCGAGATACGATTCGAATCGGGAAACTCTTCGATCAACGATTCGGCTTCCGCAAAGCGGCCTGCATTGATTAGATGTTGGGAGTATGTCCAGTTGAGGCTGCTTTCGGCATTTTCAAGTGCATCGCCGGAAAAATGCTCGCTCAGAATATTTCGTGCGCCTGCAAAATCGCCTGCACCGGCGAGCTTGTTTGCCGCCGACTGATAGACCTGCGGGCGTGTTTCGACCGGAAACTTGGAAGCTTCGGCCAGCATTTGCTCAACCGGTACTTCATGGCTGAGAAGCTTGGCCAGCGCCGGGTCCTGATTCCGCATGTGAAAGCCGTGTCGTCCCTGCGGCAGATTCTTTTCAGCCTGCTTTAGTTTTTCGACCGACGCCGGAGCAAGCTTTTCGGCGATCTGAACGATCTGCGGGCCAAGGCCGTAACCGTATTGGCTGCCGCGCTCGATATAAAACGAGATAAGCTTTTCAGCAAGTGAACTCATCTGCGAAGCGTCAAACCGCAACGTCTTTTCGTTTAACGACCGTTCCCGTACATGTTCCGAAAGGATAGAGGTCGTAAGCTGTATTGATTGATAATCCGGCTGACTAGACACCATAAACGACTTGCGGGCGAGTTGGGCAGCGACGTCGGAGGCAAGCTCGTTGGCAGCGACGGGATCTTTCTCAAAAAGCATTTTTAGCAAGCTTAGCGTTTCGCCGGAAACGCCGTTCTTCAATGCGGCTTTTAGCAACGCGACTGCCTTTTCGGGATTTTGCTCGGCGGCCATTCTGATCAGCGTCTGCTCAAGCTGTAGCTCGTTTTGCGCGTAATGAACATCGTTTCCGGAGTTACTATGCACTTTAGAGTCCTTTGCTTTTGAATTGGAGATCGCCCTCTCGATCGCGGCGGGGCGTGTCTTGTAAAGGCTCTGAAGGGCAAATTCGGCGTCGCGTGCCGCTATTGTTTGGAGTATCTGCGGCCGGGTGGAGTGCCCGGTCAAAAGCTCGTTCTGCTGGCCGGGTTTGCGGACGGCCTCGGCGGCAGCCTGAGCACCTATCAGATCGCTAACGGCATCCTGAAATAAGCCTTGCGCACGCTTTTGATCAAGAGTCCAAAGCGTGCCTCCGACCTTTGCAAAAACAAGCGCCCGGTTTTCGGCAAGCCGGAATTCCTTGGTGTCAGACGTTATGCTTTCGATCAGAATCATCTGCCGCCGCTGCTTTTCCTTTGCAGCATCTTCATCCTTCTGGGCAAAAATGCCAGTGCAGCACAAAAGCATCATCAAAGCCGGGAACAATGTCTTGCTCGTCATATGAATATTCTCCTGATCGACGGAAGTTGTTAATTTGAGAACGCGCAAAGGGTTAAAAGGTTGCATCGGCGTAGCAAAATAAAAGGTCAGAGGCGAACTACGATCTGATCACTGTTAGCGAATTATCTGGCTGAAATAGAACCAATCATTTCCCGCACCGCCTGATTTAATCCGACAAACACAGAGCGGGAAATAATATTGTGGCCGATGTTGAATTCCGTTATTTCGGGGATTGCCGCGAGGGCGGCGATGTTACGGTAGGTGAGGCCGTGACCGGCGGCGACGATTAAGCCCAGGCTTTTTGCGTGGATGGCGGCGTTGCGGACACGTTCGGTTTCGGCGGCGGCGCGTTGCTCGCCTTCGCCGTGGGCGGCACGCGCACTTAGCGTAAGTTCGGCGTATTCGGCGGTGCAAAGCTCTACCTGCTGCGCCCCGACGCCTTTTGCCGCGTTAATCTGCTCCAAATCCGGATCGAGAAAGATGCTGACGAAAATACCGGCCTGTTTCAATTTGGTAACAGCATTCTTGACGGTTTCAAAATTGCCGACAACGTCCAGCCCGCCTTCGGTCGTTATCTCGTTGGGGCTTTCAGGCACAAGCGAAACGGCATCGGGCTTCGTCGTTAACGCTATCGCAACCATTTCGTCCGTCGCGGCCATTTCTACGTTCAGGTAGGTGGTCACTACCTCGCGCAGCAGCTCGATATCGCGGTCCTGGATATGCCGCCGGTCCTGACGCAAATGGACCGTAATGCCGTTTGCCCCGGCCTGTTCGCAGATAACCGCGGCCGTGATTATACTAGGCTCGATCGTCTTGCGGGCCTCGCGAATCGTTGCTACATGGTCGATGTTTACGTTAAGTTTTGCGGTCACGGGTAGTGGCTTTTACACGACGCAATAATAATTTGCGACTCCGTAATTTGGTATACGAGTCGATGATTGTCATCGATTCGTCGGGACCAGAATCCCGAAAGATTGCCTCGCAACGGCTCTGGTTTTCCGATTCCGGAAAACGGATCACGCGCGCTTTCTACAATTATTCTTTGAATTCGGCGAAAAAATTTCTTATCTGATCGAGCCCAATCATTGTATTGATCAAAAGCAAGACGATGGAACACAACGTCTTTCACCGAAACTGCTCCTGATCAGGCGTAACGAGATTTCGACCGTTATTAATATCATCGACCGCACGAAGCAATTGTTCCCGGTTCGTCGGCGATTTAAGCAGAAAATCCGTTTCGTCCTCTTGTTCGATGACGATAATCTCGATTTGCTTATCCCCATACAGGGTCCTGATGCTGTCAATTAGGGATTGACCGACCTCATTCGCTCGTGTTCTGTACGTTGTTTCCGTCATGCTGCGATTATAGCGGATTTTTCGACTTTTCGTATAGGGCTTTTCGGGCATTCCGTCGTATCTGCGTTAATTCACTAATCATCCGCCAAGTGTCGCGGACGACGCTGACCTTTGAGCCTTCGACGTTGTTCCAACGCACCGGGATCTCTGCCAAGCGGAGGCTGTGGTGCTTTGCGACAAACAGGAATTCGACATCAAATCCGAACCGATCGATAGTCATGACATCGAGCAACGGGCGGAACTTCTTCATATTGAATGCTTTAAAACCGCACTGAGTATCATAGAACGGCAGGCCGGACATCGTTTTGATTATGAGGTTCATTACGCGGCCGCCCTGTTCGCGGCGCCATGGCTGATGAGTGCCGATCAGGCTTCTGTCGAGCGCCCGCGAACCAAAGGTCAGGTCGAAATCGCCGTTCACTATCGGATCGATAAGCTTGTGCATTTCTTCGATCGGGGTCGAAAGGTCGGCATCGCTGAAAAGTGCTGTTTCGGCTGATGAAGCAAGCAAGCCGGTTTTGACGGCAAAACCCTTGCCGCGGTTTTCTTCATAGCGGATAACGCTGGTGTTCGTGTCCGGAAATTTCGCGCAGGCCATCTTGGCAGTCTCGGCGGTTGCGTCACCTGAGCCGTCATCAACAACGATCAACTCACCATTTACACCCGAATCAGCAAGATACGTCAGTATCTTATGGATCGAGTCGCCAAGCCTTTCTTGCTCTTCGAATGCAGGTACAACGATGGAAATGTCTGGTTTCATGGACAAAGTGTAGATGTTAAATTCTTGAGTGCAAAAAGTAAATCCGTTTCGATGCTAATTGCGAATAATTCTGATTTGTTCAGGATTTGTTAATCTCGCCGATCTTGGAGCATCTTCGGAACGGAGTCTGCAACATGATAGAAAAACCCGACAACCGGGATGCAACAAACGACAACTAATTTATGATATATTTGTACTGATTCTGGAGATTTGGTTGATGAATAAGAAATTCGCGGTCGGTGCGGTAATTTTGATCATAGTCGGGGCAATAGCCGGCGGACTTTTCGGTCGGCTGACAGGTTCGACGTCGGCAAGTTCGGACCTGACGAGCGGCAAGATCGTATCGGATTACCGTGAAGCAATTGAAGTAATCGACAAGAATTATGTCGGCAATGTCGATCACGAGAAGATCTCGGACAGCTCTATACAGAGCACGCTCTGGACTTTAGACCCGCATTCTTCGTTTTTTACGCGTGATGAATTTCGCAAACTCTACGAAGAGCAGGCATCGCAGTTTTACGGGATCGGGGTTTCGATATTACAGCACCGCGATGGTGTTTATGTGCAGTCCGTCGTTCCTAACACGCCAGCCGACAAAGCCGGGCTTCGCTACGGCGACCGTTTTGTACAGGTTGACGGCAAGGATGCGAAGGAATGGACGAGCGCCGAGGTGTCTAAAAACGTTCGCGGTGAGCGTGGAACGGCTGTAAAGATAAAGATCGAACGGGTCACGGCAAATAATCCGCTCGATTTCGAGATCATTCGGGGCGGCGTACCTCTTCCTTCAATCAGAAATTATTTCATGCTGCCGAACGGCGTCGGTTATATCGGCCTCACGGGCGGCTTTCAGGAAACGACATCGGCCGAATTGGACGATGCCGTGGCGGCATTAGAAAAAGTCGGGATGAAAAGCTTGATCCTCGACGTCCGAAACAATCCCGGCGGGCTGCTTCCGCAGGCAATCGATGTCGTCAGCCGGTTTGTCCCTAGCGGAAAGACGGTCGTGTCTGTCAAAGGCCGGTCACGATACGCGAACACTCAGGAACTGCGTTCATCGGGTGGTCGCACCCATAATTTCCCGCTTGTGGTCATGATCAATAATGGTTCGGCGTCGGCTTCGGAGATCGTTGCGGGTGCGATACAGGATTATGGGCGCGGCGTAATCGTCGGTACCGACAGTTTTGGTAAGGGCTTGGTTCAACGCGTGTTTCCGCTTCCGTACGGGACCGGACTAACTTTAACCACCGCAAGATATTACACCCCATACGGGCGGTCGCTACAGCGGGACTATTCAAGCGGCTCGATCTATGACTACTACACGCATCAGGAAGAGGCTGAAGGCGGCTCGAGCATTGTGAAGCCCAAACCGGCGGGTGAACCGGTGACAACGGCTAATGGCCGGGTACTGTTCGGCGGACGCGGTATCGAGCCTGATGTGGCGGTTAAGCCGTTCGAAATCACGGCTCTTCGATTTAGAATTAACGAGGCTGCGTTCTTTTTCGTGCGACAGCTTGTTGCCGGCAAGATTGCAGGATTTGAAAATTTTAAGGTTGACAAGCAGGATCACGACCTTACCGTGCCGCCCGATGAATTTCAGGTCGGCGATAAGCTGCTGGAAGCATTTCGGCAATACACTACTGGCATAAAAGTCGCCGGATTGTCGGCTGAGAATATCAACAGCCAGGCGGATTATTCCCGGACGCGCCTGCGGGAAGAACTGGCGACCGCGAATCACTCTAACGAAGCCGGAATTCAGGTGCTTCTGGAGGTTGACCCGCAGATCGTGAGGGCGATCGGTGCGATGCCCGACGCCCAGAAAATGCTCGAACAAAACCTGGCGAAGAAGTAGTTTCTAAATGAAGGGCTGCGTTCACACAAACGAACTCGCAGTGGGTTCGTTTTTTGTTTTTATTGTAGTGGCTTTAATTAGGCTTCCTTCGTGTTCTTTGTGCAGTACTTTGAGGTCCTTGTGTTAGAAAAAGATTTTTATCACGAAGATCACAAAGCGGGGAACACAAAGATCACAAAGGGGAAACAGTCTGTTTTTTCGATAACGCAGAATAAGACACTACCGTTTTTATCGATAACTGTTTTTTCTTTCTTTTTTCCCTTAGAATAGAGTTTTAGTTCACTTATGTATAAGCAGATAGGCATTTTGACTGGCGGTGGCGATGCACCGGGACTGAACGCGGTTATCCGGTCTGTTGTCAGGACGGCGATCGGCGAATACGGGATGAAGGTCATCGGGATCGAGGACAGCTTTGAAGGCATTCTCGGCGAAACTCACACGATGAAACTGACGACCAAGAGCGTCAGCGGCATCCTGCCCCGCGGCGGAACCATACTCGGAACGCGAAATCGCGGAAGTTTCGTGAAAATGGTCGATGGGAAGCCGGTTTTTCCTGAAATGCCGATCGGCGAAGCTCTTGCGAATCTGGACATTCTCGGCATCGAAGCCCTTATCGTGCTTGGCGGCGAAGGCACGCTGGCTATAGCCGAACAATTTCACAAACGCGGCTTTCCGATAATCGGCGTTCCGAAGACGATCGATAACGACCTTGCCGCGACCGAGCTGACGTTCGGTTTCATGACGGCTATCGATATCGCCACCGAGGCCCTCGACCGGCTTCATACTACCGCAGCGTCGCACGACCGCGTGATGATTCTTGAGGTGATGGGACGCAATACTGGCTGGATCGCATTGCATTGCGGTCTGGCCGGAAGCGCCGACGTGATTCTGATTCCGGAAATTCCGTTTTCATTCGAATCGGTTGCCCAGAAGGTGCTGGCGCGCGAAAAAGCCGGGTCGCGGTTCACGAATATAGTCGTTGCCGAGGGTGCAAAAGAAGTGGGAAAAACCGCACTTTATTCCGACACACAAGAACTCAGGCTGGGCGGGGTCGGCGAATACATTCGAAAACGGATCGAGCAAATGACTGGAAAAGAGTCGAGATGCGTTGTGCTCGGCCATCTGCAGCGTGGCGGCAGCCCGAACGCCTTCGACAGGATGCTTGGTACAAATTTTGGAGCTTGTGCCGTCCGTGCCCTGGCCAGCGGCGAGACAGGGAAAATGGTAGCCCTACAGGCCGGAACGATCGTGACCGTACCGCTTTCGGAAGCGTGTGCAAATATTAAGACCGTGCCGACCGATGGCCAGCTTGTCAGGACGGCGAGAGATATCGGAATTTCGTTTGCCGCCCCGAAGGAAACAGCGGTAACCGCGTGAGTCGGGATTCGAGACGCGGAGATAAGGTTACACGGAGACGCGGAGCGTAAAGTTGCCGCGTTCCCCGTCAGACAACCGCCGCGTCACACAAAACTATGGAAGCAGTAAAAAAGAAGTTACAGGACGAATTGTCAGGCCTCGAGCATGAATTGCATTTCAAGCTGCCAAAGGACATTCAGCACGCGAGGGAATTTGGCGACTTGAAAGAGAATGCCGAATACAAGGCCGCTAAAGAGCGACAGACAATGGTGCAGGCCCGCATCAGCCAACTTCAGCAGCGGCTTATTGAGGTTGATTCGATCGACTTGTCAAAGATCCCGACCGACAGCATCGCCTATGGTTCGAGGGTTGTCCTCTACGATCTGGAAAAGGAAGAGAAAATCACCTACAAACTTGTCACGTCCGAAGAAAGCGACCCCGACAACGGTCTGATATCGACCGTTTCGCCGATTGGGCAAGCCCTGATGGGCAAACAAGAGGGCGACGAAGTCAATGTTAAAACACCGATGGGCTGGCGAAATTTTGAGATCCACCGGCTGAGGACGATACATGAGAAGGAGTGAGCAGATAATTGACAATGGACAATTGAAAGTGGAAAATTGGGACTTTTTTTCCTCATTTGCCGGGGAACGTTTTCCGGTTGTCTTTCGACATTTTCCATTATCCATTTTCCATTTTCAATTGACGACATGTTAGGAGAAAGCATAGGACGCGGGGCGATGCGGATCATCAATTCGATGGTGCGCGGGTTGGCGTCGGCCGGGGTTTCTCCGAACATACTGACGGCCATTGGCGTTTCTATCAACATAGGATGCTGTGTACTTTTCGGGTTTGGTGAATTTTTTTGGGCGGGAATTGTGCTGATCGTCGCCAATCTGTTCGACATGCTTGACGGCAATGTTGCGCGGCTGACAGGCAACGTAACGAAATTCGGCGGGTTTTTGGATTCGTCGCTCGACCGGCTTTCAGACATGGTCGCGTTCTTTGGCATAATGATCTTTTATGCGGGAAATTCGCCGCAGCATTCGCTATTGAATGTCATCCTCGCGGGCGTCGGCATGATCGGCTCGGTTATGGTCAGCTACACGACCGCACGTTCCGAAGCGCTTGGCGTAAAGGCGAATGTCGGTTTCCTGCAGCGACCGGAACGCATTGTACTGTTGATAATCGGTGCCCTTTCGACGTGGGATTGGAATTCTAATTTCTTTCTCTTCAATCGGATGCCGCAGGTTTTGTGGGTGCTGGCAATCGGTTCTATATGGACGCTGATCCATCGAATGTATTTTATCTGGACGGAATTTCGCAGACTCGAGAGCATGGCGGTCGATAAATAATGGAGTGGCTTTCCGGATTTTGGGAATCTCTTACGTTGAATCGCGTCCTGATCGGCGTCGGACTCTTTCTGTTCTCGTTGACGATCAGTTTTGTGTCGATCGCCGTCGTAATTGTGAAGATTCCGGCAAATTATTTTAGTTCACATTATAAACAGGATTTTTTGCCCAACAGTTCGTGGGCAGTACGGTGGGGAGCGGTCATTCTGAAGAACATTCTGGGCGTGCTGTTAATCATTTTGGGGCTTTTATTGTCACTGCCGGGCGTTCCGGGGCAAGGGCTGCTGACAATACTTCTCGGCCTGATCATGATCGATATTCCGGGCAAGCGGCCGATTGAGGCGAAGATAATAAGCCGGCCGACGATCCTGGCCGCAGCAAATCAACTCAGGGCAAAATATAACAGAGAACCGCTGATGCTCGACTAGGTATGGGATTTTTCAGTTTTCTAAAGCAAAAAAAGGACGATCCGCTTGAGGGAAGGCGGGAATATCTGCTCGAGCACGGACGGATCACGGACGGTGTTATCATCGACACCGAGACAAGGCCGAACGGCGACGAGGTCGTCTTTTATGTCTATTCGCTGAACGGCGTCGATTTTGAATCGTCAGAACTGCTGAGCGAAGAGCAGCGTCGCGATCCCTTAAAGTTCGCCCCCGGAGCAAAGGTCGGGATTCGCTACGATCCAAAAAATCAAGGCAATTCAACTCTCGATTGAACAAATGTTTAAGAAAATTCTTATAGCAAATCGCGGAGAGATCGCATGCCGCGTTATTCGCGCTTGCCGCGAGATGCGGATAGCGACGGTCGCGGTCTATTCGGATGCCGATGAAAGTGCTTTGCATGTACGAATGGCCGACGAGGCGTATCACGTCGGTGCGGCCCCTTCGAGCGAAAGTTATCTGAGGTGGGAAAAGATCCTTGAGGTCGCGAAGGCGTCAGGTGCAGAGGCGATTCACCCCGGCTACGGCTTTTTATCGGAGAACTCAGCCTTTGTGCGGCAGGTAGAGGAAAGCGGATTGACGTTCATCGGCCCGTCACCCGAAGCGATGGAAGCGATGGGCGGCAAGATGTCGGCCCGCAAGATCGCGATCGCCGCGGGAGTGCCGGTTGTGCCGGGAACGACCGAACCTTTGCGGAGTTACGAGGATGCGAAGGAGACGGCGGCGAGCTTCGGCTATCCGATAATGTTGAAGGCGTCGGCCGGCGGCGGCGGTAAGGGAATGCGGTTGGTCGGTGACGAAAGCGAGCTGAAATCCGCACTTGAATCGTCGCAATCGGAGGCCTTGTCGAGTTTTGGCGACGACGCGGTTTACATTGAAAAGGCGATCGTCCGTCCGCGTCATATCGAGATCCAGGTATTTTCAGACACGCACGGCAATCACGTTCATCTCGGCGAACGCGAATGCTCAATCCAGCGGCGTCATCAGAAAGTGATCGAAGAATGCCCATCACCCATCAACTCCGCGGAGCTTCGCGAAAAGATGGGCGAGTGCGCCGTAATGGTCGCGAAAGCCGTCGATTACGTCGGTGCCGGTACGGTCGAATTTCTGGTCTCGGACCTCGATAAATCATTCTATTTTCTCGAGATGAACACGCGCCTTCAGGTCGAACATCCGGTGACCGAACTGGTGACGGGCATCGATCTGGTTCGCGAACAGATCCGCGTGGCGTGGGGCGAAAAGCTCTCGTTCACTCAATCTGATGTCCGAATGAACGGCCACGCGATCGAGTGCCGCGTTTACGCCGAAGATCCCGAAAACAATTTTCTTCCGTCACCCGGCCGGATAACGCGTCTGCGGGTTCCGCAAGGCCCCGGAGTCCGCGATGACGGCGGTGTGTACGAAGGCTCCGAGGTTTCGATCTATTACGATCCGATGATCTCGAAATTCGCCGTCCATGGAAAGGACCGCGAGGAAGCTATCGGCCGGATGCGCCGGGCCCTTGCCGAATACGAGATCGGCGGAATCAAAACGACACTGCCATTTTTTCGAGAGGTTCTGGAGGACGAAGAGTTTGTCGCAGGCCGTATCGATACCGGATTTATAGCGAAATGGCAGGAGCGGCGAACGAAGGCGATTCCTGAAATCGAGCAGGCCGATCTGGCGTTGATCGCTGCCGCCATGGCTTTCGCAAAATCACAATCAGCACCTCAAAGCTCGTCCGACTCGCATACAAAACGGCCAAGCCGGTGGGCGGTTTCAGGCAGAACTGCACTTCTCAATAAAAGACTCTAACGTCCGCGTGGACAAGAAGCGGGGACGACTCACTATCCGAACCCGGATTACGCAATAGGGACTTTAAGGGCGGCTCTAAAATTTAACTATCGTTTACAGGCGGTCTCTGACCGCCTGTAAAGCTATTAAACAGCAACGGCGGGCAAGCCCGCCTCTAAACGACGCTAATAATTTATTCAATTTATTCCTAACGCCGAACCTGGGTTAAACAAAAAAAGGGCGAGTGGACTGTTCCACTCGCCGAGTTTATGAAAAAGCAGAAGTCTACCTTTTCGCCTTTACCGATGTGGCAACCGGCCTTGATTCAATCAAATTTCCCACAAACGCCAGTCCCGTGATGCTGTCGCTCAGGGTGAACGTAAGTGAGCCATTCGGGAAGTGGTACTGCTTGTGGTCAACTGTTATCAAGTATAATTTACCGATTTCCAGTCCTTCAAGCCGATAGCTTCCGAATGAATTCGTGCGAACCGAGTTGCTGGCGCCTGTCGCAGCGTCTACCACTTTGACAACCGCTCTGCCGATTCCGTTACCGTTTGCCTGGCGAACCGAGCCTTCGATCGAGCCATAAGCTGCTGACGGAGCCGCCTTGATGCGGGCTATCGTCGGATCGATACTAGCCGGATTCTGCGGCTGCAGTATGCTGTCCGCAGGAGGCTGGTCGCCAGGTCCAAAGATGCTGGTGTTGGTCGCATCGATGTTGTCCGAGTTTGTTGTTGAAACAAGCGTCGAACCGGTCGCACCAGTCTGGTTAAGCAGGATCGTATCGCTCGGCGTACCGAGATTGATAACCATTCTGACCTTAACCTGTATCCTGCCGTTAACCGGAAGGAACGCACCCGGGGCTAACAGATCCGATGTTGCATCATTGCCTATGCCGTCATAAGCCGGATTGCGTACCGCGGTTGCACCGCCGGTTGTCAATGTCACCGTATTCGAACCGGGAACCAACGTAAGATTCGCCTGGACTATATCCCGGATCTGGAAATTATTAACATCAACAGGGCTATTGTTTATGTAGTCGATCGTCCATTCGAGAGTGTCTCCGGCGATAAGCGGGAAGCCGCCGTCACGGAAATTGAATCTTCGAACCGACTTGAATCCGATTACATTAGCCTGCTCCAATCCGCAAGCGGTCGGACGAGTCACCGGGACAAAAATAGCATTCAGGATCATCCGCTGGCCATTCAGCCTTGTGATTTCCGATGCTCCGGTGTTTGTACGTGCATAGTCATGACCGCCAAGCTCGAATACCACACCGCCGGCTGCGCCGGGGCCGTTAAGCTGCGACACTGTAGCGACAAACTTTGCAGCCTCCGCACCACTGTTGCGAACCGATATGCGGTTACCGTTGGCGGGGCCGCCGGCCGGGGCATACTCATATTCGGTGACGGCACCGTCCTGGTTAGCTAATACGCCGATAAACTGGTTGAACGGCATCGCACCTTCCGGGTAAATAAGAGTAGTGTCAACAGCGTTCGCCGGGGCGTTTGTGCCGAAAACACTGTAGCCTGGATTTGTTGTCTGAAAATGTCCGTTGACATTGTTTTCATAGGTATTGATCGATGCGCATTGCAACAGAAGGTTTCCGCCGCTTACCGCAAACTGCCTGTAGAGGTTCACAAACGCCGGATCGGTCGAGTGTGCCTGCGTGGCCAGCGTAAAGCAGGAAGACGCATTGATAAGGCTGTTGTCCACGACGGTGTAATTGCCAATACCGGCGGCATCGAACAGTGCCTGGTGAACAAAGGTACCGAAGTTTCCGCTGTCAGGTCCGATAGCGATCTTTGGTTTGTGCGTCAAGGTGTACCGTATGTCAACCGAAGCGTTTGCATTGGTTTCATAAACCGTTACGTCAGCACCCGCATTGTTAAAGGTAGTGATCAAATTACGCACGGTCGGAGTGTCGAATTCCTGTGCCACAATGAACGGGCCGCCCGAAAAACTCACATTCGCCGGGCCTGCAACACCGTCGTTACCGGCTACGCGGGTAACATTGGCGGCAAAATCAACGTCATCCTTCGATTTGGCGGGTTTAATAGCCCATTTTACCGGAACGTTGTTCTGAAGAAGCAGGTTGACCAGGCCGTAAGCGCGAAGATTAAATGTTGTTCCCGCGCCGTTGCCCTGATTAACATTGTCCATGGGAATAACAAGGGCACCTGCCTGAATCGCTTCCGGGGGCGGCGCCGGATTCGGCGGCGCCTGGCCTGAAATATCAAATACTAAAAGGCAAAATACGAAAAGCCCGACAAGTAATTTGCCGGTTGCGTTTCGCAATGATCTTATCTCAAAGTGGGTCTTCATAGGTAAATAACTCCTCTCTCAAATTCAAAACCGAACAGCGGCAAGTGTTAACTCCAATAAAAATCTCATCCTGTTTTGCTCGTCCGCTGCCGTTACGGTCGATACAGGTGCGAACTGCGGGGTCCGATTGTCCAATCAGCCCGCAGCGATCGATAACCAAGAAATATTGCAGGCAGCAGAAACCTTCTGTGCGTTACAAATATATAAAAAATTGCTTAAGCGAAGTTTTAACATAACTTTTTTCGAAAGTAAACACTTTTTTCTAAAAATAAGCTGCGTGTCCAAATCTTAAGTCTTTTGTTTAGAGCACGTCAGCCTCAAAAAGCGTCGTAAAGTAACGTATATACGCATGTGTATGCTGTAATACACAACATATGGAAATTTTGCATTCATCGTAATAGACGATACTTTTTTCCTTTTTTGCAAGATATATTCAATCTGCCGCTTCTTCCATAAAAAGCCTGTTCGTATCTTACAAACCTGAGTTGATTGTTAATCTATATATCCAATTGGCACGGAATCCAGAAATATGGGTTGATTCAGGCCTAATGCGGCGTGCCGACGAAATCAATTAACACCGGTGCCAGGCAAGAAATGACCAAACGTCAATCGGAACCGAATAAGGGCGCAAAAAAGCCTGTCCGCGGTCCGCGAACAGGCTTAAACTAATTTTGCGATGGCTAGACTATCGACACTTAGGCATCGATAGTGCTGACCGGAAGCGTTGTGTTAACGTCCAGTGCCGACAAAGGCGGTCGCAGCGAGATCCTCACTCAGCGTGAATTCAATCAAGCTGTTCTCGAACCGGTAGCGCTTGTGAGAAACGCTCAGTACGTAAAACGAACCGACATCGAGGTCTTCGAATCGATAGCTGCCAAAAGGGGTTGTATAGGCGATACGGATTTCGCCCGAGGACGCATTCTGAAGCGTCATTTTTGCACCCTTAATTCCATAACCCGTAGGCGTCACCACCGATCCCTCGATCGATGCGTCACCCGCCGTCGGTGCAAGCGGATCTGTAAAGACCATGAGATTTGGCGATGTCCCACCGACGCCGGTCATAATGCCGCTCGTGGCTTCGCCAAGGATCGAACCCGCCGCCTGGGCCGGCGTGGCATTCGGATGCTGCTCAAAATAGAGAGCGACAGTTCCAGCGACGTGCGGAGAGGCCATCGAAGTTCCGCTGGATACGTTGGTAGCGGTATTGCTCCAACTCCATGCGGATACAACCGAAACTCCGGGTGCAAACAGATCGACACAACTGCCGAAATTTGAAAAGCCGGCCTTAGCGTCCGTCATGTCCGAAGCACCGACCGTGATCGCATTCGGGGCCCGTGCAGGTGAAACGCCGCAAGCGTCGATATTCGAATTTCCCGCCGCCACGACGTAGGTGACACCAGAGGAAATAGAACTTTGCACGACGAAATCAAGCAGCTCCGACGCGACGCTGCCCATGCTCATGTTTGCCACGGCCGGCGAGATATGATTCGCTGTGACCCAATCGATTCCCGCAACAGCGGTGCCAACTGTTCCCGTGCCATTACATCCGAGAACACGCACTCCATGGAGCCGAACGTTCTTCGCCACGCCATAATTTACACCGCCGATCGTGCCGGCAACGTGTGTTCCATGACCGTGACAGTCGACGCCGTTTTGTCCGTCGGCAATAGTGTCGAAATCCGCCGTTGCCCGCCCGGCAAATTCGACGTGGGTCGGCTTAATGCCGGTATCGATTACGTAAACGTGAACGCCGCTTCCGGTCGCCGCGTAATTGTATGCGGTATTGAGCGGTACCGTCCTCTGGTCGACACGATCCAAACCCCATGTCGGGTTGGTTTGAACGGTTTCGACGGATATCTCTGAATCTTCTTCGATAAACAAAACCCTGGGGTCATTGCTCATCTTCTCGGCTGCACGGGGCGACATCTCGGCGGAGAAGCCCTGGACCGCGTATCTATAGACTTTATCAATGGACGCACCGTATGATTCGGACAAGCGGCTCGCTGTCGAATCCGATGATTCGCTTTCGGCTCTAAGCACGTCGGGGTTAAGGACAACTACATAACGATTGGGAATTGGATTTTGAGAAGTCTTGAGCTTGGACCTTCGGCCCTCGGTTGCGGGCGGCATCAGCGAAATTACGGACACACATACCGCGACAACCATCAAAAGAATCCAGAATTTTTTCATTTGGTACTCCAGGAAAGGTGAAGATTTTTAGAAAGTAGGCCAGGGAACTTGGAATGGGTAACTCGACGTAAGGGGTCGGGTACTAAACAATGTACAACAATAAGCAAACCAAGTCAACAAAATTCTCAAACTGAACGGAAATCGGTTGACGATAAGTCAGTCTGACCGGACTGAGTGTCAATTAGCGTTTAGGTGGAAATTCGGTAGAATGAAAAGCGGAAAGAATATCGTCCGTTTGTGAGGGATAAAAATAGATGGAAGAGCTTTTGAAAGGGCTGGTTGGCAAGAAGATCGACGTAAACTGCGGGACTGCTGCCGTGTATCGCGGCGAGGCGATCGACGTAAAAAACGGGGTCCTTCATTTACGCAATGAGGACGACACCGAGGTGTTTATATCGATTGACAAGATCGCCGCTATGTACGAATGCAAGGATCTCCCGTCGAGGCCAGGATTTATAGTTTGAGTCAGAGCGAGAAGCTTTTTGTCATCGAGCCGCAAAAAAAGGTGAGCCGTCATGTCTGTCGGCTCACCTGCTTGACGCTAAAGACGTTTTTAAAAACTTACCAGCCTTGTTTGGTTGAGGGTATTGCAGGTGACGCAGTTGTCACAATCGGTGAAGTGACCGCTAGCCGACGAAAGCCGACGATCCTTTTTTCCCAGTAGCCTTTAAAGGGTGAGTAGGTAATTCCTTTGCTCGACGAGGCGTGGAAAAACCCGTTTTCGTCGGCGACTATACCCATGTGGCCGAGCCCGTTCAGAAATACAAGGGTTCCGAACTTAAATCTGTCATCGCCCGCAACAGGCGTCCCGGCCGCCCAAAGCGAGCGGGCGCTTGAACGCGTAAATTCAACACCGGCGTCACGGAACACGCTCCAGACAAACCCCGAGCAATCGTAGCGGTTTGGGCCGGCCGATCCATAGAGATAAGGTATGCCGAGTCGTGTCTGTATGCCGCGCATAATTGCGGAGGTGACGGGCGAGTTGTAGGCCATTCGGCCGGCAGCCATGCCGCTCATGGCATTTAATGCGGACGACGAACCTGTTTTCTTAACTAAAGGTTGGGTTCTTACAGGGTTGACCACGACGATATCAGTCGTGAGCATCGGGCGGCTGATTCGGTTATTCTGAGTTGGATTCGAAGAAGATGATTTCGGATTATCGGTCGTGGGTTGGGGTTGATTTACCGGTTGGCTTGAAATGGTTTTTACCACTCGCGACCTCTCTTGGCCGGACACAGCCGCGTATGACCCCGCAAAAACTACACAAAATAGAAACGACAGATATGAAACCTTCTTAAAATCTTTCAAAACTTATACTCCCGCTTTTTTGAACGCCAATGCGAACAAAATAAAATGCCGATTTTCGAAACGCGAAAATCACAATTAAAGTCGAACTTTAGTTCAACCCGTAAACCGCAAACTAACCCAAATTGTTCTTGTTTTAATTAGCCTGGCTTTTGAAATTTCCGTTGATTCCGGTCGATCAATTGGCCTGTAAAAGGCCTAACTAATCGTTAGCCAAACATAAGAATAGCACTTCGGTTGAGGTGAATGCAAGGCCGGCAAAAAAACCGCGTAGGTCTTTTCTTCTGTTCGAAGAAAAGACCCCGCCTGCCTTCTCCGCCTACCGCGTTCCCAGTTGTCCTTTCGTATGACTCAAAATAGATGCAATCGCTGCCGGCTTCCATAAAAGAAAACGGCCCGAAAATATTTATTCGAGCCGTTAAGCTAAACTGTTGAAATTAATTGATTTACGCCGAGAACGAAGTGCCGCATCCGCAACCGCCCGTGGCGTTTGGATTCTCGAATGTAAAGCCGGAACCCATCATATTCGTCGCGTGATCGATAGTGATGCCGTTCAGATACTGAGCCGAAAACATATCTACGAACAGCCTGATGCCCTGTTTGTCCATCACAAAATCACCCGATTTCGATTCTTCCTCGATGTTCAGACTGTATTGAAAACCAGAACATCCACCCGGCACAACCCGAACGCGAAGTCCAGCCGTTTCCGGCAAATCGTCCTCGCTCGACAAAAATTTCTTGATCTCATCCGTCGCGCTGTCTGTAACGATCAATTCGACGGTCGGTGCTGCAACTGCTGACATATCCAATGTTCTCCTATCAAAAATTTGGAATCGCGAAAGCGAATCCTTACATTAATATCAATATTACCCCGAGCGTACCAGAAAATCAAGCATTCGCGCGGGCGGACCGACTGTGTCTCGAACTAGAACCTGATCGTGATAGCGGTTCCGACCGAGCCTTCGAACCTGAAATCGCCTGACCATTCCTGGTTTACACTGTTGTTCAAACCGACTGAGGCCTTTAAGGTCCATTTGAAATTCTTCCGATTGATTATCGTGGCGCCAATTCCCGCGTTCAGGAATCCATGCGTCGGATCCAGCAGGCTGATGTCAAATGCATCGAGCACCCAGTTGGGAAGTTTCCCTTGGAGCTTCGTCTTGAACAGCAGTTCGTTGACGAGGTGCGATATGAACGACGGCGACATGCCAACCGCGTCCCCGATGCCAGCCAATGTTACGGTCAGGTTGTCGATATGCACGTTGCATCGGGTCTGATTGATCTTTGGGAACTTTGCAACTGCAAAGTGAAGGGCGGAAATATCTACTGTAACGTCCTGGCCCAATCGATTGTCGAATGGAACGGAGCCCGTCCCAAGCAGCGGACGATCATTGATAAACGGCCTATAGATCTCGCGGAATCCTAGGCCTTCTGTTGCACCGAAAGACAAGGCTAGAGCCCAATGTTTGCTCCAATCACTGCCCGTCCCTTCGACAAAGGCTTTATTGCCGTCAGCCGTCGAATTCCTAAGCGTCGTGATGAGCTTCTGGGCATCCTGGACGATAAGGTCGATCCCGTCCAGCGTGTTTCGGTGAGCGATAACGGGATAGAATCGTCTAACGAGGTGCTGGCCGCCCTGCGCATCGACCGAATATTCAAGCGCTTTATCATCCGAAATAATGTGATCGTCAAGCCCGATCTTAGGACTGAAAAACGTGAGCCTGTTGCTGATTTTCTCGAATATAGGCCAATTATCTATATTCCGGATCAGCTGTTTTGTCGTCATGAACGGCGAATTTGGCGGCAGCATCAGCCGAGCCTGGTCTAGTTTGCCAATAACCTGTTCTGCTATCTTTCGAGGATTCAAATCCGGAGTCGGATTCATCTTCGGCATAAACCTTTCTGGCAACATTGATTCGAACCTCCTTCTTTCTGTATACCAACGAGACGGTCGTGCTTTTGGCCGTTTGCGTATTTCCCTAAGATTAATCTATTTCGCCCGCGACATTATCACGAGTTCCGGCTTCATCGCTTCGATCGATATCTGCCGGGCGACTTCCTCCGCGACTCTGTGAAACGCTATTGCCTGGAGCGATTCCGGAGCCGAGACCACAACCGGAATGCCTTTGTCGCCGCCTTCGCGGACTTCCATTCCGAGCGGTACTTCGCCGAGGAAATTCAGATCGTATTCGTCAGCCAGCCTTTGTCCGCCGCCTTTGCCGAAAATGTCGTAGCGGTTACCCGTATCGGGGGCAATAAAATAGGACATATTTTCGATCACGCCAAGGACCGGAATCGCGACCTGTTCGAACATTTTCACGGCTCGGCGGACATCGGATAAAGAGACTTCCTGCGGCGTTGTGACAAGCACCGCTCCCTGTACCGGCACGAGCTGGGCGAGCGAAAGCTGTACATCGCCGGTTCCCGGCGGCATATCGACGATCAGATAATCCAGCTCGCCCCAATCGACATCCGACAAAAACTGCCTGACCACGCCGTGAAGCATCGGCCCGCGAAGGATCATCGGCTTGTCGGGCGGAACAAGGACGGCCATCGAGATCATGCAGATGCCGTGGGCTCTGATCGGAATAAGCTTGCCGTTTGCGACCTCGGGCTGATCGTATCCAGTGCCGAGCATCATCGGAACGTTCGGACCATATACGTCGGCGTCCATAATCCCGACCTTCGCACCATCTTGCGCAAGCGATACGGCAAGATTGACCGCAACCGTCGATTTACCGACGCCGCCTTTGCCGCTTGAGACGGCGATGATGTTTTTGACGCCCGGAATGGCGATGTTGTTGGCAATTCCGCGTCCCTGCGGCACTTCGGCATCCATCGTGACCTCGACCGACGACACGCCTTCGAGCCCGCCGACAATCGCCGTTGCCTCAGCCTCCATTTGTTCTTTAACAGGACAGGCAGGCGTCGTCAGCATTATCTTGAACGACACGTCAGATCCGTTTGAGATAACGAGATCGCGAATGAACCCCAGCGTTACGATATCCTTCCGCAGATCCGGGTCGATGATCTGTTTCAAAGCATTCAATACAACTTCTTCTGATATTTGACTCATTATTTTGTCAGAACCGCGAGCGGTAGCGACCGGCTTCCTGTTAATATTAAAAAGTGTATTGTAACAAAAAACGCGACTCCGATGCTTAATCTAGGGAGAGCGGGTGCAAAACAACCCTTCCTGACTGCGAGCCAGGTTAGGTTGTTCGTTTCCTTTTTTCATCGTTGAATTGCGTTTAAGATAGCCGTGTAGCAAGGGAATTTGTCAGATTTCAGGTCAGAAAGGGTTGCTCTGCACCCGCTCTTTGTCAGCGAAATTATGAAAGACGTAACTTTTTATTGGCTGCCGAACTGTTCGACCTGCCAAAAGGCCAAAGGCTGGCTCGAAAGGCGTGGCGTGAAGATCGCGAATTTCCGCGACATAAAAGAAGAGCCGCTGACTCGGAAGGAAGTTGAAGATCTCGTTAAGATGCTAGGCAGCCCGCCCGAATTATTCTCAAAACGTGCGATTAAATACCGCGAGATGAAATTAAACGAAAGGGAAGTGCCGCCGGCGGAAATGCTCGATCTAATGTCGGACGAGTACACATTCTTAAAACGCCCGATACTGGTCATCGGCAAACACGCAACCGCCGGTTTTTTTGAAAAATCGTTCGAGAGCTTTTTGAACGAACACTATTACGAACCAATTCCAGGCTCCCCTCCTGTTTGAGGAGGGGTGGCAGCCGCTTCGGCTGACGGGGTGGTGGTGGCGACCGGTTCCCGTTATGACTGTTTCGTGTATTTCGTGGATAAATTCTTAAGAAATTTTTCCACGAAATACACGAAAGAAAAAAAAGATGGATACAAGTTTCGAAAAAGATTACAACCACATCCGCTCAGGCGGCTCGGGTTTCCATGAACAAAAACGCGGCCTGATCGCCGTCTGGGGAAAAGAGGCCGTGCAATTTTTAGACGGCCTGATCTCGAACGACATGAAGACGCTCGAAGACGGAGCGCAGATGCTCGCGGCATTCCCGAATGCTCAAGGCCGCCTGCTCGCGGTTGTGCGAGTACTCAAACAAGGCGACCGGTTTCGTTTCGAAACCGAAGACGCTACGCGCGAGAAGGTCTTCAACAATCTTTTTCGGTTCACGTACGCTGGTGATTTTTTTGTCGAGGATCTGTCGGTGAAATATCGTTATTTCAATGTTTTTGGCACTCAAGGCTCCCCTCCTTACGAAGGAGGGGTGGACGCCGCTTTGGGCGGACGGGGTGGTTCTTTCGTCTTCAATTCCGCATATTCGGCCGGTTGGATTGTCCCGGCGGATGCAGTCGACGCGTTTTGCTCAGACCTAATATCGGAAGGCGCCATCCGGATAACCGACGAACTCTATGAAGTCCTCCGCATCGAATCAGGCGTTCCAAAATACGGCGTCGATATGGACGAAACAACCATCGTCCCCGAACTCGGCATCGACGGCCTCATCTCCTACAAAAAAGGCTGCTACATCGGCCAGGAGATAATCGCCCGCATCCACTTCCGCGGACATGTTGCAAAACAACTAACGGGACTGATCTTGTCAGAACCGGGAGCGGTAGCGACCGGCCTCCTTTCGGGTGCCGAGCTAAAAACGGCAGACGGTAAAAACGCCGGCCGCATAACATCCGCGACATTTTCGCCTAAGCTAAGCAAAACGATCGCCTTGGCTTTTGTTCGTTACGATTATTTAGCTGAAGGCACGGAAATGTTAGTTGGCGACCAAACTACGACCGTGACAAATCTGCCTTTCATCAATTAGCCACGAATTGCACGAATAACACGAATTGGCCTCTCTGCGGCCTCTGAGTTCTCTGTGGTAAAATCTGCCATTGCTATGGAAGACCTAGACATCGATCTGCCGAACGCGAAACTAGCGTATACGATCATTCAATCGCTTTTAACCGCTAACGAAGCGCTCAGTGACTTGCTGGTCGTGATGGCGCATGCTCTTGACGAAGACGTGACCAAGGCCCTGACCGCGACGAACGAATGGCAGGGTTATCTGGAATCGAAGCGGAATCTGGACGATACTAAGTTGCAGATAGAGAAATTTACGGAAGAACTTAGGAAACTTGAGAATGTTTGATCTGATAATAATCGGAGCCGGGCCGGCCGGGATTTCGGCGGCGTACGAAGCCAAAAAAGCCGGTCTCGATTATCTTGTCATCGAGAAAGGCCTGATCGGGAACACAGTTTACAATTATCCGGTTGGGTTGACGGTTTTTTCGACGACGAATGAGATCGAGTTTAATCCGGGCGATCTGAAACCTGCGCGTGAGAAGCCGACGCGGGAAGAGCTGCTTTCGTATTATGTAAGGTTCGTTTTGGACAATGAACTGAATGTCCAGGCCGAAGAGACGGTGACTAAGGTAGAAAAAATAAGCGGAGAAAAATTTCCCGCAAAGTCGCAAAGTCGCAAAGAGATCAATGCGGATGCCAGAGCATTTGTAAGTGCGGAATCGAGCCGCGACGAAACGATCTTTCGCGTAACGACCGACAAAGGCGAGTACGAAACGAAAAATGTCCTGTTCGCGATCGGCGCGATGGACTATCCGAGAAAATTAAACGTGCCGGGCGAAGATCTTCCCAAAGTGCACGATCTTTTTCGCGAGACGTATCCATGGGTGAAGAAGAGGGCGTTGATCGTCGGGGGCGGGAATTCGGCGGGCGAGGCTGCATTGTTTCTGGCGGAGGAAGGTGCGGACACGACGCTGGCTATTTTTCGGTCCGATTGGGAGAACGACGATCCGAAGCAGGGCTGCATCAAATATTGGGTAAAGCAGCCGCTCGAAAATGAGTTAAAGAAGCATTGTTTGAAGCTGTTTTTTCTCGGAAAGGTGGTGGAGATCACAGAAGAAACCATCGTGCTCGAAGACGAGAATGGCGAGGTCGATGTGCTTGATAACGATGTCGTTTTTGTATTGATCGGATCGGATGCGGATCTGACGATGCTAAAAGATCTCGGCGTCAAAACAGAAAAAAGCAAGCAAGGCGAGATTCCGGTTTACAACCCCGAGACTTTTGAGACGGACGTTCGAGGAATATACGTCGCCGGTCATTTTACGTACGAACGGCACATCAAAGGAGCTATCGAAATCCCGCGAAAGATAATCCCTCATATTGCCGAGCGGCTTTCGAAAACAATTACAGCTTAGTCGGTCGCCTCTGCGAACTTTGCGAAAAACTTTGCATACTTTGCGGTAAAAAAAAAATTTTAACCGCAAAGGACGCAAAGATATCCGCGAAGGACGCAAAGCTACCGGAAGTATTTTACACTACGACTTGTACTATTTGATTCGATGGACATTTCACGCGCGCAGGAAATTCTAAAACATCAGTTTGGCTACGATGCATTTCGTATGCAGCAGCGGGCGGCGATAGAGGCTGTGCTGCAAAAAAAGGACTGCGTCGTGCTGATGCCGACGGGCGGCGGCAAGTCGTTGTGCTATCAGATTCCTGCGTTGATGGCTGACGGGCTGACGCTTGTGGTGTCGCCGCTTATTGCGTTGATGAAGGACCAGGTCGATGCGCTCAGAAATAATGGCATTGAGGCCGCGTTCTTAAACTCTACGCAGACCGCCGCCGAGCAAGTGGCCGTGTTTAAGACTATTCGAAGCGGTGCCCTAAAACTTCTGTACGTCGCCCCCGAACGGCTGCTGCAAAGCGGCGACCAGTTCATCGACTTTCTCCGCTCGATAAACATTTCGCTTTTCGCCATTGACGAAGCGCATTGCATATCGAGCTGGGGACACGATTTCAGGCCGGAATACAGAAAGCTTGCCAAGCTGAAAGAAGAATTTCCGCAAACTCCGCTTATCGCTCTGACGGCGACGGCGGATCGGCTTGTTCGCAAGGATATTGTCGAGCGGCTCGGAATTCCGCACGCCGCAGTTCTTGTCTCCAGCTTTAATAGGCCAAATATTTATTATGGCGTCGAACCGAAACGCAATTCGTACGAGCGGCTTTTGCGTTACCTCGAAAAACGAAAGGATGAGAGCGGGATAATTTATTGCCTCAGCAGAAATTCCGTCACCAACCTTGCTGAAGATCTGCGTGACGCCGGATTCAACGCTCTCGCTTATCACGCCGGCCTGGATAAAAACACTAGAGAGCTGCACCAGACACAATTCTTGAATGACGACGCGAAGATAATCGTCGCGACAATTGCCTTTGGGATGGGCATCGACAAATCGAACGTGCGGTTTGTAGTCCACATGGACCTGCCAAAAAATATCGAAAGCTATTATCAGGAAACAGGCCGTGCCGGGCGCGACGGGCTTCAGAGCGATGCATTGCTTTTTTTCAGTTGGGCGGATGTTATTAAGCTAAAGGGTTTTGTCGAGGTCGAGGGCGATTCGGCGCAGAGCGGGATAATGCTCAAAAAGCTGGATCAGATGGGAAGTTTTGGCGATCTGAAAACGTGCCGGCGTAAATTTTTGCTGAACTACTTCTCGGAGAAATTAATTGAGGACTGCGGCACGTGCGATAACTGCAACACTGAATTTGAAAAGATCGACGGGACGATAATCGCGCAAAAGGCGCTGAGCGCGATCTCCCGCACAGGGCAAAGTTTCGGGTTGAATTATCTGATCGAATTCCTCCGCGGCTCCAAGTCGCAAAAGATTCGGCTCGAGCATCTTAATCTTAAAACATACGGCGTCGGAGCCGACATTTCCAAGGACGACTGGTTTGCATATTTCAAAGACCTCATCGATCAGGGATTGATAAAACAGACGCAGGGCACGTATCCAATTTTGGAGTTAACCGAGAAAAGCCTCGACGTGCTAAGCGGAAATTTGCCGGTCCAGCTCTTCAAAACAATCGAGCGCCGCGAAGAGAAAAAGCCGCTTGTCGCCGAAACATCTCTGCCGTACTTCAAAGATTTGTTTGACGAATTGAGAGAAAAGCGTCTGGCCTTTGCCCGAAACGAAAATGTTCCGCCGTATGTCGTCTTCTCCGACGCGACTTTGGTTGAGATGGCGACGTATCTGCCCCAGAATAAAACCGAGATGCAGCAGATCTCCGGCGTCGGCGATGTGAAGATGGACAAGTACGGCGTCGATTTTCTCGCCGCTATATATAAGTATTGTCAGGCGGCGGGTCTCGCATCCCGCATCGATCAAAAAACGGTCATTCGCAAGCCGCGCTCACGTGCCAAACGCGATTCCGCCGGCCAAACGACTTACATATCTTCGCTCGCCGCCTTCGAAGCGGGAATGTCGGTCGCCGAGATCGCCGAAACACGCGGCCTCGCCGTCAGCACCATCGAAACGCATCTCGCACGCTTCATCCCGACCGGCGAAGTCAAGCTTGAAGAATTAGTCGCCGCCCACAAAATCGAGCCCATCCGCAAAGCGATCATCGAACTAAACGCCGAAACCGCCATCGGCCCGGTCAAAGAATTTCTCGGCGAAGATTACACCTACGGCGAGATCCGCGCCGTCGCCGCCGCTTTTCTTCAAAATGATTAGCCACGAATTACACGAATAGCACGATTTAAAACTAGGGATATTTGTACTGGGTTATAAGTTTGCCGACTGATCTTTTAAGATTTTTTCAAAGCGTAATGCATCCTCACGCATTGTCACGTTGTTGAAGAAAACGTAAGCAAGCCGTTTTTTCGGAAGAAGCGAAACGAGTTCTTCAAGCTCGCCGTCCTCGTACGTGTATCGCCAACGAGGGATGCCGTGCAGACGGTAATAGCAATTCTTTGGCGTGACGGTTTGTTTTGCGAATGGATCAACGGCGTGCCAAAGATTTAGTTCCTCGCAAATCTCCTGAACCACCTTGTCTTCCCAATTACCTCGCGGTTCCCAGGCGAAGTTTAAGTTTCCGCGTTTAATGCCGCCCATAAATTGCTTTAGGTTCGTGATATTTTCAGCGGTCGGCGTGAACTTCGCGGGACACTGGAACAAGATGGTGCGGGCTCGAAGGGCTTTGGCACAGGCCAACGTGATTTCGAGTGCTTCGTTGATGATATCTGTCGGCTTGAAGAAACCGGATTCCTCCAATTCCTTGTCCGTCAATTTTCTTCGAAGACGTTTGTAGGTCGGGCTGGTTGATTCGTGCGTGATTAACTGCCACGCTTTGAGGGTAAATTCGAATTCCTCGGGGAGATCGGCCCGCCATCGTTCGAGCGTTGAGATTTGCGGCGGTTGATAGAAAGTATGCTGAATCTCAACGGTTGAGAGAACTTCCGCATATTCTTCCTTTGTGTTGCGAAAGCCGCAGGTGCCGATCTTGATCTTGCTGGTCATTTTGCGGCCCTAAAGCTTTACGGTGTTTGGAACTACGTAGATTACGACGGCCGCGTAGTGAAGGATGCTTCCGATCAGCACGAAGACGTGAAATATTGCGTGATGGTGGCGGATGCTCTTCCACGGGAAGAAAACGACGCCGATCGTGTAAGCGATCCCGCCCGCGACGGCGAGAGCAACCGGCATTATTCCGATCGAATCCAAAAGCGGCTGCAATGCAAAAACACCCAACCATCCCATAACGACATACGAAGTCACGGATATCGCGGGATATCTATCGCCGAAAATCAGCTTCAAAATGATGCCGACAAACGCGAACGCCCATATGCCGACAAGCAGGGCCTGACCGAGCGAGCCGCCGGAAATAACGAGGCCGAAAGGCGTGTAGGTACCGGCGATTAGTAAATATATGCAGCAATGATCGACGATCTGGAGTGTTTTCTTGAGTTCCGGCGAGGTTGTGCCGTGATAAATAGTTGAAGCCGCGTAGAGAATTACAAGCGACGACCCGTAAACCACGCAGCTCAGAATGTACCAGGGATCACCGCGAAGAACGGCAAGGGCTGTCAGAACTACAAACCCAACCACGGCAAGCAACAAGCCGAAGCCATGCGTGATGGTATTCGCAAATTCCTCTACCGGCAGTTCGTTTAGCCTTTTTCTTATCATTGTGTTCCCGCCGCGTTCCTGTTAAACAAGAATACTCCGAATACAATGAATTAACCGTAAAAGTTAGGTAATTTCTTGTGCCTGTCCATCAACACTTCAGATCAAAATTCCGAGTCGGAAGTTGCACGTTCCCGGCGGGCGACACCCGATTCGTAGGCAGCGTCTTCAACCATGGCTGCGACGGCCTCGCCGACACGGCGGTCGAATACGGACGGGATTATGTAGTCGGGATGGAGTTCGTCAGGGCCGATAATGCCGGCGATAGCGTTTGCGGCGGCGAGCTTCATTGCTTCGTTTATGCGGGAAGCCCTGCAATTCAAAGCTCCGCGAAAAATGCCGGGAAAACAGAGAACGTTGTTTATCTGATTCGGGTAATCTGACCGGCCGGTTGCCATTACCGCCACAAGCCCGGCGGCGTCTTCCGGCATTATCTCAGGTGTTGGATTCGCCATTGCGAACACGATCGGGTCTTTTGCCATCTGACGAAGGTCGTCTTCAGTGATCACGCCGGGTGCGGAAAGGCCAAAGAAAACGTCCGCGCCTTTGATGACGTCATGGATTGTTCCTTTTTCCTTATTCGGATTCGTATTCCGGGCGTACCAATCCTTGACCCAATTCATGTTCTCGGATCGGCCCTCATAAATCGCTCCGGTCGTGTCGCAGCCTACAATGTTCTTGACGCCCGCGGCCATGACGATCTTTGAACACGCAACGCCGGCCGCGCCGATGCCATTGACGACAACCTTCACGTCTTCCATCCGCTTACCGACGATTTTAAGAGCATTTATGAGTGCCGCAAGGACAACTACTGCCGTTCCATGCTGATCGTCGTGAAAGACCGGAATATCCAATTCTTCCTTCAGACGTTCCTCAATCTCGAAGCAGCGTGGGGCCGAAATGTCTTCGAGATTTATTCCGCCGAAAGCGACGGAGATATTCTTGATAGTCTGCACAATCTCATGCGGGTCTTTTGTATTAAGGCAGATCGGGAATGCGTCAACGCCCCCGAATTCTTTGAAAAGCTGACATTTGCCTTCCATTACCGGCATGGCGGCGGCCGGGCCGATGTCGCCCAGGCCTAGCACGGCAGTGCCGTCCGATATGACCGCAACCGTGTTCTTTTTGATGGTCAGGTTGTAGACCTTTTCGGGGTCTTTCGCGATCGCTTCACAGACTCGGGCAACGCCGGGCGTGTACGCCATCGAAAGATCGCTGCGGGTCTTAAGCTGCATTTTCGATACAACCTCGATCTTTCCGCCAAGGTGCATCAGGAATGTGCGGTCCGAGACGTTTATCACTTCGACACCGTCTATATCGTTGGCCGCAGCGACAATCTCCTGATCGTGTTTTTCCGAAGATGCATTGACCGTGATGTCGCGGATGAGAAAATCTTTGCCGACGCTGACGATATCAATGCCTTCGATATCGCCGCCTGCTTGGCCGATAGCGGTCGTGATCTCTCCAAGTTTTCCGGGTTTATTGTGGATACGGATGCGTAGCGTCAGGCTGTAACTCGCATTTGGGGTCGGTTTATTGGACATAGGAAAAGGTTAACTTTCTCAACATTCGTTGGCAAATCCGAAAGTAGCGCAACTAGTTTTGATAAGGTATTCTTTGCCGGGTGGTTAGGCAGTTCGATCTTATTCCCTTGCGTCTTCGCGACTTTGCGGGAAAACACACTGAGTCTCCCGCAAAGACGCGAAGACGCAAAGTACCATCAATCTCCCAGATGCCTACGGCTTTTTATGAAGAAGGTAAGAATAAATTATATCGAGCGAAAGGCTAACTATTTTGTCAGCGTCGAAAAAGTTTTCCGGCAAATTGAAAAGGGTTTGGACAAGGAAAAGTTCGAGATTTCGTTTCAGCAATTGCCGTATTTGAACACTTTTTTCGGCATGATGAAAAATCTTATTTTTTTTCGCGCCGAACAGAATGCCGACGTTTACCACATTACCGGCGACTGTCATTATGCCGCCCTGATTCTGCCCGCACGAAAAACCGTTCTGACCATCCACGATTTACGGTTTCTGCGAACCCGCACAGGTTTGCGCCGATGGGTGTTGAAGAAAATTCTGCTCGATCTGCCGTTGAAGAGACTAAAATATGTGACTGCTATTTCGGCCGCGACCAAGGATGAGATCCTCCGTCATTCCCGTTGCGAACCCGGCAAGATTCGAGTAATTGAAAATCCGCTCGACGATTTTTTTATATCTGCCGATAAACGTGAATTCAACTCCGAAAATCCCAATATTCTACAGATTGGAACGACACCCCACAAAAATGTCGCCAACGTGATCCGGGCGATAGAAGGATTGAGTTGCCGGTTAACCCTCATCGGCGAACTGGATAACGACACCAAAAAGCTTCTCTTGGAAAAAAAAATACAATTCGAAGTTAAGTCTGAATTAGATGATGAGGCGATTAAGGGCGAATATCAACAGGCTGATATAGCTGTATTTTGTTCGGTTTACGAAGGGTTTGGCCTTCCGGTAATTGAAGCTCAGGCGACGCAAACGCCGCTCGTGACAAGCAATATCAGCCCTCTTAAGGAGGTCGCGGGCGATGGCGGGGCGTTGATCGTTGACCCGCTTGATCACGAGAGTATCCGCGAAGCGATCTTGAAAATTATCGGCGACCAGAATTTGCGTGAACGACTGCGAAGAAACGGCCTGAAGAATATTCAAAGATTCCGAAGACGGGAAATCGCAGCTAAATACGCGCAGATGTATGACGAAATCGTCATTCAAAGTGATTGAGGTTCAATTTGAACTTACTGATCATCGGCGGGAGTTGGACGGAGCAGTCCACGCATGATTCCCTGAACCACAACTTGATCGGCCGGGAAAATCATCACGTCATAATCCGCGTTGGCGGGGCGGAGTTCGGTTTGTGAGCCTGTCTGGAAAAACTGGCCAAGAAGCATCTGTTGGTTGTCGGCCAACGCGACTACGACGTCGCCTCTGCGGGCATAGGACCTTCGCTCTAGCAAGACAATATCGCCTTCGCATATATGCTTGTCGATCATCGAATCGTCCACAGCTTTGAACGCGAAAACGTCTTCCGGTGCGAGGGAACCGATCAGATATTTTGGTACTGCAAGGCCCGGTTGTGCACGAGCACCGGCAGTTTCATCCGATGCGGAGACGTCGATAAATTCGATCTTGCAGACTGAGTCGAGGTTTGCGTTTTGTAAATGGAGCTGCAGGCCGAAACTTCCATTCTCGCGTCGGCGGGAGATCAGGCCTTGATTTTCGAGAGCCTGAATGTGCTTTGCTATCCCGGCTTTCGAACTCACACCAAGCTGCCAGGCGATCTGTTGATAAGACGGCTCGTAACCGTTTCTCGTAACATAACGCGTTATAAAGTCGAGGACTTCTTTTTGGCGTTTGGTGCGCGGCTGCATCACTTGATTGTATCTGCTTATGTTCAGACTTCAACCTCAGCCTGCCTTTGAGCGGTAATTCACACGCTACGCTTGAACTCTGAACTTTTTGGTATAATTTTGGTTCAACGCAAATTTGGAGGCTTGATCTATTAACGATATTCACGGATTTACGCAAGGGCTGAAACACAACCAAATCCGCCGCATTGAGAAGCTGGCGACTAGAAGGGTTCCCTCCGACCAGATAGTTTCGCAAGAACTTGCGAGGCAAATGTCAGAGATCTCGCACGAGACCGGACGGCAGATCGGCGTTCTCCTTAACCGGAAGGGCCAGATCGAATACGTGATGGTTGGAACGGCAAAGCGACTTGAGATGCCCGATTTTGGACGCTCACGCGTATCGACCGACCGTTTTCGCGGGCTTCGGTGCGTTCATACTCACCTGCTTGGCGAAAAACTTACACAGGATGACCTTACCGACTTAGCTCTTCTGCGCCTTGATCTGATGTCGATCGTCCAAGTCGATAAATCTTCCGGGTTGCCGGGACTGGTTTATTCCGCACACCTCCTGCCGACAAATGCCGAGACGCTTGAACACGAAACGGGAACTAAGCCATACGAGTTCCTGGAGCCGGAAATACCGTCACAGCTTAGCACCGATTTTACGGAGCTGATCACTTCGCTGGAAAGCGAGATGGCCCGGATTCGGCTATCAACAAGAACGCGTGATACGAAGGGCGACCGTGCGATCCTTGTTAGCGTGACGACGGGTTACGCGGACGACGCAGAGGAATCGCTTGCCGAATTGGAGGAGCTCTCAACATCGGCGGACGTGATCGTGCTCGACAAGATCATACAACGGCGGCCGAAGATCGATCCGAAAACATTGATCGGGCGGGGAAAATTGGAGGAATTGTTGATCCGCTCTATGCGGCTTGGCGCCGATCTGATCATTTTCGATTCTGAGCTGACGCCGACGCAGGTCCGCATTTTGTCGGAAGCGACCGACCTTAAGGTGATAGATCGTCCACAGCTTATTCTCGATATTTTCGCCCAGCGGGCGCAGTCTCGTGAAGGTAAATTGCAGGTAGAATTGGCTCAGCTTAAGTATCTGCTGCCGCGTTTGGTGATGGGACAGAATTCCGCGTTTTCGCGGCTTGCGGGCGGCATCGGTGGGCGAGGGCCGGGTGAAACGAAGCTTGAGACCGATCGGCGGCGTGTTCGCGACAAGGTTGCTCAGCTTGAGAAGCAAGTGGAAGGTTTGCGGCGACAGCGTTACGAGCGCCGAAAAAACCGTGCGCAGAAGAATTTGCCGTTAATATCTCTAGTCGGATATACGAACGCCGGTAAATCGACGCTGCTCAATACGCTCACGCAAAGCGATGTTTACGCCGAAAAGAAGATGTTTGCGACGCTCGACCCGACATCACGGCGGCTGCGGCTTCCTTATGAGCGGGAAGTCATCATCAACGACACGGTAGGGTTTATCCGCGACCTTCCGCCAACGCTGGTCGCGGCTTTTCGGGCGACGCTTGAGGAGATATCGGACAGCGATCTGCTGGTGCATGTAGTCGACGCCTCGAATCCGGGCGCGGTTCAGCAAATTGCGTCCGTGGACAAGATTCTGACGGAGCTGAAGCTAAATGAGATACCGCAAATAATCGTCCTCAACAAAACGGATCTGACGGATGCTGTTACGCTAGAGGTTCTGACGAGGCAGATATCGCTTGACAAAGATGTTCCATACGTGGCAGTTTCGGCTATTCAACCGAGAACGCTTCGGGTGCTGGTTGAGAAAGTTGCGGACACTATCGTGGTTCCCGATCTGGAGTTTGAGGTTAAGGGTTCTCAGTCATAGCAGCGTATCGATCCAGCCCGCCTATTTCGCGGACACGATTCCTATAAATGAGCAAAAGAGCACAAGAATTGAGTACTCCCACCATGCGATGGCGCAGGAAAATATGGGATACCGTCTCCGGGCCTTTTGCGGGGTTGTCGGAGAATCAACGGTTCTGGCTTGGTTTTGCCGTTTTGTGCATTGTGACGACGCTGCTCATTAACAATCCGATCTGGCGTGCATCGGGCGAGCAGGCTTATAAGGAAGGCGACATTGCCCGCGAGAGCATTATCTCGCCGGCGGACATTTATTTTGTCGATGAAGAGGAGACCTCGCGGATAAGGGAGACGGCAAAAGAAACGGTGGCCCCGCTTTTTACATTTGAGCCGAAGCGGGCGGACGAGGCCGTGCAAAGTTTTCGCTCGGCTTGGGAGAGCCTGAAGCGAAAGCCGGAACCTTCGCCAGGCGCGAACAGGGCTAATTCGAACGCGAAGCCAGATGAACGCTGGACGGGAGTCGGAGGCGTCGAGCTTGGCAAGGTGTTTTCCGCTCGCGCGTTTAGTTCGAACGAACTCGACGCTGTCCTTCGAATATTGCGTGAGAATTCGTCCGGCGATATATACGGCGACCAGGACAAACCGTTTTTGCAGAATGAGATATCGATTGTAGACCGTCAGAAGCCGACAGATTCGCGGCAAGCACAGAATCCCGCAATGACGATGACCGCTTTGTCAGAAGCACGCCAATCTTTACGCGAGGGACTGGAAGAGATCAAAAGCCTTTCGCCGAAAGAGGTCGACGCATTTAATGCCGCACTAGGGCCGCTTATTCAACCGAGCGTCATCTACGACAGCGTCGCAACCGACAATGCGCGCAAGATCGTCGCGGCAAGCGTGGAACCGGTTACCATTTCGCTAAAACGCAGCCAGAAGATCGCGGACGAAGGCGATATCATCACGTCACAGGTATTGTCTCAGGTCTCGGCCATTCGCAATTACGCGTCCTCGACGCGGCAGACAAACCGTTTCTTTGGGCTTTTGATTCTAGTCATCGGCTTATTTTGGGCGGCATGGAAATTTATCGAGCATCGCGGCATTGTTCCCCGTCTCGCACTATCCGAGCAGAAAACGTTTGCCCTGTTCGGGTTCATCGTGGTCGCCCAAACGGCGTTGATGGCGGTATTTTTTCGCCTCGCGGAGTTTACGGCCTTGCAGAACGTCAAGGCACCGCTTAGTGATCCGAGCCTTTGGGCATTTGCCATACCTTTCGCGTTCGGCAGCCTTCTGATGAATTTGCTTGCCGATCGACGGACCGCATTGTTTACTGGTATTTTTACCGCCCTTCTTGCCGGATTGTTGGCCCCGCGTGGACTGGAATTTGCGATCTTTGCGACTATTGCTTCATCGGTTTCGGTTTACGGCATCGGGCGGTATCGCAGCCGGCAGACGGTAACGATCGCGGGCATTCTGGTCGGTCTTTCAAGCGCGGTTCTGGCGGTCGCGATTCTTGCATACACGCAGCAGCCGTTTATATTGAACACCGTGCTTTTGGCTATCGCCTGTGGGTTGGCGAGCGGAATTATCACGGCAGCGGCGACCGCTGTTTTCCTCCCGCTTTGCGAAACGCTATTCGGAATCCTGACCGATGTTAAGCTGCTTGAATTATCGAATGCGGATCTGCCGGCGCTCGGGCAATTGGCGATGCGGGCACCGGGAACGAACCAGCATTCGCACGCTGTCGGACAGTTGGCCGAGGAAGCTTGCCGGGTTGTCGGCGGCAACGGGCTTCTGACTCGGATCGGGGCGTTGTATCACGACATTGGAAAGTCAGCGGCACCTGACCATTTTGTCGAGAACCAGCACGGAACCAACCCGCACGACCGCCTGAAGCCTGCCCAAAGTGCGAAGATCATCATCAGCCACGTCACCTATGGCCAGAAACTGGCAAAGGAAATGGGCCTGCCCCAGAGAATTATCGATTTCATACCGCAGCACCACGGCACACGGACACTGCATTATTTTCTGAAAAAGGCACAGGCCGAGGCGCGGCCGGACGAGGAATTTGTCGAGAACGACTTTCGCTATCCGGGGCCGAAGCCGCAGTTTAAGGAAGCCGCTATCATGATGATCGCCGATTCGTGCGAAGCCGCCGCACGAAGCCTGGCCGAGCCGACGCCGGTGAACATCCGCTTTATCGTCACCAAGATCATTGACGCGATTTTGAGTGACGACCAGCTCGACGAATGTGATCTGACACTGCGGGAGCTGACACAGATCCGCGAGGCGATGATCCGCTCTCTGGTAGCAATCTACCATTCGAGGGTTGACTACCCCGGCTACGTTCCGCCAGCTTCAGGCCAGTACAAGATCGTGCCGGATGAAGGCGATGTCGAATACGGCGGCGTGAAATACGCGAACCCGGCCGATATTCCCGTCAGTCGCGGCGGCGAGATCGAGGATGAGGCAATCGACCGTTCGCACGAACCCGGCAAGTCGCAGGCGAAGGCGGCGGAATAAAGGTCCAAATGAAAGTATTTCGCGGTTGTTTTGCGGCGATTAGGTTTTCTAAATTGAAGCGGTCGAACCGCGTGTTACCCGGGATGTCGATTTTGTCGCATACGGAAGCATGATTAGAGGCACAAAAAAGACAAAGAGCTTAATAAAAAACCCGACCGGACGAAGAATAAATGTTCGTCCGGTCGGGCTTAATTTCGACAAAACCAAATTTAACCGTTGTTGATAAGTTCCTTCAATTCCTTGCCGGGTTTAAAGTAAGCGACGCGCTTCGCGGGAATCTCTACGGCCGCACCGGTCTTCGGATTACGGCCTTTTCGCGAGTTGCGTTCGCGGACGCGGAAGCTGCCGAATCCACGCAATTCTATCTTTTCACCGCTGTTAAGTGTCGCGACAATACTGTCAAAAATAATCTCGACGAGCTGTTCGGCGTCCTTCTTCGTCATTTCAGCTTCTTTTGCGACTTTTTCTACCAGGTCCGCTTTCGTCATCTTTATTTATCCTCTCACGCAACTAATCGTTTACGCCCAAGCTCGTCAACCGAAAAAAGCTAAGCCGACTTTTCAACCGATTCTTCTGTCTCGTCCGTTTCAACTTTGGCAGCCGCCGTTTCGTCGGCTACCGGTTCTGCGGCGGCGGCTTCTTCGGCCGGAGCCGCTATTTCTTCAACTGCCGCATGTTCCTCCGCCGCAACCTCTTCCACCGGAGTGCTTTCTTCAGCGGCGACAGGTTCATCGGCCACCGCAGCCTCTTTAGACGGAGCAGCCGTTTCCTCGGCGGCAACTTCTTCTATGCCAGCGGTTGTTTCTTCTTTCACCGGCTCAACAGTCTCCACCTCTTCCACCGGAGCTGCCGTTTCTTCGGCCACCGGTTCCGCCGCGTCATCGGCAACGGGTTCCGCGGATACTTCCGCATCACCTGGCTCATCGGCCGGAGCAGTTTCTACCTGCGTAGCGGTCTCAGACTCAGTTTCAGCCGCAAGTTTAGCAGCCTCGGCGTCTTCGTACTCCTGCTTGGCCTTTGCCTTCTTCTCTTTTTTAGCTTCTTCTTTCTCTTCTTTTGAAAGCTCGGCCTTCGGTTCTTCCTCAACCGCTCCGCCCTTCATAAGATTGGCAAGTTCACCAAGCGATGCCATGCCGCCCTTGGCTTCCGACGAGTAGACACGCGTATCGACGATCGGTTCGTCTTCTTTGCCGACAGCCCTGTAAGAAAGTCCGATCTTCTGATCGTCGTTCTCGATACGAAGGATCTTAAAGTCCAATTCCTGTCCGAGTTGGACAACCGATTCGGCGTTCTCAACGCGCTCGTCGGAAAGCTCGGAAATATGGCACAAGCCTTCGAGGCCTTCGCCCAACTCGACAAAAACGCCAAAGCTTGTGAAACGAGAAACCTTTCCGCGAACGACGTCGCCGGGGCGATGGGTCGCGACAAAACCTTCCCACGCGCTTGGCGTCAGGTCCTTCATCGAAAGCGAAAGGCGCTGTCCACCGGCGTCGATGTGTGTGACGATAGCGTCAACTTCCTGGTCCTTCTTGAGAAGTTCCTTGGGATGCTTAAGCTTTTTGGCCCAGGTAATGTCCGAGACGTGTACGAGGCCGTCGATGCCTTCTTCAAGCTCGACGAACGCGCCGAAATCGGTAAGATTGCGCACCTTGCCGTGAATCTTCGTGCCGACCGGATACCGCGCTTCGATGTTGTCCCATGGATTGTCCTGAAGCTGCTTCATGCCGAGGCTGATGCGTTTTTCGTCGGTATCGACGCCCAAAACCTGCACTTCGACATCGTCGCCGCGGTGGAACATGCGTTTCGGATTCGCCGAGCGCTTCGACCACGAAATTTCAGAGACATGCACAAGGCCTTCGACACCCGGCTCGAGCTCAACAAAAATGCCATACTCAGTGACCGACGAGACTTTGCCGGTGATCTTTGAATTGACCGGATAAACTTCGACCACAGTTGACCACGGATCGGGAAGCAACTGTTTGTATCCAAGTGAGATCTTCTCTTTTTCGCGGTCGAGCTTCAGAACCTTTACCTGAAGATGTTCGTTGACCTTGAACAGATCGCCGGGATTATTGAGGCGTCCCCACGACATATCGGTTACGTGCAGAAGTCCGTCGATGCCGCCAATGTCAACAAATGCGCCGTATTCGGTGAGATTTTTGATAGTGCCTTCGACGACGTAGCCGACGTCGATTTGGCCCATGGTCGCCGCTTTTTGCTCATTGATGACGAGGTCGGTTATCACCTTTCGCGACAGAACGATGTTGTTGCGGCGGCGGCTGAATTTGATGATTTTTGCTTCAATGTCCTGGCCAATGTACGAATCAAGACTGCGGATCGGGCGAGAGTCGATTTGCGATCCGGGCAGGAATGCTTCTATTCCGTTAAGGTCAACACGCAGGCCGCCCTTGGTCTTGTCAACGATATGGCCGGTGACGGTTTGCTCCTGCTTAAACGATTCTTCGATATCGTTCCAGACCTTGCGCATTTTTGCATCGACGCGCGAGAGGACAGGCGGAGCGTCACCGGATGTGATCGATTTGATCACAACCTCTATGGTATCGCCAACATTTGGCGGCTCGACGCCGGATGCTGCTTCCTCGGCCGGAATCACGCCTTCGCTCTTGTAGCCGAAGTCGACCAGAATGCCGCGGTCGGACACGCCGACAACTTTGCCTTCAACCAGTTCACCAGCGTGATAGATGGTCTGCTCCTGCTCGAACTGTTCGAGAATGGCACCAAAATCGATGTCGCCCATGCTCTGCGGTTCTTCGGCTGTTGTAGAGTCTGATGGAGCTTTCGCAGCCGGAGCCTTAGGGGCCGGAGCCTCAGGCATGGGTGCCATGGAGGCCGGTCGCGCCACCGTTCTCGGGGCATCCGGTGTCACAGTAGCCGGAGCGGGAGCGACTTCAGGAGCCGCTTCAGGGGCCGGAGACGGTAAGGTTTCCGCCGCTGCTTCGGGTGCCGGTGCGGGTGCCGTTTCAACTGTTACTTCAGGGGCCGGTGTTGTTGACGCTTCTACTGCGTCTTTTTTGGACGTTTGTTCCACGACCGAAGTTTCGCCGGTGTTCGATTCTTCAGTCTCGTTGTTAACCTCGTTTGCCATTTACTATGTATGAACTTCCTTACGTTAAGATTCTCGCCGTTTTTTATGCGTCCGCAAATTGAAATAGTTGGGATCGCCTACCGATCTTCGAAATAATGCCCCAATGCCAATCGGGTCGAAAACCGCTGCGCCTATCCGGAAGATGAACTTGTCTTCACTTCCTTTTCGAACCCAATCTGTCAGGCCGCATAAACCTAAAATTTACACGTCGGAGTGCTTTTGTGTCAAGACTTCGCCGTCGAAAAACGTTAGAAAGTAAAGATTTAACGGGATTTGCGTCAGATTGACTGGTTTAGTGGTGGCGATCTCAAGTTAATGCCTGTACCCAATCGATTGATTAAGCTATTAAGCTCCATTACAAGAAACATCATTTCTCTTTTTGCGAAAGCAAAACCATATCTGCAGTCCATGCTCCCCGAATGACGGCGAGCTGGTTGCCATCGTTTGACCAATCGTAGCTAAAAATGCGGTCGGAGGAGAAGTTTGTAACTTGCTTCGGCTTTCCGCCGTGTAAAGGTTGTTGCCAGATATTTTCGGCACCATCGCGTTTGACGATGAATTGTAGATATTGACTGTCAGGCGACCACCGAACCGTTTGCAGCTGCGGAGCATCCGGCGGCAAGTCAAAAGTCTCGACGGGCGAACCGCCTTCAAACGGAATCAGGGCGTGACGGTTGCTTTCAGAAGCCATGTAAACGATCCATTTGCCATCTGGAGAGATTGCCGATTGGCGGGCGTAGCTGTTAGCAATTTGAATCGGATCACCACCGTCAATTGAAATCTTCCACAACGTCCAATCTTGAAAAGCGGTATAAACAACCCATTTTCCATCGGGCGAAATTTCGGCGAATTTCTCGCCGTCGCCGTTCGTCAGCTGGACCGGGTTGCTACCGTCAATATCCATTCGCCAGACGTGAAAATCACCCGTCCGGTCGGAACCGAAAACGATGTAACGATTGTCGGGTGAAACTTCAGTTCCCCAATTCGTCCCGGAATTGACGGTCAGCTGTTTGTTTTCCGCTCCTTCCGCCTTGCGCAGATAAACATCGATGCCGTTGTTGCTGAAAGCCGTAAATGCTAAGTTGCCGTCCGTGGTCCAGCCAATCTCTCGGTATCCTCCCAAACCGGAAGTAACCCGACGAGCCCGGACGGCATCGCCTTCAGGTGCAATCCATAGGTGAGTCAGCAATTCGGTATGACCGGCAAGCAACATGCGCGAGTCCGCCGTTAAACTGATAAGAGCGTAATTGTTCGAGTCGCTCGTGATTTGTCGCGTTTCGCCATTCGGATACGATAGAAGCCAGAGTTGATTGTAAACATGGCTTTTTTCCGGATTGGCGGACATAATCAACCCGCTCCCATCAGCCAGCCAAGCAAGCATTCCAATCCAATACCATTTGCGCGTCGTCTGAGTTTTTTCCACGCCGTCGGCGATATTCACGGTTACAACATCGCGGAATGAATCGCCGAGTTCGACGCTACCAGCCGAAGCTGCAATCTTCCGTCCGTCCGGCGACCATGCCGGATAAGTGTAAGGTTCGTTATACTGACGCGTTGCCAGTTTTTGCTCATTGCCTCCGTCCACGCCCGCAATCATCAAAACGCTGTCATTATTGGCGGGAGAGTTTCGAACAAAAGCCATTTGGCTACCGTCTGGTGAAAACGTCGGACACCAATCCATATCCGCTAAAACCTTTGCGGGAACCCCGCCCAGCTTCGGAATGCGATAAAGAGTGCGCGGAAATGGATTTGACCGGTCGGCGCGGAGGTAATAAATATATTCGCCATCACGCGAAAATGAAACGCCGAAATAACGCAAATCGGCTGGCGGGATGACTTGTTGTGTGCTGTCAGTTGCAATCTGCGAAATCCATAGGCTCTCGCGTCCATTGTCCGTTGTAGTATAAACCGTGTATTTGCCGTCGGGCGAAATGGCGTTATTGACGATGTTGCCAACGTGCGAAATGCTTTTTACGTCGATATTTTCAAATAACGAGGCCGACATCGCTGCAGGTTTTTCCTCGTTATTCTTGTTGGAGCGAGTTGAAGAAGACCGGAAAGCAACGACAAATGCAAAGACAACGACGACGGAAGCCGCGACGAAAATGGCAACCCGCTCGTTTCGTTTGACAACGCCGAGATAATTTCGTTTCCTGTCTTTCTCGTTATCTCTTTTTGTCCACTCGGTTTCCTCGATGACCAGATGAACGCCGGACCTTTCTTCCGTGAAAATCTGCGGGCGTGAGCCGTTTTCGCTGACTTCTTTCTCGAAAATATAACCGCGTCGCGGAACGGTCCTGATGATTGTCTGCGATTGATCGCCCAAAGCATTGCGAATGTCCTTTAAGCATTGAACGAGAGAATCGTCAGTCACGGCGGTTTCGTGCCAGATGGCTTCGATCAGCTCGTCTTTGCTGATAAGCCGGCCACTGTTTTCCGCAAAATATTTGAGTACGTCGAAGGATTTGGGACGGAGTTTGATTTCCTCAACCCCGCGAAACAGAGCGCCGCGCGTCAGATCAAGTTTGAACTCGTCGAAGGAGTAGATTTCGTGTGCCAGCTTCTGCATACGGAAGCCTCAAAACCCCTTGTAAACAGCAAGATAGAACACCGCGAATTGTTGTGTCTGCCGCACATCATAACGCCAACCGCAATTTTCGTCAATTTTTCCCCGATATTTCCTTATTTTTTCGTTACTTACCCGACACCGAAACATTATTGTTGCCAAATCCAGAAAGAAGTTTAGGGAAATCAATCGACAAGTTTTTTACTTCCGGACGGAAATTAAACGAAGGAGAAAAATTATGAAACTCAAAACTGCGATACTTTTGCCGGTCATCGCCATAACGATCGGGCTTTTCGCACCCGCCATAAGTGCTCAAACGGTCTCGGTTCTTACGACCGGATTAAAGCGTCCGAACAAAACCATTTTGACGGATCAAGGCAACTTGCTAGTAGCCGAAACGGGCACCGGCATCCATGACGGACGAATTTCAATCATAGACCCGCAAACGGGCTTGCGACGCACATTGCTCAACGGATTGCCTTCGGCGGTGGGACGCTACGGTCTCCCGCAAGGCCCGTCGAGCATGGTGATGCGCGGGCGTGAATTATTTATCACTATCGGCGAAGGCAACCCGACTGTCGCTTGCGACTCCCCGTGTATCCAGATCCCGAATCCCGCCGGTGCATCGTCGCCTATCTTCAGTTCGGTGCTGGTCCTACAGTTCAGCGCCAATACGGAGATGATAACAACGGGATTTACACATACGGCGGTCGACGATCTCGCCTTAAAAAATGGCCAGCAATTGTTATTCGATAACGGCGGCGGCGATAACGCAACGCTCGAGCTTTTGGCGGATTTTTACGACACGGCCCCGGCTCCCCGGCGCGGCGCGGTCCAGAGCGTCGCAGCGTCAAATCCATTCGGCGTCGAGATCATAGCAAATCATCTCTACGTCACGGACGGAGGAATGAATAATGTCTGGAAAGTAGGCATCGAAAGCGGCGAGATCGAGGAACTAATTAGATTTCCGGACACCGTATTATCGTTGCTGCGCGTCAAGGAGGCCGTGCCAACCGGTATTAGGCGTTATGGGAACCAACTGCTGGTCGTGCTTCACCGCGGCGGATCCGACAATTTCTTTGGCGATATTATAGCTGAAGTTCGCACAGTGGACCCGCAGACCGGCGCTGACGCTCCGTTTATCGAGGGACTGACCGCCGCCATTGACATATTGCCGGTGCTGGCGGGTTTCAGACGTCCCAATTATTTTCATGTTCTTGAATTCGGTGTTTTCGCTCCTCCCAATGGACCGGGACGCAAGCCCACTGCACTGCTGCGTTTCGATAATCCAGCGGGAGCGCCAGTAAATGCAATCGATTTAGGCGGTTTTGCAACCAGCATGACCCGCGATCCGACGTCTGGCGATATATACGTAACGCGGATCTTCACCGGAGCAATTGTCCGGGTTCGCTTTCCTTAAAAATGAACCGCAGGTGACGTTGAACGGACGAAGCGGACAAGACCTTCCGTCCGCATATCTCCGGAGGTGCAATGAAAAAATACCGTCGAATCGAAATAACGGCTTTGCGCCGCCGAATACATATCGTTAGCGGCGATCCAGTGTCTGAAACGGTTGCGGCAGATGTTGGCGTAAACAATGCCAATTCGCAGGGAATAATCGAAATGGAGTCCGAGGAAGGTCGAGAAATCCTGATAGAAGCATTACGCCTATTGGAAGAAACGATCTCGAAACAAGGCGTGGCAAGAAAATGAGCTATCGCACTCTCGTTCCTCGATTACCGTCAGAACTACCCTAAATAAGAAGATAAAACGAAAAAGGCGGCACTGTTGCCGCCTTCGAGGGGGTGATAATATGACTGATCACATTCGCGTGATCATGTCGGTTATGTTGCCGACGCCGCTGCGCTGTTCCATTTCTTCTCTCGCTATGTTCGACGTGTTCTGGATTCCCGCGAGGCGGAGGCGGAATTCGTCGGGATTTGTCGTTCCGCGAAGTGCTTCTTCGAGCGTAACCAGCCCGGATTGATATAAATAGAAGAGCGATTGGTCGAACGTCTGCATCCCGTACTGCGACGTTCCGGCGGCGATGGCGTCGCGGATCGAGGCGGTTTTTTCTTCGTGAAGGATGTAGTCGCGGATAAGCGGCGTCGAGATGAGCACCTCGACGGCCGGGACGCGGCTTGTGCCTTTTGCGGATTTCATAAGACGCTGCGAGACAACGGCTTTGAGCAATCCCGCAAGCTGTATGCGAATCGATTTTTGCTGGAATGGCGGGAATGCCGAGAGTATTCGGGTCAAAGTTTCCTGGGCGTCGAGCGTGTGCAGTGTTGACAGGACAAGGTGTCCGGTTTCGGCTGCAACGAGTGCGGTCTCGATCGTTTCGAGATCACGCATTTCGCCCACGAGTATAACGTCCGGGTCCTGACGCAGACTGCCACGAAGTGCTTCGGCGAAAGAGCGCGTATCGACGTCAACCTCGCGTTGGGTGACGAAGGATTTTTTGTCCTTATGAAGGAATTCGATCGGGTCTTCGATGGTGACGATGTGGCAATTGCGAGCCTGGTTTATTGAATCGACGATCGCCGCCAGCGTGGTCGATTTGCCCGAACCGGTTGTGCCGGTGACGAGAACGAGGCCGCGGTTTTCTTCCGAAATGGTTTGCAGGATCGGCGGCAGGCCAAGTTCCGAGAATGTCTTTATTGTGTCCGAGATGACACGGGCAACGATGCCGATAGAGTTTCGCTGCTGAAAAATATTGACGCGAAAACGCCCGAGACCCGAAACGCCGTAGCCGATATCGACCTCGTAAACCTCCTTGAAGTGCTGCTTTTGACGATTGGACATCATCGAAAACGCCATCTCCAGCGTCTCGTCCTGCGTCATTTTCGAGACACCCGACAGCGGCCGCAGCTCACCATTAACCCGGATAACCGGCGTAGAACCCGCCCGCAAATGCAGGTCCGACGAGCCAAAGCTCATCGCCATGCGCAATAGATCGTCAATTCTGCTAAGCATAAGTGGATGTTTCGGGCTGGTCTCCAAAAGCTCCCCTACTTCCAAAGGAGGGGTGGCGGCGTTTCGCCCACGGGGTGGTTCTCTCTTAATTAACGGCTTACGGAATTAACGGCTTACGAAAAAAAGATTGGATGAACGAATAAACGAAGATAAACCGTCAAAACAAGTTTAACGGTTAGCGAGTGAAAGCGTCAATCTTTTTTTGTGCCGCCCGATCGGCAATCGAACCTCAAAGGCCGGTCGTAAATCCAAATTGCTATTTTACCGTCAATGTTCGAGGATTGGACGCTTGGGATTCGCCGTTGTGAAGAAATATCTGAAAATCGCCTGGTGAATGTGTTAGTGGGACATTCTCTATGACCGTATCGCTTAATTTCGCATGCTTGAGCAGAGCGCTGTTCGGAATTACACACGGATTATTCTCCGGGCAGCCTTCGCCTGTGATTTTGACATGTACGATCTCACTCAGAAAATCTTCGCCCGTGAGCCTGACGAAAAACTGTTTGCCGCCCGCGGCTTCGGTCGTCGCTTCGGCCTTGGCCAATTTCGGCGGGGATGAAGTGGTCCGGCCGGTGTTGGATTTTTCTATAAGCCAGCGTCCGTCGATTTTTCTAAGAATGTAGCTGACGAAGTACGGCCCGACTGTACGGTTTCTTATCAGCTTTCCATCGCCGCCGTAAATCGCGATAAACCACTTTTCGAGCGTCTTGACGACCGCCATATCGCCGTTCGCATTTACTTCAACCGACTCGAAATCGAACTGTTCGCATTTCGTCTCATCGCCATAGCGGTTGCCTTCGCCGGCGAGTTTCGCGGCGGCCTGTCTTATCTTGCTACGATCATAATTCGAGTTCACGGCAAGTTCCGTCGTCCAGAACTTATCCAGATCGGCTTCATCGAATGAAGAGGGATCTTTGTAAACGACCAGCGATTCGTAGAGCTGCGACTCCTTTACAACCCGCTCGACCTCCTTTTGATTATCTTGCCGATACCCGGGCCAAACGACCATCAAAAAAAGAATCGTAAAAACAGTAAGAACGGCGGCGGTAATCCAAAAGAAAGGTCGGCGAGTGTGCCTTTCTTTTTCGTCGGCTCTATCAATCTGTTCTGAGTCTGGATTAAGGGCGGTTTCAGGGTTGGAGCTTTGAACCGTGACCGGAGCAATGAAACGGTATCCCTTGCGTCGCACAGTTTGTATGAAAGTCGGACTTTTTGAATCATCTTCCAATGCGTCACGAACTTGAGAGATTGCAACTGTGAGGTTGTTATCCCCGACGAAGGTGTTGGGCCACACTTTATCAAAAATTTCGTCCTTCAAAACAATTTGGCCAGAGTTCTCAACAAGCAAACGCAGAATTTGAAACGGTTTGTCGTCTAGCGGAATCAACTCGCCCAAACGAAAAAGCTGATCGTCGTCTAAAGATAATTCAAATTCACTGAATTGGATTCTGTTGTGGGATATTGGCATAAAAGAAAGGAGTTTAAGAATTAGCAAACAATTAGCAAATTCTTAAGGACTTTCAACTCAAATGATGCAAAGCTTTTCGATAAGCATATCACAAATTTCAGAGCGGCTGAAATTTAGCATTTGAGCAGGTCTTGGCCGATCTTGCTCTTGGTTTTTGGCAATATTTTCGATCTTCATGACGTTGAGGAGTATCTTTATGACAAATACAGGAAAATTAATCGGAGTAACAATATTCGCGCTCTACCTTTTGATTGGAGTATTGGCTATGCCTGAGAAAAGTATAAAGTCTTCGGCGTTTCAATCGACTAACGTCCTAGTCCTCAATGGATTTGATAACGCTTTAAGACCATCTATCTTTGTGACTCATCAGAACTACGCCTTCAACACGACCGAGCACGAATATTTCCTGGACCCATTTGAACCATACTTGAGCCAGGTTAGTCCGAAAACACGATCATTTGGCGAGGCGTTTGCGCCAACGAGTATCGTGTCGCCGGTCATTGGTCCGCTACGATTTGGAAGCGCGGCCCAAACGGGCTTTTGGGTATTTAATCAACATATGACCGGCGCTCACGTCGCGGGAGGGGGATGGGGTAACTCAAATGATAGATTCGCTTGGGATGTAAATCGTTATTTGCCCGGCAATAATAACGCGGATGACGGCCAAAACGTCTATGCAACTGCGAGCGGAACCGTCGTTGCTTATACAGGTTCGGGTCTTCCGAACAGTTGTAATGCAGTCCTAATCGCACATCCGAATAGTCAAAATCCAGAATGGTATAGCGGATATTTACATCTTGATACGTACAATGTTTCCATTCCTCAATCAGTTACTTCGAACACGGTGATTGGGACAATTGGTCGGAAATGTGCGGATAACGATCACTTACACTTTGTTGTCTATACGGGAAGCAATACAAACGGCGGATTAGTTTCTTTCAACACAAATATTACGGAAAGAACTGATTGTAATAATGGACCTTCCACCCTCCCAAACAGTGTCGGCGGCCCGCCAATACATCCTCCTGGAACCCTAATTAAGGCTGCGTCCCCCGCAACTGTTTATTTGATCGACTCGGACAGCCGAAAGCGGCCGATTACCAGTGCGAGTGTTTTGGCACAGCTCTACAATCAATCGACCGACGCCCGAACTGGTACGGATTTCACGAACTGGGTAATAACAGTAGGGCAGAACGAACTTGACCTTTATGAAACGGGCGGAAACCTTAGTGCGGCTTTGCCGGGAAACGGAAAGCCATTTCCCGACGGGAAATTGATTGGTTACAACGGTCAAATTTCGATAGTAACGGGAGGCGGGAAGCGAAGGCCATTTTCTTCGGGTCCGAGGTTTACGGGATTGGGTTATCAATTTTGCAGCGTGGTCGAAGTTTCCGAAGGCGAGTACAATTCTTACCCGGCAGGGCCCACAGTTGACGGTATGCCGCTTTTAACGTCAAGTCTTAATCTGAGTCCTTCGGGCCCCTACATTGCGGGCAATAGTATAACTAGTAGCTTTACAATCCGAAACGTAGGGTATGATTCGATCTTATTGTCGAACGTGGGAACAGGTGGCCGTTTTAATACGAACACTATCTACGACATGAATTTTGTGACAAGAACGCTTGCCGCAGGCGAGTCGTACACGTACAACTCGGCGTCTAGACAACTGAATAGTGCCGGAACATATTCTTTTTTCCCCGCTTATCAGGAAAACAACGGACATTGGACGACAAGTATTCCTGCCGCTTCCGGAGTCGTCAGAACCAGGCAAATTACCGTAGCGGCGACGCCAACGCCAACGCCGACGCCGACACCAACGCCAACGCCAACGCCGACACCAACACCGACGCCGACACCAACACCGACGCCAACGCCGACACCAACTCCCCCTCGAATTCAGTTTAGCTCGACCATTTATGCCGCAAACGAAGGCGGTGGAACCACCACGCTAACCGTCACCCGCATCGGCGGAACCGGAAGTGTTGGGGTTAATTACTCGACTTCAAATGGAACGGCGACCGTCGGGTCGGATTATTCATCGGCGAGCGGCACGATTAGCTTTGCAACAAACGAAACAAGCAAAACCTTTACTGTGTCCATCCTTGACGATAATGCGTTTGAAGGTAATGAAACAATCAGTCTGACATTGAGCAACCCCACCGGAGGGGCAACCCTCGGAAGTCCGAGTTCGGCAACTCTGACGATTATCGACAATGAAACCGCTGCCCGCAAATTATTCGATTATGACGCTGATGGGCGGGCTGATCTTTCGGTGCGGCGGCCTTCGGACGACAATTGGTATGTATTGAGAGGCACGGCGGGTTACATGGTGATGACTTTCGGTGTGCCTGGTGATCTGATGGTCCCGGCGGATTATGATGGTGACGCGAAGACTGATATTGCGATGTTCAGGCCTTCGAGTGGGCAGTGGTTTATCTTTAATTCGCAGAGCCAGACTTTTGTGAATTTTTCGTGGGGAGCAAACGGCGATCTGCCTGTTCCGGCCGATCATGATGGCGATGGCAAAGCCGATCTTGTCGTGTTCAGGCAATCGGACGGGACCTGGTATCGAAGGTTTTCGAACAACACGTTTTCAACTGTTGGATTTGGCATAGCCGGTGATAAACCCGTCGTGGGCGATTTTGATGGCGATGGTTTTTACGACATCGCTTTGTACAGACCATCGGACCACAACTGGTACATCTTAAAGACCGGATTCGGGTTCTTTGTGCAGACATGGGGCGAGGGAGCGGATATTCCTGCTCCGGCGGACTACGACGGTGATGGCAAAACGGACGTTTCAGTTTGGCGGCCCTCGACCGGACAGTGGTTCAGGATACAAAGCACGGCGGGATTCGGTGTGGTGAATTGGGGACAGACGGGCGACATGCCGATTCCGGCTGACTATGACGGAGATGGTAAATCGGATGTAGCAGTGTTCCGGCCATCGACCGGGACGTGGTTTGCCATCGGATCGACAAACGGGATCATCCAACAGCAATTCGGACAGAACGGAGATTTGCCGACGCAGAGCGCTTTTATTTATTAGGGGTAGATAGCCGCAAAAAGGCACAGAGGGCACAGAAAGAGAAGATAAAACTTTTGTGCTTTTTGTGCCTTTTTGCGGCAATCCCTCCTCAGCAAAAAGAACCACGCCGTCAGCGGACCACCCCGTCATCCGAAGCGGATGCCACCCCTCCTAAGACAGGAGGGGAGCTAAGACCACCCCTCATAAAACAGGAGGGAGCTAGACCACCCTGTCAACGGACCACCCCTCCTCCGGCAGTAGGGGAGCTTTAAGAGGCCGGTCGCTACCGCTCGCGGTTCTGACAACACACCTGCCTAGGCGTGAATTCTTGCGGCTTGGGCACGCTTCGGAAACTTTCATTTCGTTATGTATGCCAGCCTATTGACACGGGCAGTATACTTGCCATAATTTTCTTAACATACAGAATTGTGTGGGATCGCTAAAGCTTGCTGCTTCGGTCGATCTCAACTTGAGGAACGGAGTGTTCCGGCCTGCCGGTTCAATTCCATGCCTATGTGTTCGGGTTCGCCCGAAATCGATAAAAAACTAGTGGTGGATCAGGAGACTAAATCAATGAGAGTGGAACGGCCGGGAATGAATTCGATGTTTGCAGTGATATTTATTTTCGCAGCGTTTTTTGCGATCTGCATATTGCCTAGGCCGGCGAATGCCGAGAGGCCTGATTCTGCGTCGGTTGGCGGCGATTCAGTGTTTTCGACGACGTCTCAAAAGTTAAATCACCGGCTGTACGGAAATTACTTTTATTCGTCGGGATACAGCCCGGACACTCCGATTTGGCCTGTCGTTAACTCCTACCGCGTTAACGGCTTTACCAGTCTGGCTGCGAATAACACTTTATTGACGGCGTCGCTGCAATTCAGCTCGGCGAATTATTCGATAAATGAGGACGGAACGATGGCGACGATCACCGTGACTCGAAAGCTGGATCTTTCGGGCGAGGTTACGGTGGATTACGCTACTTCGAACGGCTCGGCTGCCGACGGGCAGGACTATGCGGCAGCGTCGGGCACTTTGTTTTGGGCGGACGGTGACGATTCGGCGAAGGAATTTACGATACCGATCACCGATGATGTTTTGATCGAAGGCGATGAGACGGTCAATCTCACGCTGAGCAATCCGACGGGCAATGCCGCTCTTGCAGCACCTGATACCGCGGTGCTGACGATTGTTGACGACGAACAGCTTCCGACGCTCGCGATTAACGACGTGACTCAGGCGGAAGGCAATAGCCCCAACCAGATGATTTTCACGGTGACGCTGAGTTCCGCTTCGCAGCAAACCGTGACGGTTAACTTTGCGACCACCAACGGTTCGGCTTCGGCCCCGTCCGATTTCTCGGCTGTCTTTTTGGACTCTCTGACCTTTAATCCCGGCGAAACTGAAAAAACTTTGTCCATAGAGATTAGCGGTGACCTTGACATCGAATCCGACGAAACCTTCCTTGTGAATTTAAGCGGAGCGGTAAACGCTACCGTCGCGGATGCGGGAGGCATCGGCACGCTGACAAACGACGACGCTGCCGCTGCCGGTATTATCCAGTTCAGTTCATCCTCGTACACGGTAAATGAGGGAGGCGGCACGGCGACTATTACCGTAAACCGGGCATCTGGAAGCGCGGGTGCGGTTACGGTCAATTCGGCTACTTCAAACGGCACGGCGACAGCGGGACAGGATTACACGGCGACAGCGGGCACCTTGTCATGGGCGAACGGCGATGCGTCACCGAAAACAATCACTATACCGATCACCGACGACGCTGCGGTAGAAGGTAGTGAAACGGTCAACATTACGCTGAGCAATCCGACAGGCGGAGTTGTGATCGGCTCGCCTAATCCGGCGGTCCTGACTATAAACGACAACGACGCAGGTTCGGCGACGATATCGATCAACGATGTCAGCCAGGCCGAAGGCAACAGCGGCAACCAGCTTACATTTCAGGTGACGCTGAGCGCCCAATCGAATCAGATCGTAAGCGTAAATTATGCGACCTCCGACGGTACGGCCATGGCACCGGGCGACTACACGGCGGTTCCGGCGCAGACGTTGAACTTCAACCCCGGGCAAACCCAGCAACAGATCGTCGTAAATATTAATGGCGACACGGATGTCGAATCCAACGAATCGTTTTTTGTGAACCTCAGCAGTCCTGTAGGAGCGTCGATCGCGGATTCTCAGGGTGTCGGCACGCTCACGAACGACGATGGGGCTGTTTCGGCCGGAACACTCCAGTTCAGCTCGCTGGCGTATTCGATAAACGAAAACTCCCCCACCGCGACGATAACCGTGACACGGAATTCCGGAACATCCGGTGCGGTCACGGTGAATTATGCCACCTCGAACGGCTCAGCCACCGCCGGTCAGGATTACACGGCGTCGTCGGGAATTTTGACTTGGGCCAGCGGCGACGGATCGGCGAAAAATTTTACAATACCTATTTTGGACGACAATTCGCTGGAGGGCAGTGAAACCGTGAATATTTCGTTGAGTAGTCCGACGGGCGGCTCGGCTATCGGTTCGCCGGGAGCATCGGTGCTGACCATCGTCGACGACGATTCGCAGCCTTCGATCGCGATCAGCGACGTTTCTCAAAACGAAGGAAATGGGGCGAATCAGATGTTGTTTAACGTGACGTTGAGCGCGGCTTCGACGCAGACGGTTACCGTAAATTACTCGACCGCGAACGGTACGGCTTCTGCGGGAACGGATTACACAGCGGTTTCCCCGACCCAGATAGTATTCAACCCCGGCGAAATTTCGAAACCTGCCGCGGTCAACATCATCGGCGATTTCGTGATCGAAACTGACGAGACTTTATTTGTGAATCTTAGCGGGGCTGTAAACGCTCCGATCTTTGACACGCAGGGTGTGGGAACATTAGTCAACGACGATGCAGCCGGCGTGATCCAGTTCGAGTCGTCCGGGTTTTCGGTTAGCGAAGGTTCGCCGACCGCGGTTATTACGGTGACGCGGACGGGTGGCCTTTCATCGGGCGTATCGGTACAGTATTTTACGATCGACGGCTCGGCCACGAGTGGGCAGGACTATACCCGAGTTTCGGGATCACTCACATTTGAACCAAACCAGGCGACGAAAACATTCAGCATTCCGATCATCAACGACCTTGTGGATGAGTCGGATGAGACAGTGAATCTTGCGCTGGATGCACCGATGGGTGGAGCTTCGCTCGGTTCGCCGATCAACGCGATTCTTACCATCGTCGATAATGATGACCCGCCGACACTTTCGATCAGCGATGCTTCGCTGAACGAGGGTAACCTTGGGCAAGCATCTCTGACCTTTACTGTAACGCTGACCGGGCAATCCTCGCAGGCCGTCACTGTGAACTATTCGACCGCCAACGGAACAGCGACGGCACCGGGCGACTATACGGCGATATTATCTTCGGACCTGACCTTCAACCCCGGCCAAACGACCAAGCAGATAACGGTCCAGGTTAAGGGCGATTACGACAGGGAACAAAACGAGAACTTTTTTGTGAATTTGACTAACCCGAGCGGAGCAACTATTACCGACGCACAGGGTACGGGAACGATCCTCAACGACGATTTTGGAGGTGCGTTCAGGTTCACTTCAGCGGAATACACGGTCGGTGAGCCGTCCGGGGTAATTGTGGTATCCGTACAAAGGACGGGCGGGGCGGCAAGCGGCGTGACCGTTAATTATTCAAGCTCGAACAGTTCGGCCATCGCGGGACAGGATTATACGGCGGTTGCCGGGACGCTCACATTCGAGGGCGGACAAACAGTGAAAATGTTCTCCATTCCGATCGCGAATGACGGCGTCGCCGAAGGTGAAGAGACCTTTAACCTGATTCTTTCAGACGCAACCGGCGGTGGAACGCTTGGAGTTCCAAACACGGCGGTCGTGACGATAACCGATGTCGGCGGAACGCCGGCCGCGACGACGCTTTTCGATTACGATGGCGACGACAGGGCTGATATATCGGTGTTCCGTCCGTCAAGCAATATCTGGTACGTGGCAAATAACACGTCGGGATTCCTGACAACTCTGCTCGGCCAAACAGGTGATCTGATCGCTCCGGCCGACTACGACGGCGACGGCAACACGGACACCGCAGTGTTCAGGCCGTCAACCGGACAATGGTTTATCATCAATTCGGGCAGCCAGGCACTGCAAACTTTCAACTGGGGAACGTCCGGCGATCTTCCGGTTCCGGCTGACCACGATGGTGACGGCAAGGCCGATCTGGTTTTGTTCCGTCAGTCCAACGGCACGTGGTATACAAGATTTTCGAATAACACGTTTTCGGCGGTTGGCTTTGGTGTTGTAGGCGACAAGCCGGTTGTCGGTGATTTTGACGGCGACGGAAAGTACGACATCGGCTTGTATCGGCCTTCGGACCGCAACTGGTATATCTTGAAAACAAGCTTTGGATTCTTTGTACAGACATGGGGTGAAGCAGGGGATATTCCCGTCCCGGCGGATTATGACGGCGATGGCAATACGGACATTTCGGTCTGGCGGCCATCGACGGGGCAGTGGTTCAGGATACAGAGCACCGCCGGCTTCGGTGTAGTCGGCTGGGGCGCAAATGGCGACAAACCGGTTCCGGCCGATTATGACGGCGATGGCAAGGCTGACCTCGCGGTCTTCCGGCCATCGAACGCAACGTGGTATCTTATCGGCTCGAACACCGGGATCACCGTGAGGCCGTTTGGCGAAAGTTCTGATCTACCGACAGAGGGCGCCTTTATTTACTAGGCTATCGTAAATCCCGGATCGGGGTTGCCGCAATATGTTCGGCGAGGCTTACCTCGCCGGAATTTCTGCGCCCAGATTTTGATAGCTTTTCCCGCTGAAAAATGGTAGAAAATAGTAACTGCATCCCTCGTGGTCCAATTTCTTTTGGCGACGGAAATAAACCGAACCACACATTTAACCGTTAACATCGCATTATCAACACCGGAGGCCGTAACTTGAAATCCCTAAGATCTTTATTCGTCATTCTTTCACTTATTGTCGTGGCAGGTGCGTCGGCCTGGTGGTTTATCTCAGCCGAACAGCAGAACGGAAAGCCTTTTAACGAGCTTGAGCCTGATGTGCCGCCGGTGCGGGCATCGATCGATAAGGAAGAATACATGCGCCTCAGAAGCGATCAGCTAGGCATGTGGCGGGGCTATGGAACGGGCGATCGCGGATCGAGAACGCGGGCAATTCGCGATATGGAGCGAGGCGAAAGGGAAATGGCGGCACGGCGGGAAGCTTCGAGCGGGCGGCCGTCCGCCGTGGCAAGCTGGCGGGCACTCGGGCCGGCACCGATACCCGTAAACGCATCGACATCTTACAGCGGACGAATTTCGGCGATAGCGGTGCATCCGACAAATCCGGATATTGTCTATGTCGGGGCGGCGCAAGGCGGGCTATACCGTTCGGTGAATGGCGGAGCGAACTGGACGCCGCTGCTTGACGATGCACTGACATTGGCGATCGGTTCGATCGCCATCTCGCCGTCCAATCCTTCAACGGTTTATGTCGGCACGGGTGAGACCGCGTTTTCGGCCGACAGCTTTTTCGGCGTCGGCATTTACCGGATCACCAACGCGGACACGGCTCCGGTTGTTGCGGGACCATTGAACAAGAATTCCGTCGGCACCGATATATTTACCGGCCGCGGGATAAGCGAGATTCTTGTTCACCCGACCGATCCGAACATACTTTTTGCGGCTTCGGCGAACGGCACGGCTGGTATCGGCGGCACTACGGGAGGGTTGATAGTGCCGAACTCGGGCATCTTCCGAACAACAAACGCTTTGGCGGCAAACCCCGTGTTTGAAAAGCTGACGATCCAGGGCACGCTGGGCGCGGGACGCTCAATCAGCGACGCGGCAATCGATCCGGCAGATCCTAACCGGTTGATGGTGGCTGTAGTCGGCAGCAGTAATGACGGAGGTGTTTATCTTTCGACAAACGCTCTCAGCGTCACGCCGACATTCTCGAGAACGCTTACGACCGCTGACGGCAGCAGCTTCCGCACGGAACTCTCTGTCAATAACACCGGAGGAGTCGTTACAGTTTATGCCGCCACGGGTACAGCAAACGGAACGGTATATAAATCGGTCGACGGCGGAGCGGCTTTTACACCGCTGGCGGGCGGAACCGGTTTCTGTAATCCGCAATGCTTTTACGACATCGCGGTCGCGGTCGATCCGAATGATGCAAACAAGGTTTATCTCGGCGGTTCACCGGCTCTCCCCTTTGGAAAATCCATAAATGGCGGAACGAGCTTTATCAACAGTTCGACAAATCTGCACGTAGACACGCAGGCTATTGCCGTCGCACCGTCCAACCCGAACATTGTCTATTTCGGCAGCGATGGAGGCATCTGGCGGACAAACGACGTTAACGCAACGCCGATCGTGTGGGCGACGCTGAACAACACATCTATCAGCGCGACGCAGTTTCAGGGAATTTCACTGCACCCGATCGACCGCAATTACACGCTGGGCGGAACGCAGGACAACGGTACACAATTTTTGGCCCCGAACGGCACGACGTGGGTTAGATCGGACGGCGGTGACGGCGGTTTTTCAGTGATCGATAAAAACTCTCCGACGATTAACAACGTCACGGCCTATCACACCTATTTCAATCAAACGAATTCGCAGATCGGATTCAGCCGGGCGACCACGACCGAAGCTAGCGGCGATCCGAACTGGTCGAATTTTCGCGGCTGCAGCGGCACGACGTCGAATAACGGAATGGTCTGTTCCGACGCGGTTTTGTTTTATGCACCGATGGTCGGCGGGCCGGGGAATCCGTCAACGCTTTATTTCGGCACCTCGCGTCTTTATCGTTCGGTCGATACCGGAACGTTGATGACGGATGTGAGCGGCGTGCTTCCTGGTTCTGTCAGGATCAGCGCGATTGCGATCTCACCGCAAAACGACGATGTAAGGCTTGTCGGTACAACCGGCGGAACTATCTTTTTATCGACGACAGCCGGTGCGACGACGATGACGAATATAACCGGGCCGATACCGGCACGATATGTCGGGCGGGTTGCGATCGATCCAAGCAATGCGAATGTTGCGTATGTTGCGTTGAACGGCTTTGGCCTTGCGGCCGGGCAGCACGTTTGGAAAACGACTAATTTACTGTCGGGAACGCCGACCTGGACAGTCGCAGGCAGTGGAATTCCGGATGTGCCGACCAACACTTTTGCGATAGACCCGGCGAATACCCAAATACTTTTTGCGGGAACAGACATCGGTGTTTTTCGTTCGCTAAACGGCGGCACGAGCTGGGAGCCGTTTAGCGTAGGCCTGCCGCGCGTTGCGGTATTTGGGATGGAATTTCACCAGACGCATCGCGTTCTGCGAATTTCGACACACGGCAGGGGCGTATTCGAATACGATTTTGGCACGCGGCCTACACTCTTTGATTACGACGCGGATGGGCGGGCAGATCTGTCTGTTCGGCGCCCATTGGACGACAATTGGTATGTTTTGAGAGGCACAGCGGGCTACATGGTGATGACGTTTGGCGTTGCAGGCGATCTGAGGGTCCCGGCGGATTATGACGGTGACGCGAAGACCGATATCGCGATGTTCCGGCCTTCGACCGGGCAGTGGTTTATCTTCAATTCGCAGAGCCAGACGTTTGTGAATTTTTCGTGGGGAGCAAACGGTGATCTGCCTGTTCCGGCCGATCATGATGGCGATGGAAAGGCTGATCTAATCGTATTCCGACAGTCGGACGGTACATGGTATCGAAGGTTGTCGAACAACACGTTTTCAAATGTCGCGTTCGGAGTTGCGGGCGACAAGCCTGTCGTTGGCGATTTTGACGGTGATGGTTTTTATGACATTGGTTTGTATCGTCCGTCGGACCACAACTGGTACATCCTGAAGACCGGATTCGGGTTCTTTGTCCAGACATGGGGCGAAGGTGCGGATATTCCTGTTCCGGCTGATTATGACGGCGACGGCAAGACTGACGTTTCTGTGTGGCGGCCATCGACGGGACAGTGGTTCAGGATACAGAGTACGGCCGGATTTGGCGTGGTGAACTGGGGACAAACAGGAGATTTGCCGATCCCGGCGGACTACGACGGTGACGGCAAATCGGATGTCGCGGTGTTCAGGCTATCAACCGGAACGTGGTTTGCGATAGGATCGACAAACGGGATCATCCAACAGCAGTTTGGACAGAACGGAGATTTGCCGACGCAGAGCGCTTTTATTTACTAAGAGAATGATAGCCGCGAAAAGGCACAAAAAGCGCAAAAGTTTTTATTTTCTTTTTTTGCGTCTTCTGTGCCTTTTTGCGGCTATTTCTGGCTGAGGTGTAGAGAACCACCCCGTCTGCCGAAGCGGCATCCACCCCTCCTCAGACAGGAGGGGAGACTGAAGAGGCCGGTCGCTACCGCTCGCGGTTCTGACAAGAAAGAGTTTTATTTTGCCGTAGATCGTTAAGAACGTGTTAAGATGTATCTATGGCATATGCACCGATCGCTCTTTCACGCCGTCACGTACTCGGCGAATACTATTCACGCTGTGATGCAATTGAGAGTGTCCCGGTATTTCTTGACGCTCCCGACGGCGAATTGCTAGGACAGGTTGACGAAAGCATGGGCAAATATGCCGATGCGTTTTTGTTTCATCTTTCGGAAGATTTCTGCAAGAAGCTTTCAGCCGGACATTTTACCTGCTCGTTCGATTTTGAGAAGGTCGAGGAGACAGACGGTCCTATTCGACGCCGTATAAAGCTCAATTCAATTACACTTATTCCCCGCAAGGCTTACGCAAAGCCGCTCCCGAAACGCAGTGACGGCCATGCTGCTGAAGTAGCGGCAATTGCCGAGGCTCAGGCTGCGTCAGTAAAGTAAAAAAGACAAACACACCTGCACTTACCTTGATCGGGAACGGCCGCTGAAGCCGCAAATCTCTGTGTTCTCCGCGAAAGTCTCGGCGATCTCAGCTTTAAACATTGATTTAAACGCTGGGGGCGCTGAGGAAGACGGCGAGACTCGCGGAGGTTTTTTCTGGTATTTCTTTGATCCGACCCAAGCCATTGTCTCTTAATTTCCCGCACTACCAATTTGGGAAGTATCCCGGCGAAAAAAAGCCTTTACAAACCCGAATACATCCCTTATAGTAAAAACAACGTCGATAAGCGTTGTTATATTTCGCCCGAAAACATAACTTTTAGTGATACGAAGTTTTTATTTTATTAGCATTATCGTGATCGTGCGAAACGCGCGGTGCGGATGATGTCTATGCTGAAACGATTCAGAAATAAGGCTGTCATCCGAATAGGAAGACGGCCTTTTCGATTTTAGCGGGAAAGGATGTATGCGAGACGCAACAGTGGGAACAGCGGCGAGCGAGGATACGGCGGGATCGGTGGAAGATCCGACCGATAAGCCGATGCGCGGGGCTGAGATACTTGTACGCGGTTTGATCAGGAACGGCGTCGATAAGATCTTTGGGCTGCCCGGCGGTGCGGTTTTGCATATTTACGACGAGCTTTGGCGGTTTCGTGATGAGATAACGCATTATCTTGTTCGGCATGAGCAGGGAGCCGTCCACGCTGCAGAAGGTTACGCACGCGCGACCGGGAAGGTTGGTGCGGCATTGGTTACGTCGGGGCCGGGAGCGACGAATGCCGTGACCGGAATCGCGACGGCGTACATGGATTCGATACCGCTCGTCGTAATTACCGGACAGGTGCCGCTGCCGGTGATCGGGACGGATGCATTTCAGGAAGTCGATACGTTTGGGCTGACGCTGCCGATCGTTAAGCACAGCTATCTGGTGCGGGACGTTCGCGACCTCGCGGCGATTATCGACGAAGCTTTCCATATCGCCTCTACCGGAAAGCCGGGGCCGGTGGTCATCGATATTCCGAAGGACATCACGGCGCATATCTGCGAAGAAGCCCGGACGAAGTTTGCACGGGTGTTTGCGGATGACGTTCCTCCGCCAGCGGACGAGGCGATTCTCGACACGATTACCGATAGATTGATCAACGCGGAGCGGCCGATATTTTATGTAGGCGGCGGCATCGTCACGTCCGGTGCGGCGGACGATCTGATGAAGGTGGTCGAGTTACTGCAAGCTCCAGTCACGCCGACTTTGATGGGTTTGGGTGGATTTCCGACGGCACATAAACTTTCGCTTGGAATGCTCGGCATGCACGGAACTTACGCGGCGAATATGGGCGTTTCCGAAGCCGATCTGCTTGTTGCGGTGGGCGTTCGGTTTGACGATCGCGTTACAGGAAAGCTGGCTACTTTTGCTCCGCAGGCGGAGATCATCCACATCGACATTGATCCGTCGAATATCGGCAAAGTGAAGCAGCCGCATATTTCTTTGGTGTCCGATGCGAAATCTGCATTGCAGCGCATAGCCGCGAGACTTGAGGCGCGCGAAGGTGCTACGCTCAATGCCGGCAAAGCGAGACGCGAGGCGTGGTGGAAAAAGCTGACTGCATGGCTAGACGCAGTGCCGTTCGGGTGCAAGTATTCGGAGACTGAGATCAATCCGCAGCAGGTGATTGAAGAACTGCATCGCATCACGAATGGAGACGCGATAATCGTGACGGACGTCGGCCAGCATCAGATGTGGGCGGCGCAGTTTTATCCCTTCAAACGCTCACGGCAATGGCTGACGAGCGGCGGTCTTGGAACGATGGGTTTTGGGCTTCCGGCGGCGATGGGAGCACAGCTTGCTTGTCCGGATCAGATGGTTGTCGCGGTGGTCGGCGACGGCGGTTTTCAGATGACGAATCAGGAGATCATAACGGCGATCCAGTACAAAATACCGCTCAAGGTTTTGATAATGAATAACGGTTATCTCGGGATGGTGCGGCAATGGCAGGAGATGTTTTACGACCGTGCATATTCGGAGGTCGATCTTTCAATTTCGCCGGATTTTGTGAAGCTCGCCGAGGCATATGGAGCGCTCGGGTTGCGGGCTTCAAAACCGTCCGAGCTTGCCGATGTCCTGGAGCGAGGTTTGGCTCATGAAGGTGTGACGATAATGGATATCGTTGTTTCGAAAGAAGAGAATGTTTTCCCGATCATCCCGGCGGGGCAGGATACGAGGAATATGATTCTTGAATAATTTCAGATTCCAGATTCCAAACTCGGAATTTGAAATTTGGAATCTGAAATCTGAAATCTGGAATTCGAGAACCATGCGTAATACTTTATCGATTTTAGTGGCGAATGAGCCGGGCGAGTTGTCGCGGATCGTCGGGCTGTTTTCGGCTCGCGGGTATAACATCGAGACGATCACGGTCGGGACAACGCTTGAAGACGGCTGGTCGCGGTGTACGATCGTGACCGAGGGTGACGACGCTGTTATCGAGCAGATATTGAAGCAATGCTCGCGGCTCGCACGCGTGCGGGAGGCAAAGTCGGTGACGAGTCTGCCGCACATCGAACGCGAAATGGCTTTGATCGATGTCAGCGCGAAATCGCCGGCCGACCGGCAGGAGATCAAGAACCTGGTCGATATATTCAGAGCCAAGATAGTCGATATTACGCACGACAGACTGATAATAGAGGCGTCGGGAAACAAGGAAAAGGTTGATAGATTTATTGGGCTGCTGGAGTCTTTTGGGCTGAATGAAGTGGCACGAACGGGTTATGTGGCGATCAATCGGTTGACGGCGGAAGAGGCGGAGAGTCACTCGGCGACAGGTTAGGATAGGATGAATTTTCCCGCAAAGTCGCAAAGACGCAAAGGAAGAGAATAAGTTTAACGAGGATAATTTTCATGAAAGTATTTTACGATTCGGATGCTGACACGCAATTGATAAAGAACAAACGGGTGGCCGTTATTGGGTATGGCTCGCAGGGACATGCACACGCGAATAATTTGAAAGAATCGGGTGTTGAGGTAATAGTCGGTCTGCCCGAAAATAGTAAATCGTGGCAAAAGGCGCAGGACGCGGGGCTTGATGTGACGCTGACGAGCGAGGCCGTGCAAAAGGCCGATGTCGTCATGGTGCTCGTCCCGGACGAGCTTGCACCGACCGTTTACCGCAACGAGATCGAACCCGCTTTGACCGCCGGAAAATACCTCGCTTTTGCTCACGGATTCTCAGTACATTTCAAAAAGATCTTGCCGCCGGCGGACGTGAATGTTTTCATGGTGGCGCCGAAAGGGCCGGGACATCTTGTAAGGGCTGAATACGAAAAGGGACGCGGAGTCCCTTGTTTATTGGCTGTTCATCAGGATGTGGCAGGTGATGCGAACGCCGTCGGGATGTCTTACGCTTGCGCTATCGGCGGCGGAAAAGCGGGCATCATTGAGACGAATTTTAAGGAAGAAACCGAGACCGATCTTTTTGGAGAGCAGGCGGTTTTGTGCGGCGGGTTGACGTCGCTTATACAGGCCGGGTTTGAGACATTAACCGAAGCCGGATACGCACCGGAGATGGCGTATTTCGAATGCCTGCATGAGATGAAGCTGATCGTCGATCTGATGTACGAAGGCGGGATCAAGAATATGCGTTATTCGGTTTCGAATACGGCGGAGTACGGCGACTTGACTCGCGGAAGCCGAGTTGTGAATGAGGCAACCAAGGCTGAGATGAAAAAGATTTTAGGCGAGATCCAGAGCGGCGAGTTTGCCGACGAATGGATGAGCGAGTGCGATTCGGGCAAGGAAAATTTCAAGCGGCTCGAGGCAGAAGGCGAAAGGCACCAGATCGAAGAAGTCGGTGAAAAATTGCGGGCAATGATGCCGTGGCTGGCGCAAAACAGACTTGTGAATACCGCGAAGAATTAGTTCTTTCTCTTCTTCATGCTTGTTCCTCTTTTTCCGTGGTCCTCTTGAAGAATAAAAGCCAACCACGGAATAAGAGGAACAAGAAGGAATATGAAGAAAGAAATCTGAATACAGCGGAAAGTGAGAAAAAGTATATGCAGTTTTACGATTTGGACAAAGTTGAAACCGATGTGGTCAACACGTCATATTTGCGAAAGGCGGTTTACGGCGAGACGCTTGCCGTGGCACGGCTTGAGGTGCAAAAGGGCGAAGTGACCGAGACGCATTCGCACGACACCGAAGAGGTGATTTATGTGCTGCACGGTGCATGGCTGTTTCATCTGCCGGATGGCGACGTGATCGTCGAAGGTAACCAGTTGCTGTGCATTCCGGCGGGCGTGCCGCATTCGTCCGAGGTGCTGGAGCATACCGTCGCGATCGATATTTGCTCAAAGAACCGGCCGGATTGGCAGTCAGGGCAAGATAAGGCTTTGCACAGTAATCCCGAGCAGTTTTTGTGGGGAGTTTAACTTTGCGTCTTTGCGCCTTTGCGGGAGGAAATGATTTCCCGCAAAGACGCCAAGTCGCAAAGGGAAGATAAAGAAGATGTCTTTCGAGAGTATAGATTGGATCTGGAAGAACGGGGAAATCATCCCTTGGGCTGATGCGACGGTGCATGTTTCGGCGCATGGGCTGCATTACGGGAGCGGTGTATTCGAAGGAATCCGCTGTTACGAGACTGATTCGGGCCCGGCGGTGTTTCGGCTGCGGGAGCATCTCGAACGGCTTTATGCATCGGCGGCGGTTTACGATATCAAAATACCTTTCACGGTTGAGGAGCTGGAAGAATCGGTCTGTGAGCTAATCTCGCGTAATGGATTTTCGAGCTGTTACATTCGGCCAATTGTTTATATGGGAAGCGGGAGCCTCGGCCTTCATCCGGGGAAGTGCCCGGTCGAGACGGCGATAATGGCGTGGCCGTGGGCGTCGTATCTTGGAGCGGAAGGTTTGGAGCACGGCGTGCGAATAACAGTTTCGCCGTGGCGTAAATTTCATTCGAGCATGATGCCGACGACGGCGAAGGCGTGCGGGCAATATTTGAATTCGATTCTTGCCGTGCAGGACGCATTTTCGCGCGGCTATGACGAAGGCCTGTTGCTGGATATGCACGGCAGTTTGGCTGAAGGGTCTGGCGAGAATTTGTTTGTCATCAAGGATGGAAAGATTGTCACGAACAAGGCCGACGATTCGATATTGATGGGAATAACGCGCGATGCGGCGATCGAGATCGCACGCGAACTTGGATTTTCGGTCGAGGCGAAATCGTTGGAACTGTACGACCTGCTCAACGCCGACGAGGCATTTTTTACCGGCACTGCGGCGGAGATCACGCCAATCCGCGAAGTTGACGGCAAGATCATAGGCGAAGGCAAGCGCGGGCCTGTGACAAAAAAGATACAGGACACATTTTTCGATGCAGTAGCTGGTCGCGATGCGCGGTTTGGTAAATGGCTGCATCCGGTCGGACAGTTTGCCGGTGTTTCGTAACTTCGTGTGTAAAGTTTATTAACGATAAGGAGTAAGCCGGATCCTTTGCGCTCTTTGTGAAAATCTTTGTGTTCTTCGTGTTTAAAAAGAATTATTAAACACAGTGAACACGAAGATGAAGACACAAAGAACACCAAGAAATTTGATATGAGTGAGGGAACTATAAACAATCCGCGGGGCGAGATCGATGCTATCGACAGCGAATTGCTGCGGCTTTTGAACCGTCGCGCGGAGATCGCGCTGAAGGTCGGTGCGGCGAAAACGAGTGTCGATACTTCTTTGTGCGATCCGAACCGCGAACGGGAAGTTTTGGCGAGAGTAAGCAGCGAAAATCCCGGGCCGTTTGACGACAAGAGCATTGAGAATATATTTCAGCGAGTGATCGACGAATCGCTGCAGCTTCAGCAGAAGACCTACCAAAAGCCGTTTGCGGAAAACGGAACCTCGGCAGGAAAGGCGGTCATTGCGGGGAAATCGCGTGTAGCATTTTTGGGTGAACGCGGAACGTTCAGCGAAGAAGCAGCATTGCGAATTTTGGGCGAAGATTGCGTGACTGTTTCATTTCCGACATTTGAAGACCTGTTCGCGGCGATCGACGTCGGCAAGGCCGACTATATTCTGACGCCGCTTGAGAACAGCCTGGTCGGGTCGGTGCATCGGTGTTATGACCTGCTTTTGAAAAGCTCGCTGAGCATAGTGGCTGAAGTTATTTTGCCTGTATCGCATTTTTTGGTCGCGTGCCCGGAGGCGACTTTTGAGACTATCCGTACGGTCGAATCGCACCCGGCGGCGTTAGCGCAGTGTGAAAGATTTTTTGCGGCGTATCCGTATTTGACCCGAGTCGCGGCGGACGATACGGCGGGAAGCGTAAAGCGTGCGGTCGAAAGCGGCGACGTGACGCGTGCGGGCATCGGCGGAAAGCGTACGGCGGAGATATACGGCGGGAAAGTTCTGCGGGAGCATATCGAAGACCACGCGGAGAATTACACGCGGTTTGCTCTGCTTTCGCCGACGGCGGATGAGTCACATACTACAGGTAAAATTTCGCTTGTCATTCGGCTGCGGCACCAGCCGGGTGCTTTGCATAATGCGCTGAGGGCGTTTGTTAGACGCGGGATCGATCTGTTGAAGATCGAAAGTCGCCCGATAAAGGATTCGCCGTCGGAGTTTTATTTTTATCTCGATCTTCGTTCGCCAGCCAGCGAAAGCGAGTTGCGCGGAGCGCTTGATGAGATAAGCGAACAGGCGGCGGAAGTAAGATATTTGGGACGGTATCCGACGATAGAACTTGTAGGCGAATCCCACGTTTGAAGTTTCCCGCAAAGACGCAAAGTCGCAAAGGAAAGAGAAAGAGCACTACTTACGAAGATAAAAGCGACGATTAGTTATATAAGCAAAAATGATCCTGATCCTGAAACCATACATCGACTCCGAGACTCGCGAATATAAGCGGTTGGAGAGTCATCTGAAGAATCTGCAGAACATCGAGTACCGCGTCCATAAAGTGCAGGGTGCTCAGCAGACTTTAACTGAGATTTATTTGATCGGCAGCACGGCGGCGTTGTCGCTGGACGAGATGCGGGCATTTCAGGCAGTCGATCATGTGGTCCGTATTTCCGAGGAATATAAAGTGCTCGGGCGGCATAAGGACGATCACCGGCCAAGTTCTTTCACCTATAATGGCGTTGAGTTTAGCCAGGACAATCTGAATGTTTTTGCCGGGCTGTGTGCGGTCGATTCGCCGGAAAGCGTTGAGAAAATGGTGAAGGCATTGCAGGAAAACGGGCAGGTTTGTACCCGGATGGGAGCCTATAAACCGCGCACAAGCGCCTATTCTTTCCAAGGGCACGGCAAAAATTGTCTGCCGTATGTTTTTGAGATCGCCGGAAAGTACGGCATCAAGGTCATCGCGATGGAGGTGACGCACGAATCGCATGTCGATGAGATCAACGAGGCATTGGACCAAACCGGTAGGCCGACTGGGGTTATGCTTCAAATCGGGACGCGGAATACGCAGAATTTCGAGCTGCTAAAGAGCGTCGGGCGGCAGCAGGAATTTCCGGTTCTGCTCAAACGCGGGTTCGGTATCTCGCTGGATGAGTCCTTGCACGCGGCGGAATATTTGGCCAGCGAAGGTAATCAGAAAGTGGTTTTCGGGCTGCGTGGGATGAAGACGAATATCGGCGATCCGCACAGGAATATGGTCGATTTTGCGCATGTGCCGGTCGTAAAGCGGCTGACGCGAATGCCGGTTTGTATCGATCCTTCGCATTCGGTCGGTGGTCGTTTTCGAAGCTCCGATAATGTTTTGGACATTCTGCACGTCACGGCTCAAGGCGTGATCGCGGGTGCGAATATGATACTGGTGGACTTTCATCCGGATCCGTCGATTGCGCTTGTGGATGGGCCGCAGGCTTTGCGGTTCGAAGAGCTTGGGAAGTTTTTGGAGGATATCGCTATTGTGCGCGGGGCCTATGAGAAGCGGGTCGGTTTGTTTGAGAGAGATTAAGAACTGCTTCCCGCAAAGACGCAAAGACGCAAAGACGCGAAGTAAGAAGTAGGATAAGCACGGATCAAGAAGAACGAAAACCGAATAAGAGGAACGAAGAAAAGGCTTAACCTCAATGGGAAATAACCACCGAAGCCATGTGATTACCGCCGGGGTGCAGCGTTCGCCGAACCGGGCGATGCTGCGGGCGGTCGGGTTTGGCGACGGCGATTTTGACAAACCGATCATTGGGGTTGCGAATGGTTACAGCACAATCACGCCGTGCAACCTGAGCCTCGGCAAGCTTGCGGATGCCGTTATCGAAACGGCGAAGGGCGAAGGTGTGATGCCGCAGGTTTTCGGCACGATTACCGTCAGCGACGGAATCTCGATGGGAACGCCGGGGATGAAATATTCGCTCATTTCGCGTGAGGTGATCGCGGATTCGATCGAGACCGTTTGCCAGGGACAGCAGATGGACGGGCTCGTCGCCATCGGCGGATGCGACAAGAATATGCCGGGTGCGATGATCGCCATTGCACGGCTCGATATCCCGTCTATTTTTGTTTACGGTGGGACGATTAAGGCAGGGCATTATCAAGGCCGCGACCTGACAATCGTTTCGGCGTTTGAGGCGGTCGGCGAATTTACGG
>JANNST010000002.1:0-28226 GCA_031402865.1 Chloracidobacterium sp. | reverse complement strand
GGAGCGGTGGGAGACATACATTAAGAAAAAGTGAACAAAATCTGTATTGTCAAAGATCCTAAAAACTACCAACCGCCATCGGCGGGACACTAGAATTCCATCTTGACAACGGTCCCGTCTTTAGAGATGCGTTGAGTTTTTTGCTGAGCGTTATTTCAACGCGGAGGTCACAGAGACAGACGCTGAGGTCGGAGAAAAAGCGTGTCAATTAACGTAGAATTCAAACTCAAGCACTAACCTTGTGCTAAAAACTTGCATCTTTTCCGTAAATGTTGTAGTCTAATCACTTGATAATTCCGTATCTCATTCACCGACGGTAAACTCGCCTCTATGTTGCGGCGAAATGGATAGTTCGAGAAACGGTTCGTTTATAACTGTTAGAAGCAGCTCAATTGATTTTGAGCGCTCGAGCGCTGTTCCTTCCTTGCAACCGTTACACTGAAGATCACTCCGCGAACGTAACTTCTTATTAAATCCTGAAGAACTGCGATATACGCATGGCCTAATAATAAAAGGCAAAGTATATTTGCGGTCACCGGAACGCCCTTGCTAACGTGTGGGCCTCCGCAAAGAACCGTTCCGCTCACGCGTGGGTTCCGACCTACAGTTTTTTAGTTGAATAGAGATCAACTTAATTTTAATGACTTTTAATGAATTAGGCTTGCAGTCCTTTTTGACGGACAAATGCAAGTCATTGGGTTTCAATGAGCCTACACCCATCCAACAGCAGGCTATTCCTTTAATTTTAGAGGGCAAGAACGTAATTGCCACCGCAGAAACCGGAACCGGCAAAACGGCCGCCTTCCTGTTTCCCATCCTTCAGAATTTGGGTGTGAAACAGCAAAAGGGCACGACCGTGCTTGTTCTTTCGCCGACACGCGAGTTGGCTAACCAGACAGATGCGGCTTGCCGCGAGTTTGCTCCAAAACATATCAGATGTGCTTCGATCATCGGCGGCGCCGGTTATCGCAATCAGATAGATGCTATCAAACGCGGTGCCAATATTATTATCGCCACTCCGGGCCGTCTGATGGACTTTATGGAACAGGGTATGATGGACCTCTCGAAGGTCGATACACTTGTTCTGGACGAAGCAGACCGCATGCTCGATATGGGCTTTTTGCCCGCGATCAAGCGTATCGTAAAGGCGATCCCGGCAAAACGGCAGACGCTGTTTTTCTCGGCGACCCTATCGTACGATATCGAAAAGATCGCACTTTCGATCATGGACGATCCGCATTACGTCGAGATAAGCAAACGCGGAACGGCGGCCGTAACTATCGAGCAGACCGCTTACCCGGTTGCACATCAGTTTAAAATGCCGCTCCTTCTTGATCTCCTGGACAAGGAAGATTTCGAGCGTGTGCTTGTATTTACACGCACAAAACGCGGCGCTGACAGAATATCGCATATTCTCGAAGCCCGTTCGCATAAGTCGAACCGTATTCACGGCGACCGTTCGCAATCGCAGCGCGAAGCCGCATTGCGGAGCTTTAAGAACGGAAAAACAACGGTTTTGGTCGCAACGGACGTTGCTGCCCGCGGGATCGATATAGATTCCGTATCACATGTGATAAACTATGACATACCGGAGGCGCCTGAGGATTACGTTCACCGCATTGGCCGAACGGGCCGGGCGGGTAACAAAGGCCGCGCGATCACTCTCTTTACGACCGCGGAAGAACATTCGATGCGGGCGATTGAGAAATTGACGGGCCAGCCTGTCGAACGCGTCCTGCTACCGGATTTCGGCGGTGTAATGACGAGTATGGCGTCCCCCGCAAGTAAAGGGTCGCCGGCCAAGAAGAGTTTTCGCTCATTTCGGCCGCGGCGCGGAAGATAAGCGAGGAAAATTATAGTTATGGCAGCAGCAAAAGTAGAAAAATATTCTATCGGTGAATCAATCGTGATGATGTGCTCGGCATGCGATGTCGAGCAGACACATCTCATTCAAACGGCAACCAAGCAGGGCAAGATCACTTGCGCGGTATGCGAAGTATGCGCAACGTCGAGCACGTTTAGCCGTGGCGTAAAAACCTCGGTCGCAATGGGCAAATCGAAAACGGCGTCGCCTTATGATCGGACCCGCAAGTATCGAAAAGGCCAGGCCATGATGCATACGCATTTTGGACAGGGCGAGGTAACGGCGGTCATTGAATTTCAAAAGATCGACGTCTTATTTGGCGACCGGACACGCAGATTGATCCACGCTCAGGAATAATTTCTGCTTCAATCGACAATAGGAAAGGCGGCCCGAATCAAGGCCGCCTTTTTCTGTCTTCCGTCTAAACTAATTGTTATCTTCGGCCTTTCAATAGAAAGCCGAGCACGAGACCGATCGCTGCCGAGATGAGGATCGTCTGGCCGGGTTTCTGCCGGGCAAATTCCTTGGCATCCTCGACCAATTCTTTCGGATCCTTATTTTGCAGTTCCTTGAACTTATCACCTGCCTGAGCAAATTTCTCGCCCGCAAAATCCTTTGCCTTGGTGGCCGCGTCCTGAATCTTTTGTCCGTATTCCTGTGCCTGCATCTTCAAATCTCCTAAAAATTCATCGTCTAAAATGGCATCGCCTTCGGCCGGGTTCACCGGAACCAGGCTCTGCTCCAATTCTTTTTCTGCCTTCTTTACTTCCGCTTCAAATTCTGACATTTCGCGTACACTCCTAATAATGAAATATGACAAACCTCGTTCGCCCGTTCACAAGTCTCTCCTGCTCGCGCGAGTCGTTCGGATGATGCCGACCGTTGATAAGTTGTAACGAATTGCGAACGCAAAAAGTTCGTTAATTTTGGTACTTGCGAATTTTATGGCCGTCATTCCTGGGTTCGACTTTCGACTAATGTGTATTCACGCGATTTCGGGGGACACACGAATCACCGTACACAGGATTCAGATTAAATTTTTGTAAAACCCTTGACAGCCGCGATCTGAAATGAGAATCTATCAAAAACCATAAGTAAGTAAGCACTTACTATCAGATACGAGGAGATTTTGTTGATAAAAGATTTTTTCACTTGTGACCACGTTGGACGCATGACGGGCGACAAGCGCCGCGAGCAGATATTGCAAACGGCCGTCAATTTGTTTTCGGATCGCGGATTCAGCGGTACGACAACGAAGGAGATTGCTAGAGCGGCCGGCGTTTCGGAGGCAATGGTGTTCCGGCACTTTTCAACCAAAGACGCTTTATACGGAGCGATCCTGGAGAATAAGAAATGCCACGACGGGATTCATCAGTTTCCCTGGGAAATTAATCCCGCGATTCAAAAAGCAATTCAGGAAAAGAATGATTTCGATTTCTTTTATAATTTCGGGCTTCAGGCGCTCGAACAACATCAAGCTGATGTCGGTTTCATGCGGCTTCTGTTCTATTCCGCCCTTGAAGAACATGAGTTGGCCGAACGTTTTTTTGGTGAATTCGTATCAAAGATCTACGAGTTTATAAGCGAGTACATCGAAACGAGACAGCAAGACGGCGCGATGCTCGAGATAAATCCGCGGATTATCGTTCGTTCGTTTCTGGGGATGCTGATACACCATTCTTTGAATAATATTCTTTGGGATAAAAACCATCGGTTGCTGCACATTACAAACGAAGAGGCCGCGAGCAACTTTGCTAACATTTTATTGACCGGAGTTTTGAGGTAACCGTTTTACAGAAGAATTTTTAATGCGATGAGAAATCATAAACTTTTCATAACCGCCATTTGTGCAACCGGGTTGTCTGTATTGTTGGCCAGTGGCTGCGGGTCGAATGCAAACTCCGCCACGACGGTCAATGCTAATAATCAACCGGAGATCATCGATGTAACAACGGCCCAGGCAGTCATTCAGCCGATTCCTTCGTATATCGAAGCGACGGGTAATCTTATCAGCGACGCTCAAACGGATGTTGCCCCGGCGGTTGGCGGAAAGATCGTCGAGGTGAATTTCGATATCGGTAGCTATGTTCAAACGGGTGACGTTCTAGTGAGGCTGGATTCCAGAGACGCGAATATCCGTCTGGAGCAGGCAAAGGCGCAGGTTGAACAGCAGCGGCAGGCAGTACAGCAGGCTGAGGCGAACGTGCAGCAGGCGATCGCTAACCTGCGACAGACACAAGCCCGGCTTGGGGTGAAGGACGGCGAGACATTCCAGATAAAGGATTTTTCGCAGGTAAAGACCTTCACCGCTCAGTTGGAACTTGCCGAAAAAGAACTTCGGCGAACCGAGAGGCTTCTTGAATCCGGCGATGTCTCAAAATCTTCCTACGACCAGCGAAAGTCGCAGCGTGATGCATTGCTCGGCAACCTTGACGAAGCCCGTTCGAATGCGGCAGTAGCCATTCGTGCAATCAATACGGCCCAAGCCGCGGTCGACACGGCAAGAGCTTCGGTTAAGGGAGCACAGGCGGCGGTAACGACCTCACAAACTCAGGTCGATCAAGCTCAAAAGGCTATAACCGATACCATCGTGCGGGCTCCGATTAGCGGGTTTGTGTCGGAAAGGATCGCGGATTTAGGCGAGTTCGTAACGCCGAACACGCCGAACTCAAAAGTTGCGACCATCGTGCGCACATCGACTTTGCGGATGAAGATCGATGTCCCGGAGCAGTCAATCGGAAAAGTGGCGACAGGCCAGGGCATTTCGCTTCAAACGACAGCGTATCCCGATCGAAATTTTGCGGGTACCGTGGTTCGTATCTCGCCAAGTTTGAACACGAGTGCCAGAACTTTGGCAGTTGAAGCCGAGGTGCAAAACATCGATGGTTTGCTGAAGCCGGGCCAGTTCGCAACTGTTCGCATTACGCAATCAAAACCTGAACCGGCGGTAATGATACCGGCAAAGGCGGTCCGTACGGTCGGGAACACAAATTCGGTCTTCATAGTTAAAGACGGGGCCGCGCGGGAACAGTTCGTCCAGCTTGGTTTGCTGGAGAACGACATGATCCAGGTCAAGCAGGGCGTGATCGAAGGTGAAGCCGTTGCGACCAGCAATCTAAACGTGCTCAGTGACGGGATATTGGTGAGGCAATAGCAGGTTCAAGGTTCCAAGTTCAAAGTTCAAAGTTCAAAGTTCAAAGATCAAAGATCAAAGTTAGCTTAGATATTCCCGATGGCAAATATAGAAAAATTTGAAGATATCGAAGGTTGGAAGGCCGCACGCGAGATAACTAAAGTGGTTTACGAAATAACCAAAACGGAAGGATTTCGTCGGGACTTTGCCTTGTGCAACCAAATTCGACGTGCTGCGGTTTCAATTCTATCGAATATCGCAGAAGGGTTTGAACGAAATGGAAATAAGGAATTTTTGCAGTTTCTTGCTATTGCGAAAGGTTCCTGCGGAGAAGTTCGTGCTCAACTTTATGTCGCATTAGATCAAAATTACATTGACGATGGTCAGTTCAAGGAATTATTCGCCAAATTACTTGAAACTAGCCGTCTGATCGCGGGCTTTATGAAGTATCTACAGCAATCAGAATTGCGTGGCAGCAAATTCATAAAACCTTAAACTTGGAACCTTGAACTATAGAAATATATGCAGTGGTTAGCAGAAGTCTGTGTTAAGCGTCCTGTTTTTGCGACGATGTTGATCCTATCGCTCGTCGTGGTTGGTGCATTTTCGTTTTTGAGTCTCGGCGTCGATCTCTTCCCTAAGATCGACTTTCCGACAATTACGATAACGGTGTTGAATCCCGGCGCGTCACCTGAGGAAGTTGAAACCGAGATCACGGAAAAGATCGAAGAAGCTGTAAACACGATCAGCGGTATCGATGAAATGCGTTCATCTTCCATCGAAGGCATCGCGCAGGTTTTCGTGCAGTTCGTTCTGGAAAAGGACGTGAACGTCGCCGCGCAGGAAGTCGAAAACCGTGTTCAGACGGTAATCCCTAACTTGCCTGAGACAGCAGAACAGCCGACGGTTCAGAAACTGGATACGGACGCGACACCGGTATTGCGTATAACGGTTTCGGCCCCGACCTCGTTGAGAGAGGTGACGGAGATTGCAAAGAATCGAATAAAAGAGCGCATTGAATCGGTCAACGGCGTCGGCCAGATCACGCTCATCGGCGGTCAGGAACGGCAGATTAATGTTTGGGTCGATCCAGACAAAATGCGTGCATACAATGTCACGGCGGCGGAGGTTTCAAACGCTCTTCGTATTCAGAACATCGAATTTCCAAGCGGGCGGATCGATGAAGGCCAGACGGAAACTGCGGTTCGAACCATCGGTAAGATCAAAAAGCCGGAGGAATTCGACAATGTTGTAGTAGCGACCCGCGGCGAATATCAGGTCAAGATCAAAGATCTTGGCTATACGGAAGATGGTGCCGAAGAGATTCGGTCGCAGGCACGTTTGAATGGCCAGCCAGCCGTGACGCTCGTCGTTTCGAAACAATCCGGCCAGAACACGGTTGCTGTCGCAAAAGAGATCAAAGATCGTCTCAAAGAGATTGAGCCAACGCTGCCGAAGAATTTTCAGATGCGGATCATCGGCGACAACTCGATCTTTATCGAGAATTCACTCGATGCGATCGAAGAGCATCTAGTCGTTGGATCGTTTCTCGCGGCGATAGTGGTCTTTCTATTTCTCTGGAATTTTCGAGCGACATTTATCGCGGCCCTGGCGATTCCGACCTCGATCATCTCGACTTTTGCGTTGATGTACGCGATGGGCTACACGCTTAATTCGATCACCATGCTTTCGCTGACCCTGATGGTCGGCATCGTGATTGACGACGCGATCGTCGTGCTCGAAAATATTTTTCGCTTTATCGAAGAAAAAGGGATGGACCCGTTTCAGGCAGCGATCGAGGGTACGCGAGAGATCGGCCCGGCTGTGCTTGCAACCACCATCTCGCTGATGGCGGTATTTGTCCCGATCGGTTTTATGCAGGGGATTGTCGGCCGATTTATGTCGAGCTTCGGTTTAACAGCCTCGTTTGCCGTGGGCGTTTCGCTGATCGTCTCATTTACTCTAACGCCGATGCTCGCTGCACGGTTGATAAAGCGCAAGAAAACGAAGAAGGTCGAGGTCATTGATCTGGAATCGGACATTCTGGACGACGAGTTGATGGATACCGGCCAAGAGCCGTTGCCGAGAGAGGAAGAAAAGCTTTCAAAGGAGTCTGGCTGGTTCCGTCATGTTGATGGCATTTATACCTGGCTTCTTCAATTCTCGATGGGGCATCGCTGGGTCATCGTTACCGTTTGCGTACTCGTCTTTCTGTCGATCGTTCCGCTTTTCATGTTCGTCGGGAAAAACTTTTTGCCTGTCGATGATCAGTCACAATTTGAGGTTTCGGTGCGCGCTCCTGAAGGCTTTAGTCTTGGGGCGACGGCTCAGACGATGGAGCGCATTGCTTCGGAAATCCGTAAAACTGCGGGTGTTACGGACACGCTGGTAACGGTCGGCGGCGGGCAGCAGCAGGTGGTTAATGCGGGTTCGATCTATGTTAAGTTGAGCGATATCGATGATCGTGACAAATCGCAGGAAATTATGATGGCCGACGCCCGCGATTTGTTGAAAAAGCCGGAACTCAATCCCGAGCAATTACGAACGGCAGTTCAACAAGTTGCTGCGTTTTCGGGCGGCGGTTTCCGTAATGCGAACGTGCAGTATTTGATCGCCGGGCCGGACCTGAAAAAGCTTGAAGAGTACTCGTCGAAACTGCTTGAGAAAATGAAGACGATCCCGGATGCGGTTGATGTAGATTCAACTCTTATCAGCGGCAAACCGGAAGTGCGACTTGAAGTAGATCGGAACACAGCGGCAGATCTCGGCGTGCGGGTCGGCGATGTGTCGCAGGCTCTTAATACATTGGTTGCCGGACAGGAAGCGACGACGTTTAACGAAGGAAACGATCAGTACGAAGTGCGGGTACGAGCAATAAACAGCTACCGAACGGATATCGAGGGTTTAAAACGCCTCATCGTTCCGTCAACAAAGCTTGGCTGGGTATCTCTCGACAGGCTGGTGAAAACGTCTGAAGGCACCGGGCCGAGTTCTATCGAGCGAACGAATCGGCAGCGTCAGGTTACGCTTTTGGCAAACACAAAACCCGGCGGTTCCGCGACGAGCATCACGGCCGAGATCGACAAATTTGTAAAAGAGATGAACCTGCCGCCCGGTTACACGACGGGTTATGTCGGGCAGTCTAAGGAGCTTGGTAAGTCGTTATATTACTTTGCGTTGGCGATCACGCTATCGTTTATTTTCATGTACATCGTGCTTGCGGCCCAGTTCGAATCGTTTATCCATCCGGTAACAATCCTGCTGACACTGCCGCTCTCGATACCGTTTGGGATCGTCAGCCTGCTTGTTATGGGACAGACGGTAAACATCTTTTCGGGTTTGGGGTTGCTGCTCCTTTTTGGTGTGGTGAAAAAGAACGCGATTTTGCAGATCGATCACACAAATAATCTCCGCTCGCAAGGCATGAATCGTTTTGAGGCAATCATCCAGGCGAACCGTGACAGGCTTCGGCCTATTTTGATGACGACGATCGCGTTGGTTGCCGGAATGATTCCGCTTGTTGTCTCGACCGGAGCAGGTGCAGGAACAAACCGTTCGATCGGCGTGCTGGTGGTCGGCGGACAGTCGCTTTGTCTGCTGCTGACATTGCTGGCGGTTCCGGTTTTCTATTCGATATTCGACGATCTCAGCGAGATGCGCCTTTTTCAGTACGTAAACAGATTTTCGGAGTGGATGTTCGGCGGTATCAGACGGCGGTTTGCAACGGCGACGAGTTCGTTCTTCGCCAAACAATAGAATGTTTTGTGTTCCGTTCTGGCGATGCCGGAATACCTGGAACACTTCGGAACGGAACGGGACGCTTCGTCCGCAGGTATTAATATATGTTTTCGCGATCATACTTAGCATTTTTATTCGCATTGGTTGTTAATGTTGTAACCGTTTTCGCTCAAGGCGCGACACCCAGTCCCTCGCCTACACCGCCGGTAGACGACAAGCAGGATGTGGCGCCAGAGAAGCTTCAGGGCGTCCCGGCGATCGATCCGAATTACCGGTCGGACGACCGTAGCATGCCTGATCTTGGTCGTGTCGGTGTCGATATGACCGACCAAAAGCCGTTGACGCTTGCCGAAGCAATAACGCTTGCGCTTGAGAATAACAAGGACATTGAGGTGACGCGGAAAAATGTCAAGATAGCCGAGTTCGATTTGAAATCGGCCCGCGGATATTACGAACCGAGATTCAGCGGCCAGACATATTACGAGCGTTCGACAGTGCCGAATGTCAGCGTTTTCAGCTCTAATCAGGAAACGACGCAGGGCTCGTTCGTGGGGAACGCCGGAGTTCAGGGTTATGTGCCAAGATTCGGTACTGTATTGAATGCAACGTTTAACAACACTCGGCTTTCTACGGATAACCCTATCTCGATCCTCAGCCCACAGCAGAATTCGAGCCTCAATTTCAGCGTGACCCAGCCGCTATTTCGCGGTCGCAATTTCGATCTGCCGCGCCGGAATATTGAGGTCGCCAAGCGTAACCTTTCGCTGACCGACACGCAGTTTCGCCAACGAACGATAGATATTATCGCGAATGTTCAACGGGCTTACTGGGATCTCACATATGCTTTACGAAACCTTCAGGTCCAGCGTGACGGCGTAAAAGACGCAAAGGACCAGCTCGAACACAATCGAAGGCTCGTAAACGAAGGACAGTTAGCGCCCATCGACGTTCTTGCGGCTGAAACGCAAGTGGCAAACTTCGAGCAGTCGGTTTACGACGCACTGAATGTTGTCGGCGTGTCTGAAAACAACTTGAAGAACATGATCGCGCAGAATCGAAACGACGCGCTGTGGGGCAAATCCGTAACGCCGGTCGATTCGGTCGATCTCGATCCGCCGCTGACGACGCTGACACAGGCTCTTGAGGCCGCAATGCAGAATCGACCGGAACTGGAGATCAATCAGGCGCAGAAGGACATCAATGCGCTCGATAAACGTTATTATAAAGAGCTGAAAAAACCTCAGATCGATCTGGTGGCAAGTTATAGCTCTTCGGGAATCGGCGGCACGCAGAATCCGAATTTTAGCAGTCCGTTTGCACGCCAATGCCCGGCAAACGACATAGCCTGTCTTAATCAGCAGGCCGAGCAACAGTTGGCAACGCAGAACCTGCTCAATTCGATAGGCGGCGGATCGTCCAGCGTGACGGATATTTTCTTGAACAAATATCCGACATTTCGCGTCGGTGTTCAGTTCAACCTGCCTCTTTTTGGCGATAAAACGTCGCGGGCTCAATATGGACGCACGCTGGTTGAGGGCGAACGTCTTGACACGCAGCGTGAGCAGCTTGAGCAGAACATTCAGGTCGATGTGCGAAACGCTCTACAGTCACTGCGAACCGCCGAGGCGCGGCTTCGGGCCGCAGCTATCGCACGGGAGAATTCGGTAAAACAGTACGACTCCGAACAGCGAAAGCTGGACGCAGGGCAATCGGACATCTACAAGGTGCTTGAACGGCAGACCGCATTAACGACCGCACGGAGCAATGAGCTGCGAGCCCAGACCGAGCTTAATAAATCGATTTCGGACCTGCAGCGTGCAACGGGTAATTCGTTAAAAGCAAATAATATTGAAGCGAGACTGCGGCGCTGACGGAGCGCGGACACTCTTGTCCGCAACACCGCCGCTCTTTGGCGGTGTCAAACGCTACGTTTCAAAGCTGTCAAAAGAGCGGTGGTTTTTCGTGCTTTGCACTCATGCGGACAGGAGTGTCCGCTCTCCTTTATGAAAGCGGTTTATATAAAGACATTCGGCGGGCCCGAAAATCTCGACATCCGAGAGGTTCCCGATCCGCCAAAGCCGACGGGAACGCAGGTTATGGTGCGCGTCAAAGCAGCCGGTCTCAACCGCGCCGATCTGCTTCAACGACGCGGACTTTATCCGCCGCCAACAGGTTACTCGCCGAATATACCGGGCCTTGAATTTGCGGGTGAGATCATCGAGACGGGCAACGGTGTCGCCGGATGGAATACAGGCGACCGCGTGTTCGGCATCACAGCCGGCGAGGCACAGGCCGGATTCCTCCTTATCGAATCGGGCCTGTTGGCACGCATCCCGGACAATCTAAATTTCACGCAGGCTGCCGCAATACCGGAGGCGTTCATCACGGCGCACGACGCTGTTTTTACGCAGGGCCAACTCAAGAGCGGTGAAACGCTGCTTGTTCACGCTGTTGGGTCGGGCGTCGGCCTCGCGGCAATTCAGCTTGCAAAGGCGAACGGGGCCAAAACGGTTGGCACGTCGCGGACGGCGGACAAACTGGATCGATCGAAGGAATTCGGGCTCGACGAAGCGATACTGACGGGCGAGAATGCGGAATTTTTGCAGATACTAAAAACGAAGACGTCCGGCCAGGGCGTTGACGTGATACTCGATCTTGTCGGAGCGGCATATTTTAAGGAAAATCTCGACTGCCTTGCTGTAAAAGGAAGATTGATGCTTGTTGGACTGACATCAGGCACATTGTCGGAAATCGATCTTGGCATCACCTTGCGAAAACGTTTGCGGATAATCGGCACCGTCTTGCGTGGCCGCTCAATCGAAGAAAAGGCCGAAGCAACGCGACGATTTTCTGAAGAGGTTGTGCCGCTGCTTGCCAGCGGCAAGGTTAGGCCGAATATAGATAAGGTTTATCCGGCCAGCGCGGTTCGGGACGCCCACGAGTATCTTGAATCGAATAGAAGCTTTGGGAAGGTTATTCTCGAGTTTTAGGCGCCCAGACGCCCGGCAGTTTCGTCGGTGACGATGCAAAGGCCGGCGATCCGCTGTTCGCCGAGTTCCGCCATTCGCTGCATTGCCGCCGCGTATGTAAGGCCCGACGCCTCGCATTTGTCAAAAGAAACGACGGCCCAACGCTCCGATAAAAGTTCGCTCGTCGTTTTTTGTTGAGTGGTTTGAGTCATTTTGTTGATAAACCGAATGTTACATAGGTTTTCCACATGTGTAAATGTTTTTGTGATGCAAATTAAGGAGCGGGTGCAGAGCAACCCTTCCCGACCTGCAATCTGTGTGAGATTGATTCGATCTTACCAGCTTGAATCCAAGCTGAAGTGATCGGCGGCAAGCCAAAATAGTTTGCAGGTCGGGAAGGTCGGCTCTGCCGCCGCTTCTTAGCTGTTAGAATAGGAGATACGCTGCGGTTATATGAGTTTTAGCAAGACAATTTTTCTGACGGGCTTCCCCGGTTTTATCGCGGAAAGGCTGGTCGCAAGGCTCGCGCGGTCTGACGTGCAGTTTTTTCTGCTGGTTCAGCCGCAGTTTGTCGAAAAATCGATGAAGGCAGTTAGTGAGATAGCTGCCAGAACCGGCGTGCCCGAGGAAAACTTTGCATTGATCGAGGGTGACATCACGGCGGCTGATCTCGGGATGCCGGTAGAGGATCTGGAAATCGTTCGCGAAACGACGACGGATGTTTTCCATCTGGCCGCTATGTACGACCTGGCTGTTTCGAAGGACGCCGCCTACAAAGTAAATCTCGAAGGCACGAAGAATGTGAATACACTGGTTAAATCGCTGACGCATTTAGAGCGATACAACTATGTTTCGACTTGTTATGTCGCCGGGAACCGCGAAGGCGAGGTTCTCGAAACTGAGCTCGCGCACGACGCCGGATTTCGCAATTTCTACGAGGAAACAAAATACCTGGCCGAGATAGAGGTGGAGAAGCTCAAGGACGACCTGCCCGTGACAATATTCCGGCCGTCGGTTGTCGTCGGTGATTCGAAGACGGGCGAAACGGCCAAATACGATGGAATCTACTATCTTATAAAATATCTTCAGAAAGCTCCGGCTCTTTTGCGTCTGGTAAATGTTGGTAATAAGGACGTGAGGCTGAACCTCGTTCCTGTCGATTTTGTGGTTGATGGCATTGCCGCTTTGGCTTTTGACGAAAAGGCGTTGGGCAAAACGATCGCACTGGCGGACCCCGAGCCGCTGACGACGGAAGAGCTTTTTGATGTCATCGCCGTGGATCTGACTGGAAAGCGTTCAGCAATGGGGCCGCCGCCGGTCTTGGTCGAGAAATTTCTGATGCTGCCGATCTCACCGCCTGTGACCGGACTCCCGCATTCGGGTGTGCCATACTTTTTTCTGTCGCAAACCTATGATACGAGCGTCGCGGATTGTCTGTTGAAAGAGCACGGGATGGCCTGCCCCAACTTTCGCGAATACGCCGCTAATCTGTTGAGATTTGTGAAGAAGCATCCGCAGTTGTGATTCCGTCATCATAACTTTTGATCACTTTTAATGGTTAAATATGCTTCGCTCACGTATTACTTATTTCGTTTTTGTTATCGGAACCCTGTTTTCCTTTACGGTTCTTGCCAACGCCCAGAGCGGCCGGGTCCAGCCGACGCCCACACCAACGCCTGACAAAGACGGTGACACAGTGCGGATCCTGACCGAAGAAGTGAAGCTCAACGTGATCGCCTTCGACGAGGACGGGAAATTTGTTCCGAACGTGACCGACAAAGACCTTGTGATTACGGAAAATAACGTGCTTCATCAGGCAAGCAGCGTCCGCCGAATGCCGGCAAATGTTCTAATCGTTATGGATACGGGCGGCGAGATGCGTTGGGTGAAGAACCTGGATCAGACGCGAAAGGTCGCGCGCGGGATAGTCAACGCACTAAAACCTGAAGATTCAATCGCACTTCTCCAATACAGCGACAAGCCTGAGATCGTTGCCGGATGGACGACCGAAAAGTCGGATGTACTGGCCGCGATAGGCAAAACGAAATTCGGAAAACGTTCGGCGTTTGTCAAAGCCCTCGACATGTCCGTCGATTTTCTGAATAAGAATCCGCTCGAAAACAAGCATTTGATTCTTATCTCCGACGGCACCGACAGCACAGCCGATAGATCCACAAAGGCCCAGGCCATGCGAAATTTGCTCGCCTTCGATATCACCGTCCATGTCATTAGCTATACACGATTGGAGGCCGACGATGTGAAGCCGCGGACCAAAATGATCTCAAACACACCGCCGCCCAAGGCGATGCCCGACGAGGTCGTCGCCGGACTGCCAAACGGTGTCCGCCAAGCGAGACAGGCGCCGAAGATCGGTCCGACGATCAACATGGACCGGCAGCTTTTGAAGACTTTGAAGGCCCGTAAGGCCGATCTGGAATTGAGCGAAGAGCAGCTCAGCGAGCTTGCGGAAAATACCAACGGCGAGATGATTATTCCGACAACCACGGATGAAATGGTTGAAAAATCGGCGTTGGTCGCCAAGATGATCGATTCGTCGTATGTCGTAACCTACACGCCCAAAATCGCTTTGAACGAGAATTTCGGTGAGCGGGATATTATCGTCACATCAAAACGGGCCGGACTGGTCGTTGAGGCCCGCCGAAAACTTATCTTGAATGACACACGTCAATAACTAACCGCATCGTTTTCCGCAGTCTCTAGAAATCGTTTTACAAATCGTTTATTCGGGAATATTATCCATCTACAGAAGTAAGGTAACGACAGCGATTTAGAAGTTTAAGCGGAATATCCGCCACATAGCCGCGCATACGTATTACCTAGTCGGAATTATTCACGAACAAGCGAGAGAATGATGGAAAAGCAATGGGAAGAATTCACGCAAAAGACAGTTGGTAACCCGGATTTTATACGCGTTTCGCTCAATCCGCGAGGCGTCTTTGGATTGAATCAAAAGGCTGTTGGCCTGCTTGGGGCGCCGGATGCCGTCGTCCTGCTGTTCGATAAGGTGAATCGGCTCATTGGCCTGAAGGCAAGTTCGGCGGACGTGAACCACGCTTACGAACTAAAACAACAGGGCACGTCGCAAAGCTATTTTCTCAGGGCAAAATCGTTCTGTAACTTTTACGGTATTGATACGGATGACACGGTCGTTTTCAATGATGTCCAACTGGAGGATGGCGTCATCGTCCTGCAACTTGCCAATGTTACGGAATCCGCCCGCCGGGCACGAACGATTAAATTCCCGGATGAGGACTATGACGAACCGCACGCTCCCGTCCAAACGTCGAAATTCAGCACTCTTCTGCGAATGAAAATGCCGGGCGACGAATAATTTCCTTTTTGTCTCTGATTCGAAAGACTTGAGTTTGCCGGGCATTTCTTCGTCATTATTCAAACCTTCCGAGCCTATCCCGCGTAAGTCTTATCCAGCCGACAAAAAACTTTTGTAACTGTTTGCAGTACCGAAGCGTCTTCACGTTCAACGGCCACTCAAAGATTCGACAAGCGAATGAGCATTTATCCGACAGCCTTGCAGAACGAGACCCTAATTCACCGCGCCGAAGACCAGGCTTTGGATGCCGGCGTACTTTCGGTGCGGACTGACGCGCAGCTTGTCGAGCTTATCCTCGCCGGAGACGAGACGGCTTTTGAAAGTCTTTTTGACAGGCATAAAAGATTTGTCGGCTTAATTGCGGCTCGATACTTCCGTCGGCCGGAACAGATCGAAGAGATACTTCAGATCGCGTTTTCAAAAGCGTTTGTCGAGCTGGCAAAGTTTCGCGGCGTTTACGACCTGTCGTTTCCAAGCTGGATAGGACGGATCGCAGCCAACGCCTGTCTCGATATCCTTAGAGGTCAAAAGCGTCGACCGGAAGACCTTGTAGATAACATCGAGGCGGCCGAAACCCTGATCCGCGATGCTCTGATTCACCGAAGCGATGAGGAATGTGTGAGCGACCGCGACCTTGCGGACAAGCTTTTGTCGCATCTGGCGGCGGATGACAGAGCGTTGCTGCAGATGCTTTATGCCGAAGACATGAGCGTCGCCGATGCCGCCGAGCAATTAGGATGGTCGATATCGAAGATCAAGGTGCGGGCTTGGCGTGCGAAACACAGCCTGCGGCGGATACTGAAAAGATACATGTAACTTTGACGCATCGCGCAGCGTCTTTTGTGGGTGGAGAGATGAATAAGCGAAAGATACAAAATAGCGAACTCGATGAGATCGGAGCAAAGCTGATCGCGGCAGGACGGCACAGCGCTGATGAGCTGGATCGAATCGTCTCGGCGCCCAAGCTTTTTGACGAAGTCCGCGCAAGGATAGTGAGGCAGGAAGAACCGAAAGCAGTGTCGGGCCGCTGGCTAACATGGAAACCTGTTGGAGCAACCATTGCGGCCGTTACTGTCTCGATACTCTCGCTCGTTTATTTCGGATATTTTGGCGAACCGGAAACCGGTCTGATATCACGAACGGCTAAACTGCCGGCTGTTGATCAAGTTATGGCAGACGAGACCAGGCAGAAATTCAAAACGCCGTTTACGGTGTCGGCTCCGGCTGCAGTAACTCGTCCGACTATTACTAGAGGCGCTTATCGCGACGAGGCCAGATCGGTTCAGCCTAGACGCAAACCGGCTGCCGCAAAGCCTGAGCGTGAATTTTATCCGATCAACCTCGTTGGAAATGTTGATGACGCTCTTCGCGGCGGGCATGTCGTGCGTGTGGATATGCCGCGTTCGTCGTTGTTTGCAATGGGCGTCGATCTGCCGCTGGAGAACGACGCAAAGTTTATTAAAACCGATGTGCTTATGGGCTCGGACGGAGTTCCGCGAGGGATCCGATTTGTTGAATAGTTTTAGGAGAAAGAAATGAAGATTTTATCAGGACTTTTATTGTTTGTATTACTGGGTGTCGCGGCAAATGGCCAGCAGGGAACCAACCCCAAGGTGATTGCGGAGATCTCCGCCAGCTCTGACAAGGTTGTAAAGGGCTCGCCGTTTTCGGCTGAAGCCGTAAGCGAAAGCGTTCAGGTTTTGGCGGACGGCAACCGCATCGTACGTAGCTCGACCAGCAAGCTTTACCGCAATAGCGAAGGGCGGTTTCGCCGCGAACTTTCCGGCGGTTCCGGTGATGCGTTCGGTTCGCTTTATAGTTATGGACACGGGATCTCGATCCTCGATCCGGTCGTTGGCCAACGATATTTGCTTGATTCAAATCTGAAAACGGCCCGGGTAATGGAGTTGAGATCAAAACTTTCCCCCCTTTCAACCACCGGAAAGCTGGCCACCGAGGCGTCTCCGACGCAAAAGGCTCTTCTTGCAGAGAAACTTGTGTTGCAGTCGAAGTCCGGTTCGGGCCTAACAGTTGTAAGCGGTGATTATGCAAAGGCCGTAAACGGAGTCATCGCCGCAAACCAAGATTACGCCAAGAGTATAAGTGGGACCATCGTTTCTTCGGGGGGCGGCAGCTATGCTTATTCGACCGGAAGCCATGCGAAGTATGAAACGCGGACGGACCAGCTTGGAACGCAGAACATCGAAGGCGTAAACGCAGAAGGCACGCGAACGGTTACCACGATCCCGGCCGGAGCGATCGGCAACGAACGCCCTATCGAAATGGTTTATGAAAAATGGTACTCGCCCGAGCTGGACCTGGTCGTCCTGTCAAAAAACAGCGACCCGCGTTTCGGCGAGCAGACATACCGCCTGACGAATATTGTCCGCAGCGAACCGGACTCGTCGTTATTTGCACTGCCGACAGGATATAGGTTGCTTTCGGGTACGGGCCAGGGTTTCGTATTCACAACAAAGGCCGAAGCCGAAAAAGCCGCAGCCGCGAAGCCCGCAACCGCAGTAGAAAAAACCAAACCGTAGATCTATTACAATTTTTCGTGCGTCATTGTACTCCTCCAAGAATACGGAACGCGAAAAGCAAGCTCGCCGATAACTCGGCGGGCTTTTTTCTTTGAATGATGGTTCAGAATTGATATTGTTTTTACGAGAGAGTTTTGTCCGCGAATAAATGCGAATAAAGAAATCAATAATTGATCTATTTCTTATTCGCGAAAATTCGCGGTATTCGCGGGCAAACTCTTTATGCGATCCGCGTCAAATTAACGGCATGCTTCTGAAAATGTAGTACAGGATAAAGACGCTCGCTGCGATCGAGCCGATCAGCAGCAAGATCAAAAAACCGATTATTCCGAATACAAAGATGTAGTCGCTGGTTGTGCCTTTGTCCTTTCCGGTGGCACGCGTGCGGATGAGGTCCATGTTCTGCTTGTTCGCTTTCCAGATGAAATCGAACGCGTCACCGATAAACGGGATTATCCCTACCAAATAATCAAACCCGATATTGAACGCCATCCGCAGCAGCGTTATTTTCGGCACGCCGTAGCGGACACCGGCAAGAAGTATATAAAACGAGGCGAACGACGTTATGGTGTCGCCGACGTTTGGGATAAGGCCGATAAGTGAATCCAGCCCGAACCGCCAGCCGGTGCCGGGAATGCGGAAAAGCCCGTCAAGATAATGCGAAAGATTTTCCAGCCCTTCTTCTATCTCGATCTGCGTATGCTCTTTTCTCGACATGACGAGGATGCCGCGTTTTTGTACCTCTTCCATATGTTAATGGCCGCAAAAAAGGCTCAAAATTCACAAAAATCTATTTTTTGCGCCCTTTTGAGCCTTTTTGCGGCGATATTCCTTCCTCAATCCGTACGCTGATGATCTTATCGCCGCGCACTATATTATCTACGACTTTCATGCCGGTTTCGTTCACTCGGCCAAAGACGGTGTAACCGCCGTCGAGGTGCGGTTGGGGCGAGTGGGTGGCAAACCATTGCGAGCCGCCGGTGTCCTTGCCGGACAGGGCCATGCCGACGGCGCCGCGATCATACGGCACCATGTTTACCTCACAGCGGATCGACCATCCCGGGCCGCCGTTGCCGTCGCCGCGAGGGTCGCCGTCCTGCATCACGAAATTGGGGACGACGCGGTGGATCTCGAGGCCGTTGAAATAGCGCGACTTGGCAAGCTTGACGAAATTGTCGACGGTCAGCGGAGCGTCTTCCGGCAGCAGATCGATGGTAAATACTCCTTTCACCGTTGTGAAAACGGCCTTTACCGAGCCGTTCTTTCGCGAAATCGCACGTCGATAATAGGCGTCGGTATTCAAAACCTGCCCGAGCTTTGTGCCGAAATCAGGGGCGTATGGCAGAACCTGGTCTTTGCGGTTCATCCGTGCGTTCGCAAGCGAGGCAGCAATACCCGGAAAATCTTTTTGCAAGTCTTTGTCAGCGAGTAATTCAAAGGCCTTCTTGCGGACCAGATAGTCTGGAGCATTCAAAGCCGTGAGCAGCGATTCGACCGCTTCTTTTTTGTCGAGTTTGTAGAGGGCGTCGAGAATGCCAAGCTGAGCATCGTTGTAGCCTTTGTCCTTAACAAGGACACGAGTGAATGCTGATTTAAGCGCATCGACTTTTGTTTTCGAAACGGGCAGTTCAGCAAGCAACTCGGCGGCTGTTGCTCTGACGATAACATCCTGCCAATCAAGGTACGGTAAAATAATCTCGTCTATCTTTTGTGGCTTAAAAGAAGCAAGTGCGCGCAAATTATCCGGAACTCCGTTGATGTCAAAGTGAGTAACGAACTCACTGCTCTTTTGATGTCGGACAGCCGACTCAAGATCCTTCTCCGCGGTCTGGCGAAAGGAATTTTCCCGCGGTAATTTGGAAAGTTCCTGCATTCCCTGAGCTCGGGCGGCCCAGTACACACCGCATCCCGGCATGCGCCCGATTCCAAAGCACGGTGTTTGTTCATGCTTTATTGCAAAAAGGGATGCAGGCGAAACACTCGCTAAAGCAATGGTCACTTCCGGTGATGTGTATTTATCAGTCGACCCCACTTCCAATAGAAATTTGACTGCATTTGTGTCCGCTAAGTTAGGAAGCAAGCGCCCTACAGTTGTGCTGATCTCGAGAAGCTCATTTTTCTGTCTCGCAGTATTTCTGTGTTCCCAACGTTTACGGCGGACATATGACGGCTCGGCCTTCATTTCCTTCAATAACGTTTCTCCCCGCCCGAGAAGTTTCTCGACGGCGTAAGGGTCTTTCAGCGACGCCAAAGCGCGAATCGCCGAAACACGGACGCGGGAATCGTCGTCTTCGGTGGCGGCGTCGATCAGTATATTTAATGATTCCTTATCTTCGGCCGCACCGAGCGCACGAACGGCGTTTGCACGCGCAACTGGATCGTCATCGCTCATCACGATAGCCCGGAGTGCTGGGTTGGCGCTTTTTGTGCGGAGGCGGGCGAGCGTATTTGCGGCGTCGGCCCGGATGCCAGCGTCGAGGTTGGTCAGGAACTTCATGACGACTAGATCGGCGTCTTCGGGCCGGGCACGCAAGGCGGCGGTCAGGGCGAGGCGAACTACCGTACGGTCTTGTTTAACGCCTTTGTTGTCTTCGGCTTCGAGCGTGTCGAGGATTGCTTCGCCAAGCTCTTTTGCCTTCGCATCCTTTTCGTTTGCGGCGGCGATTTTCCCCGCAGCTTCAACCAGCCGGGCTGTAACGGTTGACACACTCGCTACGGCTCGTGTCTCCGCCTTCAATTCAGCGTCACGAATTTTACCCAAAGCTTTGAGTATTGTGTCGGCCGCATTTGCCGAGTCGATCTCGCCGAGAGCGAAAGCGGCCATCTCCCGTACCTTCACAGAACCGTTTTCCAGTAGAGACACAATACGCGGAATCGCCTTCTCATCGCCGATTCGGCCCGCCGCCAATATCGCACGGATCTGAACGCTTTCGTTAGCCCCGTTCATAAGATCTTCCAGTGTCTTGTCATAACGTCGGGCGTCTTCGGCCTTCAATATCTGGATATGAACAGAGACCGGCATTTGCGTGAGCGCAGATAAAGAAAAGGTCAAGCTAAGTACGGCGACGATTAATGCCTTTTTCATAAGGGTCGGATAATTCCTGCACAACGTGGACTTTCAGCGTCGGTTTTCGGTAGTGCTTCAGTTTGAATTCTACTTCAATTGACACGCCTTCTCTCCAATCTCAGCGTCTGTCTCTGTGGCCACCGCGTTGAAATAATGCTCAGCAAAAACTCGACGCAGAGGGCGGAGAGGCTTTCGCTGAGATCGGAGAAAAGAATTCTATTTCAAACTGATGCACTACCCGGTTGTCGTAAACGTTGCCCCAGCAGACGAAATGGTTTATGCGAAAGTTATCGTCCACTCTTCGGCGTTACATAAACGCTCGCTCGAAACATAATTCTACGTGCATATTGAGGCGATTCTAGCACATTAGCGGTCGGTAGACGGCTTCGCGAACAACCATTGGCACGAAAAATGCTTCATATTCGAGTGGCAGAAGTGTGCCTATCGCTTTGGAGCTTGGAGATCAAATTATGAAACGGATTACATCAATTGTTTCGCTTTTTGCCGTTGCTGTAACGGTGTTTTTGGGCCTTGCAGTGCAGGCGGACGCGCAGAAGCGGAATGAGCGTGAAACGCGCGACATTATCCGCAGCCTGAATTCGAAGGTAGACGATTTTAAGTACAATCTCGACTATCAGTTAAAAAGTGCGTCGATGGACCAGGACTCGGTAACGGATGTCTCAACAGACCTTCGTGACCTAAAAGACCGCATCGCGGCTTTTGAAACAAATTTTAATGCAAAACGGGAGAACCGCGATGACGTTTCGGACATTGTTCGAGCAGCGAACAGCATCGACGAGTTTCTCGAAACAAATCAGCAGAGCAGAAAACTCCAGAATGACTGGACAGGCATACGCGGGCTTGTCGATCGCCTGGCGAACCGTTATGGCATTTCACAGAATTCAAATGGCGATTACTCGGATCCGGCAGATGACCGCGACAACCGACCGCTGCCGACTCCGACGCGGCAGCAGAACACGAATCGTTATCCTTCACAGGCACAAACGAACCAAAATACCATCACCGGTGGATTGACCGGAACGTATCAGCTTGACCCGGCCCGCAGCGAAAAAATTTCCGATATCCTTTCCAACAGTAACGTTTCGGGCGGCAACAGACAGGACCTCGAATCAAAGCTGGAAGCCCCGGAGCAGGTTGCTATCAGCATCCGCGGCAATCAGGTAACGCTTGCGTCGACCAAAGCGGCACCGATAACCATAACAGCCGACGGGCGTGAGAAGACGGAGAATACAGGCGGCAAAACCGTCCGCGTTCGGGCAACACTTCGCGGCGATGAGCTGACAGTGTCGAGCCTTGGCGGCGAAACGGATTACACGATCACATTTGTGACCGCCGACAATGGTAAGACTCTAAAGGTTACGCGACGGATCACGACCGATTACCTCAGCGAAACGATCTTTGCTGAAAGCGTTTATAACAAAACAGATGCATTTGCCAAGCTTGGCATCGAGAACGATCCGAATGCGAGTTCGCCGGACGGCACATTTTCCAGCAACGACCCGGATGACGCAAACGGCACCTACGGCAATAGCCCGGCGGTCGTTACGCAGCGGATCGGCGAGTTCATAGTACCAAACGGAATGGTGATCTCGGGCGTACTCGAAAACGCGATAGACACTAAGGTTTCGCAGAACAACGACCGTTTTAGGCTGACTGTGCAGTCTCCGGACGAATTTCGAGGGGCAATCGTCGAGGGATATATTTCGGGCGTCGGACGTTCGGGCCAGGTTTCAGGCCGCTCGAACGTTACCTTCAACTTTCAGAAAATTACTCTCCGTGACGGCAAGGCTTACGATTTTGCCGGTTTCCTGCAAGGAATCAAAGACACCTATGGTAAGGACGTAAAAGTCGACACCGAAGGCACGGCCAAGGGCGATAGCCAGACTAAAGAATCCGTAAAACGCGGCGGGATCGGCGCCGGGATCGGAGCGCTGATCGGTGCGATTGCCGGTGGCGGAAAAGGTGCAGTGATAGGAGCCGTGATCGGCGGCGGAGCCGGTGCCGGGTCAGTTGCGGTACAGGGCCGCGACGATATCCAACTGCAAAAAGGCTCGGTGGTGACCGTTACGTCGTCTTCCCCGATCCGCAGCAATCAGCAAAGTAAGGTAAATTAGACGCGGACAATATTCGATCTTTTAAACGGGATGGGCATCTGAATGATGCCCATCCTTTTGTGCCGACGTTTCATACCGGCATCGTTGATTTTCGCTTAGTTTGGCTGCTGGCTCTTTTCCACTGTCATTTTCGGTAGTGTCCTAAAGCTGTGGTGCTAACCTATTCCAATGAATGCTTGTTTATGATAGCCTAGAGGCGTGCCAACAATTGAAGTTCGCGCCCGGAAAGGTGGTAAGGCTCGCGCCTAAAAGCTAACCCCTCCCAAACGAAAAGCTATTGCCAAGAAAGCCGCAGAAGTAAGGTGGGCAAAATAGGATTTGATTTAGGCGATATTATTCCAATTGTCCGCATCTGCCATTCTCGCTAGATGCTTGACGTTTGAGGTGGCTATAACAATTCGGACACCCTGATGTTCGGGTTGTTGAGAAAGAATAATTGCTTGCGCGGCCAAAATCACATCTCCATCAAGGGCATCATCACTAGCAGTGGGCAGTCCGATATTCCGAAGACCTGCCCATAGTTCAGAAGCCTTTCTCATTATTTCGGTATTTAGCGGTAGATAACCGACCGCGTTTCCAAGTTGATCTAGCTTCGCAATGCCAGCAGTCTTTTTGGTTCGTAAAAGTTCGCGTCGCAGTTCATAATCACAAATTTCTGGTACTCTAATTTCCACGCCCTTATTTAAAAGTCCTTTCAACCAATTTAGACACGCTAGATTGTCTCCGGTGGCTTTCGGAAATGTAACCATTCCTAAAGGGGATGTGTCTAAAATAACCAGCATTTAAGAAAATAATCTTCTATGAGAAAGTCTATTTTCGTCCAATGCTTTAGTTAAGCTCGTCCAAGTTTCTTTTTGATCGCCCTCGTCTTCAAGCAACCAATCATCAAGCAAGCTGATGGCCTTTGTGTTGATTTGGGGCTTAGGAGTACTGCTTGGCTTGAAAGGGGAAGCCAATACTTGCCACTTGGCTTGGGCGGCACGAAAAATCAAAGTCGCCGCAGACGATTCAATATCAAAGAATTTTTCATTGTCACCGTACAGCGCACGGGAATCCTTAATCTGAATGCTCGGCCTATTCCAGTTGGTAGTCGGAGAGTCACAATACATTTGTTTTAGTTGCCTTTTGTTTGGCGTTATCCTCCATTTCGTCACCGATCTTTTCGGCCCGTTGTAGCTCTTTTCGTAGTTCACCGAAACTTTTAATAAACTTGTCAAGAAGCTCCACGCTTACGGCAGCCGTCAGAACCTTTGGTTCAGATGCAATTCCGAAGAAAGAAGGTTCCCGCAAAAGCAATGATACAATTCCATATGAGACTCTGGGGCAACCGCTGACTCCCTGCTCGCTCATCTTAAAAACCACTTCCCAATCCAAGTCTGACAAATAAGGAACTTTAATGGCGTGCTTGAAAAAGAACTCAGAACGGAATTTATTCGTAATAACAAACTCATCCACAAGCTCCGCTTTCTTCTTTAAGGCTTTCTCCCCGCCAACCAGTTCAGCGGTAGCAGACGTACCCATAAGCGCAAAAATCACCACAGCTCCGACTTCTCTGGGTAATGTTGGAAATTCCTGTTGGAGAAGAAAAAACTCTTCTTTACCAAAACTTGCTTCGGATCTCTTATCCTTCGCTCTTATGATTGGAGGATTATCCGCAGTCCATATCAGGCCTAGCCGCTGTAATTGGGTTAGCGCTCTGGCAAATTCTTCAATTGTCAGCGGTTCTACGATCTGCTGCTCATCCTCATCTTCAATTACCGTGGTTCTTAATACCGCCCTTTCCCCCGAAGGCGTAGTAAGCGTCATATTGCCCGTGCGCTTATCGTAAACAAATTCTGGAACTTGAACAGGGCTGGTTTCGTTCGGAACAGATTCCGTAGAAGTCAGCGCGGGTGTTTTAGATTTAGGACGTTTCTTATCGACCATTTAAGCACTCACCCGTCCGGATAATCCTAAAATCGTATTTTCGGAGGCAATAATACTGCCCAAAATTAAAAGTATCACAAAAAATCGCAAAAGGTTAATAAAAATCCTCTGTGGTGTTATTTGCCTGACAAATACTTGCAGGCACAATAGGCATCGGAAAACACCACGGAGGAACGCTATGAACTGCTTGCAATGTGACAATCTTAGCAAGACAGACGACAAAGATCGACACAGCGATCAACGATTCAAATGCACCTAATGCCGAAAGTGCTGCGCGTTGCACTTACTTCTTTAGATCACCACGAATTCTTGACTGTTGACGGGACGTTGTGCTATGGTTGCAACGCTTCTTTCACGCTTGCATTGCGTAATAGAGGCGTATCGAATAGATGTTTGACAACAAAAACGTTGATTTGCCAACAGTGAATAATTCGTTAAAGGTGGCCTTGTTCCGCGGAAGATCGCTTCGGCCGGACGATGAGGGTCGCTGTAACATTATTGTCTAGATGAATTACGGGAATCTGTGCCACGTGTGTCGAATTTGTTTTAAAAAACGCGGAACGCTCTGCTTAAACAGCCGTAAGCTCAATAAATAAGATAGTTTACACGTTCCGTCATGCTGCGGAACGAGGGTCGAACACGGCGGAACACGTGGGACGAAGAATGCTGTATCCTTGGTTAACTGGAATATGAGCTTGTTTCCCGAAGAGATCGAACAGTACCGCGACCGGAAATGGCACCGCGAGGAGGTTCTGCGGGTGGAGACTGCGGTGGATGTTGAGACGATGGTCGAAGATCTCGGGTTCTGCCTCGGCCTGACCGACGTTCGAAAAGATCTGCCGTCGGTGTACATCGGCGTCTGCGGCCGCCGTGATGCCCACATGCCGCGCAACGTCCAAAAGGATTATGAGGCGAGCCGGGCGTGGGTGCTCAAGGACGAAGTTATTGCCCGCAGCAAGGTGTATTACGGAAAACTCGTGAAAGGAAACTCAATGTTCCTTGCACCGCGAATGATTCCGGTGTTCAACGCGATCTGGGGCGTTTCGAAAAGGGCCGAGAAAGACGAGCTGTCCGAAAATGCCCGCAAAGTGTTGAAAGTGCTGCGCAAGGAATGGGACATGGCGACGAGCGATCTGCGGGAAGCGTGCGGATTCGCCGTCAAATCCGACCTCACAAAGGCAATTGACGAGCTCCAAAAAAAGATGAAGGTCGTGCCGCAGGAAGTACTTTATGTTCCTAAATTCACATACATCTGGACGCTCGCCGAGGCTCGGTTTCCCGAAGAGATGGCCGTCAAAATGCCCCGTGATGAAGCCGTACGAGAATTAGCCCGGTGTTATCTGCACATGTGCGGCATGACGCTGCTCGGCGACATGTCGCGCAAGTTCGGTTTTTACAGATGGGAATCGGGCCGTGCAAATCATCAGTTGGTGGATGAGAAATTTGCTGAGCGGCTCGGTACTGGTGTCTATAAACTTGCTGCAATATGATCGGTTTTCTTCGAAAGCGTCTTCTCGTGAACTGCGGTCCGATCCTCCTCCGTTTGCTAGACCTTTCGATATCCAGTAGCATTCACCTTTCGGTAAGTTGTGTTTTTTGAGTATCTTACTTGGCTTTTGCTTAGGCGTTATGTTAGGTTTATGTGTTCCTCCCACCACGGTCGTTTTTATCGACCGATCGGCATTCAAAGCAATCAGCATTAGCTTTTTTTCACAAAACAACCGAGGTGAGATCAAATGACATTATTTCTTTTAAGAGGCGGGGAAAGAATCGGAAAAAGTCGAGGTGAATCCGCGCGAGCCAAGTTTCTGCATTTGGCATGTTTTCTGCTCATTTTGTCGGGCGTCGCGGGAGCCCAGAGTTCGCTCGAGATGTTTTCGGGCAGCTACACGGGTGTACCGCCCAATGGCCCGGCTCAAACGCAAACGGTTCAGTTGCTGGCCAACCCAGCTCCGGGCGTTCCCCCAAGCACGATCGTGTATGTTACGGCAACGCTTTCAAATCAGCAGTTTACGGGCGTCGGTACCGGATCCGGAAGTCCGGTCGTGATGTTCGGAGGACGAAGGGCCGATGGAACAACAAACATCAATACTACTCCTGTTTTCGACGAAATGAATTCGGTCGCAGCTCCGGTTGACACCCAATTTTCGGGTCTTTCAAATGGCTCGCCAACTGGTATTGCCGTGGCCGATAACCATGCGTTTGCCGTTTACAGTTCGATCCAGCATTGGGAAGGGCTGAGCGTGCCGGCGACAAACAGCAGGAATTACCTTGCCGACCTGACAATTAACTTCAGTGCTCCCGTCTCAAATCCGTATCTTCATTTTGTAGGAATGGGCGGTTTTGTCGGCGCTTTTGGTTACGCAACCGAACTCGATCTGACCACTCCGGGCCTGTCCCTGACGAAACTACAGGGAAACGCAACGCTTGTCGTTTCCGGCAGCCAGATAAATAACGCGAACGCAACGGGCATATCGACCAACTGCGATAACGAAACCGCAGGCTGCGGCACGGTAAAGGTTAACGGCACAAACATCACATCGATCACGTTTCAGGTCTTCATACGTGGGGACGGCGGTGCACCAACGTGGAGCTTAGCCGACCGCAACGAAGGAGATTTCTGGATGATAGGTGTCTCGCTAGCGTCTGCTCCGACCGCCGCCGCCGTGGTTTTAGAGGGCAGGGTCACCAGTGCTGACGGACGCGGTATCAATGGCGCCCGTCTCCGATTGAACACCGGACAGGGCCAGACCTTAACGGCCACGACAAACCCATTTGGATATTATCGCTTTCACGGAATTGAAGCCGGGCAGACCGTGGTTTTGAGTATTTCGTCCAAGCGCCATACTTTCGCAAACCCGGTGCAGGCAATTTCGCTTGTTGATAACGCCTTTGACGTTAATTTTGTGTCGGATAACTGACGCTGATTGATAGAACGTAGAAAGCGTGAGCGGAATTGAATCCGCTCACGCTTTTTTTGCGCCGGTGTCTCCAACTCGACGCTGTCCAAGTAGTCTTAGTACTTCATCAACTCCTGCACGGCTTTCTCAACATCATCCGACTGCGGCAGAATGAAATCTTCGAGCTGCGGGGCGTAGCCTACGAAGGTGTCGGTGGCGCCGACGCGGCGGACGGGGGCGTCGAGGTATTCGAAAAGCTCGTCGGAGATGCGGGCGGCGATCTCGGCTCCGTAACCGTATGAGAGCGGGTCTTCGTGGGCGAAGATTACGCGGGAGGTTTTTTTGACGGATTCCGCGACGGCTTCCCAGTCTTAAGGGACTAGTGTGCGCAGGTCTATGATCTCGACTGAGATGCCTTGTTGTTCGAGACGTTTGGCGGCCTGGTTTGAGCGCTCGACGAGGGCACCGAATGTGATTATTGAAACATCGTTACCCTCGCGAACTTTTTTCGCCTTGCCAAATGGGATGAGGAAATCGCTCGACGGGTATTGCGATTTGTTATAAACCTGACGATAGAGGTGCTTGTGTTCGAGGAACAACAC
>JANNST010000001.1:0-20258 GCA_031402865.1 Chloracidobacterium sp. | reverse complement strand
CCGTTGCTGTTCACCCCACGGCGTACGCCGTCGGTTGAACAGCAACAAACTGTAAACCCATTTCAGGACTTATGAACAATAGTAAACACATAGGAGGACTAAACCATTAATGTGTAAACTTTATTCAGGACGTGACAGCTTGTCATCTTGCTAAATGGAACGATTTTTAGCGATAAGCCACTGTGGGCGTAACACTTAGACCGTCCCACTTTGGACAAAAAATGGTACCGAAGTGGAACGGCGCGAAAGGCAAAACGAGAAAAGAACCGTCCAACACAAAGGACGCAAGTGAAGACACGAAGATCACAAAGTCTGTTACCGGAACACGCTGGTTTTGATCCAAGGCGGACGTTCCATATCGCCGTTTTTTGCTTCGAGGGCAAAGCCGGCGAAGGTGTCGCAGTTCAGAATTGTTTGGGTTTCGCGCAACGCCAGCATTCCGGGGTCGGTTACCCAACCTTTTGCGAAGTGTCCGTTGGCACCGTCCTGATCGACGAAATGCCGCAGTTCGTGGATAAAGATGAAGGCCGCAAAATCAGGGATTCCCGTCGCAAACAAAACGCCGCGGCGAAAGACGATCTTGCCGGTCAGGTCTTTTTTGTCGTGAAATCCGCCAAGCCGTGCAAAGGCGACGGTGCTGATCTCTTCGCCGGAATTATCGGTGTCGAGCGTAACAAAGGCCTCCGGACGGTCAAGAACCTTTAGCATAAGGCCGTAAATGTCATGGAGTTTTTGCAGAACGGGCCTGCGGACGTTGAAATTATCTATTCGAAAGTGCTTGTTGAGAAATTTCATCCGGCTAGCGCGGTCCGCACCGAGAAGGCCGGGATTTGAGTCCGCGACGTTCATCGCGAGCGATATATTTGTCATCGCCGCATTAACGCACGAACGCGTATGCGGAACGTGTTGGAGCATTCCGGCAAGCAGAAATCCCTCTGTGTTGAGGCTTAATGGAATGGTCGGAAAAACGTTGCGGTTGCGTTTTTCATTGAGCTTCTTGATCGTTTGCTTGCCTGGATCGATCCGTCCGTCGCAGCCGGCGTATCCAAAGTGTTTCTTCTGAAATTCGCGGATTGCGCCGATCGTCTTTGGGCCGCATTTACCGTCAATGACAAGCTGCGGGCTTGGGCCGCCGTCAATTGGCGCAACCTGATCGAGGCCGTACTGGATGTTAAACACATCGTCATAGACATTCGAGCCGCCAACGCCGACCGCTTTTGTAATAACGATATCGCCCTCGGGGCGCTTCGGGTCGAACTGGTTATTCGTACGGCGATCCGGCAATACCTTACAGTCGCCGTCATCAAGCATGTGTGCGCAATCTGCCATTGTTATATGTCTCCTCGGTTACGTAACGCTTCGAATAGACGGTTGGATCGGTGGGATTTTGCCGCTGCTCTGTCAACGACCATCCGCCGCTCCGACCACCCCGTCCGCGAAACACGTCCTCCCCTCCTCAAACAGGAGGGGAGCCTTAGGAACCACTAAAGTTGGAACTTCAATTCACGGTTGACACCTGCCGTACGGTCTACATAAACTTTGCAAGTGAATCCCGACCCTATCTTAACCGGAAACGAGAATCCCGCAACAACGCCGCCGACAGCCGGAATGACCACAAAGGTCGTCAAAGGTTCGCTGTGGACACTCGTGGGCCAGGTGCTGCCGATGGCAGTATCGCTAATCACGACGCCTATCGTGATCAGGCTTTTGGGGGCCGAGGGTTGGGGAGTGATGCTTGTGGTACTTTTGATTCCCAGCTTTCTGGGTTTCGCCGATTTCGGAATGGCACTGGCCTCAACCAAGTTCGGGTCCGAGGCTTTTGCGACGGGAACACGCGACAAAGAAGGACGAATTGTGCGAACCGCGGCACTGATCGCCCTGATGTCATCAACCCCGATCGCGGCGGCATTATTTTTACTTTCCGGCATAGTGGTGGGCTGGTTCAATGTGCCGGAGCCCTTTCGCGGCGAGGCGTCCCTTGCACTTAAATTGGCGGCGATAACGTTCGTACTTACTCTCCTATGCCTTATTTTCAACACGCCGCAGTTGGCTCGGCTGCGGATGGACCTGAACACGCTGGTTAATACCGGGTTCCGTGTACTCGGGGCCATCGCGATACCGATAGTAATTTATTTCGGCGGCGGCCTGGTGGGGATATTCATCGTTTTGTTCGCGGTCAGCACGCTAACGCTGCTTGGGCATATTTTTGTATCGGGCCGACTGTTACGCGAGCTTTTTCAAATATCGATCGAACGTGCCGCGATCCGTCCGATGCTTAAATTCGGCAGTGGGCTGGTGGTTGCCGGCGTCGCGGCTATTTTGCTTACAAACCTGGACAGATTCATCCTGACAAAAGTAACGTCGGTTGAAACACTTGCTTTCTATTCCGCCGCAGCTACGCTAGCCAGCATGGTAACGCTGATGACGGGATCGATGATCCAGTCTTTAATGCCGGCCTTTTCGCAGCTTCAAGGAGCGGAAAACCGGGAAGCTCTGACGGCTCTCTATTCCCGGGGCACCCGGTTTAATTTGATTTGGCTAGTGCCTGCAATAGTGTCGCTTGCAATCATTGCCAAAACCTTTTTCACCATTTGGGGCGGCGAAGATTTCGGCCGCGAAAGCCCGATGCCGTTCTACATACTGCTATTCGGCCTGGCCTTTAATGTACTTGCATATTTTCCATGGGCCACCATTATGGCGGCAGGCCGTTCCGATATTTTTGCCAAGCTCTATTGGATCGAGCTGGTACCATACATAGCTCTCGTATCCTGGCTGACTTGGAATTTTGGAGCCAGCGGAGCAGCGGCAGCCTGGTCGATACGCGTTATTGCCGACGCGGCGATATTGTTTTGGCTCGCAAAAAAGATCGGCGGTGTTTCATTTACCGATCGGGCCATACGATCTTTCGCCGGAGCATTTGTAGTCATGGTGCCTCCGCTTGCCGCTATCCTATATTTCCGCGAATTGAACTCCGCCGTCATAATCATTAATCTGATATGCATGATCGCTTATGCCTTGATCGTTTGGAAAGTGGTTTTAGAGGGCGACGAGATCACCTGGTTTAGGAACAAGCTGAATGCTTACTTTGTAAGGTAACGAGGCCAGACATCAAAAGTTGATGAAACAGAGATTTAAAGACATTGCCGTCTGGCTGAACTTTCCGGGATTGAGAGGCGAACTCCATCGCTCCATCGGCGCCGGGTTGAAAACACTTTTGGATTACCAGCGTCTGGCGATGCTGACTGCCGCCATCCGAGCGACCAAAGACGTTCCCGGCGACGTGATCGAGTTTGGTACATTTCAGGGTGGAAGCGCTGGCGTGCTTCTTCAAAATTTGAGCAGCGAAAAAACACTCCATGTATGCGATTCCTTTGAGGGAATGCCGGATGTAGCGCCTGAAGATAATTATCATCAGAAAGGTGACTTTGCAGATACCGGGGCGGAGCGCGTGAAAAATGGCCTTTCCAAACTGGACGATAATTTCGAAATGCACGTAGGCTTTTTTAGTAAAACGATTCCCGACATGGAAAAGAATGAATCCCTAAAATTTTCGTTCGCCCACATTGACGTGGACCTGTATGAAAGTGTGTGGGATGCACTCGAATTTTGTTACCCGCGAATGGCCGGCGGCGGAATCGTTATTTTGGACGATTACGGAGCTCCAACGTGCCTTGGGGCAAAACAAGCAGCCGACGAGTTTTTGCATCCAGAATTAAAACCGTAGTTACGCTTTCACAACCATCACACGGTTGCCTTATTGGCGGCGGCAACGCATTGGATCGTTTGCTCGCTGTTTCACGATTTTCAAAGATGGCAAACGGCATGAAACATCAAATTTTTGATCTACAGTAATGTTGATACAATTTTATCTATGAGCAGACTTTTGACACGCGTAGGACAGTCGATTCGGTGGAGACTTGGGATGCCGGTCGCGGCGGCTGAGCTTGAAATGGGTACGGATGAATCGGTCGCTGGTTTTTATAATAATCGCGTTACCGGATGCGAGTTTCTTGATGATACAACACATTACGAGCATCCGCGAGCCGTATGGGTTTTAGAGCAGGTGAAGGACGGCAGTTTGCTTGAGATCGGCTGTGGCAATGGCGGGATGACGCGGTTGCTGGCGCCTAGGGTTGATCATTTGACGGCCTTTGATGTTTCCGAGCCGTCGCTAAAGCAACTGGAGGAATTGGGCTTGCCGAACGTTGTAACGGCAAAGGGTCTGTTAGAAAGCTTCGAACCCGGGCGACAGTTTAACCGCATCGTAATGTCGGAAGTGATCGAACATCTACGCGATCCGTTCGCCGCGATAACGAGGGCATTTGAATGGGTGGCACCGCGCGGTGAATTTATTCTCACGACGCCGAATGGCCATTGGGAATCGGATGAACATTTGCACGAGTTTTCGCTGGAGAGTTTTTCTGCTTTGCTCGCGAAAACTGGATGCGAGTCGCTGCAAACGAGCTATTTGCGGGATCGCGAAAATCGCCGAAGATGGTTGACCGCAATCCTGAGAAAAGCCGATCACGCCCCGGAACCTGACGACTTCTTCGATAGAACTGCAACGGCAAGATTGCGTAGACAAAGAGCGAAATAAGACTGGCATACTTCCACCACGATGAACGTTGTTGGCGAGAAACTACTATATATTCCGAGATTCCTTCTCACCAGAAAGCTTCGAGGCGGCACCCGCTTAACGCGAATTTTGGCGGAAAGGTTTACGTTGCTCCAATCTTATAGAACGAAAGTTAACGGCGGTTTTCTCTACGTCGATCTAAGAAATAGCGGTATTTATTCTCTCCTCGGCAGTGCAGAGATCTTGACCGAAGAGCATATCGTAATGAAGCGGTGCCTCAGGCCCGGAGACGTCGCATACGATATCGGTGCAAACGCGGGGCTTTTTACGGTTTGGTTGTCAAACCTTGCGGGAGAAAGCGGGAAAGTTTTTTCGTTTGAACCGAATCCCGCCCATCAGCGGTGTTTGGGGGAAACAATCTCGTTGCTTTCAAATGCTGAGCTTATTCAAGCCGGACTTTCGGATAGCGAAGGTTGCTTTGAATTTTTTGTGCCGGAGAACGACACCATGGCGAGCTTACGCGACTGGACACATGGTGACGGCGGAGCGGTTTTGAAAACTTCGTGTCAGGTGACGACAATTGACAGCCTTGTCGCCGCGGGAACAATTGCCAGCCCCGACTTTATCAAGTGCGATATCGAAGGCGGGGAACGCGATTGTTTTATCGGGGGACGCGAAACGCTTAATCGTGCGGATGCCGCGATAATTCTTTTCGAAGCAAACATAAACTCAACCAAAGGTTACGGACATGAGTTATCAAGCGGATTGGATTTTCTGGCAACGCTGGTTAAACCGAAGTATTCGTTCTTTGCCATCGCCAAAGAGGGGGTGCTGGAACCCATAGAGACCGTCACTTTTCAGCACGGAAACATTCTCGCAGTTCCAGAAGCGAAAGTTGACCGCATAGGCCCGGTTCCCTCGTGAAATGAATCTCAAATCCCAACTTTATACACTTCAATTGAGGACAAGGCAGCGGCTGATTGGGAAACGTTATGCGTCGGCGTCGGAGAAAATCGCGATAGAGCCGGGTGTTTATCAGCCAAGAAAACTGCTTTTTGTTCTCGCCGGATTGATCGGGGATTCGGTGATGAGCCTTCCGGCGATTATTGAAGCACGGAGAATTTGGCCGAATGCGCATATTGCGGTGCTTGGAAAAAAGCACAACCGGGAGCTAATCCAAGCATGTTCGTTCTTCGATGAGTTTTACGAATGCAATGCGGACCCGTTTTCTCTGCGGAGGTCAGTCGAGATAAAGAAGCTGGAGAGTTGGCTGTCGGAGCAGGGGTTCGATGCGGCATTTATTCTGCTGGGAGATCAGTTTGCACACCTTTTGGCCCGTGCCGGAATTTCGGTGCGTGTCGGAGTTGCAGGAACGGCGCTCGAAAATTGCCTGACGCATACTTACGAGATCGGAAGCCCAAGGGCCTGGGGTTCGAACGAGAGATTGAACGCTCTGCGATGTCTCGGGTATTCGGTTGGGCAAGCCGAGCCGGAATTATCCGTTGATGATAAGGCACGGCGAAAGGGGCGGGAGAAGCTGGCGGCGTTGGGTTTGGACGAAAGCAGGGATTACGCGGTGCTGCATCCGTTTGGCAGTACGCGGCGGCAGTGGTGGAAGGTCCGGGCTGTCGGGGCGTTAGCGGCTAAACTGGAAGAGCGCGATCTTCAAACGGTTCTGATTGGCGGGAGCGAAACGGTTTTTCAGATCTCGAAAGAAGTAACCGTTATCGATTCGACGGGTCAGCTTACGTTGCCGGAGCTATTGGCGGTGATCGACGGGTCGAAGCTGGTAATTACCACTGACAGCGGCCCGTTTCACATTGCCGGGGCGTTGGGAAAACCGATCCTCGGCCTTTTTCGTTCGCGGCGGCCCGAACACGCGAAACAATACCGAACCGCAAGCGTGCTGTTTGGTGAAAATGAACTGTGCATGCAGGCTTGCAAATGGGATTCGTGCGAAACCGAACCCTGTAAACAGATGGAAGATATTACGATTGAGGATGTGGCCGAATCAATCGAGCTGTTTCTGAATACGCAATGATCCATGTCCTTGAATTCGCAAATGTTATTAATCGATACGATTTTATCGATACGCTTGTGCATTACGCGGACCCGGCGAGGTTTGAGATGTCGGTGTGTGTGCGGTCGGAAGAGCATAGCATTGCCGCGCCTGATTATCGTCAGCCAATAAAATACAAGCTGATCGACTGGAATTCGCGCGCCGGTGTTGTGCCGACAGCGTGGAAGCTTTCGAGGATTTTGCGTGAGTGGAAGATCGATCTGCTGCACGCGCATCATTACGATCAGGCGGTCATCGGATGGCTGGCAACAAAGCTATATCCAAAGACCAAGCTGGTTATCGGGCGGCATTATTCGGATTCCATCTATCGCCTGCCTCAAGGTCGGAAGGCGAAGATGTTTTTAGAGCTGGAGCAGATCATAAATCGGCACGCCGCCCGGATAATCGTACCGTCGCGACTGATATTCGAGATTTTGACCGAACGTCAGAATATCGACCCGAGCAAGATCGATGTTGTGCATTACGGGTTTGTGCCGGAGAAATACAAGCTTCCCGATGCGCGTGAGATCGAGACCTTAAGGCGGGAGTTTGAAATGGATGGGCGCTTTGTTCTCGGAAACTTTGGGCGGCTGCATGAAGAAAAAGGGCACCGATATTTGGTCGAGGCCGCGGCGATACTGCGGCAGACGATACCGAATCTGCTTGTGCTGTGTGTCGGCGAAGGGCCGGAAAGAGAGAACATCGAAAAACAGATCGGAGAGCTTGGCGTCGAGGAAAATGTTAAGCTTATCGGTTGGCGGACCGATGCGATGACGATAATGTCGTCTGTCGATGTGGTGGTCCAGTCGACTCTGCAGGAAGCCTTTAGCCAGGTGATGGTCGAGGCACTGTGGATGTCGAAGCCGCTCGTGATTACCGATGTCAGCGGCGCCCCGGATATTATCCGCGATGGAGAGAACGGCCTTTTAGTGCCAAAGGCCAATGCCGCCGCCCTTGCGGAAGCGATCAGACGGCTTTTTGAAAATACGGAGTTGCGAGAGCGGATCGCGAAAAACGGACACGATTTCGTTGCGGAAAACCTCGTAATTACGAGAAAAATAAAGGATTACGAAGCGGCATTTGAAAAAGCCGCGGAAAACGGAAAACTTGGGCGGAATGGATAGTACAAACGAATTGTCAGGAATCCTGGATCGCGTTGCACACACCAAAGTTTTGGTTGTTGGCGACGTGATGCTTGACCGTTACTGGTGGGGAAGCGCCTCGCGTCTTTCGCCGGAGGCCCCGGTGCCGGTTGTCGCGCTCAAGAAAGTTTCGAACATCGCGGGCGGAGCGGCGAATGTTGCCGCGAATATTGCGGGACTCAGAGCAAATGTCGTTTTAACCGGGCTAATAGGTTCGGACGACGCCGGAAAGTCTCTGCGGGAAACGCTCCAAAACCAAGGTATTTCCGATGAATTTCTCGTCTTATCGGAGACGCGGCCGACTACCACGAAAACACGCGTGCTTGTCCACAACCAGCAAATCGCCAGGATCGATGACGAGACCGATGCTACGCTGACCGACGCCGAAGAAGGAGCGGTTCTCGGCCGTGTCAGGGATGCAATCGCAATCGTAGACGCTGTCGTGTTGTCGGATTATGCGAAAGGATGTTTGACTCGGAGCTTAGTTGCGTCGGTGATTTCCGAAGCGAAGAAGCATGGGAAAATTGTGCTGGTTGATCCCAAAAGCAGGGACTTTACAAAGTACAACGACGCGACGCTTCTGACACCGAATCTCGCCGAGGCTTTGCACGCGGCAGGGATAGAAAAGGGAGGCGAGGACAAAGCCGAAGAGGCGGCGCAAAAGATCTTGACGGAAACTTCGATCGAATCCCTTCTGATAACGCTCGGTGAGCATGGAATGAAGCTGTTTCGCTTAAGCGAGGAACCCGTTCATTTTCCCTCGATGGCTCGGCAGGTATTCGATGTGACGGGAGCGGGCGATACGGTGGTGGCATTGCTTGCGGCGGCCCTCGGAGCGAAGGCGAGCATGCATTCTGCGATCTCGTTCGCGAATATAGGTGCGGGAATCGCGGTCGAAAAGGTCGGCACGACCATAGTCGGGATCGAAGAACTCCGCTTGGCGATCGAAGAACATATTTCGCAGGTGCCGAAAACGGCGTGTCGAATTTAAAATGCAGAGCCTGAAAGTCTCGCTGGTCATCCCGATTCGTAATGAAGCGGACAGCATCGAAGTTTTAATCGAAAGTATCGGCCGACAAACTTTGCAACCGGACGAAGTTGTCCTGGTAGACGGGGGATCGACTGACTCGACGATCGAAATAGTTGAGGGGCTAGCCGTTGGGAACGCGAGGCTGAAGCTGGTTAAGACCGGCGGAGCTACTCCGGGAAAAGGACGGAATCTTGGGATCGAAGCCGCACGGAACGAATGGATCGCGCTGACAGACGCCGGTATCAGGCTTAACGAAAACTGGCTTGAGGAGTTAGTGAATGCTTCGGACGGCGCCGATATCGTTTACGGCAATTACTCGCCAGATTCAGGGGAGAATTTTAATGCAGATACGCGGAGACGCGGAGACGCAGGCAGCCTTTTTCAAAAATGTGCTGCGTTCGCCTATGTTCCACCTCAACGTGGCGGCGGGATTCGCGGCAAATTTATAGCTTCGAGTCTAATCCACAAAAAAGTTTGGGAGGCAGTCGGCGGTTTTCCCGATTTGCGTGCGGCCGAGGACCTTATGTTTATGGAGAAGGCCGAAGAAATGGGTTTTCGAGCAGAGATCGCACCCAATGCGATGGTTTACTGGTCGCTCCGTCCCGATCTTGCGAGCACGTTTGAGAAGTTTGTGCTTTATTCGAAACACAATGTCTGGGCCGGTCGGCAATGGGGTTGGCATTACGGCGTACTAAAGCAATATTTGCTGCTGGCGCCATTTTTGTTGTTGGCGGGTTTTCATAGCTGGTTGTGGCTTCTGGCAATCCCCTTGTGGCTGTTTGCGCGGACGGCCAAGCGGATTTTGCTGCACCGGTACGAATATGGGCTTGCGCAGCTGATCAATCCGATGGTGGTTCTTGGCGTGGTGTTTCTAGTAGTAGTAATCGACATGGCGACTTTCGTTGGCTGGGTGCAGGCGATGTGGCGAACCACGCCATCCGCCGAAGCGGCATCCGTCCCTCCTTCGAACGGAGGGGAGCTTTAGGAAAATGGCGAAAGCTCTTTATATATGTTATTTCGGACTGAGACAGCCGCTTGTCCAGACACAGGTGCTGCCGTATTTGCGCGAACTTTTGAAAAGCGGTTATGAGATAACGCTGCTTACTTTTGAACCTGATCTTAAGGATGAATGGAGTACAACGCAGATCGTCGCGGAGCATAAGAGTATGGGTGAAACAGGTATAGAATGGCATTGCCTTCCTTATCACAAACGACCCTCCGCCCTTGCGACGGTTTACGATATTTTTCGCGGAGCGTGGCATATACGAAGTGTTATCCGAGAAAAAAAGATCGATATTCTTCACGGCCGCGTGCATGTGCCGACGCTGATGGGGGCGATCGCTCGAAGGTTTTCTCGGCGGAAACCTAAGCTGCTTTTTGATATACGCGGGTTTTTTCCGGAAGAATATACCGATGCCGGAATTTGGCCGGAGGGCGGGATGCTATACCGGTCGGTCAAGAGAATTGAAAAATGGCTGATGAAGGAAGCGGACGGGTTTGTCGTCCTGACCGAGAAGGCGAGGGAGATATTGTTTCTGGGGTCGGTTACATCCGGCATGGATAAAAAGGGTCGGCCGGTCGAGGTGATACCGTGCTGTGTAGACTTCGAGAAGCGTTTTTTGGTCGATCGCGATGAGTTGCGAAAGCGTTTTCGAAAGCGGCTAGGTGCTGACAAACGGCGTATATTCGTACACGCGGGTGCTTTGGGCGGGTTATACTTGACGGAACAGATCGCAGATTTTTTGCAGACGGCGCGGAAGCGCGATCCGAGCACTTTTGCCCTTTTTCTAACCCAGAGCGATCCGAAGGTGATTATCCCGCTGCTGCACAAACGCGGTTTTGCCGATATTGACTATTTTGTCGCAAGAGTTTCGCCGGCCGAAATTCCAGGATTCTTGTGTGCTGCCGATGCCGGTTTGTCATTCGTCAAAGCCGGCTACGCAACACAGTCGCGTTCTCCCACGAAGATACCAGAGTATTTGGCGTGCGGGCTGCCGGTCATAGCCAATCGCGGCGTCGGCGATGTCGATAGCCTGATCGAAGAGAACGGGATCGGGGTTTTGATCGATCAATGTTCAACTCGGGATTACGAGGACGCGCTTAGTAAATTGGCTGCTTTGGATTTGCAAGGTGACGCATTTGCGAAAAAATGCCGCGAGGTCGCCGAACGAAAATTTGACCTTGTAGATATTGGCGGAGCACGTTACGGAGGCATTTATGGCCGGTTGTCACCGCCACGGTAATATGAAAAGTATGCTAGAAAATGACGGGCCAGTAAAAAAGGCTCACGACGGTTATTTTTGGACAACGCAGAATTGTCCGATTTGTGACGTGGCTCCAACCAGATACGTCGGCAAACGAGGCGGAGCGTCGCATCGCGAGAACCTCGGCGTCGAAGCAGAGATATGGGCGTGTGGAAAGTGCGAATTCGTGTTTCCGAATCCAATGCCTTTTCCGGCCGGCGGTATCGGCCAGCATTATGAGGTCGATGCTGATGAGTATTTTCAGACCCATGAGGAAAATCAAAAAAGGGAGATCGCCGAAAGGCTTATAGCGGACGCCGAGCGTCTTCTTGGCCGCAAGGGACGCCTACTAGATGTGGGTGTCGGCCGCGGTGAAACTCTTGTCGCTGCAAAGCTGCATGGTTGGCACGCGGAGGGGGTTGAGCCGTCGGAATCGTTTGCCGACCATGCAGAAAAAAGTGTCGGAGCAAAGATTTGGCGTCAGCCGATCGAGGACGCCGATATTCCTGAAGATGGATATGATGTTGTCATATTAGCGGCAGTTTTGGAACATCTTTACAACCCGAATGAAGTGATGGATAAGATTTCCAGAATATTAAAGGTTGGGGGACTGCTTTATTTGGACGTTCCGAATGAAAAAGGACTATTTTTCAAGGCCGGAAATGCCTACAACAAGCTCCGGGGAAGGGATTGGTGCGTAAACCTGGCACCCACATTTTCGCCATTCCACGTATCGGGCTTTGGTCCTAAATCTCTAAAGACTCTTCTGGCAAAACACGGCCTAGAACCGAAAGTTTGGACGGTTTACGGTGGAACCAGTATGGTTTCATCGCATGGCGGGCTTATAGGAATCGTTGAAAAGATTGCAGCAAAGATCATCACAAAAGCTAGTAATTTTGGCGAGATGGGGACATATATAGAAACATGGGCGGTCAAGAAATAGTTATCAATAATGCGTGTTCTAGGTTTGTGTTCATATCCCATTGAGGCGGCGGCGACGAGGTTCCGGATGGCCCAGTTTGTCGGGCCACTGCGGGAACGCGGGATTGAGCTGACTATAGGGCCATTTCTCGACAGCCGGCAGTTTCGCGATCTTTACACGGACAGCGGTGTGGTCCGGAAGGCTCTTGGAATGATCGGGCCGCTCGCGCGAAGGATCACGGACATTCCCGACGTTCGAAAGTATGATCTGATCTTCGTCCAACGCGAAGCGATGTTTTTCGGGCCGGGAATATTTGAATGGACATATCAGAAGATCGGAAATGTTCCGCTCGTTCTTGATCTTGACGACGCGACTTATCTTCCGTATGTCAGCCCGAGTTACGGTCGTGCCGGAAGCCTGCTCAAATTTTTCGGCAAGACCGATAACTTGATCAAACGTGCCGACGCAGTTGTGTGTGGAAACCGGTTTATTGCGGATCACGTTGAATCAATAGGTACGAAAGCGGTAGTGATTCCCACGGTTGTGGACACGGAACTGTTTTGCCCGGTAGAGACGGATAACAAAATTCCTGTCATCGGCTGGATCGGAACACATTCTACGTTTGAGGTTTTAAGGTCGTTTCTCCCGGTTCTACAGCGGTTGGCACAGAAATATCCATTTATTCTGAGAATTGTTGGAGCGGGTACGAATGAAATCGAAATTGACGGTGTTGAAGTTCAAAACCTTAGTTGGTCGTTGGAACGCGAGGTAGCCGATTTTCAGGCGATTGATATCGGTTTGTACCCGATAACGACTACGGCATCGATGACAGCCGACTGGATCCTGGCTAAATCGGGATTTAAGGCGATTCAATATATGGCAGTCGGCGTGCCCTTCGTGATGAGTCCGGTTGGTGTTTGTAGCGAAATGGGAGAACCCGGAAAGACTCATTTCAATGCTGTAAGCGAAGAAGATTGGTATAATTCAATCGAGAGGCTGCTTTTGAACGCGAAATTGCGAAAAGCGATGGGCAAAGCCGGCCGCAGATATTCTTTGGCAACCTACACTCTTGCGAAACAAGCCGACAAGTTATCGGAGGTTTTTCGCCAAAGCGTAGGAGATAATGTATGACCTCACAACCAAATTTCGGTGCATTAGTGATCTCATTGGATCTAGAACTCTACTGGGGTGTGCGGGATGTTTTGCCGGCGAACGAATCGTATTGGGAGAATTTGAAGGGCGAGCCTTCCGCGATCCGGGCATTGCTAGATTTGTTCGAAGAGTATGGAATAGCGGCTACGTGGGCGACGGTCGGATTCTTGTTTGCCGAGTCGAACGAAGATCTCGAAAGGCTAAAGCCGAGCGTTCTGCCGGACTACGTGAATAAGGCATTGTCGCCTTATTCGGATTCACGCCGACAGGTAGACGAGATTCCGATGCTTCGGGCGCCGCAACTTATTGATCTGATCAAGCGAACGCCGAAGCAGGAAGTAGCAACACACACATTTTCGCACTATTACTGCCTTGAACCGGGCCAAACCGAAGAAGCCTTTGCTGCTGACATCGACAGCGCGATCAAGGCGGCTGAGGAGAGATCGATCAGCTTCAAGTCAATCGTTTTCCCACGGAACCAGCACAATCCCGAATACGACAAAGTCTTGATCGATCGCGGTATCGTTTGCTATCGGGGAAACCAGAAGGCGCGAATGTACCGGTTTAAGGATGGATCGCCGGCAAAGCCATTCTACCGGGCGGGCAGATTGGCGGATACATTCGTTAATGTTTCAGGGCCGAATACGTACGACTGGAAGGACGTTTGGAAGGGCCGGATCGCCGACGTGCCGGCAAGCGTGTTCCTGCGTCCCGTTTCAAAGGCGGCGGGAATTTTAGGGAATCTACAGTTTCGGCGGATCGAAAAAGGGCTGGAGCATGCGGCTAAACATCACCAGATCTTTCATTTATGGTGGCATCCGCACAATTTCGGCGTCAAAACCGACGAGAATTTGCAGCTTCTTAGACGGGTTTTCGAACGCTTTCGCGAGCTTCACAGGGAATATGGTATGCAATCGCTTTCTATGGCCGACGCTGCAGGGCAGGCCGCGGAATTGGATCGGTCGTCGAGCTTATGATACAGGGGAAGACCATTGTATTGTTATGCTCCGACGGTCATTCCACGCGAGCGATAGCGAATGCTTTAACGAAAGAATTTGGTCCGATAGAGGTTGTCATGGAGCAGCCGGTCACACGCTGGCAAATGGCGAAGCGGCGTGCGCGAAAGATAGGTGTTCCGCGTGTTGCAGGACAAATTGCCTTTGTTGCGGCGATTATGCCTCTGCTTTACCGAACAGGACGTAAAAGGATCGAGGAGATCGAGACTCTCCATAATCTAAGCGGCGGCTGGCCCGAAATCAAGATCTCGAACGTTGATTCCGTAAATTCCGAGGTGACGCGGACAGTTCTGCGAAATTTGCAGCCTGACGTCGTCATCGTAAACGGCACGCGAATAATCAGCCAGGAAACGCTTGATTGTGTTGACTCGGTATTCATCAATACGCACGCCGGAATAACACCGTTATATCGCGGGGTCCATGGCGGCTATTGGGCATTGGTCGAGAACAAGCCGCAGTTGGTAGGAACGACTGTTCATTTTGTCGATAAGGGTATCGATACGGGAAATATTATCGAGCAGGTTTTTTTTCAGATCACCGAAACGGATAATTTCGCGACGTATCCGTATTTGCACACCGCATACGGAATCCCGATCTTGATCGATGTTGTGAAAAGGTTTTTAGAAGGCAGACTGGATGTAAAAACGGAAGGAAACAGCTTGAGCTCGAAATTACGTTACCATCCAACTATTTGGGGATATATGTTTAATCGAATTCTGAACGGAGTGCGTTGAACTTCTTGGCGTCGGCGCAGGATGAACGAGCGGTTCGCTATTTGTTCGTAGAAAACGGGCATTTTGTACGAGCATGGCCGGAAAACTAAAACTAGCGATACTTACAGCAATTGGGGTCATGCCATCGCCTTTGGCCTGTCTTTGCTATCGCGTATTTTTTGGCTACAAGATCGGAAAAAGGGTGCGTATCGGATTCAGCATACTCGACGCAAACGTATGCGAGATCGGCGACGAAGTGTCCATAGGGCATTTTAATATTTTCACGCGTATCGATAAGCTAAGTGTTGGAGAACACACGAGGATTGGCGTTCTCAATATTTTCCGGGGCGGCGACGAAATTCGCATCGGCAGGTATTGTGACATTTTAAGGCTAAATGAGATCAATTCGATCCCGGAGCCGGATATTGTGAGTAACGCCGATCCGCGGTTTATTCTTGGGGATGGAAGTCTTCTGGCGGCTTCGCACAAGATCGATTTTACCGATCGGGTCGAATTTGGGAAACGCGTCATTCTCGGTGGACGAAATTCGTCAGTATGGACCCACAACCGGCAGAAGACTGAGCCTGTAACTATAGGCGATTACAGCTATATCGGGTCAGAGATCCGGATCGCTCCTGGCGGAAGTATTCCGGCGAAATGCATCGTCGGTATTGGTTCGGTCATAACGAAGAGTTTTGAGAACGAAAATCGATTAATCGCCGGCGTGCCGGCCAAGGAAGTCAAGGAATTGGACGAGGACGGTATGTTTCTAACGGAACGGAAAACTAGAAACGACCTGCCGGACGATATCTGAATGATGCGCGACAGGTTTTTCATTGCAGCTTGTTTGATCGTTGTTATCTTGGGGATGGTAACGGTGGCCTTTCCCGAGGGCGCGGCGTCCATTCTGGTCGTCTTAGCTTTTTCGGCGGTTGCTCTTCTGATTTTTCGAAGTTTCACGGCCGAAAGAGAGTTTCTTACCACGATTTTTCTCGGAGCACTTTTGGTAAGACTTGCATTCGGTATTTTCATACACGTTTTCGAGCTGCGCGGGTTTTTCGGCGGTGATGCCACTACATATGACACTAATGGTTGGCGGCTTGTCGAATATTGGACCGGACAAATAGCCTCAGACGATCTGGCGGCGCAAAGGGCGTGGTCAACTGCCGGTCCCGGCTGGGGTATGAATTACCTGGTCGGAGTTCTTTACTATGTTTTGGGAAGGAATATTTTTGCGGCTCAATCCTTCTGCGCCGTCTTCGGGGCTGCCACGGCACCGATGGTCTATTTCTGCTCGGTAAAAATGTTCAACAATAAGGGTGTCGCGAAAATGGCCGCAGTTGCGATAGCGTTCTTCCCATCCTTTGTTATTTGGTCGTCGCAGCTCATGAAAGACGGGTTGATAATTTTCCTGCTTGTGCTGGCGATGACCATGGTTCTTCAACTTCAGGAAAAGTTCAATTATGCCGCTGTACTTCTTTTGATCTTTTCGATGTTCGGAATCTTCTCGCTCAGGTTCTATATATTTTACATGGTCGCGGTTGCCGTAGCCGGTAGTTTTATTATTGGATTAACGAGCTCTGTCCAATCGATTGTTCGCCGATCGATCGTTCTAATGTTAATGGGATTGGGGTTGACGTATCTTGGCGTGATCAGAAACGCAACTGTTGACTTTGAAAGATTCGGAAATCTCGAGCAGCTCCAAAGCAGCCGACAGGACTTGGCGCAGTCGGCGGAATCGGGCTTCGGAGAGGATATCGATGTTTCAACAACGGAAGGTGCAATTAGCGCCCTGCCGATCGGGTTCACATATCTTATGTTTGCTCCGTTTCCGTGGGAGGTAACGAATTTCCGTCAGGCCATCACGCTGCCCGAGGTATTACTTTGGTGGGCGATGATACCACTCATGATAGCCGGGCTGTGGTACGCAATTAAACACCGTCTGCGGAGCTCCGTTCCAGTATTGATATTCAGCCTGATGCTGACGTTGGCATATTCCGTCTTCCAAGGAAATGTCGGAACGGCCTATCGGCACCGGACGCAGATTCAGGTGTTTCTTTTTATTTTTATTGCGGTCGGGTGGGCGTTGTTTAAGGAAGGGAAGGAGAATAAACAGATCGTTCGGTTCGAAAAGCAAAAGATGCTGGAGAAGAGGCTTCGAAACAACATAGGTGTATAGAAGACATGTGCGGAATCGTTGGATTCGTTAGCAAAATTTCGAGCAGCGTGGACCGTTCCATTCTAGAGAGAATGAACGGGGCGATCGCTCATCGCGGCCCGGACGATGACGGCTTTTACGTCAACGATGGCGTTGCGCTCGGAATGCGCAGGCTCGCCATTATTGACCTGGCTAGCGGCCAGCAGCCTATTCACAATTCCGATAAAACGAAATGGATCGTATTCAACGGCGAAATCTATAATTACCAGGACTTGCGAAAAGACCTGGAAAAACGAGGGCATCGTTTCTATACAAACTCCGACACTGAGGCGATCGTTCATCTTTATGACGAATATGGCGCGGATTGCCTGGGACATCTGCGGGGAATGTTCGCGTTAGCTATCTGGGACACGGTAGACAATTCGTTATTTCTCGCCCGCGACCGCGTCGGTAAAAAGCCAATCCTTTATTCCCATCAGAACAACGGCGATCTAATATTCGGTTCGGAGTTTCAGGCACTTTTGCAGCATCCCGATATTTCCCGCGAGGTTGATCTGGAAGCGATTGACAGCTATATGTCGTCTTTATGCATTCCGGCCCCGCAGACCGCATTCAAGCAAATCCGTAAGCTTGAACCGGGACATTGGCTTCGATGGAAGAACGGTGAGATCGAAACGAAACGCTACTGGCAGCCGGACTTTTCACATAAGATAAAGATCTCCGAGGAAGATGCGATCGAAGAGACGACGCGTATTCTCCGGGAATCGACAAAGCTCCGCATGATCTCTGAGGTGCCGCTCGGTGCATTTCTTTCCGGCGGGGTCGATTCGTCTACCATCGTGGCGTTGATGGCCCAGGAGAGCTCACAGCCCGTCAAGACATTTTCTATAGGATTTGAGGAGCAGGACTTTAGCGAGCTTAAATATGCAAAACGCGTAGCGGAACATGTCGGGGCCGAGTATAACGAATTTGTAGTGCGCCCGAATGCTATGGAAGTTATCCCAACGCTCGTTGAACACTACGGTGAACCTTACGCAGACTCAAGCGCGATACCGACATACTATGTGTCAAAAGAAACCCGCAAACACGTGACGGTTGCGTTGAACGGTGACGGAGGCGATGAAAGCTTTGCAGGCTATGAGCGTTACGCGGCTATGCAGATGGCCGAGGCGTACAATCGGATGCCAAAAACGCTGCGGAAGTTTTTTATTGAGAATCCCGTCAACTTCCTGCCGACCTCAGAATTGAAACGCAGCCGGTTTCGGGATGCAAAGCGATTTCTTCAAGCGGCGACGCTGCCAAAGACAGAGCGCTACTTCCGATGGAATTCAACATTCAGCCGCGAAATGAAAAGCGATTTATACACCGATGATTTTGCGGCTTCAGTTTCGGCCCATAATGCGTCGGAAAATATGGACCGATGGTTCGGGAAAGCTAATGGTTCGGGGATTTTGGATGCGGCCTTGCTTACCGACCAGATGACGTACTTGCCGAACGACCTGCTTGTTAAGGTCGATATCGCCTCGATGGCGAATTCGCTTGAGGCACGATCGCCGTTTCTCGATCATAAGCTGATCGAATTTGCCGCCTCGCTGCCGGAAGATTTGAAAATGCGGCGGTTCCAGACAAAATCGCTGCTCAAGAAGGTTGCCGCCCGGCTCGTTCCAAAAGAGGTTGTCTATCGGCGGAAAATGGGCTTTGGCGTTCCTATCGGCAAATGGTTTCGCGGGGACATGAAGGATTTTGTCAGGAGCGTTCTATTGTCGGAGCGATCGATGAAGCGAGGCATAGTAAAACCGGAAATGCTTGCAAAGTATGTAAATGAGCATACGAATGCCGAACGGGACCATTCATTTCAGTTATGGACGCTGCTGATGCTCGAGCTTTGGTTTCAGAGATTTATCGACTAAATGACTGAGAACCTTGATAAAAACGTCGTCGCCGGTTTTGGAGACGAGTGGTCGAGATTTGACCAATCGGTTCTCGACGGGCCTGAACTGAAGAGAATGTTCGATAACTATTTCGACATTTTTCCTTGGGACACTCTGCCTGAAAATGCCGTTGGGTTCGATCTCGGATGCGGCTCAGGGCGTTGGGCAAGGCTTGTTGCTCCGCGCGTAGGCCATTTGCATCTGATTGATCCGAGCGAGGCCATCGATGTCGCGAAAAGGAATCTATCGGTTTTTGACAACTGCGAGTTTCACCGGGCGGGCGTTGAAAATATACCGCTTGCCGACGGAAGCTGTGATTTTGGCTATAGCCTCGGGGTGTTGCATCATGTTTCTGACACCGAGGCGGGATTGAGAGCATGTGTGGCCAAGCTGAAAGAGGGCAGTCCGTTTCTGCTATACCTTTATTATCGGTTCGAAAATCGACCGGCATGGTTTCGTGCAATCTGGAAGGCGAGCGACATTGTCCGCAGGTTTGTAAGCCGGATGCCACATTCGCTTAGGTATTGGTTCAGTCAGGTTTTTGCCGCGACTGTCTATTATCCTCTCGCAAGGACTGCATTATTACTTGAAAAGCTGGGTTTGAATGTGGAAGGTTTACCTTTGTCGCAATACCGGAATAACAGCTTCTATACAATGCGAACCGACGCTCTCGACCGCTTTGGAACTCGGATCGAGAAACGATTTACGAAGGATGAGGTCCGGGAACTGATGGAAAGGGCAGGCCTTCGGAACATCGTTTTTAGCGAAAGATCATTCTGGACGGCGGTGGGAACGAAAACTAAGAAATGAAAGGCGTAATACTAGCGGGCGGATTGGGATCGAGGCTTCATCCGCTGACAAAGATCACGAACAAACATCTTCTTCCGGTACACGACCAGCCGATGATCTATTATCCGATCAGAACGCTGATAAACGCGGGGATCGAAGATATTATGATCGTCACCGGCGGTAATTCGGCCGGCGATTTTCTGCGATTGCTTGGAAACGGCAAGGACTTCGGGCTAAAGCACCTGAATTATACATATCAGGAGGGCGAAGGCGGTATCGCGGACGCTCTTTCGCTCGTAGAACATTTTGCGGACGAGGAACCGATCTGTGTCGTGCTCGGCGACAATATCATCGAAGGCAATGTCCGAACTGCGGTTAAGGAGTATGAACAACAGGGCAAGGGAGCGAAAATCCTTTTGAAAAAAGTGCCCGACCCGCAGCGTTTCGGTGTGCCCGAGATCGACGGAAACAAGGTTCTTCAGATTGAAGAGAAGCCGTCCGCCCCGAAATCGGACTTTGCCGTGATT